>NZ_CAKASI010000007.1:0-302906 GCF_916855635.1 Acidovorax sp. Leaf73
ACCACCCACATCTTCAGCGTCACCACATTTCTGCAGAACCGCCTCAGTAGCGAAGCCCTCGACTATAGCACTAATTTAGAGAGACTGGAAAGAGATGGGGACGAAAATTCGCAAGACTACTGGGCAGGCGCTCTTGCCGCCACTCTTGGGCGGCAAGAGCGCCCGACTCATTCGATATCTGGGTTCTACCGGAGCGCGGACGGAGCAACAGGCACATACACACAGTGCTGCAAGCGCATGTCACATGCACAGCACTACCCATGTGAAGAGACGAGCCCACTGAAGCAGCGCCGAAGATCCCCAAAAGGCTTATAGGGCCCCGCCCCGATAATCTTGCTCTTATGGCACTTATCACCTTACTGGACGCCCAACTCGCATTTGGGCATGTTGCATTGCTGGACCACGCTGGCTTTTCTCTGGAGACTGCGGAACGTGTCGGCCTGATCGGCCGCAATGGCGCAGGCAAATCCTCGCTTCTCAAAATTCTTGGAGGCCTGGCAAAACCAGACGACGGCTCGCTCCAGGTACAGCAAGGAGTGCGGATTGCATTTGTGGCCCAGGAACCTTCCCTGGACGCTGCCGCCACCATCTTCAAGGCGGCATCCGAAGGATTGCAGAGGGTCATCGCTATCCGCGACCAGTACCTGTCGGGTGCGGAAGGACTGGACCTGGATGCATTGCAGTCGGAGATTGAAGCGTACGACGCCTGGAACTGGGAGCAGCGGGTGGAGGAAACCCTGCAGCGGCTGCACCTTGATCCAGACGCGGTGGTCGGCACGCTGTCGGGCGGAACCAAAAAACGCGTGGCCTTGGCACAGGCCTTGGTGGCACGCCCAGACGTACTGTTGCTGGATGAACCGACCAACCATCTGGATCTTGATTCGATTGAATGGCTGGAGGACCTTCTGCTCGATTTTCCCGGCAGCGTTGTCACCATCACCCATGATCGATCGTTCCTGGACCGGGTCGCCACGCGCATTGTGGAACTCGACCGAGGCCAGCTCCGGTCTTACCCCGGAAACTTCGCGCAGTACCAGATACAGAAAGAAGAACAGCTGGCGCAGGAGGCTGTCATCTCGGCCAAGGCCGACAAGCTTTTGGCACAGGAAGAGGTCTGGATACGCCGTGGCGTCGAAGCACGCCGTACCCGCAGCCAGAGCCGCATCAGCCGCCTGGAGCATTTGCGTGCGCGCCGCGAAGCACGTCGCGAGGTGGTCGGCAGCGTTCGCATGGATGTGGCAACAGGTGGTTCCAATGGCTACCAGGGCAAGATCGTCGCTGAACTGACCGGGGTGGGCAAATCGTTCGGCGACAAGACCATTGTTCGCAACTTCACGGGGACCATCCTGCGCGGCGACAAGGTGGGACTGATTGGCCCCAATGGTGCAGGCAAGACCACGCTCCTCAAGATGATCCTTGGCGAGCTCGCGCCTGACGAGGGCACCATCCGCCAGGGAGCCAACCTGCAAGTTGCGTATTTCGACCAGATGCGCCACGCGGTCAATCTGGATGCCACGCTGGAAGACTTCATCAGCCCGGGCAGCGAATGGATCGAGATTGGCAACCAGCGCAAACACGTGAAAAGCTATCTGAGCGATTTCCTGTTCTCTCCGGCCCGCGCGCACTCTCCGGTTCGCTCGCTATCGGGTGGGGAACGTAACCGCTTGCTGTTGGCGCGGCTGTTCGCCCGTCCTGCCAACGTCCTGGTGCTGGATGAACCCACCAATGATCTGGACATCGACACGCTGGATCTCCTAGAAGAGCTGCTGGAGAACTATGAAGGTACGGTCTTCCTCGTCAGCCACGACCGGACATTTCTCGACAACGTCGTCACCAGTACCATCGCATTTGAAGGCGATGGACTGTGGCGAGAGTACGAAGGCGGCGTGCAGGACTGGCTGCTGCAATCCAAGCGCAGCAGGGCTCTCAACGCTTCAGCACCCGCCACCAAAAAGGTTGATGCGGAAATTTTGAGTCAAAATGCCGATCAGCGCTTATCCAGAAAGCCCGAACAGCTATCAAAAAAGAAGCTTAGCTACAAGGAGCAGCGCGAACTGGATCAGCTCCCGGCGCAGATCGCCAGCCTGGAATCCGAACAGCAGGCGCTCCAAGAGGCACTGGCAGATGGGACCCTCTACAGCACCGATCCGGCGCGGGCAGCAGTCATGACCGCGAGGGCGGGCGCGATCGAAGACGAGTTGATGGCCGCACTGGAGCGCTGGACAGCCCTGTCCGCATAGCGTTAGCCGGTCGAGGAACATAGCGCGGCCCGCAGGAAACCATCCAGCCTGCAGCGCTCAAGGGCCGCGTTATTCCATCAGATGCGGTGGTGCAGCCGATCCGTAGCGCCGCGCAGACGGGTGATCAGCGCAGGCGCGATCTGCCCCAGCGGCAGAACCTCATCAGCAGCGCCATGGGCAATGGCCTCACGCGGCATGCCAAAGACAATACAGGTCGCCTCATCCTGCACATAGTTGTAGCTGCCGGCGTCCTTCATTTCGCGCATCGCAGCCGCTCCATCATTACCCATTCCAGTGAGCATGATGCCGAAGGCGTTGCGTCCAACCACTGCGGCGGCAGATTTGAACAGCACTTCCACCGAGGGCTTGTGACGATTCACGGGCGGACCATCATCCACCACCGCCACATAGTTGGCACCACTACGTGCTACATGGAACTGGGTGCCACCCGGCGCGATGTAGGCATGGCCAGGCAATATGCGCTCGCCATTGACCGCCTCTTTGACCGTAATCTGGCACAAACCATTCAAGCGGGCAGCAAAGCTGGTGGTGAACCCTGGAGGCATGTGCTGGGTAATGACAATCGCGGGCGAATCCGCAGGCATTTGCACCAGCACCTCCTTGATAGCCTCCGTCCCCCCTGTGGAAGCACCAATGCAGATCAGCTTTTCGGTGGACAGACGGCCCAGGAGAGCCGAGGCTGGGGGCGCAACAGCAGCCCCGGCGCCGCCCCCTGCTGGCGCAGCGTCACGCACGGGTGCACGGCGGACCTGGGCGACCGCAGCCACACGGATCTTGTCCACGATCTGCGCAGCGAGATCATTGAGGCCGCTGGCCAGCCCCACCCGGGGCTTGGCCACAAAATCGACGGCACCCAGTTCGAGCGCTTTCATGGTCACCTCGGCGCCCCGCTCCGTCAGCGTGGAAATCATCACCACAGGCATCGGGCGCAAGCGCATCAGACGCCCCAGAAAATCGATGCCATCCATCCGGGGCATCTCAACATCCAGTGTGATGACATCAGGATTGAGCTCGCGGATCATCTCGCGTGCCACCAAGGGATCGTTGGCCGTGCCAATGCACTCCATGTCCCGCTGCCGGTTGATGATCTCGGACAGCAGACTACGGACCAGCGCCGAATCGTCCACCACGATCACCCGGATTTTCCTGCTCATTAACTCACGCCTTCCTCAAAACAGATCGACAGAACCGCCCGAGGTAGTCTTTGCCACAGTAGCTGCATTGCCACGCACTTCCTGGGCCACCAGGGTTTCGGGATGTGCGTGTGCCAATCGCTTGACCATGGCCTTCCCCGTGATGGGGAAAAAAACCACCTTGCGCGGATAAATATCCAATACATCCTCGGAGACGATGGGAATCCGCTCCGTGTGCAGGTAGTTCAAAACAAAATTGGTGTTGCGCTCACCGACGTTCATGGTCGTGAAGTTGTGCATGACCTGCGCACCGCCAAATATCTTGGCCTGCATGGTCTCGCGCCGGGCGCCCAGCTTGAGCATCTCGTTGATCAGCAATTCCATCGCGTACGAACCATAGCGGCCCGACGCATCCGCCACGTCACCATCGGGCAGCATGAAATGGTTCATCCCTCCCACATGCGCGCGGCTGTCCCACAAGCAGGCGGCAATACACGACCCCAACACGGTCATGATGATCATGTTCTCGTCGCCCACGAAATACTCACCAGGAAGCACCTTCACAGCGTTGTGCTGGAAATGATGGTCCAGGTAGAAAAAGGATGCCTCCCCAGGCTTGCGGCTGCGCGCTTTGAGATCTTGCAGCGATGATTCCCTTGCAGGACCTGCCCCCGCAGAGTAGATGTCCGCACTCAACGGCGCAATGCGAGGGGCACGGCGCCGCTCGGACGCGCCAGAAGAGGCGGCGGCCGGAGAAAGAGAGGATCCTGATGGAATATTGGTCATGGGCTAGGTGCGAGGCAACATGGCAGGTCAGCGACGCTCGTACACGGTCTTGCCACGCAGCGTAAACAGGTCTCTGGACTCGCTAAAGTTTTCGGCATGCCCCACAAACAGCATGCCCCCGGGTTTCAGGACCCGGTGAATCCTTTCCAGCACGCGTCGCTGCGTGGCGGCGTCAAAGTAGATCATCACATTGCGGCAGAAAACCACATCGAAGGGCTCTTTGAACGGCCAGTCATCCCGGATGAGGTTCACGCTCATAAAGTCAATCGCGCGGCGCAACTCCGGCTTGGCCCGCACCATCCCCAGGTTGCCACCCTTTCCCCGCAGAAAAAACTTTTGCAGGCGCTCCGGGCTCAGCCCCTTGAGACTGTCAAGGCGGTACACCCCTTGCGCCGCCGTCGCCAGCACGCGGGAATCAATGTCACTGGCAGTCAGCTTGAAAGAAGCGTTGGCTCCCAGCGCCTCGAATGCGGTCATGACAATGGAATAAGGCTCTTCTCCGGTGGATGCCGCATTGCACCAAACCTTCCAGCTGGCAGACGGCTTGCTCCGCAGGTGCGAAGCAAAAATCTCAAAGTGGTGCTGCTCGCGGAAGAACGCAGTGAGGTTGGTGGTCAGGGCATTGATGAACTCCTGCCACTCCGGCCCGTCGTGCGTCTCCAGCCATCCCAGATAGTCGTGAAAGCTGCTGTGGCCCGTGTCCCGCAAGCGGCGTGAAAGGCGGCTATACACCATGGCGTGCTTGCCATCGTGCAAGCTGATCCCGGCCCGTTGATAGATCAAGGCCTGCACCCGCGCAAAATCTGCATTGGTCCAGACGAATTCACGCCCTTGAGCCAGCGGCCCCGACGGCGCTGCAGCAGCGGCAAACGCTGGATCCGCCCTGCCAACGGGAGGCCGGGCTGTTGAAGAGGCACTGGTGGGTTGGGCCATATTGATCATCCGACGGGAAATCCTGTTCGCTCCTAGAGATCTGCAAGCCACACCTGAAATCTGGCAGGTGCCGGGTCCACCACGTTGGTGACGGAGGAGTCCTACTCGTTGGCAGTCACCAGCCCCATGTCTACGCCGGACATGAGTTTCTCGATGTCCAGCAAAATCAGCATCCGCTCCCCCACCGACCCCAGCCCCAGGATGCAGCTGTTGTCGATGGCGCTTTCGATATCAGGCGCCGAACGGATGCTCTCAGGTGTCAGCTCCATCACATCGCTGACGGAGTCCACCACGATTCCGACCACCCGATTGCGAAGGTTCAGAATGATGACCACCGTGAAGCTGTTGTAGTCGGCTTGCGCGCAGTTGAACTTGAGCCGCATGTCAACGATGGGCACGATGGTGCCGCG
Organism: Acidovorax sp. Leaf73; assembly: GCF_916855635.1. Taxonomy (NCBI): domain Bacteria; kingdom Pseudomonadati; phylum Pseudomonadota; class Betaproteobacteria; order Burkholderiales; family Comamonadaceae; genus Acidovorax; species Acidovorax sp. Leaf73. The sequence goes on from NZ_CAKASI010000007.1 coordinate 5,524, forward strand.
CAAATTGACGACACCCTTGATGAAGTTAGGGGCGTTCGCGATCCGTGTAGGTGGCTCATAGCCACGTATCTCCTGCACCTTCAGGATGTCGATACCGTACTCTTCCTGGTCGAGACGGAAAGTCAGATATTCACGGGTGCCCGTTGGCACCGCCTCTGCTGTTTTACCCATCACACTCATGGTGCTTCTCCTTTCGTGACAGCGCCGTGCCCCTGGGAACGGCCGCTTGAATCTAGTGGCGCGCCCTGCGCACCAAGCCGCCTGTGTCCAGAATGAGTGCGACCGTGCCGTCACCCAAGATGGTGGCCCCCGATACGTTGGGAACCTTGCGGTAGTTCGACTCCAGGTTCTTGACCACCACCTGGTGTTGGCCCAGCAGCTCATCGACCAACAGCGCCACACGGCTGCCATCCGCCTCGACCACCACCATGATGTTGCTGGATTTGTTGGGATCGAAACGCGGCACCTGGAAAATTTTCTCCAGCGCAATCACCGGCATGTATTCATCGCGCACTTTCACCAGTTGCGAACCTTGGGCCACGGTGCTCACATCGTCTGCATTGACCTGGAAGGACTCCACCACCGAAGACAGCGGAAGAATGTAGACCTCATCACTCACCCCCACGGACATGCCATCCATGATGGCCAGCGTCAGTGGCAGGCGCACAGAAACCTTCATTCCGTAGCCTTCAGCGGAATCGATTTCGACCGAACCATTGAGTGCGGCGATGTTGCGCTTGACCACATCCATTCCCACGCCACGCCCGGACACATCCGTCACCTCGTCAGCTGTGGAGAAGCCGGGCGCGAAAATCAATTGCCAGACCTCCGCGTCGCTCATCTGCTCGGACACTTCAATGCCACGCTCTTGGGCCTTGCTGAGAATCTTCTCGCGCGAGAGCCCACGGCCATCGTCGCGTACCTCAATCACGATCGAGCCGCCTTGGTGAGAGGCAGACAACGTGATGGTCCCATGCTCGGATTTGCCCTTGGCCAATCGGTCTGCGGGCATCTCAATACCGTGGTCGCAACTGTTGCGCACCAAGTGAGTCAGCGGATCGGTGATCTTTTCCACCAGCCCCTTGTCCAGTTCGGTGGCTTCGCCCAGCGTCACCAGTTCCACCTTCTTGCCCAGCTTGTTGGCCAGGTCCCGGAGCATGCGGGGGAAACGGCTGAAGACAATGGACATCGGAATCATGCGGATCGACATGACCGACTCCTGAAGATCGCGGGTATTGCGATCCAGGTCAGCCAGCCCTGCCAGCAACTGCTGGTACGCACCAGCATCCAGGCCCCGGCTGTTTTGCGCCAGCATCGCCTGGGTGATCACCAGTTCGCCCACCAGATTGATGAGCTGGTCGACCTTTTTCACATCGACCCGAATGGTCGTGGACTCCATCTGCGCCTGCATGGCAACCTTCGGCTCGCTGGCCTTGGGGGCTGCAGCAACCTTCACAGCTTGGGTTGGGGCCTGCGCTGCGTGAGGTGCATCCGCACGTGGGGCGCCAGGCGCTTCGCTGAAGAAACCGTAGGCCTCACCCCCAGCGGCGCCAGCAGCAAGGACCGTTTCTTCATCCTCGTCGGCGGCAGCGCCGGACGCTGGCGCCGCAGCTTCACGGATCAGCACCTGTTCCTTGGCCACATGAAAGGCAAACAGGTCGAGCAGATCGTCATTGGTGGAGGTGGTTTCCACCGCGAAACTCCGCGTATTGGCCTGTGGACTTTCTATGTCACGGATCGCCCCGAGGCCCGGGATATCCCGAAAAAGCTCCTTGATGGCATCCGCCTGCTCCAGTCGATCCAAGGGCCCAATCTGAATCTCCAGGGTCCGCGCCTGTCCGGCTACCGACGGTGTCACTACCTTCAGTGCTGGCGCTGGTGCTGCAGCCTGTGGAGCTGGAGTTGGAGCAGGTGCGGCTGGCGGCGGGGGCGGAGCGACAGCAGGGGCATCCCCGGGGACCAGCCCTGCAGCAAGTTCACTAATGCGACGCACCAGTGAGGTGGTGGAAACAGCTTCGCCCTGCCCACCTGCTTGGTGGCGGGCCAGCAGGCTCCGTGAGGCGTCGGCAGATTCGAGGAGCACATCCACCATCTGCGGAATCGGCTGGAGCTCGTGGCGGCGCAAGCGGTCCAGGAGAGACTCCATCTGGTGGGTCAACTCCGCAACATCCGAGAATCCAAAAGTGGCTGAACCACCCTTGATGGAATGGGCGCACCGGAAGATGCCATTGAGTTCTTCGTCATTGGCGCTACTCAAATCCAGATCCAGAAGCATCTGCTCCATCTGGTCCAGGTTTTCGCCCGCTTCCTCGAAAAAGATCTGATAAAACTGGCTCAGGTCGAAGTCAGCACCTGCACCCGATCCTTCTTGGTAAGTTTCCGCCATCATGGGCTCCTGTGTACTTGGTGATCCCGGACAACCCGACTCAGCGGATCACTTTCTGGATAACTTCAATCAGGCGATTGGGATCGAAGGGCTTGACCAACCAGCCGGTCGCGCCAGCAGTACGTCCCGCCTGCTTCATCTGATCACTGGACTCGGTGGTGAGGATCAGAATGGGAATGGTCTTGAACTTAGGGTTCTCACGCAGTTTCCGAGTGAGCCCGATCCCGTCAAGCCGGGGCATGTTCTGGTCAGCCAGCACAAGATCAATATTGTGGCTCTCGGCCTTTTCCAGGGCATCCTGCCCATCCACCGCCTCCACGACGTGATAGCCGGCACCCGTCAGAGTGAACGACACCATTTTCCGCATGGACGGTGAATCATCTACGGCAAGGATCGATTGCATGTAAGGCTCCAACTGACTTAAATATATAGGTTAACCAGTGATGTAAAGATCAGAACAGGTCCACCGAACCGGCATCCATCTCGCTCTGCGTGACAGGGTTAGGCCGGTCGGGCGCCATCTCCGCAAAGGGCGCTGCTTCTTCGCCATCTTCATTGCCCATGGCTTCGGAAGCCAAACGGAACGCGCATCCTTGAAGCACCTTGGTCGTGTGCCATATCAGCTGGGACGCCATATCCTGGAACTGCAACTCAGTCACTGCACTGCGCAGCGCAGCGCGGGCAGCCACCAGCTCCGGGGAATCTGCAACGGCAGCATCCGTCAGCACCGCGTTTGCCTCCCCAAAGCGTTCCAGCAGGTTATCGGTAGCATGGTTGAGCAGTCCTTCCAGGCGATGCAGGTCATGCATAACGACCAGCAACGAATCCTGCAGTTCTGCCGCCACCATGACGGGAACCTGGACAGCAGGTCCTCCAGACGTTGTTAGCGTAGATTGCATCGTTTCTCCATCGCGGCACGCAGCAGCAAAGCACGCAAAAACACAGAACTACGACACCCGCACAGTGGCCCCAAGCCCGTGTGCACCGTGGTGTCAGCGCCCATTGGACGCTGACGCTGAAACCATCCCAATCGGACAAACACCCTTGTTTGTTCCAATTTGTATCCTATGATAGCGCTCCTATGGTCACCATAGCATCAGACCAGACCCTCAACATCCTGCATCTTGAAGATTCACTGGCAGATCATGAGTTGACCGCATTGACCCTGCGGCGCTCCGGTCTCCACTGCCACCTCCATCGGGTGGATTCGCTCTCCGAATTCCAGCGGCTCACAGATATCCAGCCGTTCGACATCATCTTGGCAGATTACCGGCTGCCCGGCTTCACGGCATTGGACGCGTGGGCACATGTGGTGCAAAAGCCGCAACACCCCCCCTTTATCCTTCTGTCGGGAGCCATCGGCGAGGCAGCAGCTGTAGATGCGATCCGCCTGGGCATTGCCGATTACCTGCTTAAAGACGACCTTCAGCGGCTGCCGCATGTCATTGCACGCGCCCTGGAGGTTCATGAAGCCCGTCAGGCGCGCGAACTGGCTGTCTCGCAACTGGAAGCCTCGGAGCGCCGACTGGCTGACCTGACGGAACATCTGCAAACCTCGATCGAGCAGGAACGTGCGTCCATTGCCCGCGAGATCCATGACGATATCGGCGGCGCACTGACCGCCGTCAGGTTCGATGTGGCATGGATCGGACGCCATAGCACCAATACGGAGATGCAAGAGCATGCAGCCTCAGCGGCAGAGATGCTGCAGCATGCCATTGGAGCAAGCCAACGCATCATGATGAACCTGCGCCCCCCGATTCTTGAACAGGGACTGGTGGCAGCGGTGCAATGGCTTGCCGCCGGATTTGAGCGTCGCTCGGGCATTCCCGCCCGGGTTATCAGCAGCAGCGAATCTATCCGGGCCACCGCAGATATTCAGCTGGTTGCCTATCGCACAGCGCAGGAGGCGCTGACCAACATCTCCAAACACGCACATCCCCGTGCAGTGCACATTGACCTCTCCGACAAAGAGGATGTCCTGACATTGGAAGTGACTGACGATGGGCAAGGCATTGACCCCTGCATGCTCGAAAAACCAAAAGCCTTTGGGCTCAAAGGCCTGCATGAGCGTGCCCGTACCGTGGGGGGATGGCTGGACATCAGCAGTCGGCCCGGCCAAGGCACGTCCGTGATCCTGTCCATACCGCTAACATCGCACCCAACACCACCAGCTCCAGGAGATGCGCAGTGATTCATGTGGTCCTGTGCGATGACCACGCCGTCTTGCGGCGCGGAATACGCGATACGCTGGCCGAGGCGCCCGACATCCAGGTAACCGGCGAGGCCGGAGGGTATTCCGAGTTGCGCGAGGTCTTGCGCTCCGCCGCCTGCGACGTATTGCTGCTGGACTTGAATATGCCGGGCCGCAGCGGCTTGGAGGTGCTCACCAGCTTGCGCGAAACCCATTCCGCCATCAAGGTGCTGGTGGTCTCGATGTATCCAGAAGATCAGTACGCCCTGCGCTGCCTGAAAGCTGGCGCGCAAGGATATGCCAACAAGGCAGGGGACCCGGTCGAGCTGATTGCTGCCGTGCGGACCGTCATGCAGGGACGCAAGTACCTCACGGCAGAAGTGGCGCAGATGCTCGCGGACAGCCTGGCACAGCCTACGCCGGAAGCGCCACACACGGCCTTGTCGGAGCGGGAGCTGCAAACGCTGGTCAAAATCGCGTCCGGACGCAGGCTGTCGGACATTGCAGAAGAGCTGATGCTGAGTCCAAAGACAGTGAGTGTCTACCGTTCACGGGTGCTGGAAAAGCTCAAGCTGTCCAACAATGCGGAGCTTACCGTCTACGCCATCCGAAACCAGCTGGTCTGAACCTGCCCCCAGCGCCACCTATGACTACCGCTGAGCAGCAAACAGATCGACTGCCTGCTGCATGAGCGCGAGCACGGGTTGCTCCAGTAGCGGCAGTGTGGCCACAATACCCAGCATGCCTACCGTCAACGTCACGGGGAAACCGACCGCATAGATATTCATTTGTGGTGCCACGCGGGAAATGATGCCCAGCGTCAAATTGACAAACAGCAACAGCGCAATCATCGGCAGAGCGATCCAGAGCGCGCTGGCGAACAGCGACGAGCCCAGTTCATAAAGGCGCATCTGCCCGAGCGCATGCAAAAAGTTTCCATCGACAGGAAAGCGGTCAAAGCTTTTCACCACGGCCATCAGGATCAGCAAGTGACCATTGATGACCACAAAAAGCAGCATGGCCATATGCCCAAAAAACCGCGCAACGGCGCTGATCTGCGCATTGGACGACGGGTCAAAGAACGACGCGAAATTCAAGCCCATCTGCAAACCGATGATTTCACCCGCCAGTTCCACGGCCGCAAACACCAGCCGGACAGAGAAACCGATCGCAAGGCCCACGGCCACCTGCTGAGCAACAGCACCAAACGCCTCACGACCATTGACGCTGATGACCGGCTGATCACCCAGCACACCCTGCGCGCACAGTGCCACCAGAAACGCCAGTCCAATTTTGACGCGCATGGGAACTGTGCGCATGGAGAACACCGGCGCGACCGAGAACACGGCCAGCACGCGCAAAAAGGGCCACAGAATGGGCGAAAGCCAAGCCATCAGCTGAGCCTCGGTGAAAGTGATCACACGATCCTCAACGGGCTTTGAAGCGGGCGTCTGGAGGACCCGGCTTCAGGAAAAAACCCATAGCTCGCCCTCTCACCGGGCTAGCCAATCATCGAAGGAATCGATTCGATGGTCCGGCGGATAAAGTCCACCAGGGTGCTGAGCATCCAGGGGCCTGCAATGGCAAAAACCACCATCGCAGCAATCAGCTTGGGAACAAACGCAAGCGTCGCTTCGTGGATCTGGGTTACGGCCTGAAAAATGCTCACGAGCAATCCCACCGCCATGACGACCCCGAGCACGGGCATCGAAATCATCAGAAGCAATGTCAGCGCGTCACGCCCGATGGTCAGCACCATTTGTGAAGTCATTGGCAGCTCCTTCAGGGTACAAAACTGGCAGCCAGCGAGCCGATCAGCAGGTTCCAGCCGTCCGCAAGCACAAACAGCATGAGCTTGAACGGCAATGCCACCAGCACCGGAGACAACATCATCATGCCCAAAGACATGAGGATGCTCGACACCACCATGTCGATCACCAGAAACGGAATGAAGATCATGAACCCGATCTGAAACGCCGATTTCAGCTCACTGGTGACAAATGCAGGCACAAGCACCCTGAGGGGTGCAGTTTCTGCGGTCACACTGGAATCCAGTCGCGCCAAGCGGGAAAACAGGGCAAAGTCAGACTGCCGGGTCTGCTTGAGCATGAAACTGCGCATCGGCGCTTCGGCCTTTTCCAGAGCCTGTTCAAAACTGATGGTGTTATTGGTGTAAGGCACATAGGCATCCTGGTACACACGGTCCAGGGTAGGCCCCATGACAAAAAAAGTGAGAAACAGCGACAGCCCGATGATGACCTGGTTGGGCGGCGCGGACTGGGTGCCCAGCGCCTGGCGCAACAGCGACAAAACAATCACGATCCGGGTAAAGCCCGTCATCATGAGCAACACCGCTGGCAAGAAGGACAGCGCCGTGAAGAACAACAGTGTCTGAATAGGCACCGAGTAACTGTTGCCAGACGGACCGCTCCCCACCACCAGCGGCAGGGACCCGGCAGACGCCTGCGCGAAGGCCAGATCATGCCCCATGAGCCCCACAGAAGCGACCGCTCCCAGCAGCGCCACGCGACGGGTGAGCGATACATCAGCCATTGGCGGTGCTTCCTGGGGCATTCACGGCGGACGCGACTACCTGCGCGAAAGAAGGCTCCGTTCTGGGTGCCGAATGGGGGGCGGCTGACGGGCCAGCAGGGAACACATGCAGACAGCTCACTTGCTGAGCGGTAACGCCCAGCACCAGCCAGGTTCGCGCATGCTCGGGCCCGACTTCCACCGTCACCACGCGCTGATGGGGGCCGACAGCCACTGCGGACAGTACCCGGGACGCGGCACCCACACCAGCGCTGCCTGCAGCCTGCCGCTGCTGCAACCGGCGGACAAGCCAGGGCAGTAGAGCCATGGCCCCCACAAAAAGGACGACCACGACCAGCGTCTGGGTCATGCTGCCACTATCCACGACTGACCCGCCGCAAACGCTCGGAAGGCGTCACCACGTCCGTGAGGCGAATACCAAACTTGTCATTTACAACCACCACCTCGCCCTGGGCAATGAGATAGCCATTGACCAGAACGTCCATCGGCTCACCCGCGAGTGCATCGAGCTCCACGACCGAGCCTTGCGCGAGCTGAAGGATGTACTTGATGGGTACCTTTGTGCGGCCAAGCTCCACCGATAACTGGACGGGTATGTCCAGCACCATATTGATGTCGTTGACCGTGCCATCGCCACCACCGGAGAAAGGGCGTACAGGCTCACCAGACAACGGGCCACCCTGCTCCCCGTCGCCCGGCTTGTCGTCGGTGCGCTTTTGTTCTTCAAGTGCCTCGGCCCAACCCGCAAACGGGTCGTCCGCGCCAGCATCCTTGTTATCTTCTTCAGTTGACATCTTTTTCTCCCAGCCAGCTCATGTCGGCATTGCGCAGGCATTCTTCGATACGAATGGCGTACTTGGAATTGTGCGTTCCGTACTGGCACTCAAAAATGGGGACCCCACCAATCGATGCGCGAATGCGGGGTTCTCGGTCCAGCTCGATGAAATCGCCAGGCTTCATGGCCAGCAACTGCTCCACGGTGGCATCGGCGCGTGCCAACTCGGCCACCAGGGTCACTTCGGCTGCCTGGATTTCCCGGGTCAGCACGCGGACCCAGCGGCGATCCACTTCAATGGAGTCGCCCTGGGTGGACGAATACAACACGTCACGGATCGGCTCCAGCGTCGCGTAGGGCATGCAGATGTGGATGGCGCCCGAAAGGTCCCCGATTTCCAGCTGAAACGCCGTGGATACGACGATTTCGCTGGGGGTGGCAATGTTGGCAAACTGCGGCTGCATCTCAGACCGCTGGTACTCCAGCTCCAGCGGGTAAATGCCCTGCCAGGCCTTTTTGTATTCAGCACAGATCACGTCCACCAGGCGGTTGATGACCCGTTGCTCCGTGGGCGAAAAATCCCGACCTTCAATCCGTGTCTGGAACTTGCCCACGCCGCCGTACAGCGTGTCGATGATGCCGAAAACCAGCGAGGGCTCGCACACGATCAGTCCGCTGCCGCGCAGCGGACGGATGGCCACAATGTTGAAGTTCGTGGGTACCGCCAGCTCGCGCAGAAAGGCGCTGTAACGCTGCACGGATACCGTGCCCACCGAAATTTCAGGACTGCGGCGGATGAAATTGAAGAGCCCGATGCGGAAGTTGCGTGCAAACCGCTCGTTGACGATTTCCATCGTCGGCATACGCCCGCGGACGATGCGCTCCTGGCTGGAAATGTCGTAGTTGCGTACGGAGCCCGCCTCCGCGACCTCCTCGACCGACTTCTGGCTCTCACCAGTAACCCCTTCAAGAAGGGCATCAACTTCTTCCTGGGAAAGAAATGAATCACTCATGACTGGTCCTCGCCCGGGTCATTGGATGATGAAGCTGGAAAAAAGCACACGGTGCACCGGGTTGCGCTCTGTGCGCCGACGCGAAGGCCGGTCCTCCGCATCCTCTTCCTTGTCGGCCGCCGCAGGCCGTGCACGCTCCGTAGGAACCGTGTAACCCAGGGGGCGGGAGACTTCCCGCAGGATGTCTGCAGCCAGCTTTTCCTTGCCTTCCCGCTGCAGCAGTTCAGTGGAAGTCCGCTGGGAAACCAGCATCAGGATGCCACTGCGTATGGAGGGCAAATACAGCTTCACCTGCTCTGCTGTCTTGGCATCTTCCAACTCCAGGGTGATACCAATCTGGGCAAACCGGTCACCGCCAGGGTCTGCCAGGTTCACCACCATGTTCTCCATGGGCAGGAACGTGGGAGCCACCTTGGGCGCCTCCTTGCGGACTGGTGCTGCCCCATCTTCTTCGTCGGCATGGGAGCGGCTGGAAATGAACCAAGCCGCCGCGCCGCCACCAATCACCAGCACCGCCACCACAACGCCGATGATGATGATGAGCATCTTCTTGCTTTTGGCCGGGGCCGCTGCGGGAGTATTGGCTGACACGTTGCGGATTCCTTGCGGTGGGAGACGGGCCGGGCCCGCGCAATCCATGGGCGAGCAAAACCGGATGGCCCATTATTGGGCGGGGCTGCAACCAATAATAGCCAGAATAAAAGCCCAAAACCATGGCATTCACTGCGCTATGGACTCTGCACGCAAGCACCGGAACAGAGTTCGGTCGCGCTGCAGCGGCAAGACCTGATGGAATGCAGGAGTAGCCACCACTGCAAAGCAACCCATCAGAAGTGCTCTGGGGTAGGGAGCAACACGGTACTCGCGTACCGCCAGCAACAGCGTAAAGACGCTGCCCGAGCGATTTCCTGACCCAAGGGGTGAAGCGGGCGGCAGGCGGGTAGCCCCGTCTGCCCGCCGGGCTCACACAAAGACGTCTACTGCGCGATCCGGGGCGCCACCGCGCAGCAGTGAAGCCGTGCCAGTGGGTGCTGCAGCGACCACCTTCGCCTGGCGAGCGCCATCGCGCTGGCCCTGCCGCTCAGCCCCACCCGCATCGTCACGTTGCCCCGCCGATGTGCCAACCGACATGCCCGACAGCACGAGGCCCTCACTGCGCAACAGCTCACTCAATTGCGCCATGCTGCGGTCCAGCAGCTCACGGGTCTGCGGCTGGTCGCTGCGGAACGTCACGTGGGCCTCATTGCCCGACAGTGACACCGACACCTCTACCGGCTGCCCGTCGCGGTTGAGCGTCAGTTCCGCATTCTGTGTTTTCTGGTTGACCCAATAAGCCACCTGCTCGGCGACCTGCTCCTCAACACCTGCCTGTGCGGGGTCGGCAAACACCGTGGCCCCATCCAGGGAGCCCGGCTCCACCGGCGCAGAACCGCTGCCGCTATCCAACCAAGCCCCGGCGCTGGAACGCCCCTCGCCAGAGCGGCCTCCAGCGTCCGCACCCTCCCCACCTCGCGCGGACGCTACCGGAGACAGCAACCCCTCTGCAACGGAGGCGACCACAGCGCCACCCGCCGGGTCCACCATGCCCCCAGGACTGCGATCAGATGCGCCAGCAACTGGCATTCCCACCATTCGCTCGCTGGCCATCTGCACCGCAGCCAGGGCCACGCCTTGATGGCCCGGCAACTGCTGCGCAGCGCCTCCTCCGAGGGAGCGACCTGTAGACATTTCCACTGCATCTGCCTTCTGGGCCAAGGCACTTTGCATGCGGGAGAAAATCCGACCCTGCGCCATCCCGCCGACCGGCGGGAGCCCTTCCTGCAAGTCTGCCGAAGTGTCGAGCCTGGCTGTTTCAGCCACGATGCCTTGCGAAAGACCGTCCGTTCCAGGAAGGATTCCCGCCAGGGACGCCAGCCCCCCTTGGGCGCTACCACCCTGCGCTTCCAGCCCCAATACCGCTCCGGTCTGCGCTCCGGCACTCAAAATGCTGCCGCCCTGCCCGCGCTCTGCCGCAGCAGCATCAACCCGCACATTAGCGCCGGGCACCAGCAAACCCTGCCAGCCAGCCATGGCCGAGGCCTCCATGGCCGCCTTTGCAGCGTCCGTCAAAGCCACATCGGAAGGAGCGGCTCCGGAGGCCGCCAGATCCAGCGGAGCGCCATCGCCTCCGCCCATCGCCCCATCGCCCAAAGCTGCCAGCAGCGCCAGAAAGCCGCCAGCGCCCGGTTCGTTAGCGTCCGGGGTCTGCGCTGTGGAGCGGTGCCGAGCGGCATGGGCGGACTGGGTGCCCTGGGGAGAAGAAATTTTGGTGGGTTCCATGGTCAATACTCCCGGCCCTCAGAGCCCTGAATCGCACTGCGGTACTGCAACGCAGCCCGCTCATCGGTTTGTTTCTGATCTCTTCGCATTTCGGCCAACTCCAGGTCGTGGCGCCGCTTTTCCATGACCTTGCGCAGGCTTGCCAGACGCAATTCCGCCTCCAGCAAGGCGCGCCTGGCGGCCTCCACCCGATGGGCGTGGTCTCCCACCACACCATGCTGGACACCCGCCGCGTGGCCCAGGCGGTCCATGAACTGGTAGTGGTGGTACATCACCTCGGGCTTCATCGTGGTATCGGCCTTCATGCCCCAACGCGCCTGGGTCTCTCGGGCGTAATCTTCCAGCTGGTCGAGCTGGGCACGCGCCGCCTGCTGCGCAGCCAACATGTCCTGCAGCGCCTGGCGCGCGTCGTCCCGCTTGCGGGAGGCGACTTCCACAGCGACGGCGAGCGAGTTCAGGCTGGACATGACTGACTACCCCAGGTGTTCAATGGTCCAACACCGCTGCCATGCCCGCCACGCTCTGGTCCATCGAGGCGGCCTCGAACATGTCCTGCTGCAAGAAGGCGGCCATCTGCGGCTGCAGGCGAATGGCTTCGTCCAGGGCAGGATCGGAGCCGCTCATGTACGCCCCGACCTGCACCAGATCCCGGCTCTTCTGGTAGCGCGAATACACCGCCCGAAAGCGTCGCGCCAGATCAAAATGCCCGCGCGACACCACGTTGTGCATCACGCGGGATGCAGACTGCTCGATGTCGATGGCGGGGAAATGCCCCGTCTCGGCCAACGCCCGCGACAGCACGATGTGCCCATCCAGAATCGCACGCGCCGCGTCAGCGATCGGGTCTTGCTGGTCATCGCCCTCAGACAGCACCGTGTAGAAAGCCGTGATCGAGCCAACCCCATGCAGCCCGTTGCCACTGCGCTCCACCAGTTGCGGCAGTTTGGCAAAGCAGGAGGGCGGATAGCCCTTGGTGGCGGGAGGCTCACCGATGGCCAGCGCAATTTCGCGCTGCGCCATGGCATAGCGGGTGAGCGAATCCATAAGCAGCAGCACATGCTTGCCCTTGTCCCGAAAGTGCTCGGCCACCGCCGTGGCATACGCAGCCCCCTGCATGCGCAAGAGCGGCGGTGCATCAGCAGGCGCTGCCACCACCACCGATCGCGCACGGCCATCCTCACCCAAAATGTCTTCCACAAATTCCTTGACCTCGCGCCCCCGCTCGCCAATAAGCCCCACCACGATCACATCTGCCTGTGTGTAGCGGGCCATCATGCCCAGCAAGACGCTTTTGCCCACCCCTGAACCGGCAAACAAACCCAGGCGCTGCCCACGCCCCACGGTAAGCAGGGCATTGATGGCGCGCACGCCCGTGTCCAGCGATTCGCGCACAGGGTCCCGGTCCATGGCATTGATCTGGCGGCGCCCCATGGGCTCAGACACCACGTCCTGCACGGGCCCGCCATGGTCCAGCGGCAGTCCCTGCGCATCCACCACCCGGCCCAGCAGGCCTTCGCCCATCGGCAAGCGCAGTACACCCGCACGCTGGATGGCCCGCGCGGGCTCGCCGAGACGGGGGATGGGGATGTAGGGCGCAGCGGGCACCACACTGGCACCACTGGAGAGTCCGTGGATATCTCCCGCAGGCATCAGAAAAGCGCGGTCCGCAGAAAAACCCACCACTTCTGCCAGCACGGGGGCATGCCCCGGCATCTGGACCATGCACTGCGAGCCCACGGGCACGCGGATGCCCACAGCCTCCAGCACCAGGCCCGTCAGCCGGGTCAGCGTGCCGCGCGTCTCCAGCGGCGCGCCTTCAGCGACGCGCGCACGCGCGTCATCCATCAGGCGTGTCCAGGCAGAAGGAGATTCAACGGCCATCACTGCCCTCTTCTTCCTCTTGCCATGGCGACTGGAGCCCCAGTGCGGCAATGGCCCGCTGCCAGCGTTTTTCAAGGCTGCCGTCCACCGCCGTACCGGCTGATTCCACCAGGCAGCCGCCCGGCGGCACCGCAGCATCCGCCATCCACTGCACACCGGGGGCATCGATTTCTTCGCGCAGAGGCTGGGCCATCGCCTCCATATCTGCAGGGTTCAGGCGGACCATGGCAGGTCGCCCCTCGGTCACCAGCATGCCTACCGCCTCCCTCACCACGGGCTGCAAGGCGTTGGGGTTGACGGACAGTTCCTGGCGCACCACCTGGCGCGCAATGTCACAGGCCAGCTCCAGCAGTTGCTGGGCCATCTGCTGCTGCATGTCGATCAGGCTTGCATCGAGGGTCTGCACCACGCTCTGCAGCCGCTGCGCCGTTTCGTGTCCTTGCTGGGCAATGTATTCGTCCATGCGCCGCTGCCATTCCAGCGCCGTTTGGGCCTGCCCCTGGGCAAAGCCCTCGGCATAGGCGTCATCACATGCCTGCTGAATCAGTGCCTGCTGCGCAGCCTCATCAATTTCGGCCGGAATCTCCGCCACAGGCTCGGGCTCCGCTGGCTCAACCAGGTCGGAGCCGTCCACCGCACCAAACTTCCACTGCGTGAAATCGCCCACTTCCTCGCTGGGAATGAAGCGCGAATAAGAGCGCTGGCTAGACGAAGGCATCATCACCGCCGGATCCAATCACGATTTGACCCTCGTCGGACAAGCGACGCACGGTCTTCAGGATTTCCTTCTGCTGAGCCTCGACCTCGGACAACCGCATCGGGCCGCGCGATTCGAGGTCTTCGCGCAATGCCTCGGAGGCACGCGAGGACATGTTCGACAGGAACTTCTCGCGCAGCTCGGGCACTGCTCCCTTGAGTGCCACGATGAGCGTTTCGGACGCCACTTCCTTGAGCACAGTCTGGATCGCCTTGTCGTCGAGCTTGAGCACGTCTTCGAACACGAACATCTTGTCCATGATCTTCTGGGCCAGATCGGGGTCGTAACCCCGGATGGATTCGAGCACCACGGCATCCATGTTGCCACCCAGCAGATTGATGATCTCGGCCGCAGCCTTGACACCACCCAGCGAGCTCTTTCGGATCTTGTCGCCACCCGCCAGCACCTTGAACAGCACCTCGTTCAGGTCCTTGAGCGCCGTCGGCTGAATACCTTCCAGCGTGGCCACGCGCAGCAAAATTTCACTGCGCTGACGGTCAGTGAGGTGCATCAGGATGCCCGACGCCTGGTCGCTGTCCAGGTGCACCAGGATGGCTGCAACGATTTGGGGATGTTCGTTGCGCAGCAGTTCAGCCACCGACAGTGGGTCCATCCACTTGAGGCTCTCGATGCCCGACACGTCGCCGCCCTGCAGGATGCGGTCGATGAGCAGGCCCGCCTTGTCGTCGCCCAGCGCGCGGCGCAGCACGGCGCGCACGTAATTACCGGTGTCGGACACCAGCAGGCTCTGCGCAGCAGCGGCGCCGGAGAACTTGTTGATGACCTCGTCCACTTTCTCGCGCGACACCGAGCGCATGCGCGCAATGGTTTCGCCGAGTTTCTGCACTTCCTTGGGCGAGAAGTGCTTGAACACTTCGGCAGCCTCTTCCTCGCCGAGGGACATCAGCATGATGGCGGCGTCGTTGAGTCCTTGGTCGTCCATGGTCGTCGTCCGTGGTGTCGGTAATTAGACCGGCTCGCCGTTCAGCCAGGTCTTCAGGATATTGGCCACAGCCACCGGGTTCTCCTTGGCCAGCACGCGCGCCTCTTCCAGACGCAATTGCTCCGGCGTGGCAGGAAGCACCTCGTTTTTCTTGGCGGGCGCAGGCAGCGCCGGGCGTTCGGGCGTTTCCGACTCCACGGCATCCAGCTGGCCACCGGCCACCGGGATGGCACGGGGCTTGGCCGCCGCGCCAGTACCCTTGAGGGCCGGACGCACCAGGCCCATCAGCACCAGGGCCGCAAACAGCACCGCACCCACCGGCCAGGCAAACGATTTGGCCAGATCGATCACTTCAGGCTGCTTCCACAGCGGAATGTCGCTGGTTGGCGTTGCAGTCACCTGGAACGGTGTGTTCATGAGATTGACGGAGTCGCCGCGATCCCGGTTGAAGCCAATGGTCTCGCGCACCAGCGCCGTCATCTGCTCCAGTTGCTCGGGTGTGAGCGCCTTCGACACGGTCTTGCCCTTGTCTTCCGTGGACTGGTAGTTCACCACCACCGCCGCGCTCACCCGCTTGAGGGCACCACTGCCGCCGCGCGTGACGCGCACCGTCTTGTCAACCTCGTAATTGGTGATGGATTCGCGCTTGCTGCCCACTGCTTGGGCGCCCTGAGCCTGCTGGCCGGCGGCGGTGGGCGGCGGGTTGGCGCCATTGATGGGCGCGGCAGACGGTGCAGGGGGCTGATTCGTCGTGGCGCCCGGCACGCCAGTGGGCAGCGGATTGCCTTGGGGGCCTGTGCTTTCCACCACCTGCTGGCTGCGGATGGCGCTGGCATCGGTGGCCAGGTTGGGCCGGTGCTGCTCGGAGGTAGATTCGGTCTGTGTGAAATCCACCTCGGCCGTCACCTGCGCCTTGACGTTGTCGCGGCCCACCACGGGCTCCAGGATGTCCAGGATGCGGCGGGTGTACTGCTGTTCGATCTGCTGCACATACAGCAGTTGCTGCGCATCCACACCGTTTCCAGCGGCGGTATCGGGCGACTGGGACAGCAGTTTGCCTGTATCGTCCAGCACGCTCACGGCGGACGGAGACAGCTCTGGCACGCTGGAAGCCACCAGGTGCACGATGCCCGCCAGCTGCGCACGGTCCAGAATACGGCCCGGGTGCAGGCTCACCAGCACCGACGCCGAAGGCTTTTGCTGCTCCCGGAAAAATCCGTTCTGGTTGGGAAGCGCCAGATGCACCCGCGCACCCTGCACCGACGACAGCGCCTGGATGGAGCGCGTGAGTTCGCCCTCCAGGCCCCGCTGAAAATTCAGGCGCTCCTGGAACTGCGTCATCCCAAATTTGCTCGATTCCATCAGTTCGAAGCCCGCCACCGAACCCTTGGGCAGGCCCTGGGTGGCCAGGCGCAGGCGCACATCGTGCACGCGGTCTGCAGGGATCAAGATGGCACCACCGCCATCGGCGTGCTTGTAAGGCACATTCATCTGCGACAACTGGGCCACGATGGCACCGCCATCTTTGTCGTTCAGATTGGCAAACAACACGCGGTAGTCAGGCTGGCGCCCCAGCACGATGGCCGCAATGGCCACCGCCACCAGCAGCGCCGCGCCCACACCCAGCCGCATGCGCTGCGCCCTGTCGAGGGCAGACAGCCGCTGCAGCCAGTTCGGGCTGGCAGGGGGGGTGAGAGGAATTTCAGCAACTGCAGACATCTTGCTTTCCAGTAGGGTGGCCCGGCAAGGACCAAAGCGTGGGGTCGATTATTCGGTCACGCCTCCAAAATGTTCGCTGGATAAGCCGCGCGTTTGGCCATCAATTCAGAGCGATGGGTCCCGGCGCGATGGCTAGGATACGCAGCATACCGCCATTCCCACGGATACAGCCATGGACCTTCGCATCTCAAGCTCTACCGCCCCGCTCACGGGCGCTGGCGTGGCGCGCCGTGCTGCAGCGCCGCAAAACGACGCCAATGACGTGGGTTTCTCGGGGGCGCTCAAAGGCGCACTGCAGTCGGTCAGCGCCGCACAAAACCGCTCTTCGAACCTGCAGACCGAGGTGCAGATGGAAAACCCTTCTGTCAGCCTCGAAGAAACCATGGTGGCGATCCAGAAGGCCCAGATCGGCTTTCAAGCCACGCTGCATGTGCGCAACCGGATGGTGCAAGCCTATACCGACATCATGAACATGCAGGTATAGCAGCGGCACTCCCCTGAGCGGCTGCGCCGCTTCCCCTCGCTCTCACAGCGCTGCGCGCTGTGGGCAAGGGGACGATGCCCTCGCTGCGGGGCGGACCTTGCTGGGCATCCCTCGCGTGGGGCGCGCCGGTATCGAGCGGTGGAGCCCCTTCTTAACTCCTAAATTTGTAGCATATTGCATTTTATGGGCAAGCACTATGGGCACTTTTTATCCCCAAAGACAAGCCACGCTCTGGGTACCAGAGGCTGAGCGATGCATCGCTGGCCGCGGCGAGCTGGATGCCAAGCGCCAGGAACCGTCTGCTCTCAATTTAATAGCTGCCTGCGCTTGATAGATAAGCGGCATAGCCCTATTCGCCCATGAAAAAGCCGACCTCACAGGGTCGGCTTTTTCTTGGGGCTCGGTACGGCCCTCAGTGCATCATCTGCGGCTGACCTTCGAACAGGTGTTCAAACTGCGCCAGCCAGGGCTCAGCGAGGCAGCGAATCTGGGCATCGTTGCGCAGGATGCGCTGCATGATGCGGGTCTTCTCACGTTTGTGCTCGGGCAGCAGTTCGTGCTCTTGCGACTTGAAGCGCAGCTGCTCAATCAGCACGGCGCAGGCGCCTTCGTAGCGCACCACCCCATCCCAGTCCTTGAGCTTGGCGGCCTCCAGCATCTTGGCGCTGCTGTCTTCAATCGCCTTGTAATAGTCAATCAGCATGTGTGACATGGTTATGCCTCCACCAGCACAGGCTGGCCAGTGGCGGCGGGCGCATCGGACGAAGCCGCGGTGCCGGTTTTCTTGATTTCGTTCCAGCCTTGGGCCACGGGCTCGATCAGGCGCATGACTTCTTGCATGATGGCGTCGTCGTTGCGGGCGTTGGCCAGGATCAGGCGGCGAATGCAGTAGTCGTACAGCGCACCCAGGTTTTCGGCCAGTTCGCCCCCATCGACTTTGTCGAGCGAGGTGCTCAGGCCCTCCTCCAGAATGCGCACGGCCTTGGAGATGGCATTGACTTTGGCCAGCACATCACCACGTGCCAGGGCGCCACGTGCCGTGGCGATGGCATTGAGGACACCTTCATACAGCAGGCTGACCAGCTGGTGCTGGTCCATCGTGTGCATGCTGGTTTCCACATTGATACGCTGGTAAGCGTTGGCTGCACGGGGGCTGTAGGCGCTGAACATGCTGACAATCCTTCCGAGGTATTACTTAAGTTATCGGCATGTGCCAGAAAAACTGAAGCCCCTGATTAACCAGTCGATTTGTTCCAGGCAGTGACCTGCTGTGAGATATACGCGTTCAGGCCATTGAGGCTGCTCAGCTGGGTATCGAGTGCGTTATACCGCTGTGTAATGCGCTTTTCAAATGCCTCGACCTTCTCATTCACACGTGTCTGGTCCTGGCTGTTGCGCTTGAGGCTCAGCTGCAGGGTGGCATCCTTGGATTTGAAGAAACCGTCGTTGGAGAGCAGGTTGGTGGTCAACGCCTTCAGCTGGACGGCAATGCCATCGGCAGCGCCGCCGCCGGTATTGCGGAACAGGTTTTTCACGTCGTCGGGGTTCTCGGACAGCGCCTTGGTGAGCTTGGAGGAATCAACCGCCAGATCTCCGCCCAGCTGCTGGGTAATGCCAATGTCCGCCAACCGCTGGAAAGCACCGCCCCCTGTAGTGACCGACTGGATGGCATTGCGCAGGGAGTTTTGCAGCGCTACGGCCGTCGAGTCGCCTTGCAGCAACCCTGCCGACTTGGTAGCGGCGTCGTACTTGGTGGCGTCCTGCAGCAACTGGTTGATGGCGTTGTAGGCCTTCACGAATCCATCAATGTTGGACTGGATCGCGGAGTTGTCCTTGCTCACGGTGATATCAATGGGAGCCGTCGTCACTTGCTCGGCCTTGAAGGTCACGCCCGAAATCGTGGAGGCAAACGTATTGGTGGCTGAAGACACCGCGATCCCATTGACCGTGGCCTTGGCATCGGCGGCAGCCTGCGTGACCGTGGCACCGTTGACGAGGCGGGACAAGCCTGTGGCGTCGGTGTTGCCCGCGCTCTGGGGGTCGGTGTCGCCGTCCTCCATCACACTCAGGCGAAACCCGAACTCCTCGCCGGTGCTCTTGCTGCGCAGCAGCAAGCGCTCGCCCGACGCATCACTGAGTACAGACGCCGTTACCCCTGCATTGGCACCATTGATCTTGCTGGCCACGTCCGACAGCTTGTCGCTCGCACTGATAGTGATGTCTACGGGCTGACCGCTGCCAGGTGTGAACGACGCGGGCGCAACACTCCACTTACCCAATTCGAGGCGCAGCGTACCGGATCCGAGCGCTCCGCCCACGGGCAGCAAAGCGGCGGACGCAGTGGCCTGCGCCTTGGCAAGGCTCTGGACCTCGACACTGAACGTGGTGGGAAGCGTGCCCCCTACGGCGGTGGCGGAAACAAATTTGGAGTCGGACGACGTGGTAGCCACGCCATTCCAACCGGTCACGCTGGTGAGCTTGCCCGCTGCGTCCTGCAGCGTGGACACCAGCGACTTGATCTGTCCAAAGGCAGAAATCTTGGTATTGACCGTGGCCGCTTGTAATTTCAGCGTGTCCAGGGGCCTCTTTTCCAGGGTGACCAGCTGGGAAATGATGCTCTTGACATCAAGTCCGTTCGTGCCGACGCCTGGGGATGAAATGGTTGCCATACAAACCTCCTGAACTGGTCCAACGGAAATTATGGCGCCGAACGGCGATCAAGAACGTCCGTAAACACGCCAGGAAACCCGTCTTATCCAGCGGTCCTGGCACCCGCCTTCCAAAAAGCCAAAGGGCGGCGACAGAAATCTGCCGCCGCCTGGGGTCCACCAGGGCGCTGCAACGCCCTGGCTGCCATGCCCGCCGCTTAACGCAGCAGGGCCAACACACCTTGGGGCAGCTGGTTGGCCTGGGCCACCATCGCCGTACCGGCCTGTTGCAGGATCTGGGCACGCGACAGGTTGGCCGTTTCTGCGGCGAAGTCGGCATCCAAAATACGCGAACGCGAGGAAGAAAGGTTTTCCGACGTCACTTGCAGGTTGCTGATCGACGTTTCAAAGCGCGATTGCAGAGCACCGAGCTTGGCACGCTCACCGTTGATGAAGGCCAGTGCAGAGTCCACCGTCTTCAGGGCGTTGGTGGCGTTGCTGAACGTGGTCACATCCAGGTTGGCCACGGTTTGCAGGGCAGAGCCACCGTTGTCCAGCTGGTTGCTGGTTGAAGTAATTGCGAAAGACTTTTCCGAGTCCAGCGTAATGTAGCCACCGGTGTTCACGTTTTCTACCGTTGCGGCAGCAGAGCTCAGCGTGGTCGTGCCGCCGTTGGCCGCGCCAGCGGCGTCGTAACCGGTGACCGTCACGTTCGCCGCGTTGGCGTTGGCTGTATCGCCCACCACGATGTTGTTACCCGTGGCATTGGTCAGAACGATCTGGCTGCCGTCAGAGCTCAGAGAAGCATTGATACCGGTCTTGGCAGACTGGTCGTTGATGGCGGACACAGCGGCCGACAGGCGGTCCGTGCCTGTGGCGGAGGTCAGCGTGAAAGACACTGTACGTGCCGCGCCGACGTTGTCACCTTCCAGCGTCAGCGAGTAAGAGCCGACAGCCGACATACCACCCAGACGCACTTCGGTACGGGCCGTGGCTGTCACACCGGTATCTGCCTTCAGGGCATTGATCTGGTCGGCCGTAGCCTTGGCCGTGGCGCTAGCAGCCACAGTCAGCGTGCCGGTGCCCAGAGCACCGCTGATGGCCACGGTACCTGTGGTCACACCGTTGGTGCCTGCGGTCGCTTGGGTGGCCGATGCACCAATGCCCGAGCCGTTGGAGGCGACGTTCTGGTTGTTGCCGTAGACGCTGGTGCGCAGATTGCCCGTGGCAGCCACGATGGTCTGGTTGGCGTTGGCACCCACTTGGAACTGCTGTGTGCCGAAACTGCCATCGAGCAGCTTGGAGCCGTTGAATTCCGTGGTTTGCGAGATACGGTCCAGTTCGGACACCAGCTGTCCCACTTCCTGTTGCAGGGCTTGGCGGTCGCCAGCGCTGTTGGAGGCGTTGGCCGATTGCACAGCCAGTTCACGCACGCGTTGCAGGATGTCACCGGAAGCCTTCAGGGCGCCTTCAGCGGTTTGTGCCAGGGAGATACCGTCATTCGCATTGCGAACAGCCTGGTTCAGGCCGCGGATCTGGCTGGTGAAGCGCTCGGAAATCGCCAAGCCAGCAGCGTCATCCTTGGCGCTGTTGATGCGCAAGCCAGACGACAGGCGCTGAATGGACGTATTGAGAGAAGTCTGACTCATGCCCAGGTTGCGTTGGGCGGTGAGCGAGGCGATGTTGGTATTGATGGTGGAAGCCATTGCAAATCTCCAGAAAAGAACTGACTGAATATGGCGTTGCCGCCAGCCGGGGCGCCAGCACCGCGCTGGCCTCCTGGGTTCCCAGCGCTGCAGGCCATCTGGTGAACGGCGGGCCGCTTACGGACCGTTGCAATTGTTTTCGGGTCGCCGCCGGAAAACTTGAGGGGCAAACGCACAAGTTGTACGACTTTTTTGCCGCTTATCTCCTAAACGCCCAAAAGCAGCGTCTCCACAATTCATCCATCGTTCCCCCATTGACAGCCGGACGGGTGCGCTTGAACCGGCAAACAGATCCGTCTAGCGACGTTAAGGAGTTTCGCCATGGCAGCAACCATCAATACCAACATCAGCTCGCTGACCGCCCAGCGCAACCTGGGCACCAGCCAGATGTCGCTGAATACAGCCATCCAGCGCCTGTCGTCCGGCTTGCGTATCAACAGCGCCAAGGACGACGCCGCCGGCCTGGCGATTTCCGAGCGCTTCACCAGCCAGATCCGCGGCCTGAACCAGGCTGTTCGCAATGCGAACGACGGGATTTCTCTGGCGCAGGTGGCTGAAGGTGCAATGGGGTCGGCTGGCAACATTTTGCAGCGGGTCCGTGAACTGGCGGTGCAGTCGGCCAATGCCTCCAACAGCGCTGGCGACCGCCAGGCCCTGCAGCAGGAAGTCGGCCAATTGGTAGCTGAACTGGACCGGATTTCGCAAACCACCGAATTCAACGGCCAGAAGTTGCTGGACGGCACCTTTGGTACGCAGCAGTTCCAAGTGGGTGCCAACGCCAACCAGACCATCGTGGCGGCCACAGCCAACCTGCGTACCAGCGTGTACGGCAACAACCAGAACGTCGCCTCCAACGGCTCGGGCATTGGCGCATCGGCCACCCAAGCCACCGCAGGCACCAACGGTGTGACCACCGGCTCGGTAGCCGTCAGCGGCTACCTGGGCACCGGCACCCTGACGGTGGCTGCAAGTGCTACCGCCAAAGCCACCGCCGACCAGATCAATGCCCTACAAGCCACCACTGGCGTGACCGCCACAGCCCGCACCGAAGTGCACCTGGGTGGCATGGCGGCGGCCGGGTCCTATTCGTTGACGCTGGAAGGTGACAACATCGGCAGTCCCCGCACCATTTCATTCACGCTGGTTGCAGGCACGGGGACCGACCGCCTCTCCCCTGCCGTGTCGGCCATCAATGAACAAGCGGCCAAGACCGGCATCAATGCCTCGCTCAACTCCGACGGCACGCAGATCATCCTGACCAACGCCACCGGCAACAACATCGTGATCGGCGACACGGTGAACGCCAACGCGGGTGCGGTGACCGTCACCGGCTATGACGCGGCAGGTGCCAGCAACGGCGCGACCCAGACGCTCGCGGCCGACGCCAACGTGGAGTTCATCAACACGGGCGGTTACATCACGCTGGACTCCGAAAAGTCCTTCGCCGTGACCTCGGCCAGCAACCAGTTGGACAACGGTGGCTCCTCGCTGCACACCGTGGCCAACCTGGACGTGACCACCTTCACCAACGCCACCGACGCGCTCAAGACCGTAGATTCGGCCCTGGCCTTCATCAACGGTGAACGCGCCAAGCTCGGCGCCCTGCAATCGCGCTTCGAAACCAGCATCTCCAGCTTGCAGATCACGGCTGAGAACCTGTCCGCATCGCGTTCGCGCATCCAGGACGCAGACTTCGCGGCCGAAACAGCCAGCCTGTCGCGAGCCCAGATCCTGCAACAGGCCGGTACGGCGATGGTGGCCCAGGCCAACCAGATCCCGCAGGGCGTGCTGTCTCTGCTCAAGTAACCTGACCAAACCACACGCTGCGCAGTGAAACAGCAACACCAAAGGGGCCCATCGGGCCCCTTTGTACATGGCACACTGCCTGCACATCCCGCTCCTTTGCTCGTAGATCGGCGCCACCGTGCACACCAAACACACCGACCAGGACGCGTCCCGCCTGCAGGCCGCACTTGCTGCCTCCGACTGGCCCCTTCTCACCCGCTTGTGCCGCCAGGTCCTGCGCAAGAACAGTCGCCACCTCAGCGCGCATCGGCTGCTGGGCTTCTCACTGAACAAGCAGCGCGAGTTCGACGCCGCCCTCAAGGCTTACCGACAGGCCTATGTGTACTGGCCTGAAGACGCCGAGCTACTCGTCAACTATGCGAACGTGCTCATTGAGCAAGCACGCAATATCGACGCCCTGCCCCTGCTGGAAAAAGTGTGCGAACTGCGCCCCCAGCAGGCCATTGGCTGGATCAAGCTGGCCGAATGCTGCTACCTGCTGACGCAACACGACAAAGGTTTTGACGCCAGCCAGAGGGCCGCCGCCCTGGCCGAGACACTGCACGACCGCGTCGCCGCACTCATGCAAAGCGCCATCCACCGGCGCGAGCTGGGCCAGGTGCGCGAGGCTGTCAAGGACTGCGAGACAGCCATCGCCCTGCGCTACAACGACCCTGGCAACTACACCAACAAGCTGTTGTTCATGCTGGCCGATCCCCAGGTGGACGCCGCGCAGCTGTCGGCGGCCGCACGGCAGTACGGCGCTGTGTTCGAGCCGCCGCTGCGCCCAGAGTGGCCCGATTTCCAGGAGCATCGGGGCTCGCCATGGCGACGCCTGAAGATCGGCTTCCTCTCCCCCGACTTCCGGGTGCACTCGGTGATGTACTTTGTGGAGGGTCTGCTGGCGCAACTGGATCGGCGGCAGTTTGAGGTTTTCGCTTTCTATCTGTTCCCGCGGGACGATCACGTCACCGAGCGCGTACAGCGCCATGCCGACCATTTTGTGCCCCTGGCCGGTTTCAGCCCGCAGCAGCAGGCCGAGGCCATTCGCGCGCAGGGCATCGACATCCTGATCGACCTGGCGGGCCACACCGGCAACAACGGCCTGCTGACGCTGGCCCACAAGGCGGCCCCGGTGCAGGTGTCCTGGCTGGGGTTCCCGGCCACCACCGGGCTCACGGCCGTGGACTACAAGTTCACCGATGAAATCACCGACCCGCCCGGCGCAGAAGCGCAGTACACCGAACAGCTCTACCGCCTGCCCACACTGTTTGCCTGCTACCGCCCCATGAGCCGCAACCCGCTGTGGCGCTACCAGCCGCGCTACCAGGTGCGCCCGGCACCCGCGCTCGCCAATGGTTTCATCACCTTCGGCTCGTGCAACAACCTGGGCAAACTCACCGACGACGTGCTGGCCCTGTGGGGCCGGGTGCTGGCCGCCGTGCCGGGCTCGCGCCTGCTCATCGAGGGCAAGAACCTGGACCGGCCGGACTTTGCCAACGCCTACCGCCAGCGCTGCGAGCGCCTGGGCCTGCCGCCGACGCAGGTAGACCTGGTGGCGCAGCGCACTGACAACCAGTACCTCACCTACCACCGCATCGACATCGCGCTCGACCCCTTCCCGCTGACGGGCGGCACCACCACCTTCGACGTGCTATGGATGGGCCTGCCCATCGTGTCGATGGTGGGCGAAAGCTTCAAGAGCCGCATGGGCGTGGGCCTGCTGGCCTACCTGGGCCGCACCGAGTGGCTGGCCGAGACGCCCGAAGACTATGTGCGCATCGCCACCGGCCTGGCGGCCGACGCGCAGGCGCTGAACACCCTGCGGCAGGGGCTGCGCGCCGAGGTGGAGGCATCGGCCCTGATGCGCGAGGACATCTTCAACCACCACTTTGCCGAAGGCCTGCGCGTGATGTGGCTGCAGTGGCTGGCCCGGGCCGAACACCCGGACGACCCCACCGCCCAGGCCCAGGCGATCCAGGACTGGCTGCCCCAGCTGCCCGAGGCCTGGACCCAGCCGCCCGTGCCCGGCGTGGGCCTGAAGCCCGGCCAGCGCGTGAGCCTGCACGAGGCCCACCAGCGCCTGCAGGACCTGGTGGACAAGGCCAAGGCCGCCCCGCCGCCCACACCCGCCACCGGCGCGGACACCAGCGCAGGCCCGGCTCTCAAGGACCGCCACTGGATCACCGTGACCGAGCTGGCCGAAACCGTGCTCAGCGCAGTTCCCAACGACCCGGTGGCCCTGGCCTGCCTGGCCGAGGTAGAACATGCCCACGGCCACACCGAATTTGCCGTGACCTACCTGCGGCACGCCACGCAGGCGATGGGCCTGGACATGGGGGCGAGCCCTGCTGCGTGATGCCCTGACGCCTTGGCGCTCAGTGACAGTGACAGTGACAGGGCTGCGCCGCGCAAAATGCTATAAACAATATAGCAACAAACACATTTTCTCCATATTTTCTGCGCGAATCACCCCTTGCGTCGCAGAAACCCGTGCGGCGCCACCGTGACCTGCAGGCGCTGCTCCATCTCGGCATCGACCTCGAACTCGGCATGGCCGGCCAGCCACTGGTGCACCGCCGTCTTGGGGTTGTTGCCCACGTCCCAGGGTCGATCGGCAAAGAACTTGGGCGGCATGTCCTCCACAAAGGTGTCGAACACCACACAGTAGCTGCCGGGAGTGACCAGCGGCGCATAGGCATCGAGTTCCCCCAGCACATGGTCGTGCGTGTGCATGGAATCCAGGCACACCAGCACGCGCTGGTAGCCCTTCGCAAAGTCGCGCACCTGCTGCACCACGTCGGGCGCCACGGCCGAGCCTTGAATCATGGCGATGCGGCTGGCCATGGGGTGGGCTTCGATGGCGGCGCGATTGTGCGCGCGGATGTCGATGTCCACGCCCAGCACCTTGCGGCGCGAGGCGCGCGGGTCCATCGTGGTGCCCGCCTCGATGGCGTCGCTCATGTCCAGCAGCGCCAGCAACGAGGCGCTGAGCACCAGTGAGCCACCGTGCGCGATGCCGGTCTCGATGATGAGGTCCGGCCGCACGCGCCACACCAGCTCCTGCATCGCCACCATGTCCTGCGGGTACTGGATGATGGGCCGGCCCATCCAGTCGAAGTTGTAGACGTACTGCCGCTGCATCGAAGCCTGCAGCCAGTCGCGTGACAGGGTCTGGAACGCGGTGTCCTGGGCATAGCGGGCGAGGCGGTCGCGGCGCTCCTGGGCAAATTGGTCAACGGGGTTCATGGCGGGGTTACTCCAACAGGATCGGTCACAACGGAAGCGTCGTTCAGCAAAAGGTCATCGGCCAGCACGGCGCGGGGTGCCACACCCCATTCACCCCGCAGGCGTTGCACGTTGATAGGGGGAAACGCCTGCAGCAGGGCCTGGGCATCCACCTCCACGGTGCAGCCCGTGCGCGCCTGCAACCAGGCCAGCCACTGGGCGTGCAGGGTCTGTCGGCCGCTGGCCACGTTGTAGGTGGCAGCGCGGCCCGCCAGCGCAATGCGCGGCAGCCAGTCCAGCAGGTCGTCCACATGCACATAGTCCTTGGCGGACTGCGGATCAGAGCGCAGCACGATGTGGCCGCCCTGCGCCTGGCGCACCAGATCGGCCACTAGGTTGCCGGAGGCAGCGTCCATGTCCGGCCCGACCACGTTGGACAGGCGCGCCACGCGCACCCCGGGGCGTCCGCAGGCATAGCACAGCGATTCGCCGGTGAGCTTGGTCAGGTTGTACAGGTATGACGGGTCACCCGGCAGCACGGACAGCGGGGCGTCCTCGTGCGTGGAGGCCGCCCCCATGTAGACCCGGGTGGACGACAGGTACAGCAGCGAGTCGAACTGCGCGCGCCGCAGCACCTCGGCCAACAGGCCCACATGGGCGTCCACCGTGTCGAACGGGCGTGTGCGGAAGTCGGCGGTAAGCCCCACGCAATACATCACATGGCCCAGCGGGCGCGTGAACACCTCGGCATCGCCGCGCGGTGGCGCCCACACGGTGTGGCCCTGGGCCCGCAGGTGCGCCACCAGGCGGCTGCCGATGTAGCCCGAGGCGCCCAGCACGGTAAACGACGAAGGGGGCAGGCCCGTCATCGGCGCTCCCCCACGGCCGCCAGCGGTTGCCCGGCATACACGGTGTACGCCAGCAGCTCACCGCGCACGATGGAGCCCGCGCCCACCACGCAGCCGCGCCGCAGCACTGCGCCGTCCAGCAGCACGCAGTTGGCGCCGATCCATACGTCGTCCTCGATCACGATGCCGCCCTTGCTGGGCAGAAAACCCTGCTCGCGGATCAAGCGGCTGCGGTCGGCATAGGCATGGTTGACCGGCGCAAAGGTGCAGTTGGCCGCAATCGCCACGCAATTACCGATATGAATACCGTTGCCGGTGTAGAGCACGCAGCCCGCGTTGATGACCACATGCTCACCCACCACCAGGTCGCCGCTGCCGCCCGCAGGCTTGACCTTGACGAAGCTGTCGATCACCGAATGCGCGCCCACCACGATGCGCGTGCCGCGCACCGAGTCTTCGATGTCGGCCAGGTGCGAAACCTTGGCGGTGGGGTGCAGCTCGATCACCTAGAACACCTCCATGCGCGGCACGGCCACCACCATCTGCGCGCCCCAGCTGCGCGTGTAGTCGAGTTGCTCGGCCACCTCGCTGCGCAGATTCCAGGGCAGGATCAGGATGCGCTGCGGCTTGTGGGCGCGCAGGTGCGCCTCGCTCACCACCGGGATGTGGCTGCCGGGCAGGTACTGGCCTTGCTTGGCGGGGTTCTTGTCCACCACGTAGGGCAGCAGGTCGAGCCGCACGCCCGCAAAATTGAGCAGGGTGTTGCCCTTGGCGGCCGCGCCGTAGGCGCCCACGGTGATGCCGTCGGCCTGGCATTGCAGCAAAAATATGAGCAGCTCACGCTTGACCCGTATGGCCTGAGCCTGGAAATCGCTGTAAAAACCGGTACCCAGCATGCCGGCCGTGGCCTCGGTGGCCAGCAGTTGCTGCACGCGGACGGCGCCTTCGGTCGTGGCCTGAGGGTGGCCGTGAGCGTCGGCGCGGGCGGCAAACACCCGCAGGCTGCCACCGTGGGTGGGCAGCTCCTGCACATCGATCACCACCAGGCCGTTGGCCGCAAAAATGCGCTGCACCGCCGTGAGCGACAAATACGAGTAGTGCTCGTGGTACGCCGTGTCGAACTGGCACCCTTCCACCATGCGCAGCAGGTGCGGAAACTCGAACGTCGCCACGCCATGGGGCTTGAGCAGCCGCGTGAAGCCGCCCACAAAGTCGTTGATGTCGGGCACATGGGCCAGCACGTTGTTGGCGGCGATCAGGTCGGCCTGGCGGTCGGCGGCGGCCAGCTCGTCGGCCAGCGCCACGCCAAAGAAGCGATCCACCACCGCTATGCCCTTGGCGCGGGCCGCCGCTGCCGTGCTGGCCGTGGGCTCCACGCCATAGCAGGGGATGCCAGCGGCCTGCACGTACTGCAGCAGGTAGCCGTCGTTGGACGCGACCTCGACCACGCGGCTGGCGGCGGTGAGGCCCAGGCGCTCACGCATCGCCTCGACATAGGCCTGGGCATGGGCCAGCCACGACGAGGAGAACGAACTGAAATACGCGTAGTCGTCGGTGAACAGCGCCTCGCGCCCGGCGTGGTCTTCGGTCTGTACCAGCCAGCAGGTTTCGCACACCAAGAGGCGCAGGGGGAACCAGGTTTCGGGCGCGCGCAACGCGGCCTCGCTCAGGTAGGCATTGGACGGGGGCGCGCTGCCCAGGTCCAGGAACGGCAGTTGCAGCGGGTTGCCGCAGTGTCGGCACTTCACAGGCGCACTCCTTCGAATTCTTCGGTCATCCCGGGCTGGCCTGCGTCGCGGGGCGAAATTTGCCCCACCGGCAGGGGCCAAGCCACGGCCAGGCGCGGGTCCAGCGGGTTCAGGCCCACTTCGGCGGCAGGCGCATAGGCCGCAGAGTGGCAATACAGCAGCTCGGCATGGTCGGTCAGCGCCTGGAAGCCATGCGCAAACCCGGGTGGGATGAGCAGCGCGTTGCCGTTGTCTGCGGATAAATGCTCGGCATGCCACTGCAAAAAGGTGGGAGAGCCCTCGCGCAGGTCCACGGCCACGTCCCAGACCTCGCCGCGCAGGCAGCTCACGAGCTTCATCTCAGCGTGCGGCGGCTTTTGGTAGTGCATGCCGCGCACGGTGCCTGTGAGGGCTGTGTAGCTCTGGTTGATCTGGGCGATGGGGCCCGCCCAGCCTGCGCCCGCCAGTTCGTCGGCGCAGAACAGGCGCGAAAAAAAGCCGCGCTCGTCCACCAGCGGCTGGCGTTGCACGCGGAACAGCCCCGCCAGTGGCAGCGGCGCCAGGGCGAGGCGGCTCATGGCCGCGCCTCCCAGGCGTCGATGTCGGCCAAGCACAGCGCGCGGGCGTCGGCGCCGCCATGTTGCTGGCGGTACCAGTTCATGGTGCGGGCCACGGCGGTGTTCAGCGACCAATGGGGGGCCACGCCCAGCACCTGGCGGGCATGGGCGGTTTCGAGCGCGAGCCAGCCGGCTTCGTGCGGGCCTTCGCTCTCGTTTTCATAGCTAGTAGCGCTTGCTGGATAGGCGGTGGAGGCCAATTCAATGACATTTTTGACCGTAGCCGCCTCGTGGGGCAGCGGGCCAAAGTTGTAGGCACCGGCCAGCGCGGGCGATTCCCACAGGCGCTGGGCCAGACGCAGGTAGGCGGCCAGCGGCTCCAGCACATGCTGCCAGGGGCGCGTGGCCTGGGGGCGGCGGATGTGCAAGGTTGCACCCTTTTCCCAGGCGCGCACGGCGTCGGGCAGCAGGCGGTCTTGGGCCCAGTCGCCACCGCCAATCACGTTGCCCGCGCGGGCGGTGGCCACGGCGATGCCCTGGGCGGCCAGAAAGGAATCGCGGTAGCTGGCCGTGACCAGCTCGGTGGCGGCCTTGCTGGCGCTATAGGGGTCGTGCCCGCCCAGGGGGTCGTCCTCGCGGTAGGGGTAGGCCCATTCGCGGTTGCGGTAGACCTTGTCGGTGGTGACCACCACGGCCACGCGCACGCCAGCCAGGCCGCGCAGGGCATCGAGCAGATGTGCCGTGCCCATGACGTTGGTGGAAAAGGTGTCGAGCGGCGCCGCGTAGCCGGGCCGCACCAGCGCCTGCGCGGCCAGGTGCAGCACCACCTCGGGCCGGGCGGCGCGCACGCGCATGGCCAGGGCCTGGGCGCTGCGGATGTCGCAAAAGTGGCTCTCCATGCCCGGGCCCACGTGCCCGAGCTGGGCCAGGGTGAAGAGATTGGGCTCGGTGGCAGGGGGCAGCGCCACGCCGGTCACCTGCGCGCCCAGGCGCTGCAGCCATAGGGCCAGCCACGCGCCCTTGAAGCCGGTGTGGCCGGTGAGCAACACGCGCTTGCCGCGCCAGAAGTCGGGATCAGGGCGCATCGGGGTTACCAGCACTTCCAGGGTGCGCGGCCCGATTGCCACAGGTCTTCAAGCAGGTTCTTCTCGCGCAGCGTGTCCATGGGTTGCCAGAAGCCGGTGTGCTCAAAGGCGCGCAGCTGGTCGCTACTGGCCAAACGGGCCATGGGTTCCAGCTCCCAGCTGGTGGCGTCGCTGTCGATGTAGTCAATGACCTCGGGCTGTAGCACAAAAAAACCGCCGTTGATCCACCCGCCATCGCCACGCGGTTTTTCCTCGAACCCAGCCACGGTGTCGCCGTCACGCACCAGGGCACCGTAGCGGCCCGGGGGCTGCACGGCCGTCACCGTGGCCTGGCGGCCATGGGCGCGGTGGAAGGCAAACTGGGCCGTCATGTCCAGGTCGGCCACACCATCGCCATAGGTAAAGCAGAAGGGCTCGCCCGCAGGCAGGTATTCCTGCACCCGTCGCAAACGCCCGCCGGTCATGGTGCTTTCGCCGGTGTCCACCAGCGTCACGCGCCAGGGCTCGGCGTGGCGGTGGTGCACTTCCATGCGGTTGTTGGCCATGTCAAAGGTCACGTCCGACATGTGCAGGAAGTAGTTGGCGAAATATTCCTTGATCACGTAGCCCCGGTAGCCCAGGCAGATGATGAAGTCATTGACGCCATGGGCGGCGTACATCTTCATGATGTGCCAAAGGATGGGCCGCCCACCTATCTCGATCATGGGCTTGGGACGCAGGTGCGACTCTTCCGAGATGCGGGTTCCCAGCCCCCCCGCGAGCAGTACGGCTTTCATGCCCGCAGCATAGTGCAGGCCCTGCGCCACCAAAAGGCCCTGTCACTGTGGAAATACAGGCCAAATGCAGGGATTGGCACCGCGCGCCGATGGAGAGGGGTGCAAACAATTGGAATATCGCTATATTTTATATAGCAACAAACCTTCTACCACCAAGCGACAGAGGCTTTTTTTACATAATCCGCGCCCCAGGACAACCGTCAAAACTCCGGCAAAAGAGGCAAAGGTGTGGCGCTGGCGCCATTTCCCGAAGAAGGCCTGTGTTGATGGCGCTCTTGAGTGCATTCCACACTCATCAATCCGATACATTTACAGTAACCTTCGGTAAGCCGCGTTGCCAGCGGCTCCGCCCGCCCACTTGTTTAGCCCCGGCTGCCGCCCAACACGTCTACAGCATGTTCGTCATCATTGGTTACGTTGTCTGCCTAGGCTGCATCTTCGGCGTGTACATCGTGCACGGGGGGAACATCAGTGTGATCCTGAAGGCCCTCCCCTTCGAGATCGTCACCATTCTGGGCGGCGCACTGGGCGCCTTCGTGGTGAACAACCAACCCAAGGTGATCAAGGCCACCCTGGCGGCCATTCCGATGGCACTCAAGGGCTCCAAGTACACCAAGGCCCGTTACATGGAGCTGATGGCCATGCTCTATGACATCCTGCAAAAGGCCCGCAAGGAAGGGCTGATGGCCATCGAAAAGGATGTGGAAGCGCCCCACGAGTCCGAGATCTTCAAGAAGTACCCCACCGTGGGCAGCGACCACCATGTGATCGAGTTCACCACCGACTACCTGCGCATGATGGTGTCGGGCAACCTCAACTCCCACGAGATCGAAGCGCTGATGGACAGCGAGATCGACACCCACCACCAGGAAGCCCACGCCCCCGTGGCCGCGCTGGCCCGCCTGGCCGGTGCCCTGCCTGCCTTCGGGATCGTGGCCGCCGTGCTGGGCGTGGTGAACACCATGGGCTCGGTGGGCCAGCCGCCCTCGGTGCTGGGCGGCATGATCGGCTCGGCGCTGGTGGGCACGTTCCTCGGGATTCTGCTGGCCTACGGTGTGGTCGAACCCCTGGGCGGCCTGGTCGAGCAAAAGACGGAGGATGCCGCCAAGGAGTTGCAGTGCATCAAGTCCACCCTGCTAGCCAGCATGCAGGGCTACAACCCCGCCACGGCCATCGAATTTGGCCGCAAGGTGCTTTTCTCCAGCGTCCGCCCCAGCTTTACCGAGCTGGAGGGGCATGTGAAAGGCAAGAAGTAGCGACGTCCGCGCCGCGAAACCCCAAACGCCATGGCAGAAAAAAAACTCCAGCCCATCATCATCAAGCGCATCAAGAAAGGCGGTCATGCGGTGCATGGCGGCGCCTGGAAGATCGCCTATGCCGACTTCGTGACGGCGATGATGGCGTTCTTCCTGCTGATGTGGCTGCTGGGCTCCACGGCCAAGGGCGAACTGCAGGGGATCGCCGCGTATTTCGCGTCGCCGCTCAAGGTGGCCATGACCGGCGGCGACGGCGCGGGCAACAGCTCCAGTGTGATTCCGGGCGGGGGCAACGATCTCTCGAAGGTGCACGGACAAGTGCGGCGCTCTGACGTGGAAGAGGCCAAGCAGCGCCGCATGAGCATTGATGCCGCCCGCGCCGAGCGCGCCAAGCAGGACCTGGACCGCATCAAGGCCCTGGAGGCCAAGATCGACGCGCTCATCACCGAAAACCCACGCCTGAACGAATACAAGTCGCAGATCCGCATCGACATCACCCCCGACGGCCTGCAGATCCAGATCATCGACGACCAGAACCGCCCCATGTTCGACAGCGGCAGCGCGTTGGTGAAACCCTACATGCGCGACATCCTGCGCGAGATCGGGGCGGCGCTGGGCGGGGTGGAAAACCGCATCAGCCTGGCCGGGCACACCGACGCCGTGCCTTACGGAAACAGCGACCGGGGCTACAGCAACTGGGAGCTGTCGGCCGACCGCGCCAATGCCTCACGCCGCGAGCTTGTGTCGGCCGGCATGCCAGACGCTAAACTGGGACGTGTGGTGGGCTTGGCGGCCAGCGATCTGCTGGAGCCAAACAACCCGCGCGCACCCGCCAACCGGCGCATCACCATCACGGTGCTGACCCGCGAGGCCGAAGAACGACTCATGGGCAAAGGGATTCCCGAAATCACTTCCACAGAACTGCTGAATGAAAAGCGGGAAAATCCCCCCCCAAGCAGGTAACAGTTACGACTTGTCACCAAACCTGCCACCCATGACAATGCCCACAGTAATTCTCGACCGAAAGGGTCCCAAGTGACCACAGCCCTTCGTTTTTTGATCGTTGACGACTTCTCCACCATGCGGCGCATCGTGCGCAATCTGCTCAAGGAAAGCGGCTTTGCCGATGCCGACGAGGCCGAAGATGGCGTGGCCGCCCTGAACAAGCTGCGCAACAGCAAGTTCGACTTCGTGGTGACGGACATCAACATGCCCAACATGAACGGCTTTCAGCTGCTGGCTGAAATCAAGAAGGACGACAAGCTCAAGCACTTGCCCGTCCTCATGGTCACAGCCGAAGCCCGCAAGGAAGACATCGTGGCAGCCGCCCAGGGTGGCGCAGCGGGTTACATCGTCAAACCCTTCACCAAGGCCACGCTGGAAGAAAAAGTGACCTTGATCCTGAAAAAGATGGGGCTATGACACCATGGACGACACACCGGACAACAGCCAGCCGCCTGCCGATGTACACCACAAGATTGGCCAGCTGACGCGCCAGCTGCACGATTCGCTCAACGAACTGGGCTATGCCGACAAGCTGCGCGGCTCCATGGGCGAACTGCCCGACGCGCAAAGCCGCCTGTCCTACATCGCGCGGTTGACGGGTGAAGCGGCCGAGAAGGTGCTCAACCGCGTCGAACAGGCCAAAGCCCAGCATGACTACATCGCGGCCGAGACGCGCCGGGTCGTCAACTCGCTGGTGGCCGACCCGGTGGCGGCCGTGGCCAAGGGCGAGATCTTCAACTTCCTGACCGATGTGGAGCGCGTGACCAAGGAAGCCGACACGCACCTCACCGAAATCATGATGGCGCAGGACTTTCACGACCTCACGGGGCAGGTGATTGCCCGCGTGGTGAACCTGGCGGCCACCATTGAAGACCAGCTGGTCCAGCTGTTGATTCAAACAGCCCCACCCAACGCGCAGGTGCCCGCCGAACCGCCCCGCACTCAGCACCTGCAGGGCCCCGTGGTGGACCCCGAGCACACCCCCGACGTGGTCACCGACCAGTCCCAGGTGGACGACCTGCTGGCCAGCCTCGGGTTCTGAGCCCATCCGGGGCTTTTTGCGGTCAAAAAGGCTGCTAGCGCTTATCCACAAGGCGCTAGCAGCTATCTTTTTTAGCATTCCATCCCGGCCTCACCCACCCTTTTTCGGGTGAGGCCACGCAGGCAAGGCCCCTTCGGCCCGCATGGAAAAGAGGGGGCTGCAACCCCCTTATCCAGCTTTAGATTTCCGGGCTGCTCACGACAATGGCATGACACCAGCCGTCATGCCACCATGGAATCCAGCCAAGAAAAAAGCCTACCCGCGTCAGAGCGCAAGCTGCAGAAAACGCGCGAAGACGGCCAGGGAGCACGCTCGCGCGATCTCTCCCACCTGGCGATTCTGGGTGCCGGGGCCGCCTGCCTGCTGGTGCTGGCGCCCCAGCTGATGGACCACATGCAGCGGGCCATGAGCCAGCAACTGGCGTTTGACGCCGCCACCGTCATGGCGCCAGGCACCATGCTCAAGCGCCTGCAGGACATGGTGGTGGTGGGCCTGGTGGCCAGTGCAGTGTTTGCCATCCTCACCAGCGCCGCCGCCCTGATCAGCGCCATTGGCGCTGGCGGCTGGATCCTGAGCCTCAAGCCCATCACGCCGCAGTTCAACCGGCTCAACCCGATCTCGGGCCTGGCCAACCTGTTCTCCAAGCAGCAGATGGCCAACGTGGCCAAGATGGTGCTGATGACAGCGATCCTGAGCTATGTGGCCTGGAAGTTCATGGGCAACAGCATCGACACCGTGGCCATGCTGGTGCTGCAGCCCTCCCCCATGGCCATTCGCCAGCTGGCTGACTGGCTGACTTCGGGCATGAGCCTGCTGCTGCTGGTCGTGTTCCTGGCCGCGCTGGTGGACGTGCCGCTGCAGGCCTACTTCTTCAAGTCGCGCCTGAAGATGTCGCACGAGGAAGTCAAGCAAGAGCACAAGGAATCCGACGGCAACCCCCACACCAAGGGCCGCATCCGCCAGAAGCAGCGCGAGATTGCCGACCGCGCCAGCGTGGGCGCAGTTCCCAAGGCCGATTTCGTGGTGATGAACCCCACCCACTATGCGGTGGCACTCAAGTACGACGAAAAGACCATGAGTGCCCCCCAAGTGATATCGCGCGGCACCGACCTCATCGCGCTCAAGATCCGCGACGTGGCCAAGGCGCACGACGTGCCCGTGCTGCAGTCGCCCATGCTGGCCCGGGCGTTGTATGCGCATGCCGAACTGGACCAGGCCATTCCCGCCACGCTCTACACCGCCGTGGCCCAGGTGCTGGCCTATGTCTACCGCCTCAAGGCCGCCCTGCGTGGCGAAGGCCGCATGCCCGACAGCCTGGTGGAGCCCTTCGTTCCGCCTGAACTTGATCCGCTGAACCGCACTCCCGTGCAAGGCGCCGCCGTATGAACACCTCCGTAACGTCTCTTCGACAATGGGCGGGCACCAATGCAGGCGCCCTGCAGGGCCTGTCGGCACCACTGCTGGTGGTGGCGATCCTGGCGCTCATGGTGTTGCCCATCCCGCCCTGGCTGCTCGACGCGTTTTTCACGCTCAACATCGCCGTGGCCCTGATGGTGATGATGGTGGCGGCCTACATGCTGCGGCCGCTCGATTTCGCAGCCTTCCCCTCGGTGCTGCTGCTGACCACCCTGATGCGCCTGTCGCTGAACGTGGCCTCCACGCGCGTGGTGCTGCTCGAAGGCCACACCGGCCCCGGCGCGGCGGGTGCGGTGATCGAGGCCTTTGGTCACTTTCTGATCGGCGGCAACTTTGCCGTGGGGCTGATCGTGTTCGCCATCCTGGTGGTGATCAACTTTGTGGTGATCACCAAGGGCGCCGAGCGCATTGCAGAAGTGTCGGCACGCTTTACCCTGGACGCCATGCCCGGCAAGCAGATGGCCGTGGACGCCGACCTGAACGCGGGCCTGATCGACGAAAAGGAAGCCAAGCGCCGCCGCGCCGAAGTGGCGGAAGAAGCCAACTTCTTTGGCTCCATGGACGGTGCCTCCAAGTTCGTGCGCGGCGATGCGGTCGCTGGCATCCTGATTTTGCTCATCAACATCATCGGTGGCTTTGCCATCGGGGTTTTGCAGCACGACCTCTCGGCCAAGCAGGCGGCTGATAGCTACATCCTGCTGGCCATTGGTGATGCGCTGGTGGCACAGATTCCCGGGCTGCTGATCTCGGTGGCTGCGGCCATGGTGATCTCGCGCGTGGGCAAGGACCACGACATGGGCCGCCAGATCGTGCAGCAGCTCTTCATGTCGCCCCGCGTGCTGGGCGTGACCGCCGGCATCCTGCTGCTGCTGGGCGTGATCCCCGGCATGCCCCACATGGTGTTCCTGACCATGGGCGGCCTCTTGGGCTACGCCGCCTGGGTGCTGTACGAACGCCAGAAGGTGCCGCCCGAAGTCGAAGCACCGCCCGCCCCGGTCAGCGATGGCGAAGCCACCTGGGACGACCTGCAACCCATAGACCTGCTGGGCCTGGAGCTGGGCTACCGCCTGATCAGCCTGGTGGACAAGAGCCGCCAGGGCGACCTGCTCACCCGCATCAAGGGCGTGCGCCGCAAGTTTGCGCAAGAAGTGGGCTTCTTGCCGCCCGCCGTGCATGTGCGCGACAACCTCGAACTCAAGCCCAGCGGCTACCGCATCACGCTGCGTGGCGTGGTGGTGGGCGAAGGCGAGGCCTTCCCCGGCATGTTCCTGGCCATCAACCCCGGCGGTATCACCACGCCCCTGATCGGCACGCCCACCACCGACCCCGCTTTTGGCCTGCCAGCCCACTGGATCGACGAACGGCAGAAGGAAGCCGCACAAATGGCGGGTTTTACCGTCGTTGATTCCGAAACCGTGATGGCCACCCATTTGTCACACTTGATGCAAGTGCAAGCCGCCAAGCTTCTGAGTCGCACAGAAACCCAGCAACTGGTGGAGCACGTGGCCAAGCTGGCCCCCAAGCTCATCGAAGAAGTGGTCCCCAAAATGGTCTCCATCGCAACGTTCCAGAAGGTCCTCCAGCTGCTGCTGGAAGAGTCTGTGCACATCCGCGATATCCGGACCATCATCGAAACGCTGGCCGAGCACGCTGGTGGCATCACAGACCCGGTCGAGCTGGCCCGCCGCGTGCGCATTGCGCTGTCGCCCGCCATCGTCCAGCAGATCTACGGCCCCACCCGCGAACTCAACGTGATTGCGATCGAGCCTGGCCTGGAACGCCTGCTGGTGCAAGCCCTGGGCAACGCAGCAGGACCGGCTCTGGACCCCGGCGTGGCCGACATCCTCACGCAAAAGGCCGCCGAGGTGGCCCTCAAGCAGGAAGAGATGGGCCTGCCCGCCTGCCTGCTGGTTCCCGACCAGATCCGCAACGCCATCTCCCGCCTGGTGCGCCGTGTGGCGCCCCGGCTGCAGGTGCTTGCGCACAGTGAAATCCCAGAGACCCACACCATCCGCATTGGGCCGATCCTTAGAGGTGCATCAGCATGAACATCAAACGCTTTACCGCCCCCACCTCCCGCGAGGCATTGGCCAAGGCGCGCATGGCCTTTGGAGAGGGCACCCTCATCCTGTCCAACCGCCCCACGGCCAACGGCGTCGAGGTTGTGGCCACGGCCGAAGACACGCTGTCGGCCCTGGATGGAAGTGCAGGCGCGTCCAGCAACCCGCCCTTGCTGGCCCCCACACCGGCGCGCAGCGCCCCCCAGCGCGCCAGCCAGACCGCCGCAGCCAGCACCCTGGGCCGCAACGCAGTCGAGGAAGACACCGAGCAGTTGGCGATGAGCACGCTGTCGTTCCAGGACTACGTGCGCGAGCGCATGCTGCGCCGCCGCCACGAGGCGCTCAACGGCCCGGCCGAACCACAAACCTTGTCGGAGCGCAGCCGCGACCAGGAGCCCGAGCGCGAACGCATGCCAGCACCCGCCGTGGTGCGCCACAACCCGCTGCGCAGCATCCCCATGGACATTCCACAGGAGCCTCCACGCCGCCGGCAGGAAGCCGCCAGCGCCCACCTGGCCCAGTCGAACAACAACCAGCAAAGCGTGATGAATGAACTCCATGCCATGAGGGAGTTGATCGAAGACCGCTTTAACACCATGGCCTGGCTGGGCCAGGCGCGCCAGAACCCGATCCAGTCCAACCTCATGCTCAAGATGATCCGTGCAGGCTACTCTCCATCTTTGGCCCGCGCCGTGCTCGAACGCATGCCGGAAGACCTGTCGGCCGCCGAGTCGGTGCGCTGGCTGATGGATGTGCTGGAGCGCAACCTCAAGACCGACCTGGCC
Organism: Acidovorax sp. Leaf73; assembly: GCF_916855635.1. NCBI lineage: Bacteria > Pseudomonadati > Pseudomonadota > Betaproteobacteria > Burkholderiales > Comamonadaceae > Acidovorax > Acidovorax sp. Leaf73. The sequence continues at coordinate 44,472 of NZ_CAKASI010000007.1, forward strand.
GAGCCTCCGCTGTATGAGCAAGGCGGCATCTTCGCGATGGTGGGCTCCACCGGCGTGGGCAAGACCACGACCACGGCCAAGCTGGCCGCGCTGTGTGCGCGCATCCATGGCCCGGGCAGCGTGGGCCTGATCACTCTGGACACCTACCGCGTGGGCGCGCACGAGCAGCTGCGCAGCTACGGCCGCATGCTGGGCATCGTGGCCCATCTGGCGCACGACCGCGCCGCGCTGCAGGACCTGCTGGGCCTGCTCAGCGGCAAGAAAATGGTGCTGATCGACACCACCGGCGTGGCCCCCCGCGACCCGCGCAAGCGCGACATGCTGGACGTGCTGGATCTGCCCCACGTCAACCGCCTGCTGGTGCTCAACGCGGGCTGCCATGGCGACACGCTCGATGACGTGCTCACTGCATTCAAGACCGAAGGTTCCCAGCAAGCCATCTTGTCCAAGGTGGACGAGGCCGTGAAGCTTGGCCCCGCCATCGACGCACTGATCCGCCACCAGATGGTGCTGCGCGGCGTGACCAACGGCCAGCGTGTGCCGGAAGACTGGGAACGTGCCGATGCGCACAAGCTCATCAGCACCTCCATGCGCGCGCCTGCCAAGTCGGCCTTCGACCCCAAGGCGACCGACCTGAATTTCTTCTTCTCGCATTCGCCCGACACCATGAACGAACGGGGGCTGGTCGATGCTTGATATCGCCTTTCATCAGGCAGCCGGCCTGCACAGCTTCACTCCGCAGTCAGAGCTGCGCGTGGTGGCTGTTGCCAGCCAGGACAACGCGGGCACCGGGCTGGAGACGCTCTGGCAGATCTGCGCCAGCCTGCAGCGCCTGGGCTACCCGGTCGTGGTGCTCGACGGCACAGCGCAGGAGACGGATGAGTACCCGGGTTTGCTGCACCTGCTGCAACAAGCGCCGTGGAACGAGGGCGTCAGCCTCAACATGGGGGCCATGGCCTCATCGCTGGCAGTGATTCCCGCAGCCAAAGGCCTGCAGCGCATCAGCCGCGAGGCCAGCCGCAACGAGACCGCACCCCTGCCCTGTCTGCTGCCCTATTTCCGAACCTACGGGCTGATCGTGCTGCACGCGCCTGCGGCCACGCTGGGGCCGCTGCTGACGCACACCGCCACCGTACCGCTGGTGGTGATGGGCGACGGCTCGGCTGGTGTGCTGACCAGTTACAAGAGCCTCAAACAGATCGCGGTGCACACAGGACTGCCCTGTATGGTGGCGGCTTTGCTGCGCGGCACCACGCCCGCAGAACGGCGCAAGACCCAGCATGCGCTGATGACCTTGCAGGACTGCGCGGAACGCCACCTGGGCGGCCCGGTCCGCACGACCACCATCGCCACACAGAACCCTCAGGACCTCCAGCGCCTGGCCTTGCAACTGCTGGAAAATGCGGGCACTATCAGTGAGTCGCTGACAGCGCTGCCACCCAGCAACTTGGCAGCCATGCCTGCGCATTTTGTCCGGAGCCATTGATCTAATTTGTCCGGAGCCGTTGACTAGAGCGTGTTATGCACTTTTACGTACCCACGTTGACCCCAGAGGCCGGTGATCGCAAGGCGCAGTGCGCAGCCAAGGCCGGGGCCTTGGCAAGTGCTGCAACGCGGCGAGTGCCTGCCTCTGGGGTCAACCCGGAGGGAAAGCCGGGGCAAGGCCCGGCCACGTCGTTGCAGGCCGCTGGCAGTATTGATACTGCGGCGCGTCCTGCGTCTCGTTGTCGGGCCTTGCCCCGGCTTTCGTGGGCACGTAAAAGTGCATAACACGCTCTCTATGTACACCGCCAAAGGCCAGCTCGATCGTGATGCGATGATCCGCCAGCACGTCCCGCTGGTGCGAAGAATCGCGCACCACATGATCGCCAAGCTGCCTCCCAACGTGGAGCTGGACGACCTGATCCAGGTTGGCATGATGGGCTTGGCGGAAGCCCTGTCGCGCTACGAAGTGGCCCAGGGTGTGCAGTTCGAGACCTTTGCCACCCAGCGCATCCGGGGCGCCATGCTGGACGAACTGCGCGAGGGCGACTGGATGAGCCGCAGCTCCCGCAAGAGCCAGAAAGACATCGAACACGCCGTGCACCGGCTGGAGCAGAAGCTGGGCCGCAGCCCGCTGGAGTCTGAAATTGCCAGCGAGATGGGCATGAGCTTGGTCGAATACCAAAGCCTGCTCGGCAAGGTTCGGGGTACACAACTGGTGTATCTGGAGGACATGACGCATGGCAACGAGGACGATGACGGCTTTCTGGACCGCCATGTGGCAGACGCCGACGCAGACCCTCTGGAATTGCTGCGCGACCAACGGCTCAAGATGTCGCTGGTGAATGCCATCAAGACCCTGCCCGAACGCGAGCAGCACATCATGGGCATGTACTACGAGCACGACATGAATCTCAAGGAGATCGCGGCCGTGCTGGGGGTGACCGAATCTCGGGTGTGCCAGCTGCACAGCCAGTCCATCGCACGCCTGCGGGCCAAGATGCGGGCGCATTGACTACCCCCTGAGTCGCCTTCGGCGCCTTCCCCCTGAAGGGGGACGCCACCAGTGGCCTGGCGGAGCCAGTTCCACGGTGGCACTGGTCGGGGGCTGCGACCGTTTCAGGGGTAACCGCGCCGAGCAGACATCGAAGTTCAATCCTCCGGCCTTCACTGGTAACGGTCAAAACAATAGCTGCTTGCACTTGTAATCCGTGGCTTTGAGAGGTTTTTCCTCTCAAAGCCAACAGGGACACGCGCCAGCAGCTATCTTTTTTGGCTCAACCAGCCGATTTGTAGATACGGGCCACGCCGGGCTTGCCGGCCTGTGCGCCCCGACCGTCGCCGTAGGTGGAGGGTGTGCCCGCCTGCGGCACCAAGCCTGCCACCTGGCGATCGGCATTCACGGCCAGGCGCGCCAGGCTTTCGCGGTGCACGGCAAGCATATCGTCAATGGCCCGGGCTCGCTTTTGCAGCTGTGCCGGCACGGGCAGACCCCTGGCTGCAGTCTGCTCCAGAACGCGCGCGAACTGGGCCGCTGCATCCCGCAGGGCCACACTGTTCTTTTCCAGGGATTGGGGGTCTGCCGCGAGAAGGGCGGCGGAGACTTTTTCGATCAGCTGTTCAACAGCCGAGAGGGATTCTTCCAGGGACATGGCGCATTGTGAGGTGGATAGCGCCTGCCTGCCAAGTCTGTCAATAAAGGGGCGTGCGGGACGCTGAGGAATCAACCGCGCGAGCGGGCCAGGATTTCCTGGGCGTTGGAGAGCATCTTGTCGGCAATGGCTTCGGCGTCCACCGAGAAAGTGCCTTTTTCGATGGCCGCCCGCACCGCCTTGACCTTGCTCGCATCAAAATCACCTGTGGAACGGGATGTCTGGTCCAGCGCACGGGCAGCGGTGGAGACGGTGACGGGCACACCGGCGGTTGACACAGCCGCAGCGTCTTTGGCGGCTCCTTCAGCAGCGCTGGCAGGACTTTTGGCTTGCTTGGCAAGCCCCGTCTGCGCCAAGGCGCCCGGGAGTTCCGGTTTTTGACCAATCTTCATCGCTCTCTCCACCACCCCGTTTGATGTGGGGCACAGTAGCAATGTTTTCGACCCATTTGGCCCGGACTTTAGCCATTTATCACCGCCCCGTCATCAAAGAGCGACGACCACTGTCCCAACCTCATTCACAGTTCCACTTACTATCCTGCCATTATCCATGCGGATGCGAACAATCTGCCCCGCAGCGCCTGCCGACATGGCCTGCCCTGCGGAGGTGACTGCATAGCCGGGGCCCTGGGCAATCACCTTGACCTGGGCGCCTGCGCGAAAGAGCTGGGGGGGCCGCACCATGGTCTGGCGCAATGCCTGGCCGGCCACCAGCTGGCGCGCGGCGACCTGCCCGACCCACATTTCCGGGTTGGCCATCACGGCTGCCGACTCTTCGGCCCAGTCCACTTCCGCCTCGGTGGCGTCATTGGCGGTCAGCACCGTCCCCGGAGCCACCGGGCCGGTCAGCACCCAAGCCGGGCCAAATGCCTTGACGGTCACCGGCAGGTAAACGTTCCATGCGGTTTGCCCCTCGACACAGCGCAGCCCCAGGCGGGTGCGGCCCCAAAGCCGGGCGCCCACTGGCAGGTAGGGTTCGACCCGCGCACACGGCGCCAGCCGCAGCCGCGAGTCGAGTGAGCCAACGCTCACTTCCATGCGCAGCGGCAAGCCGGAGGCCTGGTTGCGCGACATCGCGTCATCCAGCCAGCGTTGGGTCAGCGGGCCCAGGTCGGCACTGGGGTCGGCTGCCGCCTGGGCCAGCGCGGCCCCGCTGCTGCCAGCCACTGCAGTCAACCCCAGCACCACCGCCAGAGCGTGCCGAGCCACAGCACGCCGCCCGGCGATCGCCAGAGCGCCAGCGCGAACCAAAGGGGACACGAAGGGGAAAACGAAGATCGATGGCATGGGGCCTCCTGGGCATCGCAGGTCAACAGGTCTGACCGCGCGGGGCGGCAAAGACTCTTTCACGACTGGAACTATAGGCAGGCGAGCCCTGCGCAAAACCCGAAACTGCGCACCCATTTCCGCGTTCTTCGCGCTTTAGAAAAAAGCGGCGGCTTTCACAATCGAACCACGCCGGAAACCCCCAACCGGCTCCTATTGCAACCCAGGGTGTGAGGCAACCATGCTTGACAAGATGACCAACCGGCTGGACTTTCTCGGCAACGCGCTCGTGCTGCGTGCCGAGCGCCAGCGCGCCATCGCCAGCAACATCGCCAACGCTGACACCCCGGGCTACGTGGCACGCGATTTCAGCTTTGGCGATGCGATGCGCGAAGCCACGGGCTTGGGCTCGGGCGTGACCCGCCTGGCCACGGGTGGCTCGGTGGGCACCACGGGCAACCTGGGGGCCAAGGGCGCCACAGACCCCCGCCACATTCCGCTGCCAGCGGCCAGCACGGGCACCGGCGCACCCGGCACGCTGGGTTATTCCGTGCAGACCCAGCCCAGCCTGGACAACAACACGGTGGACCTGGACCGCGAGCGCGCCAACTTTGTCGACAACGCCGTGCGCTACGAAGCCACGCTGCGTTTCATCAACGGCAACGCCAAAACCATGCTCAGCGCGATCCAGGGCCAATAAGCCATCCGCAGTGCAGCGCAGAAAGCGAGTCTCCCCATGTCCATGTTCTCCATCTTCAGCGTCTCGGGCAGCGCCGTCAGCGCGCAGTCGCAGCGGCTCAACGTGGTGGCCAGCAACCTGGCCAACGTCGATGCCGTGGCAGGCCCCGACGGCCAGGCCTACAAGGCGCGCCAAGTGGTGTTCCAGACCGCCCCCATGGGCGCGGACAGCTCGGCCGGTGTGCGCGTGAGCTCCATCAACGAAAGCAACGTTCCCGGCCGCCGCGTGCACGACCCCAGCCACCCGTCGGCAGACGCGGAAGGCTATGTGACGCACTCCAACGTCAACGCCGTGGAGGAAATGGTCAACATGATCTCCGCCTCCCGCTCTTACCAGAACAACGTCGAGGTCATGAACACGGCCAAGTCGCTGCTCCTCAAGACCCTGCAGATGGGCCAGTAACTCTAGGACGCCACCATGATCCTCAACTCCGCCACCAGCGCGCCCACGGTCACCGATGCGACCGGCACCAAGGCCAACGCCGCCACCGACCCTGCAGCCGCGCAGGACCGCTTCCTGAAACTGCTGGTTGCTCAGCTGAACAACCAGGACCCGATGAACCCGCTGGACAACGCCCAGATGACCTCGCAGATTGCGCAGATCAACACGGTGACCGGCATCCAGCAGCTCAACCAGACGATGGAGAGCATGTCGGCGCAGTTCAACTCGCTGCAGGTGATGCAGGGCACGGCCCTGATTGGCCGCAACGTGATGACCGAAGGCTCGACGCTGGCTGTGGCCGACAAGGCCGGCAAAGGTGGCTTTGAGCTGGCCTCGGCCGCCACCAAGGTGAAGGTCGAGGTGATGACCGCTGGCGGCCAGGTGATCGAGACCATGGACCTGGGTGCCAAGGCTGCAGGGCGCCACACCTTCGAGTGGGATGCCAGCAAGTACACCGGCTCCACCGAGGGACTGCAGTTCCGCGTCAGTGCCGTCAATGGGTCGACCAAGATCGACAGCACATCGCTGGCCCTGTCCAAGGTCACGGCCGCAGGTGCCGAGGACGGCCAGCTGGTGCTGACCCTGGCCAACGGAAAAACCATCAACTACAGCCAGATCAAGGCCCTGGTCTAACCCGGCCGATTCAGTGATAGCCCCCATCAGGAGAACACCATGAGTTTTCAGCAAGGCCTCTCTGGCTTGAACGCCGCCAGCAAGAACCTCGACGTCATCGGGCACAACATCGCCAACTCCAACACCGTCGGGTTCAAGGCCTCGCGGGCCGAGTTTGCCGAAATGGTGGCGTCCGCCATCGGCTCGTCCGGCGGCACCAATGCGGGCATCGGCGTCGAAGTGGGCGCGGTCTCCCAGCAGTTCACACAGGGCAATCTCACGATCACGGGCAACAGCCTGGATGTCGCCATCAACGGCAACGGCTTTTTCACGCTCACGCTGCCCGATGGCACACCCGCCTACACCCGCTCCGGCAACTTCAAGCTGGACAAGGAGGGCAACATGATCACCAACGACAACGCCAACGTGATGGGTTACCCCGTGGACCCGGTCACCGGCCTGCGTTCGGGCACCGACCCCATCCCGATGGTGTTCCCCACCTCCGAGCCCATCCCTGCCAAGCAGACCACCACGATCACGGCAGCATTCAACCTGCCGGCCACGGCCACCGATGCGGCCGGCGACCCTGCCGCCACGCCGCCCATCCCGGCCACACCGCGCGCCACCTACGGCACGTCGATCAACGTGTTCGACAGCCAGGGCGTGGCCAAGCCAGTGAGCCTGTACTTCCAGAAGACCGCCACCGACAACACCTGGGACGTGTACGACCAGCTGGACGACCCCACGGCAGTGCCTCCCGTGGTGGCAACTCCTATAGGCCAGATCACGTTTGACAACAATGGCGCCATCACGGCCCCCGTGGCCACGCCCCCCGCCACGGGCTTCGCGCTCACGCTGAACGTGAACCCGACCCCGCCCAACCCCAACAACCTGCCCGCGTTTGATGTGGCGGTGAGCCTGGACAAAGTCTCACAGAGCGGCAACAAGTTCTCGGTCTCCAACCTGAGCCAGGACGGCTACACCACGGGCGAGCTCACGGGCATCAACATCGAGAACAACGGGATGATCATGACCCGCTACTCGAACGGCGTGACCCGTGCAGAAGGCCAGCTGGCGCTGTCGAGCTTCCGCAATACGCAGGGCCTGGCTTCGGTAGGCGGCAACAACTGGGTCGCCACCTTTGAATCCGGCCAGCCGGTGGCTGGCACTGCCACCGACGGCAACTTCGGGTCGCTGCGCTCGGGCGCGCTGGAAGACTCCAACGTGGACCTGACCGCCGAGCTGGTGAACATGATGACCGCACAGCGCGCCTACCAGGCCAATGCCCAGACCATCAAGACGCAAGACCAGGTGATGTCCACCCTGGTGAACTTGCGTTGATCGGGAACGGTTCGTAAGAACTCTGCACTGAAACAGCCCTGGACAACGGAGAGCCCCCATGGACCGCATCATTTACACCGCGATGACGGGCGCCAACGCGGCCGCCCACCGGCAGGCCGTGTTGTCCAACAACCTCGCCAACGCCTCCACCCAGGGGTTTCGTGCGGAGATGTCCACCTTCCGCTCGGTCCCGATCCAGGGCGATGGCTCCAAAACCCGTGTGTTTGCGCTGGAGGCCACCTCGGGCCACGTGAGCACGCCCGGCCCCGTGCAGCGTACCGGCCGCAACCTCGACGCCATGGCCGTGGGCAATGCCTGGTTTGCCGTGCAGGGACTTGACGGTACCGAGGCCTACACCCGCGCCGGCACCTTTGAGGTGTCTGCCACGGGCCAGCTGCTCACCCCCACCGGACTGCCTGTGCTGTCCGATGGCGGCGCGCCCATTGATGTCCCTCCGGGCGCCGAAGTCACGCTGGGCTCGGATGGAACGGTCACTGCCAAGGCAGCGGGCCAGCCCGCGCAAGCCATTGGCCGCCTCAAGCTGGCCACTCCCACCCCGGAAGACCCGCTCAAGCGCGGCGACGACGGGCTGTTTCGCACCACGTCCGGCGACCCGATTGCCAATGACGCCAACGCCCGCATGCTGGCAGGCGCAGTGGAAGGCTCGAACGTGAATCCGGTCGAAAGCATGGTCGGGATGATTGCCGCATCGCGCCAGTTCGAACAGCAGATGCGCCTGCTGCAGTCCGCCGAAACCAACGACAAGACCGCCAGCCAGTTGCTGAGCATGAACGGCTGAGGTCGCGCCCCGCGCCGCCACGCCAAAAGGAAGCACCATGATCAACTCCCTCTGGATCGCCAAGACCGGCATGTCTGCCCAGCAGACCCAGCTCGACGTCATCTCGCACAACCTGGCCAACGTCTCCACCACCGGCTACAAGCGCAACAACGCGGTGTTCGAGGATCTGATCTACCAGAACCTGCGCCAGGTGGGTGCCAACACCACCGAGCAGAACCAGCTGCCCACCGGCCTGCACCTGGGCCTGGGCGTGCGCACGGTGGCCACCAGCCGCAACTTCGTGCAGGGCAGCCTGCAGGAGTCCAAGAACAACCTGGACGTGGCCATCAACGGCAATGGTTTTCTGGAAGTGACCATGCCCGACGGCACCATCGGCTACACGCGCGACGGCTCGTTCCAGGTCGATTCGCAAGGCCGCCTGGTCAACTCCAGCGGCCTGCCTGTGGCCAACGGCATCACGGTGCCCGCCAACGCCACGAGCGTGACCATCAGCGCCGACGGCGTGGTGTCGGCCACCGTACAGGGCAACACCCAGCCCCAGCCCTTGGGCAACCTGGCGATGTCGGCCTTCATCAACCCGGCCGGCCTCGAGCCCATTGGCCAGAACCTGTTCAAGGAATCGGCCGCCTCGGGCCAGCCCCAGCAGGGCACGCCCGGCACCAACGGGCTGGGTATTCTCAAGCAGGGGTTTCTGGAAGCCTCCAACGTCAACGTGGTGGAAGAGCTGGTCACCATGATCCAGGCACAGCGTGCCTATGAGATGAATTCCAAGGCCATCCAGACTTCGGACCAGATGCTGGCCAAGCTCAGCCAGCTGTGATCCCGATGCCGACACCAGGAGCGTTCGCCATGCTGCCGTTCACACGCCTTTTTGCCCTGCCCACCGCCGTGGGCGCGCTGCTGCTCACGGGCTGCGCCGCCACCTTGTCGCCGCCGCCGCCGGTGGACATCCTGCCGACCACCCCACCACCGCTGGCCGCAGCGCACCGTGCACCACCGCCCGTGACCGGAGGCCTGTTCCACAACGCCAGTTACCGCCCCGCGTTCGAAGACCGCCGCGCACGGCTGGTGGGCGACAACGTCACGATCATGATCGTCGAGAACGTGACGGCCAGCCAGAAATCCTCGTCCACCGTGGACCGTACCTCGGAGGCCTCGGCCGGCATCACCAACCTGCCTTTCGTGAAGAAGTCGCTGGCCGACCGCACCACGCTCGGCGCCGGTTCGGAAAGCACCTTCTCGGGCAAGGGCGGCACCGAAAGCGCCAACACCTTCACCGGCTCGATCACCGCCACCGTGGTGGACGTGCTGCCCAACGGCCACCTGGTCGTGACGGGCGAGAAGCAGATCGGCGTGAACCAGAACGTCGATGTGCTGCGCTTCTCGGGCACCATCGATCCGCGCGCGCTGCAGCCGGGCAGCATTGTCAACTCGACCCAGGTGGCCAATGTGCGGGTGGAATCCCGTGGCCGTGGCGCACAGAACGAAGCCCAGGCCTTGGGCTGGATGAACCGGGTCTTCAACACGATCACGCCGTTCTAGACTCCCCCCTGAGTCGCTGCGCGCCTTCCCCCTGAGGGGGACGCCGCCAGCGCGGCGGGGCGGCCCTTGCGCGGCGGCCCGCGCTTTGGCCGCGCCAGTTTTGACGAGCGATGGGCTCTGCGATATCCCCTGGCCAATAGCAGCCAACCCAAGAAAGCTATCATATTTATAGCTATTAGCGCTTATCCATAAAGCGCTAGCAGGCATTTTTATTCATATTTCACCTTGCAGCCTGCCCCGGACCAACCGCCCGGGCGCACGGTACGCCACCGCCGTTTCCACCCGCTCGGGAACCCATGCAATAGGCCGGTGAACCCGCTTCTTTTTGGGTTTTAGTTCCTGGCGGGGCCGCCCACAATCGGTGTCATGAAAGCCTTGTCCCACTCCCTCTTGTCACGCCCCGTGCGCGCGCTGTGGCTGTTGCTGGCCCTCGTGGCCGCCGGTGTGGCGGTGCCCGCCCATGCGTTGCGCATCAAGGAAGTGGCGGCGGTGCAGGGCGTGCGCAGCAACCAGTTGACGGGCTATGGCCTGGTGGTGGGGCTGGACGGCACGGGCGACCAGACCACGCAGATGCCTTACACCACGCAGGCCATGTCCAACTACCTGCAGCAGATGGGCATCAGCCTGCCGCCTGGCACGGCGAACCAGTTGCAGCTCAAGAACGTGGCGGCGGTGATCGTCACGGCACAGTTACCGGCCTTTGCCCAGCCCGGGCAGATGATCGACATCAACGTGTCCTCCATGGGCAACGCCAAGTCGCTCAAGGGCGGCACGCTCATCGTCACGCCCCTGCGCGGCGCCGACGGCGAGATCTACGCCCTGGCCCAGGGCAATGTGGTGGTGGGAGGCGCGGGCGCCTCGGCGGGCGGCAGCAAGGTGCAGATCAACCATCTGAGTGCAGGCCGGGTTCCGCAAGGCGCACAGGTCGAACGCGCCGTGCCCACCCCCCTCAACGAGGGCGACACCATCAACCTGGGGCTCAATGCCTCGGACTTCCAGACCGCACGCCGCGTGGCGCAGGCCATCAACACCAAACTGGGTAGCGGCCTGGCCACGGCGCTCGACGGGCGCACCGTGCAAGTGCGCGCACCGCTGGACCCCGGCGCCCGCGTGGGCTTCATCGCCGACCTGGAAGAACTGCCCCTGGAGGCATCCACCCCCTCGGCCAAGGTCGTCATCAATGCACGCACAGGCTCGGTGGTGCTGAACCAGGCCGTGACGCTGGGCCCCTGCGCCATTGCACACGGCAACCTGTCGATCACCATCAGCTCCACGCCCGTCATCAGCCAGCCCGCTCCACTCTCGCAAGGGCAGACCGTGGTGGCGCAGCAAAGCGACATCCGCATCAACCAGGAACCGGGCAACATCATCCAGATGCCGGCTTCACCCCAGCTGGCAGACGTGGTCAAGGCGCTCAACACGCTGGGGGCCACGCCGGGCGACCTACTGGCCATCCTGCAGGCCATCAAGGCCGCCGGCGCCCTCAACGCCGAGCTGGAAGTGATCTGACCCCGGGGAGCAACCATGGCCCTCACCCTGCCCTCGTCCAGCACCACCAGCAGCACGTCCAATGCGCTGGCGGTGGACATCCGCTCGCTCAATTCGCTCAAGTATGACGCGGGCACGGCCAACAACGCCCAGACCACGCGCGAGGTCGCCAAGCAGTTCGAGTCGCTGTTCATGCGCGAGCTGATCAAGAGCATGCGCGACGCCACGATGAAATCCGGCCTCATGGAAGGCGAGCAGGCCAACCTGGGCCAGGACATGCTGGACCAGCAGCTCTCGGTCAGCATGTCGGGCCAGCAGGGCGGGCTGTCTGAAGCGATTGCACGCCAGCTCTCGCGCCAGATGGGCGGGGCCGACGCGAATTTCTCCGTGCCCTCCACACTGAGCCTGCCGCAGGCGCTGCCCCGCGCAGCGTCCTCGGCCACCGGCACACCGGCCGAGGCCACTGGACCCGCGCCCAAGGGCCGCGATGGTTTTGTGCAGCACCTCTCGGGCACCGCCGAGCGCGTGGCCCAGGAGAGCGGCATTCCCGCCAGCTTCATGCTGGGCCAGGCTGGCCACGAAACCGGCTGGGGCAAGAGCGAGATCAAACACAAGGACGGCTCCAACTCGTTCAACCTGTTCGGCATCAAGGCCGGCAAGGGCTGGACGGGCAAGGTGGCCGAGATCACCACCACCGAATACATCAACGGCAAGGCCCAGAAGGTGACGGCGAAGTTCCGCGCCTACGACTCGTACGAGGATTCGTTCCGGGACTACGCAAAGCTCATCAAGGACAGCCCGCGCTACGAGAAGGCCGAATCCGTCGCCCAGTCCGGCTCGGCCATGGCCTATGCCTCGGCGCTGCAAAAGGCGGGCTACGCCACCGACCCCGAGTACGCCAAAAAGCTCGGCGGTGCCATCAATAGCGTGCTGCGCACGCTGCGCGCGCAGGCATGACCATGCAAACACCCCCTGAGTCGCTTCGCGCCTTCCCCCTCTCTCGCTTCGCGGGAGGGGGACGCCCCCAGCGCGGCGGGGCGGCCCTTGCGCGGGGGCACTGGCTAGGGCCGCGCCAGTCACACGCGCTGGGGGTGAATGCAGCGCTGGGGATCACTGAAATGCGAGGTAAGCCATGAGCCTGCTCAACGTCGGCGCCCGCGCCCTGTTGGCCAACCAGGTGGCGCTGCAGACGGCGGGCCACAACATTGCCAACGTCAACACGCCCGGCTATTCGCGCCAGACCGTGGTGCTGCAGACCGTGCAGGGCCAGTTCACGGGCGGCGGCTACATCGGCCAGGGCGTGGATGTGCAGACCATCCTGCGCAACCAGAGCGAGCTGCTCACGCGCCAGTCGGCCACGGCGGGTTCGGTGCAGTCGTCCGACATCGTGCGGGCCGAGCGCCTGCGCCAGCTGCAGGAGGTCTTCAGCGGCGGCACGGCGGGCCTGGGTGCAGCCATCAATGACATGATGAATGCGTTCTCGGACGTGGTAAGCGCCCCCACGGACATCACTGCGCGCACCGTGGTGCTCACGCGCATGGACGAAACCGCCTCGCGCATGCGTGCGGCCGCCGACCGCATCAACGAAATCCAGTACACCGTAACCGAACAGCTGCAAAGCAGCATCACCGCCGTCAACAGCCTGGCCGGGCAGATGGCCAGCGTGAACGAGCAGATCGCGCGCGCCAAGGGCAATGGCCAGACTCCGAACGACCTGCTGGACCAGCGCGACCAGATCATCCGCGACATCAACCAGTATGTGCAGACCACGCAGATCCCGGCCGACGATGGCACCGTGGGCCTGTTTGTGGCGGGCAGCCAGCCGCTGGTGCTGGGCACCACGGCCACGAGCCTGTCCATCGATGACGCGACGGCCTTCCCCGGCAGCGGCCAGATCAAGCTGTTCTTCAACCGGCCCGGTGCGCCAGCCGTGGAGATGGACGAGAACGTACTCGGCGGGGGCTCGATGTCGGGCCTGTTGCGCTTTAACAACAACGATCTGGCCGAAGGGCGCAACCTGCTGGGCCGCATGGCCATGGCCATCGGCATGACGATGAACGACCAGCACAACCTGGGCCTGACGCTGGACGGTGCGCTGGGCAAGGACCTGTTCGCGCTGCCCGCCAGCATGCCGGGCCACACCAACGGCGCGGGCGTGGGCACGGTGTCCTTCACCGGCCCCACGGAGTTCGCGGCGTCGGACTACGAAATCCGCTTTACCACCGGCACGGCCGGGCAGGTGGTGCGCTTGTCGGACGGCACGTCCACCCCGTTCACCGACGCGGCCAACCTGGCCACGCTGCAGATCGACGGCCTGAACTTCAACCTGACCACGCCCGGCAACCCCGGCGAGCGCATGTTGTTCAAGCCGTTCAGCACCGCGGCGGCCAACATCCAGTCGCTGGTGTACTCACCGCGTGATCTGGCTGCGGCCAACCCCATCAACGCGGCCATGGGCACCTCCAACGGCGGCACGCTGCAGCTGGCGGGCCTCAAAGCCACGGGCCTGCCCAATCCGCCGGGGCTGGTTCTGCCGCCCAACGCCAACCCGGCGGCGTTGCCCCCCATCCTGGGCGGTATCCAGCTGCAGTTCACGGCCGGCCCGCCCACCACGTACGACGTGCTGGACCGGGGCACTGCGCCCCCCACCACCATTGCCGCTGCGCAGCCCTACACGCCGGGTGCACCCATCTCGATCAACGGTTGGGAGATCAAGCTGCAGGGCAGCCCCAACACGGGCGACACCGTCGTGATCGGCAATGCATCGGACCCGCAGTACGGCGACATCTTCACGCGCAACGCGGGCAACGCGAGTGCACTCATGGGCCTGCGGGACGTGAAGATGTTCGACGAATCCACACTCTCCGACGGCTACGCAGGGGCCATGGCCCAGGTGGGCACCCGCACCCAGAGCGCGCTGTTCGCGGCCGAGCTGTCCACCACCATCGCGGCCAACCTGGAACGGGACCGTACGGCGATTTCGGGCGTGAACCTGGACGAGGAGGCTGCAAGGCTGATCCAATACCAGCAGGCGTACCAGGCATCGTCCAAAATGATCCAGATTGCGCAAAACATCTTTGACTCGCTGCTGCAGGGCCTCGGCCGCTGACGGCGGGACAGGAGTTAGGAGTTCGACATGAGTAACAGCATCTACCGCCTTGGCACGGCCAACATGTATGACAACGCGCTGCGCAACCTGGGCACGCGCCAGACCAACCTGTCGAACCTGCAGGAGAACCTGACCTCGGGCAAACGCGTGGTGCGGGCCAGCGATGACCCCGTGTCGGCCGCGCAGGCCGAACGCGCCATCAACCGGCTGGCGCGCATCCAGACCGAGCAGCGCGCCCTGGAAACGCAGCGCAACGCCATCGCGCAGGCCGAGTCCGCCCTGGGCGACGCAGTGGACCTGGTGCAGAACTTCCGCGAACTGGTGGTGAACGCCGGCAGTGCGGCCCTGACCCCCAACGACCGCAACACCATCGCCAACCAACTGCAAGGCCTTCGCGAGCAGCTGCTGGAAGTAGCCAACCGCAAGGACACCAACGGCGTTCCCCTGCTCAGCGCCCTGGGCAGCGCGCTCGCGCCGTTCCTCGGCCCCCTGAGCACCAGCCCCGACTACAGCTTTGAAGGACTGCCTGGCCAGACAGCCAGCAGTGGCGTGTCGATTCCCAACACCCTGGATGGCGAAGCCGCCTTCATGTTCGACCCGCAGCGCGATGGTGTCTACACCGCGGGCGTCAGCGCCATTCCCTCCAGTCGCTCCCTCAACACCACGGCGGTCACCCCCGTGGACCCGAGCCTGGTAACGGGCGACAACTACACCATCACCTTCAGCGCGGTCGGCCCAGGTGCCACACCCGGCACCACCACCGCCACCTACACGCTCACCAACACCACCACAGGCGCCGTGTCACCGGCCGTGGTGGTGCCCGACTATCCCACCGACAAGCCAGTGACCATCGCCATCACCAGCATCCCGGGCCTGAGCTTCGACATCAAGGGCAACCCCGCCACCGGGGACACCATTACCCTGCAGCCTAGCCCGAGCATGTTCAGCACCTTGGACAACGCGATCCGCGACATCCGCAGCGCCCCCGACAGCAATGCAGCGGCGCAGGCAGTGGGGCAGGCCCTGGGCAACATGGACATTGGCCTGGAACGCCTGCACAACATGCGCGGCTACGCAGGCGAGCTGCTCAACCGAGCGGACCGCATCACGGGCGACCAGGAAAAGCGCTCCATCCAGCTCGAAGGCGACCGCTCGCGGGCCGAGGATCTCGATATGATCCAGGGAATTTCAGACTTCCAGAACCAGCAGGTGGGCTACGAGGCAGCGCTCAAGTCCTATGCGCAGGTTCAGAAGCTGTCCCTGTTCAATTTCATCAGTTAAAGCGGGCCTGCCCACGCTGCACAGCCCCGGGCGGGACAGGCCCCAACGACGAGACAACCGCCTAAGAGCACATGGTCCAATCTGTCCTTGGCAGCCTGATTCTGGGTTACCGCCCTTTGTGGAACCGCGCCCGCAAGCTCGCGGCGATCCAGCTTTATGTGCACAGCGAGCCTTCGGCCCTGGTCGATACCGCCCACCTGCTGCGCACGCTGCAGGAGTTGTGGTCTGCCAGTTCTCCCCCGATTCTGCTGTCCCCCCAAAGCCACCAGCTGCTGTCCAACATGCTGGAGCACGCGCCGCGTGGCGCGCCGTGGATCGAGGTGCGCGGCAACTGGCTGTCCGACTCCACCATCTATGCGCTGGTCAAGGCCGCCCACCAGCGGGGCCTGAAGCTCGTGTGGCGCGGCGAGCTGGGTCGGCTGCCCGAGCCCGACATTGCCCAGTGCTTTGACAACAGCCTGCTCACCCTGCGCCCCGAAGACGCCGTGGCGGCCCTGAAGGCGGCCCCCGCCGCACGCCCTGGCGGCACCCCCACGCAGCCCGCGCGCACCACCAGCCCGGTGCTGGCCGGGCAGATGTACGAGAACATTGCCAGCCGCGCGCTCATGGAGCATTGCCTGGACCAGCACAACGCCCTGGCACTGGCCGGCTGGCCCACCGAAGACGTGCTCTACAGCCTGCGCCACCATCCCCAGCAGCCATCGCACGCGGTGATCTTCAAGCTCATGAAGGCCATCGACGCAGAGCAGTCACTGGAAACCTTTGAAGACATCATGGGCCAGGACCCGATCCTGGCGTACCGCTTCATGGTGTACACCAACTCTGCGGCCCTGGGCCTGCGCACCGGCATCGATTCGCTGCGCCGGGGCCTGGTGATGATGGGCTACGGCTCCATCAAGCGCTGGCTGTCCGACCAGCTGCCCCATGCCAGCACCGACCCCAACATGCAGCCGGTGCGCGAGGCCATGGTGATGCGAGCCCAACTCACCGCACAGCTGCTCGACGCGGGCGTGGAGAACGATCTGCGCCGCGAGATCTACCTGTGTGGCCTGCTATCACAGATCGACGACCTGCTGGGGGAGCCGCTTGGCACCATCCTGCGCCGTCTGCCCTTGTCCGAGCGTATCTATGACGCCACGGTGCTGCGCACCGGCCCCTACACCGGTGGCCTGCAGATGGCATGCGCGCTGGAGACCGACGACGCCAGTGCCATTCGCAACCTTTGCGAGACGTTCGAGCTGGACCTGGAAGAGGTCAACCGCGCGCTGCTGCGGGTGCTGGCCGACCTGGAAGTAGAGAGAAGATAACCCCCCTGAGCCGCTGCGCGTCTTCCCCCAAGGGGGACGCCACCGGTGGCCCGGCAAAGCCGGTTCCACGGTGGCACTGGCTGGGGCCGCGCCAGTATTTGCCGACAGCGCCAGTCTGGGACATGGGCTCAAAGGCAGTGGGTCGGCTCACCGTGCCTGCTCATCGCGCACCCGCGCAAAAGTCTTCCAGAACTCCGCCTCCTGCGTGGTCGCAAAGTTGATGCGCATGAGGGTGCTGGGTTGGCGCTCTGCATGGAACAGCGCGCCCGGCGCCAGCAGGTAGCCCTCGTCGAGCATGCGCTGCGACAGCGCGTCGGTGTCCACCCCCGTCTCCACCCAGCCAAACAGGCCCACGGGCTCGGCCGCAAAGGTGCAGCCCGCGCCCAGCGCCAGCTTCACGCTGCGTGCACGCGCAGCGTCGAGCCGCGTGCGGATGCGCTCGGCGTGGCGGCGCAGTTGGCCCTGTTCGATGCACAGGGCCAGGGCTTTTTCCAGCAGCGCGGGCGTGGTCAGCGTGGCCAGCAGTTTGGTGTCCAGCAATTGCTCCACCAGCGCGGGCGGTGCGGCCATGAAACCGATGCGCCAGTTGGGCGCGAGGATCTTGGCAAAGCCGCTCACGTAGATGGTGCGCTGCAGCCCATCGAGCGCCGTGAGGCGCGTGGCGTGCTCGGGCGCGATGTGGCTGTAGGTATCGTCCTCCACCACATGGAAGTTGTACTGGTTGGCCAGCTGCAGGATGCGATGCGCGCTGCCCGGAGACAGGCAGTAGCCCGTGGGGTTGTGGAACACGCTCACGCTCACGTAAAGCTTGGGCTGGTGCACCTCGCAGTACTTCGCCATGACCTCCAGGTCTGGCCCGTCGGCACGGCGCGGCACCGGCAGGATGTGCATGCCCAAAGCAGACAAGCGCGCAAACTCCACCGCCCAGCCGGGTTCCTCCACCATCACCGGGTCGCCCGGGCGCAGCAGCGTGCGGCTCACGATGTCGAGCGCGTGCGTGGCACCCACGGTGGTGATGATGTTTTCGGGGACGGCATGCACATTCAGCGTGGCCAGCTTCTTGGACAGCACCCGGCGCAGCCCCGTGTCGCCCAGAGGCTCGCCGTACTGCAGCGAAAAATCATTCAGCGCGCGTGTGCTGGTCACCTTGCGCACAGCGGCGGGCATGAACGTGGACTCCAGCCAGGCAGGCGGAAACACGCCCATGCCGGGCTGCGGCTTGTCGCTGATCTTGTGAAACATGCCCCGAATCAGCGCCGTGGCGTTGACGGGCGGCGCACCCCGCGCAGCACCGCGCCCGGCGCCCCGCGCGGCAAACCAGTGCGCGGTGCTCCAGTTGCCCATGGCACGCTCGACTTCCTGGGCACCCAGGTCGTCGTCCTCAGCGCCCCTGTCCAGCAACCCGTTGGCCATCTCGCGCACAAAGAAGCCCCGATTTTTGCGTGCCTCCACCAGCCCCTGCGCCAGCAATTGGTCGTACGCCGCCACCACAGTGGAAGGGCTCACGCCATGCTGCTGCGCGCACTGCCGCACCGAAGGCAGGCGCGCGCCGGGCGCCAGCAGCCGGTTGCGGATGCGCTCGCCAAAACGCGCCGACAGCTGCTCGGTCAGCGACTGGGTGGTGGTTTTCATCAGCATGGAGGTGTCCTTGTGTACTGTTATCGCAGCCAATACAGATCACGAACTGCGCTGCTTAACTGTACTGGTTGTGTACTGACATCGAAGATTACATTGAAGCCCAGGCGCTGACAAGCCACCCGCCATAAAGCCCGGACCCACCTGCCCATGACCGCCCCCGAACTGACTGCCTTGCTGCTGTTCTGCACCGCGATGAGTTTTTCGCCGGGGCCCAACACCACCTTGTCCACTGCGCTGGCCGCGAACCTGGGCCTCAAGCGCGCCCTGCGCTTTTGCTTTGCAGTGCCCACAGGCTGGACGCTGCTCATGCTGGGCAGCGGCCTGGGCATGGGCGCCCTGATCACCGGAGTGCCCGCGCTGCGCTGGGCCGTAACGCTGCTGGGCGTGGCCTACATGCTCTGGCTGGCCTGGAAGCTCAGCAAGGCAGGCAAGATGACCGAGATCGACACCACGCGCCTGAACGTGACCTTCTGGCAGGGCGTGGGCCTGCAGTTCGTGAACATCAAGGCCTGGATGCTGGCGCTCACGCTCAGCGCGGGCTGGGTGGTCAACGCCGCAGGCCAGCCCTCGACCAATCCGGGCGAGCGCCTGGCCATCATCTGCGGGGTGATGATGGTGTTTGCGTTCACCAGCAACTTTGCCTACGCGCTCATCGGCTCGCTGCTGCGCCAGTGGCTGGCGCAGGGCCAGCGCCTGCTCTGGTTCAACCGCGCACTGGCCCTGGTGCTCGTTGCCACTGCCCTTTGGATGCTCGCGCTATGAACAACGCACAAGAACGCGAGGCGCTGGTCTGGGGGCTGGTGGGCGTCACCCTGTTTGCGGCCACCCTGCCGATGACCCGCCTCGCCGTGGGGCCCACCGATGCACCGCAGCTGTCGCCCTGGTTCGTCACATTCGGCCGCGCCGCCGTGGCAGGGCTGCTGTCCATCGCCTACCTGTGGCTGCAGCATGCGCGCGGGCGCCTCAACCTGCCGCAGAAAGCAGAATGGCCGCTGCTGGCCATCACGGCCTTTGGCGTGATCGTGGGATTTCCGCTGTTTCTGGCTCTGGCACTGCGCCATGTGCCCAGCACGCATGGGGCCGTGGTCACCGCCTTGCTGCCACTGTCCACCGCCTTGCTCGGCGCGCTGTGGTATAGGCAAAGGCCCTCCGCCGGATTCTGGGCCTGTGCGGTGCTGGGCAGCGGCCTGGTGCTGGGCTTCATGGTGTGGCGTGCCGGCGGCATCTACCTGGGCGCAGCCAACATCTACCTGCTCATTGCCATGACCACGGGCGCGTTCGGCTACATCGGCGGCGCCCGCCTCACGCCACGCCTGGGGGCCGAGCAGGTCATCTGCTGGGTACTGGTGTGCTCCCTGCCGCTGACCATTCCCATCGCCTGGTGGTTTGCACCGGCCGTGCCCTCGGCCATTGGCGGCATGAGCTGGCTGGGCTTCGTGTACGTAGCCCTCTTCTCGATGTGGATCGGCTTCTTCGCCTGGTACCGGGCGCTGGCACTGGGCGCCGTGCGCGTGAGCCAGATCCAGCTGATCCAGCCCTTCCTGAGCCTGCTCTTCGCCGTGCCGCTGCTTGGAGAGCGGCTGGATACCGTCACGGTGGTGTTTGCATTGGCCGTGATCGCCACCGTGTTTGTGGGCAAAAAGATGCCCGTTCACCAAGGAGCCGCCGCATGACCTCCATCGACCCGGAACAACGCCTGCAGCAGCTGGGCCTGGTATTGCCCACCGTGACCGCACCCCGTGGCAACTTCGACGCCTATGTCCTCGACGGCAACACGCTGTACCTGTCGGGCAAGGGCTCTCCCGCCCGCGAAGACATGGCCACCGTGCCCAAGGTGGGGCGCGACATCAGCGCCGCAGAAGCCAGGTACCATGCCCGCGAGGTGGGACTGCACCTGATCGCGACGATGAAGGCTGCACTGGGCGACCTCTCGCGGGTGCGCCGCGTGGTCAAGGTGCTGGGCATGGTCAACGCCACCCCCGACTTCATGCAGCACACCGAGGTCATCAACGGCTGCTCAGACCTGCTGGTCGAGGTGTTCGGCGACGCGGGGCGGCATGCGCGCTCTGCCGTGGGCGTAGGCTCCCTGCCGCGTGGCTTCGCGGTGGAGATTGAAGCGGTGGTTTCCGTGAAAGACTGACAGCCATGCAGATACACAACATCCCGTTTGCCACCACCGACTGGTCCAGCATTCCCCGCGAAGAAAAAAACGCACAGGCAGGCCAGGCCTTCTGGCGCACGCAGCAGTTCGGCGACATGCGCGTTCGCATGGTGGAGTACACGGCCGGATACGTTTCGGACCACTGGTGTGTCAAGGGCCATGTGCTGCTGTGCCTCAGCGGAGAATTGCACACCGAGCTGGCCGACGGCCGCCGTTTCACGCTGACGCCGGGCATGAGCTACCAGGTGGCGGACAACGCCGAGCCCCACCGTTCCAGCTCACCCCAAGGGGCAACCCTGTTCATCGTGGACTGACCAGGAAGATGGGAACTCCTGTGAAATACTCCGTGGAACACGCATTGCAGCAGCTACCTGACCCGGCCGGCGAGCGGTTCGTGGAACTCTTGCGCCACGGCAGCATGCGCACGGAGCTGTATGCGCCACGCGGCCACGACCCGCAGCAGCCGCACGCGCAGGACGAGTTGTATTTCATCCAGCGTGGGAGCGGAGAATTCGTGCAAGGTGAAGCCCGCCACCACTTTGCAGCCGGAGACGCCTTTTTTGTACCTGCGGGACAGCACCACCGCTTTGAAAATTTTTCTGACGACTTTGCAACATGGGTAGTCTTTTGGGGACCGCCCGGAGGAGAACGAGAGTGAAACTGAACGACCTTCCACAGACCAGCACCTGGACCCTGGCGCGCCGCGCCGAGCGCATGAACCCTTCGGTCATCCGCGAAATCCTCAAGGTCACGGAAAAGCCCGGCATCATCAGCCTGGCGGGCGGCCTGCCCTCGCCCAAGACTTTCCCGGTGTCGGCCTTTGCCGAAGCCTCGGCCGCAGTGCTGGCCAATGACGGCCCCGCCGCCCTGCAATATGCCGCCAGCGAAGGGTATGCCCCGCTGCGCCAGGCCATCGCGGACTTCCTGCCCTGGGATGTGGATGCCGACCAGGTGCTCATCACCACTGGCTCGCAGCAGGCGCTGGACCTGATCGCCAAGGTGCTGATCGACACCGACAGCCGCGTTCTGGTGGAAACACCCACCTACCTGGGCGCGCTGCAGGCCTTCACGCCCATGGAGCCTGCCGTGGTGTCCGTGGCCAGCGATGACGAAGGTGTGCTCATCGACGACCTGAAGGCCAAGGTGGGCACGGGTGCCAACAGGGCGCGCTTTTTGTACGTGCTGCCCAACTTCCAGAACCCCACGGGCCGCACCATGAGCGAAGCACGTCGCGCCGCCCTGGTGCAGGCTGCCGCTGAACTGAATCTGCCGCTGGTGGAAGACAACCCCTACGGCGACCTGTGGTTTGACAACCCGCCACCCGCCCCGCTCACCGCCCGCAACCCTGAAGGCTGCATCTACATGGGCTCGTTCTCCAAGGTGCTGGCACCCGGCCTGCGCCTGGGTTTTGTGGTGGCGCCCAAGGCGGTTTACCCCAAGCTGCTGCAGGCCAAGCAGGCCGCCGACCTGCACACGCCCGGCTACAACCAGCGCCTGGTGGCCGAGGTGATGAAGGGCAATTTCCTGGACCGCCATGTTCCCACCATCCGCGCGCTGTACAAGCAGCAGTGCGAGGCCATGCTGGCCGCGCTCGACAAGGAAATGCAGGGCCTCGGTGTGCAGTGGAACCGCCCCGATGGCGGCATGTTCCTGTGGGTGCGCCTGCCCGAAGGCATGAGTGCCGTCGAACTGCTGCCCAAGGCGGTGGAGCGCAACGTGGCCTTCGTGCCCGGCGCGGCGTTTTATGCCGACAACGCCGACCCGCGCACCCTGCGCCTGTCGTTCGTCACATCGACGGTAGAGCAGATTGCCACCGGCATTGCTGCGCTGGCAGCGGCCATCCGCGATAACAAGTGAACAACCCCCTGTGGCGCTGCGCGCCTTCCCCCTTCTCTGACATCGCTGTGCGATGCGCAAGGGGGACGCCGCCAGCGCGGCGGGGCGGCCCTTGCGCGGCGGCCGCTGGCCGGGCCACGCCGGCTTCATACATCACAGTTCGTTCAACGCACATGAAAGCTGATTCAACATGCTGAGGCTCTGGGGGCGCCTGTCGTCCATCAACGTGCGCAAGGTGGTGTGGGCTGCGCAAGAACTCGGTATCACGGTGCAGCGCACCGACGCGGGCGGCCAGTTCGGGCTGGTGCGCGAGGCCGACTATCTGCAGCGCAATCCCAATGGCCTGGTGCCGCTGATGGAAGACGACGAGACCAGCACCGTGTTGTGGGAATCCAACCCCATCGTGCGCTACTTGTGCGCGCGGCACTCTCCAGGCGAGTTGTACCCTGAAACCTTGCGTGAGCGCTTTGTGGCCGAGCAGTGGATGGACTGGCAGCAGACCACTCTGAACCCGGCCGGGCGCGATGCCTTTGTGCAGTGGATACGCACCCCAGCGGCCCAGCGGGACGACGGGCTGATTGCAGCATCCGTGGCGGCCACGGAGCCTCTGATGGGACTGCTGGATGCGCATCTGGCGCGCCAGCCCTTCATGGCGGGCGACCGGTTCACCATGGCGGACATCCCTGTGGCCTGCGAGATCCACCGCTGGTGGGGCCTGCCACAAGAACGTGTGGCGCGCCCGCACCTGGAGCGGTGGTACAACACGGTCAGTACCCGGCCCGGCGCACGCGGGGTGCTGGACCAGCCCCTGTCGTGATCCCGGAGCCCCCCATGCACCAGCGTCCCTTCAAGCAAATCGATGTGTTCAGCGATCGCCCGGGTTTTGGCAACCCGGTCGCCGTGGTGCTGGATGCCGAGGGCCTGAGCGACAGCGACATGCGCCGCTTTGCGGCGTGGACCAACCTGTCGGAAACCACCTTTCTGCTGCCCGCCACCGAGGCCGGGCGCGCCGCGGGTGCCGACTACCGCCTGCGCATCTTCAGCCCCAATGGCGAACTTCCCTTTGCGGGGCACCCCACGCTGGGCACCTGCCATGCGTGGCTGCAGGCGGGCAACACGCCACGCCAGCAGGGCATGGTGATCCAGGAGTGCGCGCTGGGTTTGGTGCGTATTGCGCAGGCCGATGGCACCCTGGCTTTCGCGGCCCCACCTCTCAAACGCAGCGCGCCCAGCCCGGCCCTGGTGCCGCTGATTGCGAGCGCGTTGGGCCTGCGCCCCCCGCAGATCCTGGGGGCACAACTGCTGGACAACGGCCCGGTGTGGCTGGGCCTGCTGCTCGACAGCGCGGACACCGTGCTGGGCCTGCGCCCGGACCACGCGCGCCTGAAAGACCTGGGCCAGGACGTGGGCGTGATCTATGTCGGCCCCACCGCCAGCGACACCGCCCAGCCCGGCGTGGTGGTGCGCGCCTTTGCCGCCCCCATGGGCAACCCCGAAGACCCGGTCACCGGCACCTTGAACGCCAGCTTGGCCGAGTGGCTGATTGCCGATGGCCTGGCGCCACGCAGCTATCTGGTCGCCCAGGGTGAATGCCTGGGCCGCGCCGGCCGCGTGCACATCCGCCAGGACGACGATCACCAGATGTGGGTGGGCGGGCGCGCAGTCACCTGCATCGAGGGCACGGTGCTGCTATGAATTTAATGGCTTCCGTGCCGCGCCCCAGCGGCTGAATTTCTCGCCTGCGGGCTCCTGACGGGGCCTACCGAATCCACACCAAAAACACCGGGCAACACACCCGGTAAGCCCCCGGCGTGCCTCCACCGTCACCTCACTGGCCGCATCACCGATTTTTCTACCAAGGACCACCATGCAACAGCGCCCCTTCCAACAAGTCGATGTTTTCACCGCCCAGGCCTACCGGGGCAACCCGCTGGCCGTGGTGCTGGATGGCACGGGCCTGTCCACCGAGACCATGCAGGAGTTCACGAACTGGACCAACCTGTCCGAAGCCACCTTCTTGTTGCCACCCACTCCCGAAGGCCGCGCCGCCGGTGCCGACTACCGCGTGCGCATCTTCTGCCCGGGGCGCGAGCTGCCTTTTGCTGGCCACCCCACGCTGGGCAGCTGCCACGCTTGGCTGAGAGCTGGCGGCAAGCCCCAGGTAGCAGGCA
The DNA here is from genome assembly GCF_916855635.1 of Acidovorax sp. Leaf73. Classification (NCBI taxonomy): domain Bacteria; kingdom Pseudomonadati; phylum Pseudomonadota; class Betaproteobacteria; order Burkholderiales; family Comamonadaceae; genus Acidovorax; species Acidovorax sp. Leaf73. The sequence goes on from NZ_CAKASI010000007.1 coordinate 69,336, forward strand.
AGGTGGTGCAGGAATGCGGCGTGGGCCTGGTCACGCTGCGCCAGGATGGCGACCGCCTGGCTTTTGCCGCGCCTGCGTTGATCAAAAGCGGCCCGCTGGCGGAAGACGACGTGGCCTTGATTGCCAGGGGCCTGGGGGTGGACCGCAGCGACATCCTGCACCACGCCTGGTGCGACAACGGCCCCAACTGGCGCGGGGTGATGCTGCGCTCGGCTGAGCAGGTGCTGGCGCTCAAGCCCGAGGCCAGCATCCTCGGCCAACTCGATGTGGGCGTGGTGGGACCGCGCGGAAAAGTGGGTGTCATCGGCAGCACGGACGCAGAAGGCATCGCCTTCGAGGTGCGCGCTTTTTTCCCCGGCAACAACGGCCTGGCCGAAGACCCCGTCACCGGAAGCCTGAATGCCGCGCTGGCGCAGTGGCTCATCGGCGCCGGGCTGGCCCCCACGCAGTATGTGGCCGCCCAAGGCACCTGCCTGGGGCGCGCCGGGCGGGTGTACGTGCAGCAGGACGGCGACACCATCTGGGTGGGCGGCAGCTCGGTCACCTGCGTGTCGGGTGAGGTGCTGCTGTGACCACGGCCATCCCCCAGCACCCACCCTGCGTGGACCACCTGGTTGTGTTGGCTACGGACCTCGCCAGCGGCGTGGCGTGGTGCGAGCGCACGCTGGGCATCACCCCCACGGCGGGCGGTGAACACCCGCTGATGGGCACACACAACCGCATCATCAACGTCTCCAGCCCGGCGCATTCGCGCGTCTATCTGGAGATCATTGCTATCAACACAGGAGCATCTCCCGCAATACCAGCGGTCGCAAGGCGCTGGTTTGACATGGATGATGCGGCTCTGCAGCAGCAGGTGGCAGCGCACGGCCCGCAGCTCATCCACTGGGTGGCCTCCGTGCCCGACGTGGCCGAGCGGTGTGCCGCGCTGGGGGCGCTCGACATCGAGCGCGGCGCCATCGTCACCGCCAGCCGGCCCACGCCAAACGGCCTGCTGCAATGGCAGATCACCGTGCGCGACGATGGCCTGCGCCTCATGGACGGCTGCCTGCCCACCCTCATCCAGTGGGGCGCGGTGCACCCGTGCGACAACCTGCCCGGCAGCGGCGTGCAACTGCAGCGGCTAACGCTGCAGCATCCGCAGGCCGCCACGCTGCAGGCCGCGTGCGAAGCGGTGGGGGTAGCAAACTGCGTCGCCATCACACCCGGCGACACGCCCCGGCTCACCGCGCAGCTCAGCACGCCACGGGGTCCGGTCACCCTCTCGTCGTTCACCCCTCAGGAGTAACCGCCATGCTTTTCTCTGTACAGGAACTGCTGCTCTTCACACTCGCCGCCCTCGTGCTGGTGCTCACGCCGGGCCCCAACATGGTGTATTGCGTTTCGCGCAGCCTCACCCAGGGGCCGCGCGCCGGGCTTGTCTCGCTGACCGGAGTGGTGCTGGGTTTTGTCGTGCACCTGCTGGCAGCGGCGCTGGGCCTCACAGCGCTGCTCGCCGCCGTGCCACTGGCGTTTGACGCCATCCGCTACGCCGGTGCCGCCTACCTGCTGTGGATGGCCTGGCAGGCCGTCAAACCCGGCGGCGCTGCTCCCTTCGAGGCGCGCAACCTGCCGCACGACAGCCCGCGCACGCTGTTCCTGATGGGCTTCATGACCAACCTCCTGAACCCCAAGGTGGCCATGTTCTACCTGTCGTTCTTCCCCCAGTTCCTGCACCCCGAGCGCGGCCAGCTGCTGCAACAAAGCCTGACGCTGGGCGCGGTGCAGATCAGCACCAGTGCCGCCGTGAACGCACTGCTGGTGCTGGGTGCAGCCCGCGTGGCGCTGCTCCTCAACCGCAATGCTGCATGGATGCGCGCCCAGCGCTATTTCATGGGCACCGTCCTGGGTCTGCTGGCCCTCAAACTGTTGACTGAAAAGAAAGCCGCCGCATGAACACCCGCCTCGACCCCACCGCCCTGCTGCCCACCCTGGCCGACATCGAAGCCGCTGCCGAGGTGGTGTACCGCGACTTCGCCGCCACGCCCCAGTACCGCTGGGGCCTGCTCAGCCAGCGCCTGGGCACCGACTGCTGGCTCAAGCACGAGAACCACACGCCGGTGGGCGCCTTCAAGATCCGCGGCGGGCTGACCTACTTTGACCAGCTCGCACAACGCGGCTCGCTGCCTATGGAAGTGATCAGCGCCACACGCGGCAACCACGGCCAGAGCATGGGCTGGGCCGCGCGCCGCCACGGCGTGGCCTGCACCATCGTCGTGCCACGCGGCAATTCGGTCGAGAAAAACGCTGCCATGCGCGCACTGGGCGTCACGCTCATCGAACACGGCGACGACTTTCAGGAAGCGCGCGAACACGCCATCCAGCTCGCGGCCCAGCGCGGCGCCCACATGGTGCCCAGCTTCCACCCCGACCTGCTGCGCGGCGTGAGCACGTATTGGTGGGAGTTCTTGCGCGCCGTGCCTCAGCTCGACGTGGTGTATGTGCCCATCGGCCAAGGCTCGGGTGCGTGCTCGGCCATCGCGGCCAAGCTGGCCCTGCAGCACTCGGTGCGCGTGGTCGGCGTTGTGAGCAGCCACGCCACCACGTACGCCGATTCGCTGGCCGCCGGCCGCGTGGTCGAGGCGCCCGTCACCACCCAGCTCGCCGACGGCATGGCCTGCCGCGTGGCCGACCCCGAAGCCCTGGCCGTGATGGCCCCGCACATCGACCATATCGTGCAGGTAAGCGATACCGAAGTGGCCGCCGCCATGCGCGCCTTGTTCACTGACACGCACAACGTGGCCGAGGGTGCAGGCGCTGCGGCGCTGGCGGCAGCGCTGCAGGAACGCGACCAGCTCCAGGGCTTGCATGTGGGCCTGGCGTTGACAGGCGGCAACGTGGACGCGCCGATGTTCAGCAGCGTTCTGGCAGGCTGATCCCGTTGCACACACAAGCTACCATGCTATTCATTCAGTAGCATTGGTCGCTTGTGTGACAAGCGCCAGGGCCCTGTTCTGGCCACAATCCGCCGCATGGGAACCCTCTACCTCGTGCGCCACGGCCAGGCCTCGTTTGGCGCAGATGACTATGACGTGCTCAGCGCGCGCGGGCGCGAACAGGCCGTGCGCCTGGGCGAATACTGGCGAGCGCGGGGGATGGCGTTCGACGCCGTCATCACCGGCACGCTGCGCCGCCACACGCAAACGCTGCAAGGCATTGCCGAAGGCTTGCAGGCCATGCCCCAAGTGCTTCAATTGCCGGGCCTCAACGAATACGACAGCCACGCACTCATCGCGGCCATCCACCCCCAGCCGCTGGGCAAAGCCGATACGCCCGAGCTGTACCGCGCGCACTTTCGCATCCTGTGCGACGCGCTGGCGCAGTGGATGGCGGGCGTCATCAGCCCGCAGGGCATGCCGACGTGGAACGAATTTTCTGCTGGCGTGCGCGCTGCGCTCGACCATGTGCGCCACCACCACGCGGGCCACAACGTGCTGCTGGTAAGCAGTGGCGGCCCCATTTCCACGGCCGTGGGAGAGGTGCTGGGCACCGCACCCGAGGTGACCATTGCGCTGAACATGCGCATCCGCAACAGCGCGGTGACGGAGTTCTCGATCTCGCCAAAGCGGTTGATGCTGCAGACGTTCAACACGCTGCCGCACCTGAACGAGCTGGAGCATGCGGGATGGGTGACGCATGCTTGACGCCTGAGGTCGGAATTTTGGGTATTTTTGGCTTCTAGCGCCTATTGGACAAGCGCCAAAAGCTATGCAATTTATAGCAAACTGACATTCCTGGCCCCCACTGCGCCCGGCAGCAGCACCGCGACTCCAGGCCGCTCCCACACCGGAATCCGTGTTGGGTAACCTTACCGCCCCTCTACAAATCCAGCGCCAGAAACCGGGTTCCCGGCACCGGGTTGAAGCTCACGGGCTCAGCCGAGACAAAGCCCAAGGATTCATAGAGCCTTTGGGCCGCAACAAATTCGGGAAGCACGTCCAGGCACATGCGCCGGTAGCCGGCCTCTCTCGCGACGCGCAGCATCTCCTCGACCAGCTTCCGCCCCAGATCCATCCCCCGGGCCACAGGCCGCACATACACGCGCTTCAACTCGCAGGTGCCATCCTCCACACGGCGCAGGGCCGCACAGCCCACCACACGGCCCTCGACGACGGCCAGCAGAACACCGCCATCGGACTCCGCGTACTTACCAGGCAGCTCCGCGAACTCCTGCTCATAGTCCTGAAAATCGAGATTGGCGGTCGGACTCTGGACGTACTCGCGAAAGATCGCGGTGACTGCGGGGAGATCGTCGGGGAAGATGGCGCGCCGGATCGTGGTCATGCGGGGACGGACGGGAGGGGTTGCGCAAATGCGCTCATTCGGTCTCGGGGCGCACAGTCTGCAACGGCAGGTGCACAAGCTCCTGCAGCAGCGCCACCAATTGCCCTGCCGCAGCGTCCACCACCGCCTGCCCTTTGTCGGCCGTGGCTCCAGCCGCATTGCCCACTGCACCGGCTGGGTGGTAGTCCTGCATCTGCCAGCCCAGCTTGGCGCTTTTGCCGTTGCCCAGAATGGCGTAGCGCTCCGACCGGTCCTGCGACGTGGAGCGGAAATCCCGCGCATGCTCCATGTGCACCGTGCCGGGTGCCAAGTGCAGCATCATCGAGGTCTCGATCTCGCCCGCGTGGATGCCAAAGCGGTGCTCCTGGGCGCTGAACTGGCCTGCCACCACCTCGGGCAGCGGCAGGCTGAACCAGCTGGCGCTGTAGACGATCAGGTCGCAGCGCGTGCGCAGCTCGCGCGCCACGATGTCCATCACGCTGACCTGGCCACCGTGGCCGTTGAACAGCAGCAGCTTCTTGATGCCCGCACGGGCCACACATTCACCGATCTCGGTCCACAGCGCAATCACCGTGGCGGGAGACAGCGTGAGCGTGCCCGGAAAGCGGATGTGCTCCGGGCTCAGGCCCACGTTCTGCGGGGGCAAGAACAGCGCGGGCAGGTCGGCGGGCAGTTGCGGCAATGCAGCGTCGATCACGCCCTGCAGTAGCGTGGCGTCCACCGACAGCGGCAGGTGCGGGCCATGCTGCTCGACGGCGGCCACGGGCAACACCGCTACGACCTGATCGGCCTGGCCGCTGTGCTGCAGCGCGGCAAAGTCGCGGGTGGACAGGTCGGCCCAAAAGTGCGAGGGCAAGGAGAGTGGTGCAGATTGGGGCGCGGCGGCAGCGGTCATGCCGCGATGTTAGGGCCTGTTCCGGGGCGCGTCACTTCAGCGCCATCTTGCCCAGCCACACCAGCAGGTGTGCCACGCCCATCACCAGCAGAGCGGTGGATGCCAGACCACTGGCCCAGCTGCCCAGGCCACGGCGGCGCTGCCAGGCGCGTACCACCAGAGCCACCACCCAGCCCACCGCTGCCAGCCCGGCCCACAGCATCCACAACAGCCCCACGCCCAGGCAGCCAAAGCTCTCGCAGTACAGCGAGAAGGTGTAGTAGGACAGGCCCCCCAATGCCACGCAAAGCCCCAGCAACAGCACGTCCAGCGTGCGCGTGACCCACACCGCCCTGCGCGAAAGCGGGGCCGAAGAAGACGACTGTGGCGATGAGGGCAAGGGCGTGTTCATGAAAAACCGAAGGTGAAGCGGCGCGGGATGATGCGTGGCAGAAACCCCTGCAGCCCAGCATAGCGCCCGCCTCACCGCCGCGCGCCGCCGCCCATCCCGCTACCATCACCGCATGACCCAAGACCTCTTCCGCCAAGACGCCTACCTGCGCGAATGCAGCGCCCACATCACCGCCGTCACCGATACCGGCATCGTGCTGGACCAGACCGTGTTCTACCCCCTGGGCGGCGGCCAGGCCGGTGACAGCGGCGTGCTGGTGCTGGCCGACGGCACAGAGATCGCCATCACCGACACCCGCAAGGGCAAGGACGCCGAAGGCAACCCCACCAGCGACATCGTGCACATCCCCGCCCCCGGGCAGGAAGACCGCGTGGCGCAGCTGGCCCAACAGGGACCGGGCACCGCCGTCACGGCCCGCATCGACTGGGAGCGCCGCCACCGCATGATGCGGCTGCACACCACCAGCCACCTGCTGTGCCATGTGGTGCCGCAGCTGGTCAACGGCTGCTCCATCACGCCCGACTACGCTCGGCTGGACTTTGCGATGACCGACCCGCTGGACAAGGAGCAGCTGACCGCCGCCATCGCCACCCTGGTGGCCGCTGCGCACCCGCTCACCGTGGCCTCGATCAGCGACGAAGAACTGGACGCCAACCCCGCGCTGGTCAAAAGCATGAGCGTGCAGCCCCCGCGCGGCACCGGGCGCATCCGCACCATCCGCATCGGTGGCGAAGACAACGCGCCGCTGATCGACCTGCAGCCCTGTGGTGGCACGCATGTGGCCAACACGTCAGAGATCGGCGCCATCGTGGTGACCAAAATCGAGAAAAAGAGCGCAACGACTCGACGGGTGGTACTGGGCTTTGCTCAGTGAGCGCAGCGACGAGCACGCTCCTCAAATGTCAACAATCTTGAGCCGCCGCAGCCCCCGGTTGCAATGGCTTACCCCGCCAGACCCACAACGGGGACAATAGCGGCCCGCGCGCGCGGCCTTTTTTGGACTTCTTGCACCCGGCTTCCTGGGGCTGCGGCGCTCACTTTTGCCTGCCGCCATGCCGATCTCCCTGCGCTCCGTTTCGTCTGCCTCCCTGCGCCAGCACCGCTGGTTCCGCCCTGTCGTTCGCGCGCTGGCGGGTTTGATCGTCCTGTGGCTGGTCACCTGGCTGGCCATTCCGCCGCTGGTCAAGGGGCCGCTGGAGCGCATTGCGTCCGAACAACTGGGCCGCACCGTCACCGTGGGGGGCATCGACTTTGAGCCCTGGAGCCTGGAATTCGCGCTGCGTGACGTGGCCGTGGCGGGAGCCAACGGCGCGCCCCCACAGCTGACCATTGGCCGCGTCTATGCCGATGGCGAGTTGCAGTCGCTGCTGCGCCTGGCGCCCGTGGTGGACGCCTTCACCATCGAAAACCCGGTGCTGCGCATCACCCACCTGGGCGACGGCCGCTATGACGTGGACGACATCATCGCCAAGGTCACCGCGCCCACCAGCGAACCCGAGCCCGACAAAGGCCCCGCACGGGTGGCGCTGTACAACCTGGCACTGACGGGTGGCAGCATCGACTTCTCGGACACCGCCGTGGATAAAACCCACGAGGTGCGCGACCTGGCCCTCAAGGTGCCTTTCATCAGCACCCTGCCGTCGCAACGCGAGGTGAAGGTCGAGCCCCACCTGGCGTTCACGCTCAATGGCAGCCGGTTTGACTCGTCCGCCCAGGGCACGCCGTTTGCGCAGACCGGCCAGGCTGACGCGCAGATTCGGCTGGACGGGCTGGACCTCGCGCCCTACTTGGGCTATTTGCCAGCCAACCTGCCCGTCAAGGTGTTGGGCGCCACGCTGGATGCGGATGTGAAGGTGGCCTTTGAGCAGCACCCGCGCATGGCCGTGAAGCTGACCGGCACCGTGCAAGCCAGCGGCGTACGCATCGCAGACCGCCAGGGCGCCGACCTTCTGAGCTATGAGCGCCTGAAAGTCGACATGGCCGATGTGCGCCCGCTGGACCAGGTGGTGCGACTGCAGCATGTGGAGCTGACCGCGCCCGTGGTCACCGCCACGCGCGATGCAGCAGGCCAGATCAACCTGGCGCAACTGGCACCGCCTGCACCGCCGCCATCGGCGGTCAAGGGCAAGACCCCCGCACCTGCGGCACCTGCATCTGCTGAACCGGCGTCTTCGCCACTGGCCAGCGCCAGCGCAGCATCGGCCTCTGCCTCGCCCGCTTCCTCCAGCAAAGCCAAGGCCAAGGCCGCACCCGCCTGGGTCGTGGAAGTCGCCACCGCCGCAGTGCGCGGCGGCACCCTGCGCTGGGCCGACCAAACCACGCGCCCCGCAGCGGCCCTGCAGGCCACACAGGTCACGCTGGATGCGGCCGACGTCGCCGTCCCCTTCGCCAAACCCTTTACCTTCAAGGGCGGGCTCAACCTGCAGGGCAGCACACTCAGCTTCACCGGCGAAGCCACGGACCAGAAGGCCCAGGTCAACGCCACCCTGAACGCCCTGGCGCTGCAGCTGGCTGCGCCCTACCTGGCCCAGGCGCTGGAGCCTACGGTGACCGGCCAGCTCAGCGGAGATGTGGGTGTGCTGTGGCAAGCGCCCACGCCACAGGCCGCGCAGGCAGGCGCCACCGGCGTCACCCTCAAGGCAGGCCCCCTGGCGCTGGAGCAACTGGCCGTCAAGCAGGGCAAGACCACCTTGGCCAGCCTGGGCAAGCTCGACATAGCGGACGCCGAAGTGCCCCTGGACGCGCGCAGCGCCACGCTGGAGCGCCTGGCCATCAGCCAGCCACAACTGGCGGTGGAACGGGGCGCGGACGGGCGCTGGATGTTCGAGCGCTGGCTGAAGGCGGCGCCAGGCGGCACCACGGCCCCGGCGACAACGGCTGACGCAGCCCCCGCCAGCACCAGCACACCCTGGAAGCTGCGCGTGGCCGATTTCTCGCTGCAGGGCGGCACCGTCTCGCTGGCCGACAACGCTCAGCCGCGCCCCGTGGCGCTGGACGTGACGGCCCTGGGCATCACCGCCCGCAACCTGGCCAGCGACGGCAGCAAGCCCGAAGCCTTCACGCTCACCGCCCGCGCCGCCGCACCGGGCAAGGGCAGCAAGGCCGCGCCGGGCAAGCTCGACTACCAGGGCACGCTGGCCCTGCAGCCGCTGGCCACCCAGGGCAAGCTCGACGCCACCCGCCTGCCGCTGCACGCACTGGACGGCTACCTGGCCAGCCAACTGTCGGTAGAACTGCTGCGCGCCGATGTGGGCTACCGGGGCCAGGTGGCCATGGCGCAGACTGACAAAGGAGTCAGCCTGCGTCTGAGCGGTGATGCCGTGGTGGAAGACCTGCAGGCCAACAGCACCGCCGCCTTCACCCCCAAGACCGAGGCCCAGGTGGGTGAGGAACTGCTGGCCTGGAAGAGCCTGAACCTGCGCGGCCTGGCCGTGGCCACCGCCCCCGGCACCGCGCCGCGCGTGGAGGTCAAAGAAACCAGCCTGGTGGACTTTTTTGCCCGGGTCACCATCAACGAGGCCGGCCGCATCAACCTGAGCGACATTGCCAAGACCCCGGCCGAGGCACGTGCGGCCAATGCGGCCAGCGCTGCGGCCAGCACGGCCGCCCCCACGGCATCGGCCCCCGCCTCAGCCGCATCGGCAACGCCCACCGCCCCTGCCCAGGCTGCGGTGGCCCAGGCCGACCCGCTGGCCCCTGTGGTGGTCTTTGGCCCCGTGAGCCTGGTCAACGGCAAGGTGCTGTTCTCGGACTTTTTCATCAAGCCCAACTACTCGGCCGACCTGTCGGAGCTGACTGGCAAGCTCAGCGCGTTCTCGTCCGAAGCCTCGGGTGGCGAGCCCGTGCTGGCCGACCTGGAGCTGCGCGGCCGCGCCGAGGGCTCGGCGTCGCTCGAAGTGACCGGCAAACTCAACCCGCTGGCCAAACCGCTGGCCCTCGACATCGTGGGCAGGGTGCGCGACCTGGAGCTGCCCCCGCTCACGCCCTATTCCGTCAAATACGCGGGCCATGGCATCGAGCGCGGCAAGCTCAGCGTGGACGTGAACTACAAGGTGCTGCCCAATGGCCAGCTCACCGCCAGCAACCGGCTGGTGCTCAACCAGCTGACCTTTGGCGAGCCCGTGGAGGGCGCGCCCAACAGCCTGCCCGTGAAGCTGGCCGTGGCCCTGCTGGCCGACCGCCAGGGCGTGATCGACCTGGACCTGCCCATCAGCGGCTCGCTCAACGACCCGCAGTTCCGCATTGGCCCGGTGATCTTCAAGATCATCGTCAATCTCATCGGCAAGGCGCTGACCTCGCCGTTCAGCCTGCTGGCCAGCGCCTTCGGCGGTGGCGACGAGATGAGCCACGTGCCCTTTGCCCCCGGCAGCGCCACGCTCACGGCCGAGGCGCAGCAGAACCTGGACAAGGTGGCCAAGGCCCTGGCCGACCGCCCCGCGCTCAAGATCACTGTGACCGGCACGGCCAGCCTGCAGGACGAGCGCGAAGGCCTGCGGCGCGAGAGCCTGCAACAACGGGTGCTGGCCGAAAAACGCCGCGCCAACCCGGGCGATACCGCCCCCGTATCGGCCGCCGAATACCCCGCCCTGCTCAAGGAGGTGTACCGCCGCGCCGACATCCCCAAGCCGCGCAACCTGGTCGGCCTGGCCAAGGAGCTCACGGTGCCCGAGATGGAAGCCCTGCTGCTGGCCAACCAGGCCGCCACCGAGGCCATGGCCGCCGAACTGGCCACGCAGCGCGGCCAGGCGATCCGCGCCTATCTGGTGGCGCAGAAGCTGCCAGTAGAGCGGTTGTTCGTAGCGGCCCCCAAGGCTGGCAAACAGCCCGAAAAGTGGACCCCGCGTGCGGATTTGAGCCTGGCGACACAATAGGCGCCTGGCTGGCGGAAGGTTCCGGGGAATCCCCCTCCGCCAGTCTGATCGCCCCGCAGGCAGCTCGCTGGGCGCCGGAACCAAACCCGTCAGCCCCGCTCCCACACTGCACCATGTCCTACCGCCTGTTCCACCGCCTTGCAGTTACTCTTCTTTTGATAGCTGCTAGCGCTTACTGGACAAGCGCTAGTGCCCAATTTAGCTCAAAAACCAGCGGACAGGGCACCAACGTGGTCACCACGCCCTATGTGCGTGCCGAGCTGCTGGCCCATGCGCCCCAGGGCGTGGCGCCCGGCCAGCCGCTGTGGCTGGGCCTCTCGATCACCCACCAGCCCGAGTGGCACACCTACTGGAAGAACCCTGGCGACTCCGGCCTGCCCACCGACCTGGCCTGGACGCTGCCCGCCGGCCTGGACGCGGGCGAGATCGCCTGGCCCCTGCCCAAGAAGATCCCCATCGGCACGCTGGCCAACTATGGCTACGAAGGCACGGTGCTGCTGCCCGTACCCGTCACCGTGGCCAGCAGTTTTGCCCCCAGCCCGCTGGCCAAGGACGCAACGATCAAGCTGCGCGCCTCCTGGCTGGTGTGCCGCAAGGAGTGCATTCCCGAAGAAGGCGAATTCACGCTGCAGTTGCCCATCCAGAGCACCACGGCGCTCAACGGCGCCGCCTTTGAGGCGGCCGCCAAGGCCCAGCCCCAACCCGTGCTGGCAGGCACCAACGGCATCGTGCCGGACAGCCAGGCGCAGATTGCCGACGGCAACCTGCTGAACGTCAGCGTGCAGGGCCTGCCCGTGGCGCTGCGTGGCAAGACACTGGACCTGTTCCCCGAAACCGCCGAAGTCATCGACAACGCCGCGCAGTGGAAGCAGGCCTGGAACGGCAGCGTGTGGACCGCGCAGATTCCCCTGTCTGCCCAGCGCAGCGCCAGCCCCAGCCTGATGCCCGTGGTGCTGGCCGAGCAGTCGCCCGCACATGCCACTGGCCCCGACACGCGCACCGGCTACCGCGCAGAGCTGAAGGTGCTGGGCACCTGGCCGCAGGTGGCGTCGGTTGCCAGCGTGTCGCCCGCGCTGGAGGCCGCGCTCAAGGCCAATGCTGCGCAGGCAAGCGGCGCTGCCGCGCCAGCCATGGGCTCCGGCGCCTCGTCCCTCACCCTCACGGCCGCGCTGCTGGGCGCCTTGCTTGGCGGGCTCATCCTCAACCTCATGCCCTGCGTGTTCCCGGTGCTGGCGATCAAGGTGGTGGGCTTTACCCAGCATGCGCAAGACCGGCGCGCGCACCGCGTGAGCGGCATCGCCTACACAGCGGGTGTGGTGCTGTCGTTCATCGCCCTGGGCGCCCTCATGCTGGGCCTGCGCGCAGCAGGCGAGGCGGTGGGCTGGGGCTTTCAGCTGCAGTCGCCCGCCGTGGTGGCATCGCTGGCGGCGCTGTTCACGCTGATCGCGCTGAACCTGGCGGGCGTGTTCGAGTTCGGGCATTTCCTGCCGTCCTCGGTGGCCAGCCTGCAGGCACGCCACCCGGTGGCAGACAGCTTCCTCACCGGCGTGCTGGCCGTGGCCGTGGCCTCGCCGTGCACGGCGCCGTTCATGGGCGCATCCCTGGGCCTGACCGCCACGCTGCCCGCGCCCCAGGCGCTGGCCGTGTTTGCGGCGCTGGGGCTGGGGCTGGCGCTGCCGTACCTGGCAGCCAGCTTTGTGCCCGCCGTGGCGCGCGCCCTGCCACGCCCCGGCGCGTGGATGGACACCTTCCGCAAGCTCATGGCCTTCCCCATGCTGGCCACTGTCGTCTGGCTGGTGTGGGTGCTGGGCCAGCAAAGCGGCATCGATGGCGCCGGTGCGCTGCTGATCCTGCTGGTGGGCCTGTCGCTGGTGGTGTGGGCCCTGTCGCTGGCCGGGCGTGCGCGCGTGTGGATGGCCACGGTGTCCATCGCGGCCATGTCCTTGCTGGTCTGGGCCTTTGCGCCCCACATCACGCACTTTCCTACCGCGCAGGCCGCCACACCGTCCACGCAGGCCTCGGCCACCGGCTGGCAACCCTGGGCACCCGGCGCGGCCGAGCAGATCGTGGCCACGGGCCGCCCGGTGTTTGTGGACTTCACCGCCGCCTGGTGCGTGACCTGCCAATACAACAAGAAGACCACGCTGGCCAACGCCGATGTGCTGGCCGACCTGCAAACCAAGAACGTCGCCCTGCTGCGTGCTGACTGGACGCGCCGCGACCCCGCCATTACTGCCGCCCTGGCGTCGCTGGGCCGCAGTGGTGTGCCCGTCTACGTGTTCTACCGCCCCGGCAAGCCGCCGGTGGTGCTGACCGAGGTGCTCAGCGTGGACGAGGTGCGCGCCACCATCGCCCAGCTATAGGGCAGGAACGTTGCAAGCGCAAGGCATGCGATGTATTTGAAAACCCCCAGCCCTAACGCCGCCCCATGCTGACCTACCCCGCCATCGACCCCGTAGCACTGCAGCTTGGACCGCTGGCCGTTCACTGGTACGGCCTGACCTACCTTGCGGCCTTCGGGCTGTTCCTGCTGCTGGGCCGTCTGCGCCTGCACCACGCACCGTTCGCCTCCATCAGCGGCCCTGGCGCCTGGTCACGCAAGGATGTGGAGGACATCCTCTTCCTTGGCGTGGTGGGCGTGGTGGTAGGTGGGCGCCTGGGCTACTGCCTGTTCTACAAGCCCGCCTACTACCTGAGCCATCCGCTGGAAATCCTGATGATCTGGACCCCGGGCATGTCGTTCCACGGTGGCCTGCTGGGCGTGGTGGCAGCCATGCTGTGGTTTGCGCATTCGCGCAAGCGCCCCTGGCTGCAGGTGGCCGACTTTGTGGCGCCCTGTGTGCCCACAGGCCTCGCTGCGGGGCGCGTGGGCAACTTCATCAACGGCGAACTGTGGGGCCGTTTTGCAAGCCCGGACCTGCCCTGGGGCATGGTGTTTGCGCACAGCGGCTCGCTGCAGCCACGCCATCCATCGATGGTCTACCAATTTCTGATGGAAGGGTTGCTGCTGTTCATCCTGCTGTGGGTGTACGCGCGCAAAGAACGCCGCCCGGGCCAGGTGGCCGCAGCCTTCCTGTTCGGCTACGGCTTGTTCCGCTTCATCGCCGAATATTTCCGCGAACCGGATGCTCACCTGGGCTTGCTGTCGCTGGGCATGAGCATGGGGCAGTGGCTGTGCCTGCCGATGATCGCGGCGGGCGTGGGGCTGTGGCTGTGGGCGCACAGAAAGGCTCGCCCAGGAGTCCCCCCTGGCGAGCCCCGACCCCGTCCAACTTGATTGCCTGAGGAGCAATCCGGTCATTGCGTGCCGAGCAGCCGCCTTCACGCTGCCCTGTTGATTGCCAGAACATTTCGCCCCCTCGTCAACCGCTAGGAGACCCTGCCATGAAGCTGCTTCGCCGTACGTTGATCGCCACCGCCGCCCTGGTTGCCCTGGGCGCACAGGCCGCCGCCACCGTGGGCCAGCCCGCACCCGACTTCACGCTCAAGGACACGTCGGGCAAAACCGTGCGCCTGTCGGACTTCAAGGGCAAACACGTGGTGCTGGAATGGACCAACCCCGGCTGCCCCTTCGTGCGCAAGCACTACGACAGCGGCAACATGCCCGCCACGCAGAAAGACGCCATCGGCAAAGGCGTGGTGTGGCTGTCCATCAACTCCACCGAAAAAGCCAGCAGCGACTACCTGGAGCCCGCCAAGCTGATGGCCTGGAAGCAGGAGCGCAAGGCCGCCCCCACCGCCGTGCTGATGGACGAGGAAGGCACCGTGGGCAAAAGCTACGGCGCCCGCACCACGCCACACCTGTACATCGTCAACCCGCAGGGCGTGCTGGTGTATGCAGGCGGTATCGACAGCATCCCTTCGGCGCGCCCGGCTGACATCGAGAAGGCCACCAACTATGTGAAGGTGGGGCTGGCAGAAGCGCTGGCGGGCAAGCCGATTTCGGCGGCCACGACGCAGCCTTACGGCTGCAGCATCAAGTACAAATCGGCCAGCTGAAAAAGAACTTCAGCGCGCCACGCAGTTCACCCGCAGAGCGCGCGGACTGTGGAAGTACATGGTGTTGCCCTTGCCACGGATGTAGGTGCCGCCATCACCGTATCCAAAACCCGACGCCACGCGCTCAGGCTGCAGCGGCACGGTGCGGCCATTCATTTCCAGCAGCGCAGGGCCATCGGGCTGGGCGGGCCAGTGCACCACCATCATGGGGCCACGGTCACAGGCGTAGGTCGTGACGCGCTGGACCTTGGGCACATCGGGGGCACGGGGCGGTGTGCAGGCGCTCAGGGCAAAGGTGGACAAGACAACAGCCGTGGCGACAAGGCCAGTGGTGCGGCGGGCGCGTGGTGGGTTCTGCACGGGATCTCCTCGGATTCTGGGTCGGTGCCACCGTGTTGATGGCAGTGTGGGTGGACAACGCGGGGGTCTGGCGCCGCAGCGGTTCGCCCCCATACACTGCCATGTATGAAACGCACGCCCGACACCATCAGCACCCTGCGCGATATTCTGACGCACTGCCGCACCCTTGCGGTGGTGGGACTGTCGCCCCAATGGCACAGACCCAGCTATTTCGCGGCCAAGTACATGCAGGCACATGGCTACCGCATCGTGCCGGTGAATCCGCTCGTCGCACGGGATGGCGGGCAGATCCTGGGCGAAACCGCCTACGCCAGCGTGACCGAAGCCGCTGCCGCGCTGGCGGCGCAGGGGCAGAAGATCGACATGGTGGACTGCTTTCGCAAAAGTGAGGACATCCCGCCGCTGGCCGATGAAGCCATCGCCATCGGCGCAAAGTGCCTGTGGCTGCAACTGGGGGTGTTCAACGAGGCGGCCAGGCAACGCGCCGAGGCCGCCGGGCTGCAGGTGATCGAAAACCGCTGCGTGAAGATCGAGCACGCGCGGCTGTTTGGCGGCCTGGGCTGGATGGGCGTGAACACACGGGTCATCAGCGCCAAGCGCCTGCGGCAGCTGCCTTACTAGCCAATTCGCAGCCAAGCTCAAAGCTATCAAATTCATAGCTGTTAGCGCTTATCCATAAAGCGCTAGCAGCCAATTTCCTCAAAATCCCATGTCCTCAGCCCCCTCCAATGGCGCCGACCGCGAGTTCGGCTTTGGCACCCGCGCCATCCACGCCGGCGCCCAGCCCGACCCCGTGACTGGCGCACGCGCCACGCCCATCCACCAGACGACGAGCTTTGTGTTCGACAACGCCGAGCACGCCAGCAGCCTGTTCAACCTGCAGACCTTTGGCAACGTCTACAGCCGCATCAGCAACCCCACGGTGGCGGTGTTCGAGGAGCGCATTGCGAGCCTCGAAAACGGCCGTGCCGCACTGGCCTGTGCCAGCGGCATGGCCGCGCAGATGGCGGCGCTGCTGGCCATCCTGAAGACCGGGGACCACATCATGGCGGCCAGCACGCTGTATGGCGGCACGGTGGGGCAGCTGGGCGTGGGCTTCGCGCGCTTAGGGATAGAGACCACCTTTGTGGACCCGGCCGACCCCGAGAACTTTGCCCGTGCCATGCGCCCCAACACCCGCGCCGTGTATGGCGAAACCATCGGCAACCCGCTGGTCAACGTGCTTGACATCGCCGCCGTGGCCGAGGTGGCGCATGCCCACGGCGTGCCGATCGTCATCGACAACACGGTGGCCAGCCCCTACCTGTGCAACCCGCTGGCGCTGGGCGCCGACATCGTGGTGCACAGCGCCACCAAGTACATCGGCGGCCACGGCACCACCATGGGCGGCGTGGTGGTGGAGGGTGGCAAGTTTCCGTGGGACAACGGCAAGTTCCCCGAGATGGTGGAGCCCAGCCGCGCCTACCACGGCGTGAAGTTCTACGAGACCTTTGGCGACTTTGGCTACACGATGAAGGCGCGCATGGAGGTCAACCGCACCTTCGGCGGCGTGCTCTCGCCCATGAATGCGTGGCAGCTGCTGCAGGGCGCTGAAACGCTGCACCTGCGCATGCGTGAGCACTGCCGCAATGCGCTGGCGGTGGCCAAGTTTTTGCAGGGCCACCCGCAGGTGGCGTGGGTCAACTACCCGGGTCTGGCGGATTCGCCGTACTACGATCTGGCGCAAAAGCAGTTTCGTGCTGTGGACGGGGCGCCGGGCGCCTCGGGCATCCTCACGTTCGGCGTGAAGGGGGGCGCTGCGGCGGGCGAGAAGTTCATCGACGCCTGCGAGTTCCTGAGCCACCTCGCCAACATCGGCGACGCCAAGACGCTGGTGATCCACCCCGCATCGACCACCCACCGCCAACTGAGCGAAAAAGAGCTGGCCCGCGCTGGCGTGAGCGCGGACATGGTGCGGCTGTCGGTGGGGATTGAAGACCTGGACGACATCCTGTGGGACGTTGACCAGGCACTGGCGCGCTCTCAAGGAGCCTAGATCCAGCGCCGCACATCCCGGCAGTAGTCCTCGTACTGGCGTCCAAAACGGGCCGCCAGCTTGCGCTCTTCGAGCGGGATGTACCAGCACTGCGCGAGCACAAAAAACTGCAACACCAGCAACCACGGCGACAAAGTGCCCAGCGCCAGCGCCACACCCGCCAGGGCCAGCAGCATGCCCAGGTACATGGGGTTGCGCGTGTGTGCAAACAGGCCTGCTGTGGTGAGCGTGCCGGGCTCGCCAAAGGTGTTGATGTTGGTGCCGATGCGCTTGAACAGGCGAGCATGCCACTGGGCCATGGCCAGGCCCGCCAGCACCAGCACACCCCCCGCCCACCAGGCCAGCACGCGCCCATCGGCGGGCAGCACGGCCACGGGCCAGGTGCGCTGCAAAATCACCATCGCACCGACCGACGCAAACCAGACCACAGGGGGCAGCAGCAAACGTTGCATTCCAACTTCTCCTTGCACAATCAAGACATGGCCCGCAGTCTGCCGATGGCGTGCTGTGCTGGCGATAACCTGGGTTAACGGAGTCCTCTTTTGCCGACCTTTTCTCATTCCACCCACACGGTGCTGGAGCAACTGGCACAGGCCCCGCTGCCCGAGTGGGAGGCTCTGGACCGCGCCACCACGGTGCGGCAGCTGCGGCCGGGCGAGGTGCTGTTCCACGCGGGCGAGGCGCAGCCCCGGGTGTTTGTGGTGAACCAAGGACTCATCAAGATGGTGTACGAGACGGCCGTAGGTGACGCCTGGGTCAAGGGGTTTGTGCCGGCCGGCATGTGTTTTGCCAGCCTCACGGCACTGCAGCCGGGCGGCGTTACCAGCTACACCGCCCTGGCGGAAGGCGGGCCCTGCACGGTGGAGCAGATCGACCATGCCGCGCTGGAAGCGCTGGCCGCGCGCCACATGGGGTGGCAACGCGCGCTGAGCAATGCCTACCGCATGTACGGCCAGCGCAAGGAGCAGCGCGAGATGGAGTTGCTCACCCTGTCGCCCGAAGAGCGCTACCGGCGCTTTCTGCAGCAGCACCCGCAGATCGCCGCCCAGGTGCGCCAGCGCGACATTGCCAGCTATGTGCGCGTGACGCCGGTGGCGCTCAGCCGCATCAAGGCGCGCATATTGCGCGGCGGCTGACGGCGGCTCAGGGTTTGGTGCCCTGCGCGGCGCCCAGGCGCTGCGACAGGCTGCGCGCGGTGTCGCGCAGATGGCCTGCGACAGCACTGCCCGGCCCCGTCTGCAGCGTGGCGCTGGGCCCTATCACCGCCAGGCACAACACCAGCTGCCCAAACCCGTCAAACACCGGCGTTGCCAGCGCGCTGATGCCGGGCAGGAGCTGGTCGGTCACCTCGCTGATCTGGTGCTGGCGCACCGCCTCCAGTTCGGCCGCAAACGCGGGTTCATCCAGGGCCCCCGCAAACCCTTCGGCCGCCAGCGCAGCCGCAGCGCGCTCTCGCGGGCCGAAGGCTGCAAACACCTTGCCCGTGGCCGTGTGCCGCACCGAGGCCGTGGTGCCATGGCGCATGGCCACGTACACGGCCGTGGGGCCTTCTTCCACACGGATGATGGTGGGGCCGTTGTCACCCCAGACCGAGGCCGACACGGTGTAGCCGATGCGCTGGGCCAGCGCGGGCAGCTCGGCAATGGCCAGGCGCACCGGGTCCACCTGCTGCAGGCTGATCAGGCCCAGTTGCATGGCCAAGGGGCCCAGGCCGTAGTGGCCGCTCACGGCGTCCTGCTCGATGAGGCCCAGCTTGCCAAAGCTCACCAGATAGGGGTGGGCCTTGGCGGCCGTCATATCCGCCGCGCGGGCCAGGTCCTTGAGAGCCATGCGCCGGCCGGTGCGCGCCAGCACCTTCAGCAGCTGGCCGCCCACCTCAACGCTCTGGATGCCGCGCGGGCTGCGGGGCGTGTCTTCGTCGTCGGCGGGGGTCAGGTCGGGGGTCGTGGTGGGCATGGGGCGATTGTCCACGCAGCGCAGCATCCACCACCCGTTCGGGTTTACACCTAAACAAATGCGTTAGACATGAACGAATTTCTTGCCTAACATCAACACATTCCGTTTAGATAAACGCATTCACCATTAACAAATCACCACCATGAGCACCGTCAAAACCTTTGCCTCCGCCGCCGACCTCGAAGTGAAGAAGGTGAGCTTCGACAAGCTCTCCGACCACGCCTATGCCTACACGGCCGAGGGCGACCCCAACACCGGCATCATCATTGGCGACGACGCAGTGATGGTCATCGACACCCAGGCCACGCCCGTGATGGCGCAGGACGTGATCCGCCGCATCCGCGAGGTGACGGACAAGCCCATCCAATACGTGCTGCTCTCCCACTACCACGCGGTGCGCGTGCTGGGCGCAAGCGCTTACGGCGCCGAGCACATCATTGCCAGCGAAGACACGCGCGACCTGATCGTGGAGCGCGGCCAGTTCGACAAGGACAGCGAGATCGGCCGCTTCCCGCGCCTGTTCCAGAACGTGGAGAGCGTGCCGGACGGCCTGACGTGGCCGACCATGACCTTCAACAAAAAGATGACCCTGTGGCTGGGCAAGCTGGAGGTGCAGATCCTGCAACTGGGCCGGGGCCACACCAAGGGCGACACGGTCGCCTGGCTGCCGCAGGAAAAGATCCTGTTCAGCGGCGACCTGGTGGAGTTCGACGCCACGCCGTATGCGGGCGATGCGTATTTCCAGGACTGGCCGCAGACCCTGGACAACATCGCGGCGCTGAAGCCCGAGAAGCTGGTGCCCGGCCGGGGCGCCGCGCTGCAGACGCCCGAGCAGGTGCAGGCGGGCCTGGCCGGCACACGCGCCTTCATCAGCGACCTGTACGAGAGCGTGAAGGCCAGTGCCGCCAAGGGCGAAGACCTGCGCAAGGTGTACGAGGCCACGTTTGCCCAACTGCAACCCAAGTACGGCCACTGGGTCATCTTCAACCACTGCATGCCGTTTGACGTGACCCGTGCGTACGACGAGGCCACGCAATACCCGGACCCACGCATCTGGACCGCCGAGCGTGATGTCCAGATGTGGAAAGCCCTGGAAGGCTAGGCAGAGAACAACCCCCTGAGGCGCTGCGCGCCTTCCCCCTTCTCTCGAACCGCTGCGCGATTCGGGAACGGGGACGACGCCCTCGCTGCGGGGCGGCCCTTGCTCGGCGTCCCTCGCTCAGGGCGCGCCAGTTGCAAAGGTCAGCTCTCTACATCAGGCAATCGATCAAACACGAAGGTCGTAGAACATGAATCCCAGAGACATTCCCCGCGAGGCTTTTCACGCCAGTGGCGCCGAGGTGCAGGCCATCGACTTCGGCTACGTGCGCTCGCCCGACCAAGACCGCGCCACGCCCGCACAGCACCCCATCGTGGTCATCGGCGCGGGCCCTGTGGGCCTGTCGCTCGCCATTGACCTGGCCCAGCGCGGGCAGCGCGTGGTGGTGCTGGACAACGACCACAAGCTCTCCATCGGCTCACGCGCCATCTGCTTTGCCAAGCGCACGCTGGAGATCTGGGACCGCCTGGGTGTGGGCCAGCGCATGGTGGACAAGGGCATTTCGTGGAACCTGGGCAAGGTGTTCCTCAAAGACGAACAGCTGTATGAATTCAATCTGCTGCCCGAAGAAGGCCACGAGCGCCCCGCCTTCATCAACCTGCAGCAGTACTACGCCGAGGCCTACCTGGTGGAACGTGCGCTGCAGTTGCCGGGCATCGATATCCGCTGGCACAACAAGCTGACCGGCGTGCAAAGCCGCGCGGACGGCGCGCTGCTGAGCATCGACACGCCCGAGGGTGCCTACCAGATCGACGCGCAATGGCTGGTGGCCTGCGACGGCGCGCGCTCGCCCACGCGGCAGATGCTGGGGCTGGAAAGCAAAGGCCGCATCTTCCAAGACCGTTTCTTGATCGCCGATGTGAAGCTGGCGGAAGAGGCCAACTTCCCGACCGAGCGCTGGTTCTGGTTCGATCCGCCTTTCCACCCCAACCAGAGCGTGCTGCTGCACCGCCAGCCCGACAACGTGTGGCGCATCGACTTTCAGTTGGGCTGGGACGCTGACCCCGAAGAAGAGAAAAAGCCTGAAAACATCATCCCGCGCGTGAAGGCGCTGCTGGGTGCAGATGCACAGTTCGAGCTGGACTGGGCCAGCGTCTACACCTTTGCCTGCCTGCGCATGGACCAGTTCGTGCACGGCCGCATCGTCTTCGCGGGCGACAGCGCGCACGGCGTCTCGCCCTTTGGCGCACGTGGAGCCAACAGCGGTGTGCAAGATGCCGAGAACCTGGCCTGGAAGCTGGACTGGGTGCTCGAGGGTCGCGCCAGCCCCGCACTGGTGGGCACGTATGGCCCCGAGCGCGAATACGCGGCCGACGAAAACCTGTGCAACTCCACTCGTGCCACCGACTTCATCACCCCCAAGAGCGAAGTGAGCCGCCTGTTCCGCGACGCGGCACTGCACCTGGCGCGTGAACACGCCTTTGCAAGGCGCATCGTCAACAGCGGCCGCCTGTCGGTGCCCGCCACGCTGCACCAGTCGCCCCTGAACACGCCGGATACCGATCACTTCGCAGGCACCCAGGTGCCCGGTGCCGTGCTGCTGGACGCGCCCTTGACGAAGCAGGGCCAGCCCACTTGGCTGCTGCGCGAGCTGGGGCCGGACTTCACGCTGCTGGTGTTTGGCCCGGCCCCGGCATGGGCCCATGACCTGCCCGGCGTGAAGGTGCTGCAGATCGGCATTGACGTGATCGACCACCAGGCGCTGGCCGCCCAGCGGCTGGATGCGCTGCCGCGCACCGTGTACCTGGTGCGGCCCGACCAGCATGTGTGCGCACGCTGGCGCACGCCCACCGAAGCGGCTGTGCGCAGCGCACTGGCCCGTGCCACGGCCGCAGCCGTCTGACCAGGAAGACGACAAGGAACATGCCCATGCTGAACACCCAACCGAACCTGCAGGCCTGCGACGACTTCTATGAAGCGCTGATTGCCGCGCACCAAGGCCTGTCCACGCCCGAGAGCCACGCCATGAACGCACGCCTGGTGCTGCTGCTGTCCAACCACATCGGCGACCAGTCCACGCTGCAGCACGCGCTGCAGCTGGCGCGCGGCAGTGCCGTGCCCACGGCCGACCGGCGCACCACCCCGGCGATCACGCCGGTGGTGCCCACCCACGCGGTGGCGGCCTAGCCGCTTACCTGCGGTCCGGCACCCCCGATTCCCAGCCACCCCACGGCTTCAGCACCGCGCAGATGGTGCAAGGCCCGGGCTTTGCCTTGATTTTTTGACAACACCACGGAGACAACACATGCAGCGCAAACACTTCCTCGCCACCCTTGCCGGGTTGGCCCTGACCACCACCCTCCCCCTGGCCCATGCCCAGGACACCAAGCCACTCGAATGGGTGGTGGGCTACGCGGCCGGTGGCGGCTCAGACATCGTGGCGCGCACGATTGCCGAATCCATGTCGGTCACGCTGGGCCGCCCCATCGTCATCAACAACAAACCCGGTGCGGGCACCAACATCGCGGCCGAGTACAGTGCGCGCAACAAGGACTTTGGCAACCTGATGTTCTCGGCCGACTTCGCCACACTGGCGGCCAACCCGTTCTTGTTCAGCAAGCTCGCCTACAACGCCGAGAAGGACTTCCAACCCGTGGGCCTGCTGGTGCGCTTTCCGATGTTCCTGGTGGTGTCCAACAACGTGCCCGCCAAGAACCTCAAAGAATTCATGGCCTGGGCCAAGGGGCAGGCCGATGGCGTGAACTGGGCGTCGGCCGGGCCGGGCAGCCCGCACCACCTGGTGGGCGAGCTGTTCCGCGAGCAAAGCGGGCTCAAGCTCACGCATGTGCCGTATCGCGGCGCGGCTCCGGCGATCCAGGATGTGATTGGTGGTCAGGTACCCGCGATGTGGATCGACAGCGCCACGGTGTACCCGTTTCTCAACGGCGGCAAGGTCAAGGCCATTGGTGTGGCCAGCCCGCAGCGCGTGACCACCATGCCCGATGTGCCCACGATTTCAGAGCAAGGCCTGCAAGGGTTTGAAGGCTTTGCATGGCAGGGCCTGGTGGTGCCCGCGGGCGCATCAGCCGATGTGGCCGCGAGTTTCAGCAAGGCGCTGCAGACGGCCCTGGCCGACACGCGCACCAAGGCCCGGCTGCAGGCCCTGGGTGTGGAACCCATGCCCGGCACGGCCGCCCAGATGGGCAGCTTTGCGCGTGCCGAGCGGGAAAAGTGGGGCCGAGTCATTACGAAGGTGGGCGTGAAACTCGATTAACTCCCTGAACGGCTGCGCCGTTTTCCCCTGGAGGGGACGCCACCCATGGCCTGGCAAAGCCAGTTCCACGGTGGCGCTGGCAAAAGCCACGCTCCTGTCGCAGGACGCTCAGCGGCTGCGTGCCAGCCGCCGCTTGCGCTGCAGGGCGGGCGCCAGCCACAAAAGTTGCACCGTGGCATAGCCCAGTGCCGCCATCACCAGGCCCAGCGTGGGCAGGCCCACCAGCAGCGGTGTGCCCAGGGCCTGCATCCAGGCGCCCAGCGCCTGCACCGAGAAGTCTCCGCCCGGCACCACGCTGCTCCACGCGGGCAAAGTCTGGGTGCCCGGCATCACCAACGCGCCCACATAGAAGGCCAGTGCATACAGCGGCACGGTGGTGAGCGGGTTGGTATAGAACGTGGCCACCCCGCCCGCCACGATGTTGCCGCGCAGCCATGCGCAGACCAGCAGCGTGCCCGGAATCTGCAGCGGCCCGGGGATCAGCCCGCAGAACAGGCCCGCCGCCACCCCGCGCGCCAGGGGCTGGCGCTGAAAGCGAAACAGCTCGCGCCGCTCCAGCCAGGGGCGCAGGCGGATGAGCCAGTCCCGGTCCAGGTGTGCGCGGGCGCGTGGCTCCAGGGCGCGCAGCCAGCGGCGCAATGAACAAAGCATCTGGCTTACCACTGCACTCAGTCCTTGCGCGGCAGGGCCGGAGCGCCATGGGCGCTTTCGCCCGAGCTGCGCAGCGACAGGAAGATGGAGCCTGCAATCAGCGACGCCGTCACCAGCAGCGCATAGCCGATCGGGATCTTCACAAAGTCGATGAGCAGCATCTTGCCGCCGATGAACACGAGCACCAGCGCCAGGCCATAGGCCAGCAGGTGGAAACGGTTGGCCAGGTCAGCCAGCAGGAAGTACAGCGCACGCAGGCCCAGGATGGCAAAGATGTTGGCCGTGAGCACGATGAACGGGTCGCTGGTGATGGCGAAGATGGCCGGGATGCTGTCCACCGCAAAGATGATGTCGGTGGTGCCGATGAGCACCAGCACCACAAACAGGGGCGTGAAGTGCTTGACGCCGTTCATCATGGTGGAGAGCTTCTCGCCATCGAACTGGTCGGTGATGCGAATGCGCTTCTTCAGGAACTTGAGCACCGGGTTGGTGGCGATGTCAGGCTCCTGCCCAGCGGCAAACCACATCTTCACGCCGGTGACGACCAGGAACGCACCGAACACATACAGCAGCCAGTGGAAGGTGGCCAGCAGCCAGGCACCTGCCAGGATGAGCAGCGTGCGCAGCACGATGGCACCGATGATGCCGATGATGAGCGCGCGCTTTTGGTACTGCGGCGGCACGGCAAAGTAGCTGAACAGCATCAGGAAGACAAAGATGTTGTCCACCGACAGGCTCTTTTCGACCAGATAGCCGGTGATGAACTGCATAGAGACGGTGTTGGCAATCTCACGGCCCTGGCTTCCGTCCAGGTACCACCACAGAATGGCCACAAACACAAACGCCAGCGAGAACCACAAAAGGCTCCAGCGCGCGGCCTCGCCCATGGTGACCTTGTGCGCGCCCTGGCGCTCCATGACCAGCAGGTCCACGCCTATGGCAATGACCACGAAGACGGCAAATCCCGCCCACATCCACCACGTTCCGATCGTTTCCATCGAGTTTCTCCAAAGATGCCCTCACACGTCCGGGCAAGCCGGACGCCCAAGCCCCGGACTGTAGGGGCTGATGTACTTCTTTAAAATCTGTTATCACAGTAGTATTGGTTCGGTTTTTACGAACTAAACCCTTTTCCCTCGGAAGAACCCATGAGCCAGAGCTTCAACTACCGCCATCTTTTCTACTTCTGGGTGGTGGCCAAGGAGGGCGGTATCGCCCGCGCCGCCGAGCGGCTGGACATGGCCATGCAGACCATCAGCGCCCAGGTGCGGGAGCTTGAAAAGTCGCTGGGCGTGAGCCTGCTGCGCACCGAGGGCCGCAACCTGGTGCTCACCGATGCGGGCGTGGCCGCGCTGCACGAGGCCGACCACATCTTTGCGCTGGGCGAGCTGCTGCCCGTGCGCGTGCGCGAGGCCGCCAGCGGCCAGACGCTGCGCCTGAACCTGGGCATTTCCGACGGCATTGCCAAGCTGGCCGTGCATCGGCTGCTCACCCCCGTGCTGGACGAACCGCACCTGCGCCTGCTGTGCCATGAGGGCGAGTTCCAGCCCCTGCTGGGCGAGCTGGCGCTGCACAAGCTCGATGCCGTGCTGGCCGACCGTGCTGCGCCCCCCAACCCCGCCCTGCGCACCACCAGCCAGCTGCTGGGCACGAGCGCGATTGCCTGGTACGCGCCGCCGCTCTGGGCCGAGGCGGCAGCCAACAACTTTCCGCACAGCCTGGCCGTGGTGCCCGTGCTGCTGCCCACCGACCACGCCGCCATGCGCGCGCGCATCGACCACTGGCTGGAACGCGAACGCATCCGCCCGCGCATCGCTGGGGAGTTTGAAGACAGCGCGCTGCTGAGCACCTTTGCCGCCACCGGCATGGGTGTGATGCCCGCGCCGGTGTCGCTGGGCGAGCACCTGGCACAGACCCACGGGCTTGTGCATGTGGGCACCACGCCGGACGTGCAGGAGCAGTTCCACCTGATCTACAGCGCCCGCAAGGTGATGCACCCGCTGCTCATGCGGCTGCTGGAGGCGGGGAGTAGCGGATCACTCCTGAATTGATAGCAATCAGCGCTTGCCCAGCAGGCGCAAGAGGCCAAAAAACCTTGTAGTCAGCGCAAAAAAAACCTGGGTCCCTTCAGTCGCGCCCTGCCCGCTCGATATGCAAGGCAGCCGATGCCGGGTCGGAAAAACACAGCTCGTGGCTGCCCGGGCACTCCACCAGGCGGAACAGGCCCAGCCGCTCCGACAGGCGCGGGTGCCAGGGCAGGCTGTGCGGCAGTGCAGTGTCCTGCTGCGCGTTGAGGTAACTCTTGCCCACCTCCAGCGCGGCCAG
Source organism: Acidovorax sp. Leaf73 (assembly GCF_916855635.1). Taxonomy (NCBI): domain Bacteria; kingdom Pseudomonadati; phylum Pseudomonadota; class Betaproteobacteria; order Burkholderiales; family Comamonadaceae; genus Acidovorax; species Acidovorax sp. Leaf73. The sequence goes on from NZ_CAKASI010000007.1 coordinate 95,455, forward strand.
CGGCACGGGCAGTTGCGCGGGTTCGGTGAAGGTGCGGTAGGGATGAGGGTTGAGCAGCGCGTAGGTGCTTTGCGCCAGGGCCTCGTCGGCATCGTTGATGAAGGCCTCGCGCCAGATGGGGTACGGCAGCATCACGGCATTGCCACTGCTGGCCGCCACCTGGTCGAACAGCGCGCGGTAATGCGGCGGCACCAGGTCGTTCAGGCATTCGCCTGGCTGCGGCACGAAGGCGTTCCAGTACACCAGACGGCGGATGCGCCCAGGCAGACGCGCGGGCATATGGCTGATGACCATGCCGCCGTAGCTGTGGCCCACCAGGCGCACGTCGGTCAGGCCCTGGCCTTCGATGAAGGCCGCCAGCGAATCCACCGCGTCGGCGAGACCCGTGGCCGCGCGGTCGTCGCCGGGGCGGTTGCCTGCCAGCGTGGGGCAATGCACGGTGAGGCCGCGCGCGCGCAGGTGGGTGGCGGTGGCTTCCATTTCGGCACCGGTGTGCCAGGCGCCATGGACCAGGACATAGGTATCCGGCATGTGTGTCTCCTTGGGGTTGTGTTGCAGGACTGGGCAATCCGCCCTGCCGCTACCTTAGAAACACCCGGTGGCACGGAATGGCCCGCGCGTGCCAGCCTGCTGTGCTGGATGTGCCAGAGCGCTCACCCACAGGCCAGCGCGGCCGTCTCAACGCTTGGCCTCATTCCGTTTCCAAATCATTCGTGTCTAGGCGCGAAGCCGCAGACAGTGCTGTAGCACGGCAAGGCGAAGCAACAACGACACGGATGATTTGGAAACGGAATCAGCCGCCGCGCCGCCACTGCGCGGGCGACACGCCCATGGCGCGCTGGAAGGCGCGTGCGAAATGCGAAGGGTCCGCAAAGCCGCAGCGCCGCCCAATCTCGCCCACGGCCACATGGGCCAGCTGGGGGCGGCGCAGCAGCTCGCCTGCACGCGCCAGGCGCAGTTCGCGCAACGCGCCCGCAAAGGTGTGGCCTTGCGCCGCAAACGCCCGGTGCAGGGTGCGCAGCGACACGCCCGCCTCCTGCGCCAGCGCCGGGGCCGAGAGGCCCGGCTGGTCGATGCGCGCCCGGATCAGCGCACACAGATGGGCATGCAGGCTGCGCGCCGCAGTGGGTGCCGGTGGCTGGGGCGGCTCCAGCGCAGCGCACAACAGCGCCCCCAGGTGGTCGGACAGCAATGCTGGCGGCAAGGCCTGCGCCGAGGACGGGTCACGCGCCAGCTGCACGGCCAGCGCCCCCAGGCTCTGGCCCCAGCCCTGGTCTCGCCAGGCCACGCGCGGGCCGGGCGCCTCGGCCTGCTCCAGCCACTGCCCCACCCAGGCGCGCGGCAGCTGCAGCGACACACAGTGCACACCATCAGGAAAATGCAGTTCGTAAGGCCGTGCCGAATCCAGCAGCACCACATCGCCCGGCCGCAGATGGGCCACATGGCCATCCTGGCGCACATGCCACGCAGTCTCGGCCTGGCCGATCAGGTAGAAAGGCAGCTGGCGGCTGCGTGCAATGCCTGCGGGCGTGCGAAAGACATCCTGGGTGGAGGCCCGCACGCGGTTGATGGACAGCGTCTCCACCGGCAGGCTTTGCAGCTCGCCGCCGAACAGCGGCGCCTCGCGGGAGCTGCAATCCATCTCCAGAAACGCCTCGCAGATCGCGCCCACCCAGTAGTCCAGGCGCGCGGGCGGCGCCACCACGTCGGTGGTCCACTGGCGCAGAGCAGCGGGGGACGAGGGCACAAGGGTGGCGGCGGGCATGGCGCCCAATCTACCGGCAAGGGGGCCGGGCGGGCAACAGGGCAAGCCCTGCCGTCCCGCCAGGCTCAGCGCTGCGGCATGTCCTTCACCGAGTAGCCCAGGCTCACCGTCGCATCGTCAGGAATGGCGGGCATGGACGCATTCCACGCCTCCCACGCGGCGCGCATGGCCTGCAGGCGTTCGGGCTCCACGGGCGCGCGGTTGGCGCGCTCGCGTTCATCGTCGGCCAGGTTGAACAAGTAATCATTGCCGTCCACCCGCAGGTACTTCCACACGCCCTGGCGCATGGCGCGCTGGCCCCGGTGGTTCATGCGCCAGAACAGCGGGGGCTCGTCCAGCGCCGCCGCATTGCGCAGCAGCGGCATCAGCGAGCGGCCGTCCAGTGGGTAGTCCACATGCGCGCCGGCCCCTGCGGCTTCGAGCATCGTGGCCGACCAGTCCATGGTCATGCAGGTCTGCGCGCTCACACCGCCGGGGGCGATCACCGCAGGCCAGTGGGCGATCCAGGGCACGCGGATGCCGCCCTCGGTCAGGTCCATCTTGCCGCCCACCAGCGGCCAGTTGTCCGAGAAGCGCTCGCCACCGTTGTCGCTGGTGAACACCACCAGCGTGTCGCGCGCAAGGCCCTTTTCCTCCAGCAGCGCCATGATGCGGCCGATGCCCTCGTCCATGTGGTGGATCATGCGGCGGTAGGTTTCGATGTTGCCGCCGTGCAGGTGGAACAGGTTCGTCTTCACCTCCTGCGCCAGCGCCTCGTCGTCGCGGGTCTCCCAGGGCCAGTGGGGGGCGGTGTAGTGCAGGCTCAGGAAGAACGGCGTGCCCGCCTGCGCGCCCGGCGCCATGCGCTGCACATAGTCGAGCGCGTGGTCGGTGATGAGGTCGGTGAGGTAGCCGTCCTGCTGCTTTTCCTCCTCGCCCAGGTACAGGTCGTGCGTGCCGTTGGAGCTGCAGTGGGTGAAGTAGTCCACCCCGCCCGACATGGGCCCGAAGAACTCTTCGTAGCCCGAGCGCAGCGGCCCGAACGCGGGAGGGTAGCCCAGGTGCCACTTGCCCATCAGCGCCGTGCGGTAGCCCGCTGCGCGCAGCAGCGACGGCAGCGTGGGGTGTTCGGACGGCAGGCCCAGCGTGGTGCTGCCCCGGCTCTTGCTGTTGATGGGTTCCTCGGCCGCGCCGCGCAGGCGGTACTGGTAGCGCGCGGTCATCAGCGCAAACCGCGTGGGCGAGCAGACGGGGGAACTGGAGTAGCCCTGCGTGAGCTTGAGGCCGTTAGCCGCCAGCTGATCGAGCACCGGCGACACCGGGCCAAACGCCGCGTCGCGCCCGCCGTAGCAGCCCAGGTCGGCATAGCCGAGGTCGTCGGCAACGATGAAGATGATGTTCGGGCGGGTGGTCATGGTTTGAAGCCCGAGCGTTGGACCACCGGGGCCCATTGCGCGCGGTAGGCCTTGAGCATGGCTTCGGTCTGCGCCATGGTCGCCACCACGGGCTCCATCTTGGCCGCCTCGAACTTGCGCTGGGTGTCGGGGTCCTTCATCACTTCATGGATCAGACCAGCCAGGCGTTCGGCTTGCGCCTTGGGCATGCCCATGGGCGCAAAGAAGGTGTTCCATCCGGTCGCAGCCAGGTCCAAACCGCTTTCCTTGAAGGTGGGGATCTTTCCATCCAGCGCACTGCGCTTGGCACCCGACACCGCGAGGATGCGGATCTTGCCCGCTTCGTGCTGGGGCAGCAGGGTGTCAAACGTGTCGAACGCCACGGGCACCTGGCCGCCGAGCAGGTCGTTGAGCAGCGGCGCGGAGCCCCGGTAGCCCACCACCTCGGCGCGCACCTTGGCCGCGTCGCCCACCATCAGGCCGAAAAAGTGCGGCAGGCTCCCGGTGGCGGGCACGCCGAAGTTGGCCTTGTCGGGGTTGGCGCGCAGCCAGGCCATGAGGTGTGGCAGTTCCTTGACGGGCACGGCGCTGCCCACGGCCACGCCGAATTCGTAGCTGTTGACATGGCTCACGGGGCGGAAGTCGCGCTCGGGGTCGTAGCCCGCATCGGGGAAGACCAGCGGTGCCACGAGCATCACGGCGGGGTTGGCCAGCAGCAGCGTGGGCTGGTTGGCAGGGGCGGTTTTGACGGCCTGTGCCGACAGGCGGCCGCCCGCGCCGGTCTTGTTCTCCACGATGACGGGCGTGCCAAGCTTGCTGCCCAGCTTGTCCGCCACGATGCGGGCCACGCGGTCGGTAGAGCCGCCAGGGGCGTAGCCCACCACGATGCGCAACGGGGCTTCCTGCGCTTGCGTGATGGAGGCGGCCAGGGTCAGCGCTATGGCCAGTACCGATGAAAGGGGTTTGCGCATCGTCGAAAAGTCTCCAGGGGCAGTTGCAGGGCCCTGCACCATCGCGCAGGTTGATGGGCGCACTGTATTGGCCACACAATCGATTGATCTAATCAACTATTGCACGGAAATACCCTGATGTCCGCGCCCACCCCGGCACCCCCAGGCCCCGCCGAGCCGGGCCACCGCCTGACCCATCCGGAAGCGGCCAACGACCTGTTGATGTACCGCCTGAACCGACTGCTGGCCGTCGCGGGCAGCCTGGTGGTGCGGCTGTGCGAAGGGGGCTACGGCATCACGCGGCGCGAGTGGGGGCTGCTGATGATGCTGGCGCAGCACACGGGCATGCCCCCGGCCGAGCTGGCCCAGCGGCTGGGGCTGGACCGGTCGCGCACGTCACGCGCCATCACGTCGCTACTGGCCAAAAAGCTGCTCACCCGCGATGCGATGCCGGGCGACCGGCGCCAGGCGGTGCTATCGCTCACCCCGGCAGGGCAGGCGCTGCACGATCAACTGTTCCCCCAGGTGAAGGCGCTTAACCAGGAACTGCTGGCGGGCCTGAACACGGGCACGGTTCAGGCCCTGGACCTCGCGCTGGCCGATATGCAAAAACGGGCGGAAGCTCTGGTGGCAAGCCGCACCGATGTGCCGCGCACTTACCGGTTGCGCGGGGGCCGGAAAACCTCGCGAACAGACCAAGAATGGTGACGGCAGCGCCACCAGCGGTACTTCCCAAACCCCCTGGAATCGCTGATTCCTATTTTTCAGTATTTGCCTGAATGTCCATGAGCTGGTTCAAGTCAGCTCGCAGCATTCCATTTGGATCCACAGCGGCATCGTTTGCTGAAGATCGGATTCCTGCCGCCGTAATGGCCGCCGTGACGTCGGTAAAAGAAATTTGAACCTGATAAAGGTTTCCATCATTTGCATACTCCTTGGTGAAAGCACAAACAGCCTCCCCGGGGTCTGCAAAATAAATGACTGCCGCGTCAGTAGCCCGATTAGGAATCCGCATAAAGCTGGAATACAAGGATGCCGGCACAGGGGTTCGCGCTGAACCGTTGACGTAGTACTCCTCCTCCCAGTCGTCGTTTTGCATCACATAGTTGTATTTCAGCGAGCTGACTCTGAGCATCGGGTCACGCCCATTACCCGTCGATTCGGCAAAGATATACAGCACTTTGGTCCCACGGTACGACGGCCCATCGTATCCAGCTATAGTGCAAGCGATGGCTTCCAGATTGGTTGCAGAATGAACTCCGGTCGCGCTGATATTTTTAAGATCTGCGTGTGCAAATCCAGTCACGCAAATAAACCCCAAAGAAATAATGCTATTTCTCAACATACCCTCTCCTCCGTCGGTGAATTGACCTAGGCTTGCCACTGTTTTATACAAATAGCTACAACACGCACAAATACTAACAAACGCCCACCTCAGCGTCATCCCCCGTTTTGGGGATTGACTGCACAGGGCCGCACCCAACGGCGGGACGCGTTGGCAAAGGTCGCAGCGGTGAGCGTGGTTGCTCCAGTGCATTCCTTCTGGTCCGCCTTTTTTTTGCCCACCCGCCATGTCATCACCCCCGACCTCTTTGTGGAGCCCCCTGCGCCAACCCGCTTTCCGAGGCCTGTGGATCTGCGGTGGCATCTTTTTTGTGGGCAGCGGCATGCAGACCATGGCCGCTGCGTGGCTCATGGTGGAGTTGACGGGCTCGTCGTTCCTGGCGGCGTTGGTACAGACGGCCGTGTTTTTGCCCATGTTTTTGCTGGCCCTGCCTGCCGGTGTACTGGCCGACACCACCGACCGGCGCAGGCTGATATCGGGCGCGCTGATGGCACAGGTGGGCGCCTGTGCACTGCTCACGCTGCTGGTGCTGGGCGGTTGGGGCGGTCCGGCGTCGGTGCTGTTTCTGGTGTTTGTGTGTGGCTGCTGCACGGCGGTGCTGACGCCTGCGTGGAACTCATCCGTCATCGACCCGGTTCCGCGCGACGAGTGGCCCCAGGCCATCACCGCCGTGAGCATCGCCTACAACGCCGCGCGCGCCGTGGGGCCCACGCTGGCCGGGCTGGTGTTTGCGCAGCTGGGTGCGGGCTGGGTGTTTGCCGTCACGGTGACCACAACGCTGGTGATGTGGGAGTCCATCCGCCGCTGGCCGCCCAAGGCACACCCGCCGTCCAAGCTGCCCGCCGAGCGCCTGTGGGGCGGCACGCTCAGTGGCCTGCGTTTTGCCTGGCACTCACGCATCATCCTGGCGCAGCTGGTGCGCGTGATGGCGTTCAGCGCGGCAGGCTCGGCCCTGTGGGCGCTGCTGCCGGTGATTGCGCAGCGCCAGCTGGGCACCGGTGCGCAGGGCTTCGGGCTGCTGATGGGTTGCCTGGGTACGGGTGCCGTGGCCGTGGGCCTGGTGCTGGGGCGGCTGCGCGCGCGCTTTGGCATGGAGGTCATCGTGGGCGTGGGCGGCGTGGTTTTTGCTGCCGCCATGCTGGTGGCAGCGCTGACCAAGGTGGCGTGGGTGGTTTACGTCGCCATGCTGTTTGCGGGCGCGGCGTGGATGTCGGCGATGTCCACCTTCAACACCGCCACGCAGGCCAGTGCCCCACAGTGGGTGCGATCCCGCGCCGTGGCCATGCACATGGTGGCCGCGCTGGGCGCGTTTGCCATGGGCTCGGCATTCTGGGGCGCCGCATCCGACATCGTGGGCCTGGCTCCCACACTGTACGTGGCCGCTGCGCTCATGGGTGTGGGGCTGCTGCTGGCACGCCCCATGCCGCTGCGCATGGGTGGGCTGCACGAAGTGACGCAGGCCACACCGTGGGATGAACTCTTCATCGAGGCCGAGCCCCTGCCCGAGGCAGGCCCCGTGGCTGTGGAGGTGGGCTACCGCATTGCGCCCGGCACCGATGCAGCGTTCCTCGACACCATCAGCCGCATGAAGGCCCCGCGCAGGCGCGACGGCGCCACCTTTTGGCGGGTGTACAAGGACCTGGGTGAACCCTCGCGGTACGTGGAGCGCTTCATCGTTGAATCCTGGGCCGACTACCTGCACCAGCGCGCCCGCGCCACGATGGCCGACCAGGTGCTGGAAACCGAAGTGCGGGCGTTTTTGGCGCCCGGCGAGACCGTCCGCATGTCGCACTACATCGCAGAACGGTGAAGCCCCCCCTGAGCGGCTGCGCCGGTTCCCCCGGGAGGAGGACGCCACCCCTGGACCGGCGAAGCCGGTTCCGCGTGCGCCCCGGCTTGATGCGCATCAATTTCTGCCGCCAGGCCGGGTGCCGAGGCTGGCGGTCGGCCTGCGACAATCGCAGGATGACCTTCGCCCCCCTCGCCAACGACACCTTCCTGCGTGCCTGCCGCCGCCAGGCCACCGACTACACGCCCCTGTGGCTCATGCGCCAGGCGGGGCGCTATCTGCCGGAGTACAAGGCAACGCGCGCCCAGGCCGGCAGCTTCATGGGCCTGGCCACCAATGTGGACTACGCCACTGAAGTGACCCTGCAGCCGCTGGAGCGTTTTCCGCTCGATGCCGCCATCCTGTTCAGCGACATCCTCACCGTGCCTGATGCCATGGGCCTGGGTCTGTCGTTTGCCGAGGGCGAAGGCCCGCGCTTTGCCAAAGTGGTGCGCGACGAAGCCGCCGTGGCCGAGCTGGCGGTGCCCGACATGGACAAGCTGCGCTACGTGTTCGACGCGGTCACCAGCATCCGCAAGGCCCTGAACGGCCGCGTGCCGTTGATCGGTTTTTCGGGCAGCCCCTGGACACTGGCGTGTTACATGGTCGAAGGCAAGGGCAGCGATGACTACCGCCTCGTCAAGAGCCTGATGTACAGCCGCTCCGACCTGATGCACCGCATCCTGGCCATCAACGCCGACAGCGTGGCCGCGTACCTGAACGCCCAGATCGACGCCGGAGCCCAGGCCGTGATGATTTTTGACAGTTGGGGCGGCGTGCTGGCCGACGGCGCGTTCCAGGAGTTCAGCCTGGCCTACACCACGCGCGTGTTGGCGCAATTGAAGCGCACCGGCGTGGACGGCGCCGACGTGCCGCGCATCGTCTTCACCAAGGGCGGCGGCATCTGGCTGGAGGACATGAAAGACATCGACTGCGAGGTGCTGGGCCTGGACTGGACGGCCAACCTGGGCAAGGCCCGCGCCATCGTGGGCGGCCAGCCAGGAGGCCCGGGCAAGGCGCTGCAGGGCAACATCGACCCCAACGTGCTGTTTGCGCCGCCCGCGCAGATCGTGCAACAGGTGCACAAGGTGCTCGACAGCTTCGGCAAACCCCACACCGACCGCAGCACCACCGGCCCCACCCACATCTTCAACCTGGGCCACGGCATCAGCCAGTTCACCCCACCCGAGCATGTGGCGGCGCTGGTAGAGGCGGTGCACAGCCACTCGCGCGCACAGCGCCAGGGCTGATCCTCCGGGCGAGGGCTCCAGACCGCGCGGCGCACCCGGCAGGGACCAGGTGATGGCAATGGAACAGCCCGTACCGCCGCCAGCGGAGTCCCCCACCTGCCCGCAGGCGCTGCCCGCCTCGGCCCTGCAAGCCCCACCCGGCGCGCTCGCGGACTGCGTGCGCGCCTTTTTCTGGCGCGACCTGGGCCGCCAGCCGCCCCACACCCTGGCGGACACGCGCGTGCCGCCCAGCCCCTACCCGGGCATCATCTGGCTCACGCGGGGCACGGTCCAGCTCGTGGAATGTGCGGGTACGGCCACGGCAGCGGCCATGCCCACCATCACGCTGTCGGGCGCCCACCGCCATCCTTACCACTCGGTCTCTTCCCGCGATGGCGATTCGTTCTGCCTGGCGTTCCAGCCCGGCGCGCTGGGGCTGCTGACCGGGCAGGACCTGGCGCCGCTGACCGACCGCATCACGGACGCGGTGACCTGGTTGCCCGAGGAGTGGCACCGACTCCTGGCAGCCGTCCACACGGCGCCCGACCATGGTGCGCGCAAGGCGCTGTGTGTGGCCTTCCTCACCCCGCGCTGGGGCGCCGTGGCAGACCGGCACGCCGCCTGGCTGCAGGTGTTGCAGCAGGACTGGCAGCGCGGCGCACGCCAGGCCCTGGCCACCACGCTCGGCTGGACGCCCCGGCACCTGCAGCGCCGCACACGGCAACTGGTAGGCCTGCGGCCTGGCGAAATCGAGCGCATGCTGCGGGCCGAACACGCCCTGCTGACCATGCGCGACGGCGATGCGGGTGCGCTGGATGCCGCGCTGCTCCACGGCTACGCCGACCAGGCACACTTCAGCCGCGAGGCGCGCAGCCTTTTCGAACGCCCTCCTGCTGCACTCAAGGCCCACACCCAGCAGCCGGGTGACGATGCCGACTGGCTGCTGCGGCGCAGTTGAAGGGGCCGCCGCGCTTTGCGACCGCTTTACCGCTGGATCACACGGGGGCGCTTGATCTTGGCCTGCAGCTGCAGGATGCCGTAGAGCAGCGCCTCGGCCGTGGGCGGGCAACCGGGCACATAGACATCCACCGGCACGATGCGGTCGCAGCCGCGCACCACCGAATAGCTGTAGTGGTAGTACCCGCCGCCGTTGGCGCACGACCCCATCGAGACCACATAGCGCGGCTCGGGCATCTGGTCATACACCCTGCGGATGGCGGGCGCCATCTTGTTCGTCAGCGTGCCGGCCACGATCATCAGGTCGCTATGGCGTGGGCTGGAGCGCGGAATGATGCCGAACTGGTCCAGGTCGTAGCGCGCCATGGCGGCGTGCATCATCTCGACGGCACAGCAGGCCAGGCCAAAGGTCATGAACCACAGGCTGTTGGCGCGTGCGGCCTGCACCACATCGTCCAGCCGGGCAAGCACAAAACCATCGCGCTCCATGGAGGGAGCTATTGCAAGGGAAGGAGAAGAGTTGTTAGCCATGGCCGCATCGTCGCCACGCGGGCCCACGCCGTCTTGAAGCAAAGCGACATCGGCCTCCATCACCGGAGACCTGCGACGACACCAGCCTCACCGCACAGCGCCCCAGCAGGCCCTGCGACAATCCTTAGAACCTGTTCAAGATCTTCAGGTGCGGGCGAGCCCGCTTCCAAGGCGCACTTATGCACAAAATTGGAGCATTCACCGGCCCCGCGTCACCGCAGGTGGTAACTTGTAAAAAAACTTTGCGCAACCGCTAAGTCGTTGATTTATATGGATTTAAATCCCCTGCTTTTTTGACAGGCAATCCAGCCAAAGCACGGATTTTCAAGGGCTTGCAGGCCAAACCCAAGGGATATCAACAAAGTTATCCACAGAAATTTTGGATTTCTTACAAATACCCTGTGAAATCAAGCACTTGCAGGCCATATCGAAGAAATGCGTGAACATGACACCACACTGCTAGCACAAAAAGGGGGCCATCTGTCCTCTTGACGAAGCCCTCGTGTCCGACTTATGCACACCAACCGTGATGCGGCGCAACATACGTCCGTCACAACGGCTTAGCACAAAAAATCGTGGGGAATTTCTTCAGATGCTTGATTCATAACGATTTTTTTGGTGTGCCGCATTTCCGGGCAATCTGTTCGCAGCCAGCATTCATGCGGGCTGGCAGGGTGTCCGGACAGGATGTCAACAAAGTTATCCACAGAAAGTCGGGATTACTTGGGGCCCCTCATCAAATCAAGCACTTAGCACCCAAACCTCCAAGCGACCTCCACAAGCCTCTGTAACCCGCCCTCTGCCGTGCCTACCCCCTCCACCATCGTCCAGGTTGCCCTGCACACCCCGTCGCACAGCGGCGTGGGCGATCTGCTGAGCTACGCCAGTGAGCACCCGCTCGCGCCCGGCACGCTGGTGCGCGTGCCGCTGGGCACCCGCGAGGTGCTGGGCGTGGTGTGGGATACCGACGAGGCCACCGGCGAGTTGCCTGACGGCGCCACGCTGCGGCCGATTGCCGGTGTGCTCGACGGTGTGGCGCCGCTGGACATGCCTTGGCGCCGCCTGGTGGCATTCGCCGCGCGCTACTACCAGCGCGCCCTGGGCGAAGTCGCTACGGCCGCCTTGCCGCCCCAGCTGCGCGACCTGCGCCCCGAACAACTCGCCCGCCGCCTGCGCCGCCCGGCCAAGGCAGGGGGCGACACTTCAAATGCTATTGAAAACATAGCACTTACCCCAGAACAGGAAAGCGCTAAGGCCCGAATTTCTGCTGAAAAAGGCCCTTTCCTGCTGTTTGGCAGCACGGGCAGCGGCAAGACCGAGGTGTATTTGCGCTGTGTGCAGGAGATGCTGGAGGCCGACCCCACCGCGCAAGCCCTGGTGATGGTGCCCGAGATCAACCTGACCCCCCAGCTCGAAGAGCGCTTTGTGGGCCGCTTTGCCCCGCGCTTCGGCCCAGGTGCCGTGGTGTCGCTGCACAGCGGGATGACGAACCCACAGCGCCTCAAGAGCTGGCTGGCCGCCCACAGCGGCAGCGCACGCATCGTGCTGGGCACGCGCATGGCGGTGTTTGCCAGCCTGCCGGGGCTGAAACTCATCGTGGTCGATGAAGAACACGACCCCAGCTACAAGCAACAAGAGGGCGCGCGCTACTCGGCCCGTGATCTGGCCATCTGGCGTGGGCGCGAGCAGGGCGCCAAGGTCATTCTGGGCTCGGCCACACCGTCGCTGGAGAGCTGGTACGCCAGCCGCCCCCCTATGGCCGACGACCCCGAAGGCGGCCGCTATGTGCGGCTGCACATGCCCAGCCGCATTGGTGCCGGCGCCCTGGCGCGTGTGCGCCGGGTGGACATGAACCAGCAGCCTCGGCGCACGGTGTTCAGCGCGCCGCTGCTGCAGGCCATCACCGAACGCGTGGCGCGCGGCGAACAAAGCATGGTGCTGCTGAACCGCCGGGGCTACGCCCCCGTGCTGCACTGCGTGGACTGCGGCTGGAAAAGCGACTGCCCGCACTGCAGCGCGCACCAGGTCTTCCACAAGACCGACCGCACCCTGCGCTGCCACCACTGCGGCTACACCGTGCGCGTGCCCTACCACTGCCCCACCTGTGGCAGCCCCGACATCCACCCCATGGGCCGGGGCACCGAGCAGCTCGAAGAGCAACTGGGCGCCCTGCTGTCCGAAGTGCTGCGGCCCGACCGCACGCCGGCCCGCATCGCCCGCATCGACGCCGACACCACCAGGGCCAAGGGTGCGCTGGAGGCGCAGCTGGCGCAGGTGCATTCTGGTGAGGTGGATGTGCTGGTGGGCACGCAGATGATCGCCAAGGGGCACGACTTCCGGCGCATCACGCTGGTGGCCGCGGTGCAGCCCGATGGCGCGCTGTTCAGCAGCGACTTCCGCGCGGCCGAGCGGCTGTTTGCGCTGCTCATGCAGGCCGCAGGCCGGGCTGGGCGCGATGCGGCCTACATGGCCGCGCAAGCGGTGCATGGCACGCAGCCCGAGATGTGGGTGCAGAGTTTTCACCCCAAACATGCCGTGTTCGAAGCGCTGCGCACGCACGACTACGAGGCCTTTGCCGCCCAGCAGCTCAAGGAGCGCGAGGAGGCCGCCATGCCGCCGTTCTCTTACCAGGCGCTGGTGCGGGCCGATGCCCGCACGCAGGAGGTGGCGCAGGGTTTTCTGTCAGCAGCCACCGCCGCCGCCCACGCCGCGCAGCTGCCAGGGCTGCCCGATGGCACGGTCATCCTGTTCCCGCCCGTGCCGCTGACCATCCAGCGTGTGGCCAATGTGGAACGCGCCCAGATGCTCATGGAAAGCAGCAGCCGCGCCACCCTGCAGCGCTTTCTGGCCGCGTGGCAGCCAGTGCTGCAAACCACCCGCAGTCAGCCCGAGCACAAGGGGCTGATACGGTGGCTGGTGGATGTGGACCCGCTCGCGATATGACGCCGGTCAACCGGGCAGATTGTCGTTGTAGACCTTGATGTAACAGACTTCGTTGGGCTGCAGCACCAAGCCCACAGTACATTCTGGCGTGAAGCCCGTGGGAGGAAGCACAACCAGTCCAGATATGACGCTGACGCCGGTCACCCGCTGCGCGCGGTCCGTCAGGTTCTGGGCGGTATAGATATGAAAGAAATCCCCGAAGAAGAGTTCGGTGCTGTGGGGAATGTTGGCCACGCCGCCTGTGGCCTGGTCAAAGGCGATCTCGACCGGTGGGGGGGTTGCGATGGCGGGGTGATTCCAGAGGCTCGCTGAGAGCACTCCGCAAACCAGCAGACCCGTTGTCCAGGCCTTCAGCGCACGGCCGCCCTGGGCACGCATCGCGTGATAGGCCGCCAGGGCCACCAAAACCGCCATTCCGATCAGCCCCCATTCAGACACCGTGGGCACGTTCGAGGCCGCGAGGGGCGCGTAGGACACGCTACCCATGGATTGCGCGGCGGCGCCCTGGGCCACGAGCAATCCCACCACCGCAACGACACTAGCCCGCGCACCCAACATCACTTGCTTCATTCTGAAATCCCTTTTTTGCGTAAAACAGAAAGTGTTACAAGGGATTACTGAATCAGCAAGCAAGTTATTGCCATGCGCAGACCGTGACCGCCTGCCCAGTCCTGATCACTGGCGCCAGCCACCGGGCTGGCCAAGAGCCAGCACCTTGATCAAGCTCCAGCAGCCACAAACTGCCCGTGCAGCCCCAGCGGCAGGCCATAGGGCAGCGTGACGCTGGCCACCGGCCCGGCATTCACCGCCTGGGCGTCGAACACGGACAGCGTCGTGCGCTCCGTCGGCCAGTGGTAGGCGGTGCCCAGCACCCAGCCCCGGCCCTCGGGCGCGGTGGTGCTGGCGGGGATGTAAACATGCTCCTCTGCAATCCAGCCCGCGCCGTACCGATGGCGCTGCGGTGTTTTGTCGCCCTGCAGCGTGAGCACCGTGTCAAAGCCCTGCACTTGCGCGTCCATGCCCGGGCTGCGCGCCAGCAAGGTGGTGAAGCGCGTGGGCAGCCCGTTGCGAGCCGGGTGGATGCGCGGGAACTCCACGTGGGCAAGCCCCGGTGTCTCCAGCCGCGCCTGGCCGATGGACGGGTTGAGCGTGATGTGCGCCCACTGCGTCGCAGCCGCTACCGAGGTGCTGCGGGGGGCATCGACGTTCAGATGGCGCAGCGCGGTCAGGATGTCGGGTTGCGCCACAAACCGCACCTGCACCGTGCCACCCTCTTCCCAGGCATTGGCCAGGTGGAACAGGCCGGTGGCGGGCAACTCAAAGCGCTGGACCTTGAAGTCCGCCTTGCCCACGAGCAACACCACCAGCGGCGCCTTGTCTTCCCAGCGGTAGTGCGGCAGCGGGCTACCGGCACCGGGCTGTCCGTTGAACTTCAGCGGCATGAGCAGGAACACCAAGTGCCGCTCAGTGATGGCGAAGTCGTGCACCATGTCTGCTTGTTCCGTGGTCAGGACATGCTGGCGGCGCAACTGCCCAGTCGGTGCAATGTCGTACACCAGCAGCTTCCCCGAGCCCGGGACATAGCCAAAATTCCACACCGTGCCATCCGGCGCCACACGCGGATGGGCCGAGAAGGGCGCGCCCCGCGTCTCGGGCGACCAGGCCTTGAACCCCTGGGCCTGCAGCGTAACCGGGTCCACCGCCAGGGCCGAACCCGCTTCCCACAGCGCAAAAAGCTCCTTGCGCGCGGGCAGGGCCAGCAGATTGATGTTGGCAGGGTTGACGTCGTCCGGCCCGCTGAGCGGGGGCGAGTTGGGCAGAGTGGTGGCAAAACCCGAGTACAGCAGCCGACCGGCGGCCTCTTCGGCTGTGAGCTTGGGGGTGGCCAGCAGGGCGCCTCGGTGCGAAATCCGGGGCGACGTGGCCGGTGATAGGTTGCCGCCCTCAAAACGAAACGCCTGCAGCATTCCGTCGCCGTCAAACCAGTGGTTCATGGCCACGCTGCCGAGCTCGCGCCGGGCCGGGCCAATGCGGTACAGCGTGCCCTGCAGGGCAGCGGGCCAGCGCCCCCTCACGGGCAGCGGGCCACTGGCGAGCGGCGCCTTCAAAGGCCCGTTGTAGGGGGTGTAACTGCTGCGCCAGGCATGGGGCGCATCGGCGCTGTGGCTCAGCGTGGGCAGCAGGCTGGCGGCCAGGGCTGCCAGAACAGCGCGGCGCGGTGGATGGGGGTGGGTCATCGCGGGCTCCTGGCTGGCTTACTTGAGTTCGATGGCCTGGGGGCTGACATCGGCACCCACGCGGAAGGCCGCGTCGGCGAACTGCGGTGGGCCCAGCGCGCTGCGCGCATTGCGGCTGAAGCCGTATAACTCGGTCGGCACGCCAAACACATTGGCGTCGAGTTTCATGTTGGCGTTCTCGTCCAGAAACACCGAAACGGCGTAGTCACCTTCGGGCAGGCCCACAAACTGCACCACAGCCTTCCCATCGCCCGGCTGGGCCGCGGCCACCTGCAGCGGCTTGCCGCGCGGGAAGCCCTCGCTGTTGTCAAACAGTGCGGCCAGCACGGCGCCCTGCTTTTGCGCAGGCACGGTGACTTCAATGCGCAGGTCGGCAGCGTGTGCTGCCAGGGTGGTCAGCGCGGCCAGGAAGAGAATCAGTTTTTTCATGAAGGGGCTTTCTGTGGGGGGGTCAAGCTGGGACACGCCCAGACCGACCCGCACTGTGCCCAGCCCGCCCAGGCCCCGCGAGGCGTTTGCGACGAAATGCACAAAACGTGGCGTGACCTGCAACCCGTCGGCGTGAGGCACACCGGCCTGGCAAGGCCGCCCAGTCGGCCCAGCTTGCGCTGCCCACCTGCCCGATAAAACTTGCATCCGGGGGGATCGGCCCAGATACTGCGCCTCTTTGCAGCTCGGTATTGGCGGGCATGGCGCCCCGCGCACCGTCCCCCTGCTCCCCCTCGACTTTCAGAAAGCCCTACCAATGACAGCCATTGTTCGTGCCCTGATCTTGCTGCTCCTCCTGGCGGGGGGAACCGCCGTGCGTGCCCAGAACCTGCTCACCAACGGCAACTTCGAGGCCGGCCTGGCTGGCTGGAGTACCTGGACGGCGCCGCCGGGCTTCTGGGACGGCACCTGGATACACAGCAACGACTGCGATATCTGGGTGCCCACCCAGTGCCCGTTCGGAGGCGCCGGAATGTCCCACGCGCAGAAAAAAGGCAGTGGCGCGGGCAATGCACACGGGGGCCTGTTCCAGACCGTGGCGGTCACCCCCGGGCGGGTGTACCGGCTGCGCGGCGCCTGGTCGGGGGGCGTCACGGGCAATGCCGGCGGCAACGCCACCTGGTGGGAAGTGGTGGCCTACGACGGCGCCGTGGGCGCAGCCACCATCGACGCGGCGCCCGGCCCGCTGGATACGCTGATTGCCCGGCGCGACGTGTCGAACCTCGCGCTCAACGGCGTCTTCCAGTTCCAGTGGGAGCCCTTTGACGGCACCTTTACGGCGACCTCCAGCCAGGTGACCATCGCACTCAAAACCGGCAGCTTCTTCACCTTCGACGCGGCGGGCTACCACGACGACCTGGTGCTCGAAGAAGTGGCCTCCAGCAACATCCCTGTCAACTCGCCCTGGGCGCTGGTGGTGCTTTGCCTGGGGCTGCTGGCGACCGGCGCCTGGATGCGGCGCGGCCCGGGAACGCGGCGCGGGTAGAAGGCAGCGCCAAAAATTCAAGCAATTTGGGCCACCAGCGCTTTATGGGAAAGCGCCAATAGCTATCATAAATATAGCAATCAGGTCAGCAACGCCACCGCTGCTGAAAAGCTCAGAAACGCCAGCGTCGTGGACACCAGAATGATCCGCGCTACACGCCCATTGTTGGCGCCGAACTTTTCGGCCAGCAGCGAGACGTTGCTGGCGCTGGGCAGCGCGGCCAGCAGCACCAGCACCGTCAGCGCAAAGGGCGTGAGCGGCACCCCCATCGCCATGCCCGCCGTGCCCACGCCCCACACCAGAAGCGGGTGCACCAGGAGCTTGGCCAGCGCCACCGGCACATAGTCGCGCGCGGGCACCTGCTCGTGCTGGTTCATCTGCGAACGCGCCAGCACGGCACCGATGGTGAACAGCGCCACGGGCGAGGCCGCGTCGGCCAGCATGGCGATGGTCTTGTCCACCGGGCCAGGCAGCTTGAACTGCAGGGCCGAGGCCAGCGCCCCCAGGGCAATCGACCAGGGCATGGGATTGGTCGCCATGCCCTTGAAGGCGTTCTTCAGCGCCACCCCCACGCCGTGGGTGCCCGCACCATCCAGGCGCGAGAGCGCAATACACAGCGAGCTGGTGATGACCATGTCCACCACGATGGTGACGATGGCCGGGCCCGCGCTTTGCGCCCCCAGCAGTGCGACCAGCAGCGGCACGCCCATGAAGCCGGTGTTGGGAAAAGCGGCCACCAGCGCGCCAAAGGCTGCGTCGTTCCAGCCGATGTGCGCCTTGCGCGTGAGCGCCACCGTGGCGCCCACCATCACCAGCGCACAGAGCACATACACGCCCGCCACGGCCGGGTCCAGCAGCTGGGCGATGGGTGTGCTCGCGCCAAAGCGGTACAGCATGCAGGGCAGTGCAAAGTACAGCACGAAGGCGTTGAGCCCCGGGATGGCCGGCTGGGGAAGCACTCCGCGCCGGGCGGCGAGATAGCCGCAGAGCACCAGCGCAAAGAAGGGGAAGGTGATGAGAAGGACGGAGAGCACGGTCCCATTGTCCTTGCTGCGCCTGCGGCCGGGGTCTGCGGCGCCCGGTGTGGTCAGCGCAAAGTCAGGTGGGGGCCATCACCCATGGCGAATGCACGGCAAGGATCTCCAGCCAGCGTTGCGGTTGAAGGCGCATCCACTTCACTGCTTGCGCTGGATGATCAGGTTGCGCTTGGCGTCTTCGGGGTAGGCGAAGGTGATGGCGCCGTTCTTGACCATGCCCATGACCAGCATGTTGCGCGTGATCGCGTCCTTGTCCT
Source organism: Acidovorax sp. Leaf73 (assembly GCF_916855635.1). NCBI lineage: Bacteria > Pseudomonadati > Pseudomonadota > Betaproteobacteria > Burkholderiales > Comamonadaceae > Acidovorax > Acidovorax sp. Leaf73. The sequence goes on from NZ_CAKASI010000007.1 coordinate 113,381, forward strand.
GCACGCTGAAGGGCTTGTCGTAGGTGGTGACCACGCCGTAGTAGGTCTTCATCTTGCCCTCCAGCGACTCCTTGATGGCTTTGCCGGTGAGGTTGCCGTCGCGGATGCCGAGGAAGGAATACATCAGCAGGTAGGTGGCGTCGTAGGCGTTGGCCGCTGCCATGGGCACGGCCACCTTGCCGTGGTACTTGCGGGTGTAGCTCGACAGGAACGATGCACGGCGCTCGTTGCTGGGCTCGGCGATGAAGGTCTGCACCATGAGCGCGCCCTCGGCCGCGTCCTTGGCGCCTTCGAGGAAGAAGGGGAAGGACAGTGGCCACGGCCCCACCTGCGGCACCTTCCAGCCCAGGGCCTTCTTGCCGTTGGCGATGGTGGCGTTTTCCGGCCCCACGGTGTAGCTGTAGACCACGTTGGCGCCCGCGTTGCGCGCGGCGGTCAGCTCGGCCGTGAGGTCCTTCACCCCCAGGTCAAAACGCGCCACATGCACGGGCTTGAGGTTTTTGGCCGCCAGCGCGGCCACCACGTCGTTGTAGCCGCCTTCGCCATAGCCGGTCTTGTCGGCAAAGATGGCGACCTTGTCCCAGCCGCGCTTGACGATGTCGTCCACCAGGAAGGGCGCCTGGATCGCGTCGCGCGCCTGCACGCGGAAGATGTAGCTGTCGGGCGCGGGGTATTTGGCCGTCACGGCAGTGCCCGTGGCGCAGGGCACGATGAGGGGGCTGGCGGCGCCCTGGAACAGGTCGATGGCCTTGAGCGCCACGCCGGTGTTGCAAAAGCCGATGGTGGCGACCACTTTTTCATTGAGAAGCTCTTGCGACACCTTACGCCCCTGGTCGGGGTCGGCCGTGTCGTCCTTGATGACCAGTTCCAGCGGGCGGCCCAGATAGCCGCCCACGGCATTGATTTCGTCCACCGCCAGCTTGATGCCGTTGAGCATGGGCCCGCCAAAATCGGCCGATGGCCCGGTGAACGGCCCCACGACCCCCACGCGCACAGGCACGGTGCTGCCGATCTGGGCCTGCGCCGGCAGCAGGGCCGTGCAGGCCAGTACACCGGATGCCACCACAGCGCTCCATGCGCGAAGGTGCACACAGCGGCGGCGTGCGTCCGGGATGCCCGGTGCGGCGGTCTGAGCGGTGGAGGGCTGGTCAGTGGGGTTCATGGCGGGGCTCGGTTCTCTACACCAGCATCCCGGCAAGAGATGCACTGGCCTGCGAGTATCAAATTGTGAAAACAAAGCCCCTAGCGGGGTTTCCCGGAGCGTCCGGCCCGCCAGGTGCTGGTGGCGCCCACCCGTCAGGGGCCTGTCAGCCGCCCGCCCGGCATACGCGGTCCACCCCGACTGGGCACGGGCTAGACAGGCTGCCGGACCGCGCCGGTATCATTGCGCCCTTGCGCGGCCTGACCCGGCCGCGCCACCATCAGCCCCTGGGCATGCGCCGCCCACACCCGCCCTCCCTGTCCCGCTCCCCGCTGCTCTGCTGCCCTCCCTCCCATGTCTGCCGGTCTCAATCTCGCCCAGCTCCAGGCTGTCCACTACACCGACGGGGCTTGCCTCGTGCTGGCCGGGGCGGGCTCGGGCAAGACGCGGGTGATCACCATGAAGATCGCCCACATGATCGAAAAGGGCATGGACCCCAAGCGCATTGCGGCCATCACCTTCACGAACAAGGCTGCCGCCGAAATGCGCGAGCGCGCCAAGGGCCTGATCGGCCGGCGCGCCAAGGATGTGCTGGTGTGCACCTTCCATGCCCTGGGCGTGCGCATGGTGCGCGAGGACGGCCATGTGCTGGGCCTCAAACCCCAGTTCAGCATCCTCGACGCCGATGACGTAACGGGCATCCTGAAGGAAGCCTCGGGCGGCACCACCGACATGGCCACCGCGCGCCAGTGGCAGTGGGTGATCAGCAAGTGGAAGAATATGGGCCTGACCTCCGAGCAGGCGCTGGCCCAGGCGGCGGACGACAACGAACGCATCATCGCCACGCTGATGGCCCGCTACGAAGAGCGCCTGGCGGCCTACCAGAGCGTGGACTTTGACGACCTGATCGGCATGCCGCTGCGGCTGCTGCGCGACTTCCCGGAGGTGCGAGCCAAGTGGCAGGCTGCCCTGGGCCATGTGCTTGTGGACGAGTACCAGGACACCAATGCCACGCAGTACGAGCTGCTCAAGCTGCTGGTGGGCGAAAAGGGGCACTTCACGGCCGTGGGCGACGACGACCAGTCCATCTACGGCTGGCGCGGCGCGACGCTGGACAACCTCAAGAAGTTGCCGGTGGACTACCCCCACCTCAAGGTCATCAAGCTGGAGCAGAACTACCGCTCCACCAGCGCCATCCTGCGTGCGGCCAACAACGTGATCGGGCCCAACCCGAAGCTGTTCCCCAAAACCCTGTTCAGCGAACTGGGCGAAGGCGAGCCCGTGCGGGTGGTGGACGCCGACAGCGAAGAACACGAAGCCGAGCGCGCCGTGGCCCGCATCCAGAGCCTGCGTGCGGCCAGCAACCCGCCACCGGACTGGAAGAGTTTTGCCATCCTGTACCGCGCCAATCACCAGGCCAAGCCGTTCGAGAAGGCGCTGCGCAAGGCCAATATTCCGTACAAGGTGTCGGGCGGCACCAGCTTTTTCGACCGCGCCGAAATCAAGGACCTGTGCGCCTGGTTTCGCCTCTGGATCAACAACGACGACGACCCGGCGTTTCTGCGCGCCATCACCACGCCCAAGCGCGGCATCGGCCACACCACGCTGGCGGCTCTGGGCGCGTTTGCCACGCAGCACAAGCAGAGCATGTTCGGCGCGCTGTTCAACGGCATGCTGCCAGCGGCGGTGCCCAAGCGTGCCATGGACGGCCTGCACGAATTTGGCCGCTACATCAATTACCTGGAGTACAGCGCCCGCCGCACCCATGGCGCCGAAGAGGCCCGCGCCTTTCTGAACGAATGGCTCAAGGAAATTGGCTACGAGCAGCACCTGTACGACAACGAAGACAGCGAGAAGGTGGCGGCCGCCCGCTGGAGCAACGTGATGGAGTTCTGCGACTGGATGGCCCAGCGCGCGGGCGGGCAGATCGACGATACGGCCGGTGCCGTGGTGGCCAAGGAGACCAAGAGCCTGCTGGAGGTCTCGCAGACCATTGCGCTACTGTCCACCATCAGTGAACGCGAGCAGGAGCAGGACATGGTCACGCTCTCCACCCTGCACGCCAGCAAGGGGCTGGAGTGGCCGCATGTGGTGCTGGTGGGCGTGACCGAGGGCATGCTGCCCTTCAAGCTCGACGACGACGAAGGCCGACAGCAGAAAGTGAGCGACGACACGCTGCAGCGCCTGCAGGAAGAGCGCCGCCTGATGTACGTGGGCATCACCCGCGCCCAGCGCACCCTGGCCGTGAGCTGGACCAAGCGGCGCAAGAAGGGCCGCGAGATGGTGGCCGCACAACCGAGCCGCTTCATCGCCGAAATGGGCCTGGACAAGACCACCGCCCGCGAAGATCCGCGCGAGAAGCTCAAGGCATTGCGCGCCGAATTTGCGGCCAAGGCCCAGGCCACCACCGCAGCCACTGCAGCAGCAGCCGCCACCCCGGAATGAGCGCCCCACCGCAGCCACGGCACCCACCACAACGCACTCCACCCATGGCGCCCGACATCCACCGACACACGCCGCTGTTGGCAGTTGCTTTTGTTTTGATAGCTATCAGCGCTTATCCTACAAGCGTCAGTAGCCAAAATGACCCAAAATCCACGGCAGCATGCACGTCGGCGGCAGACATGGACCACCAGCACCTGCAAGGGCGCTGGCTGGCCCAACTGCAGGGCGCAGCCCCGGATGCACCTGGCGCCACCGCCACACTGCAACTGGGCCCGCACCCCGAGCTGGCACAGAGCGTGCGTGGCACCGTGCAAAGAAATGGCGCCACGGCGCAGGTCAGTGGAGACGTTGATGGCGGCGACCTGACGCTGGAAGAATCGATCAATGGCACGAACATCAGCGCCACCTGGACAGGCCAGGTGGTCGATGGAAGTTGCGGCAAGGAAATACGCGGAACATGGAACAACGCCAACCCCACCCCTTCGGCCCCCTCGGCTCCTTTTGTGCTGCGCAAGCAGGTGGGCTGGCAATGACGGCCGCGCCAGCCTCACCTCGCCGCAGCGGCGGCCACCGGCGTGGCACGCTGGCCCTGCTGGTGGCCGCTGCGCTGGCGCCTGCCGGCGCCGCGCTGGCGCAGACCCCGCCTGCTGGCGGCTCGGCCACCCCGAGCGGCGACGCTGCCTGGCGCCGCTGCGCCGCCCTGTCCAGTGACAATCAGGCGCGCCTGGCCTGCTTTGACCAGTGGGCCACCGACCAGCAAGGCTGGAACGCGCCTGGCGCCACGGCGTCGGCCTCGACAGACGTGCCGCCCCCGGTGGACACCACACTACCCGCCACCCGTGTGATTGACGTGGCCCGCACCGAGGGCTGCCGCGATCCGCAGTACAGCGACCTCTCGCGCTTCTGGGAACTGGAGTCGGGCAGCGACTGCGGCACCTTCAGCTTCCGGGGCTACCGGCCCATCACCGTGTCGGTGGTGGCGTCAAGCAATGTGAACCGCCAGCCCACGTCGGATGCAGCCGACCATTCGGCCACCGAGTCCACGCCCTACCGCCGCACCGAGAACCGCATCCAGCTGTCGGTGCGTACCAAGGTTGCGCAAGGGCTGCTGACCCAGGGACATCCCACGCTCAAGGACTCGGTATGGTTCGGCTACTCCCAGCAGTCATACTGGCAGCTGTTCACCCCCGAGATCTCGCGCCCCTTCCGCGCCACCGACCACGAGCCCGAGGTCATGTATGTCTACCCCACCACGGCACAACTGCCGTTTGGCTGGAAGTGGCGCTACAGCGGCATCGGACTGGTGCACCAATCCAACGGCCAGAGCAAGCCCCTGTCGCGCAGCTGGAACCGCGCCTACCTGATGACGGGCATGGAGCTGGGCAACAGCGTCAGCGTGAACGCGCGCATCTGGAAGCGCATCCCCGAAAGCTCGGGCAGCGACGACAACCCCGGCATCAGTGACTACATCGGGCGGGGTGAGCTGTCGGCATTCTGGAACGTCAACAAGGAGAACACGGTGGGCGCCACGCTGCGCCACTCGTTGTCGAGCAGCGACCGGGGCTCGGTACGCCTGGAATGGCTGCAGACCGTGGGCACGGGCCTGTTTGGCAACAAGAGCAACCTGCGCCTGCACACGCAGCTGTTCAGTGGCTACGGCGACAGCATGATCGACTACAACCGCAAGCGGACCGTATTCAGCGTGGGGTTGAGTCTCGTGGACTTCTAGAGTCCATCCCCCTGAGGCGCTGCGCACCTTCCCCCTTCTCTCGAATGGCTGCGCCATTCGGGAAGGGGGACGCAGCCCTCGCTGCAGGGCGCGGCCCTTGCTCGGCTGCCCGCGCCTGGGGCTGCGCCAGTCTCACAGGCTGCGCACAAGGCAAAGCGCAGCGAACTCCGCGCTGGATTGCTCACAACTCGTTACGACATCGTCCTCAAGTTTTGTGTGACGGCGCCGACAGGCCGCCACAATGGCACGCGCACAGAAACCGGCGTGGCCATCTGTGAAAGGCGTTCAAAAAGAGCCCCTTTCCCACCGTTTTACCTGCCATTGCCCGCACCGTGCGCCCTCGACAATGCCGACAAAGAGGAACACACCCATGGACATGCAATACCAGCTCAAGGCAGGCAGCTACTACCTCTACGACATGCGCGAGGCGCCCAGTGCCGTCACGGGTGAGCGCAGGTTCAAGCTCAAGACCGACACGGTGGCCATTGCGTTCGATGCGCACACGGGCGAGGTACACCAGCATGGCAGCCCCACGCGCATCCAGTCCTGGGCCAACAACACGCGCCGCCGCCTGCGCGCTGCTGGGGCGCAGGACATGGCCAACGACATCGTGGTGGTGTCCGGCCCACTGCCGGTGGACGAACTCAACAAATGCCTGTGGGTGCGCGGCTATGTGCGCCGCATGTTCTCGCGCCTGGCCACCTTGCCCCACGGCAAGCTGCAGCGCCCTGCGGAGCCGTTTCGCAAGGCAGCCTGAAACCAGGCGAGCTTCCTCAAAGATCCCGATCAGGGCCGAACACAGCGGCCCTTTTCTTTTCTGGGAGCGCTCAGGCCTCCGAGTCCTCGGCCACGTCGCTGTCTGTGTTCTCCAGCACCTCGGCGTGTTTGACGATGGTCACCGGCACGGGGCTGGCATGCGCCACCTCGTGCGACACCGAACCCAGCAGCGCACTGGTGATGGCGCCCTGGCCCTTGGCGCCGATGATGACCATGTCGCAGCCCGAACGCTCGATCATGTCCACCAGCGTGTGCGCCACATCGCCCACCCCCACATCGGTTTCATAAGCCACCCCGGCCGCGTCGAGCAGTGCGCGCGCCGGCGCCATGAGATGGTCACCCGCCTCCAGGCTGGCGGCGGCGATCAGGTCGGGGTCACGCGTGGTCACCAGTTCGTACAGCGTGGCGGGCTCCTGCACGTTGGCCAGCACCATGGTGGCCTGGAGCCCCTGGCCCACCAGCGCCAGTGCGTGGTGCACGCCATCCAGGGAGAGTTCGGAGCCGTCCACGGCGATGAGGATTTTGAGCATGGTGTTCTCCTTGTAGTACCTTGGTCCAGTGTAGCCACGGCCTCGTCGAAAACCCGTCCATAACCTTGAGCGAGGTCAGGGTAGCCTGTCTGGGACAATGCCGCCCATCATGCTGCAGTTCGACCTCCTCAAAACCGACCCCACCAGCCACGCACGCCGTGGCACGCTCACGCTCAACCATGGCGTGGTGCAAACCCCCATCTTCATGCCCGTGGGCACCTATGGCACCGTCAAGGGCGTGATGCCCCGCAGCCTGCACGACATGGGCGCGCAGATCATCCTGGGCAACACCTTCCACCTGTGGATGCGCCCGGGCCTGGATGTGATGCAGAGCTTTGGCGGCCTGCACGGCTTTGAAAAGTGGGACAAGCCCATCCTCACCGACTCCGGCGGCTTCCAGGTCTGGAGCCTGGGGGCCATGCGCAAGATCACCGAAGAAGGCGTGACCTTTGCCAGCCCCGTGAACGGCGACAAGCTCTTCATGTCGCCCGAGGTGAGCATGCAGATCCAGACCACGCTCAACTCCGACATCGTCATGCAACTCGACGAGTGCACGCCGTACGAGACCAAGGGCCACAAGACCACCGAGGCCGAGGCGCGCAAGAGCATGGAAATGAGCCTGCGCTGGGCCAAGCGCTCGCGCGATGAGTTCCAGCGGCTGGAGAACCCCAACGCCCTCTTTGGCATCGTGCAGGGCGGCATGTTCAAGAACCTGCGCCAGGAATCGCTGGAGCACCTGGTCGAGATGGACTTCCCCGGCTACGCCGTGGGCGGCGTGAGCGTGGGCGAGCCCAAGGACGAGATGCTGGACATCATGGCCCACACGCCCCACCGCCTGCCTGCGCACAAGCCGCGCTACCTGATGGGCGTGGGCACGCCCGAGGACCTGGTGCAGGGCGTGGCCGACGGCGTGGACATGTTCGACTGCGTGATGCCCACGCGCAACGCGCGCAACGGCACGATGTTCACGCGCTTTGGCGACCTCAAAATCCGCAACGCGCGCCACAAGGCCGACCACCGGCCGATGGACACCAGCTGCACCTGCTACGCTTGCGCGGGCAGTTCGGGCGTGTCGTGGGACGATGGCGGGCGCGAGGGCTTCAGCCGCGCCTACCTGCACCACCTGGACCGCTGCGGCGAGATGCTGGGCCCCATGCTGACCACCGTGCACAACCTGCACTACTACCTGAACCTGATGCGCGAGGTGCGCGAGTCGCTGGACGCGGGCACGTTCGCCGAATTCCGTGCACGCTTCAAGACCGAGCGCGCACGGGGCGTATAAGCACAGCCAATAGCTATAAAAACAATAGCTATTAGCGCTTGATAGATAAGCGCCAGAGGCCAAAATCATCCAAAAACTCCTGCACCACCTGCTGCGCTGGCCCGCCCGCATGCTGACCGGCCTGGGCAGCGGGCTGCTGGCGCTGCTGATCCTGTTCGAGGAATGGGGTTGGGAGCCGCTGCAGCGCCTGCTGGCGCGCATCGGCCGCTGGCCCGGCCTGCGCTGGATTGAAGGCTGCGTGCGCGCCCTGCCCCCCTGGGCGGCGGTAGCGGTGTTTCTGCTGCCCACGGCACTGCTGCTGCCCGTCAAGCTGCTGGCCCTGTGGGCGGTGGGCCGGGGGCATGTGGTGCTGGGCATGCTGGTGATCGTGCTGGCCAAGGTGGTGGGCACCGCCGTGGTGGCGCGGCTGTTCAGCCTGACCCAGCCCGCCCTGATGCAGCTGCACTGGTTTGCCTGGACCTATGCCCACTGGATGCGCCTCAAGCACGCGGTGCTGGAGCGCGCCCGCGCCTCTTGGGCCTGGCGCGTGGCGCGGGTAGTGCGGCGGCAATGGCGGCTGCGCTGGCACAGGCTTCGCGCCAGGTAATGTTGGGTAGCGCCAGGGTAGCGCCCGCCGCTGTTTTGCTGCCAAGATATGCGCTCCCGCCAAAGCCCTCCCCAACGTCATCCCCCACCGCCACCGCATTGCGACATGGGTATGCAGCTTGACCTCCCGACCATCCTCCTGCTCTACAAGACCGCGCTGGTGGCGGGGGCGCTGAGCATCTTTCATGTCAGCCGCCATTCGTGCCGCCCGCAAGGGCTCAAGCCCCTGGCAGCCGCCTACCTGTTGCTGGCCGTGGGTGCCGAACTGGCAGGCCAGGGTGAATATTCCATGCTGCCGCTCTGGTTCTGGACCCACACCAGCCTGCTGCTCGGGGCACTGGGGTACACCCTCTTCTGGGCAGGTGCACGGGCACTGAGCGGCCGCAGGCGCGTCCTGCCTGCGGTGCTGATACTGGTTCCCGGAGGCTGGCTGGTGCTGGGCCTGGTCACGCAGTTTCCGCTGGACAACCTGCTGCGCGCAGGCGCCTTCCACCTGACCGCCGCAGTGTCACTGACCGCGGCAGCCTGGGAGGTGTGGCGCGACCGCCGCACCGAACCCCTGCCATCGCGCCCCCTGCTGGCCGGGCTGCTCCTGGCCAGCGCGGGCACCTTTGCCCTGCAGCTGTTGTACATCGCCACGCACACCGCCAGCCCACAGGGTTTTGCGCTGGCATTCTCCGTGCAGATGTTCTGCCACTTTGGCGTTGCACTCATGGTCTCGTCCCTCTCCAACGAGCGCGCCGAAGTGCGCCTGGAAAAAGTGGCGCAGACCGACACGCTCACGGGCGTGGGCAACCGCCGCTGGGCCATGTCCATGCTGCCCGCGCGGCTGCCCGTGGGCAGCGCCATCGCGCAGCTCGACCTGGATCACTTCAAGCACATCAATGACCGCTTCGGCCATGCGGCGGGCGACCGCGTGCTGGTCGCCACGGCCGACGCACTTCGCCACCAGCTGCGCGATTCGGACCTGCTGGCCCGCATGGGCGGTGAAGAGTTCCTGGTCTACCTGCCGGACGCCAGCGCCAGTGCTGCAAGCGCCATCGCCCAGCGCCTGTGCGGGGCCGTGCAGCAGATCCGGCTGTCCGAGCTGGGCGAGGACATCCCCATCACCGTGAGCATTGGACTGGCGTGCGTGACCTCCGCCGGCGGAACCTGGGCCGACTGGCTGGCTGCGGCCGACCGGGCGCTCTACGACGCCAAGCGCGCGGGCCGCAACCGCGTGGTGACAACGCACGAGCGCACTGCCTGAAACCGGTCCTTCTCACCCGAGCCGCGCCGCTGACCTGCGGCAGAATCCCACCCCATGCCCGCACCGCCCTATGCCGCCCTGAACGAAGCGCTGGAGCTGGCCTTTAACCTGGCCCCGGTGGGCATGTGCGTAACGCGCGAGCGCAGCATCGAGATCTGCAACGACGCCTTTGCCCACATGTTCGGCCACGAGCAGGCCGAGCTGCTGGGCCAGCCGCTGGCGCCGCTGTACCCCTCGTTCGAAGAGTTCACCCACACGGGCCACCTGGGCCTGCAGGCGATGAAGGCGTCGGGAAGTTATGCGGATGAGCGCATCATGCGACGGCGCGATGGTTCGCTGTTCTGGTGCCACGTGGTGGGCCGGGCACTGGACCGGTCGGACCCGTTTGCACGGGCGGTGTGGATGTTCGAGGACATCTCGCACCGCCGCCCCGTGAGCACGCCGCTGACCCTGCGCGAGCGCGAAATCGCCCAGCACATCGTCACCGGCGCCACCAGCAAGCAGATCGGGCGCTACCTGGACATCAGCCACCGCACGGTGGACGCCCACCGCGCGCGGCTCATGCGCAAGCTGGGGGCCAGCAGCACGGGGGAGCTGGTGGCGCTGCTGCTGGGCAACACCTGAGAGCTGGCAACGATCTCACAGGCAATCATCAACAATTGTTTCCCCAGCCAACGCTGCGGAGTCTCCCGCGCACCCGGCCCGGGGACAATCGGCACTGACGCGCGCGCCGCTCCCCGCCCATCAACTGCTGCCCCCATGTACCGCCCTTTTTTGCTCCACCGCCCGCTTTCGCCGCCCCTGGCCTGGCTGGGTTTGTCCGTGCTGATCTTCGCCGCCTGCCTGGTGGGCATCTTTGCTCGGCCCATCGGTTTTCTGTCGGTCTTCTGGCCCGCCAATGCGCTGCTGCTGGGGCTGCTGGTGCGTTATCCCAGGCTGGCGCGCCCGCCAGCCTGGGTAGCTGCCGCCGTAGGCTATGTGGCGGCAGACCTGGTGACGGGCAGCTCCTGGTCCATGGCCCTGTGGCTCAACGGCGCCAACCTGCTGGGCGCCATGGCGGGCTGGCTGGTGCTGCGTCGGCTGGACGAACGCATCCGGCGCCTGCAACGCACCATCTCTGCCCTCTACCTGCTGCTGGCTGCGCTGGCAGCCAGTGCCGTGGGGGCACTGGCAGGCTGTGGCGCCGCGCCGGTCTACTTCAACAGCCCGTGGACCGACCTGCTGTCCCTGTGGTTCAGCACCGAACTCATGAACTACATGCTCATCGTGCCGGTGGTGCTGGCCGCGCCGCGCGCCGACGACCCACCGCCCGCAACGCAGGAGGTGCCCCTGATCTGGCGTGTGGCACCCGTCAGCTCGCTGCTGCTGGCCGAAGGCGTGCGCACCGTGATCGGGGGGCCCGGCATGCTGGCCTTTGTGGTGCCAGGGCTGCTGTGGTGCGCGCTCAGCTACAGCCCGTTTGTCTCCAGCCTGCTGTCGCTGGTGGTGTGCCTGTGGACCATGGCCGGCGTGGCCACCGGCGTGCTCAACTTCACACCTGCCCATGCCAGCGACGTGTTCTCGCTGCGTGTGGGCGTCACGCTGCTGGCACTGGGGCCGCTGGCCGTGGCCTGTGCTAGCGCGGCGCGCGCCGAAGCCCTGCGCCGCCTGGACCACGCCGTGCGCCACGACGACCTGACCGGTGTCCTGGCACGCCGCGCGCTGCTCAAACAAGGCGACCGCCTGCTGGTACGCTACCAGCGCGAGTCCACCGGGCTGGCGGTGATGATGGTGGACGTGGACCATTTCAAGCAGGTCAACGACCAACACGGGCATGGCGCGGGCGACCGGCTGCTGGTCAGCATTGCCCAGACCATGGCGCGCGCGCTGCGCCCCCACGACGCCCTGGGCCGCATGGGTGGCGAGGAGTTTGCGGCCGTGCTGCCCGGAGTGTCCCCCACCGAGGCCCAGGCCATTGCCGAGCGCGTGCGCAGCGCCGTGGAGCAGCAGGCGCTTGACCCGGTAGAGGGTGGCCCTCAACGCGCCACCGTCAGCATTGGCCTGGTGCACAGCGCCACCATGGGCTCGGACGCCGACATGGACACCCTGCTGCTGGCGGCCGACGCGGCGCTGTACCGCGCGAAGGCAGAGGGCCGCAACCGGGTGATGGTGGGATGAAAACAAACGCAGCGTCGATGCCAAGGCATCGGTGCTGCCAACGCCCACTGCGATCAAGACAGGAGTGCTGTGTCTACTTGATGGATGCAGCCTGGTCGCGCTCCGCGTCACGGGACATCGCACGCACCAAGTCACCAGGCGTGTAGCCGAATGTGCGCCGGAACCAGCGCGTGAAGTGCGCCTGGTCAGAGAACCCACATTCCGCCGCCACAGAGGCCACCGGCTCTCCGTTCATGACCAGTTGTTTTGCGCGGAGCAGGCGGACGGCACGCAAGTACTCCCGGGGTGCCATGCCCAGCCATTGCCTGAGCACCCGATGCACACGCTCCCGGCTGACAGCGCAGTGCCTCGCCAACCCAGAGACCGTCTGTTCGCCCCCCAGGACGGCAGACCGCACCCCCTCGATGAGCACGCGTACCGCCTTGGTGGGGATGGGATCAGCAGCGCTTCGGTCCAGCGGTAGCGCATCGGAAAGAAGGGGCACTGCGCTGTCCAGCCAGGCTTGCACATCGTTTGCGCAGGCCATCCGCGCGGCTGCACCGGCAAGCCCAGGGGCGCGTATTGCCCCGCTGCGCTCAGGCCCTGCGAGACCCCACTGTGCCAAATAGGGGGGCGGAACATACAACATGACCAGGTGCACGGCACCTGTGTGCGCAGGATCGGTCAGCGCCCCCACGTGAACGACACCTGGCCGTATCACAATCAAATCACCGGCACGCGCGACAAACGGACGTCCGGCAACGCTGCAGCAGCATTGACCCTCCAGAACAGCGCCGAAAGACCACTCTTCATGCCAGTGTGGCACCCACTCCTGTTCAGGCTGCTGATGGTGCACCTGCGCAAGATCGGACAGGTGCAGCCGTCGCACTTCAGATCGCTTCAACGCCATAGCGGCAGGCTCCCAGTCATGCTGCTCACCCAACGTTTTGCGCCGACCAAACCGACACCGAGCATCGGCTCTTCAGCGTGCGACACCAGACCATGGCGGTGCCAGTATTCGCTGCTTTCGTGGATGGCATGCGCATAGGCTGGAAATAGTGAAATACGGCCATTGTCCTGCGCTGTCCCTTCGGTCAGGCGCCTGAGCAGCGCATTCATCGCAGTTGCTGGCGCCTTCAGGATGGTGATGGGCACATGCGAGGACGACACAGAGCTCCATCCAGATGCATCGACCAGTGCCCGGCCAGCCCAGTCCGGGCGAGAGGCTGCCAAGCCTGCGGCAATGCACGCGGCAATGTTGGCAGCAGGCCCGGGCGCCAGATCCGCCGCCAGCACTATGGCCACCTTGGCCGGATCGGCAGGGGCAGACAACGCGTCAGGCATCGCGCGCTCCCGCCACGGTGAGCCCCAACCAGCCCGCACTGGCGTCCTCAACCACCAAGTCGCCCAGCAGGCCAATGTCCTCTCCCGGGTGCGAAGCCATGCGAAGGCTGGCAGAGACTTCATGCCAGCAGCCCCCCGTGCGCGCCACGATGTCTGGCTTGACAAGCGCCAACTCGGGAAACTGTTCAGGCTGCCGCAGATCGGCCCAGCCCACGGCACCAATGGTCGCTTGCGTCAGAAATCCCAGCGGTCGTCCTGGCTGGCCGGTGAACTCCGCATGCGCCTCAAACAGGCGGCGGTCTTTCACCGCAAGGCTGGCGCCCAGTTTGCTCCCCCTGCGCAAAGGTGCCGCTGCAGGGTGGTCCAGCGGCAAGCTGCGCGTCAGCCAGGTGCTGCCCATCTTCTTGGGCCACCCCTGCAGCAGACCCCGCACCATGGAGATATCCTGGTCAACCCAGATGGCAGGACAGTACATGCAGCGACTCCCGTCAGGCCGTTCAATCTCCAGCACCACAATGGTTTCTCGGTACTGCGACAGCACTGGATCCAGCAATTCATGACCGTCTGTACAGGCCTGCCAGTCGGCAAAGTGCACACACCCTGTGCCCATCGGCCTGCCAACAGCATCAGGAACCAGCGGCATCGCCGCTAGTGCGTCGAACCGAAAGGCGACGTTGAGCAGCCAGCCCGCGTAGTGCCAGGGTGGCGGACGCACCAGCGCGGAGCGGCCGGTGGTCGTGAAGGGAGCGGTGAAACTTTGGTGGGGCCAATGGTGGGAATGCATGCCGACGATTCTGGCCAGTCAGTCGCGCTTCCGATAGAACGGATGTGAACATCGCAGGCGCGCAGGGGGCCCAACGCGCCGCACAGGGCGGCAGGGCCCAGGGACACGACCGATTCACCTGCGTCAGTCTTCGCTCGCCAATTTCACCCCCGCCCCCGTGCCGCAGGCATGGCAAAAACGTGCAAAAGCGCTCTTGCGGGTGCTGCAGTGGCCGCAATGGTCGAAGAGCCCAATGCCGCAGTGGGGGCAGAAATCGATCTTCTCGTTTTTCAGGTCCACCGGCCGCTCGCAGCCAGGACACACGCTTTTGGCCAAGCGGGCCAGGGCCACGTCGTAACTCAGCTCCTTGCGGCGCTCCTGGTCGGGCAGGGTCTCGGCCAGCTTCTGGCGCTCCAGGTAGCGGTTGAGCGCCAGGATGGCGTAGCGCCCCACCACGGCCGTCACGGCAATGCCGACCACGTAGCGCACGTAGCCGCCGTAGCTGGGCAGGTAAGGCACCAGCTCCACAAAGAAGGCAAACAGCGCAAAGAAGATGAAGCCCCACACAAACGGCCAGTAGGTGCTTTTGCGCTTCTTGACGAACAGCCAGCCCGCAGCCGCCAGCAGCGGCAGCGTGAGGGCCAGGCGGTAGAGGAACACCCGCAGCTCGACCTTGCGGCGCTCGGCATTGAGCTTCACGTAGCCGTCGGACTCCATGCGGTTCAACTGCTCCTGCCGGGCGGCTGCGGTCTGGCGGGCATCCAGCGCAGCCTGCTGCTGCGCCTCCACCGCCTGCTGGGTCTTGCGTTCAGCGAGCTTGAGCACGTCCAGCGCCTGGGTGCGCGCCAGCACTTCGGGGTCCTGATCGGCGCGCTGGGTGGCGCTGCGGGTGGACAGCCAGTTGTTGAAGCTGTCCCGCTCGGCCTGCACCTCGCTGCGGACCTTGCTGCGCTGCAACTGGGCCTGCTCCAGCGCGGTCTGCGCGTCCTGCTCGGCCTGGCGCGCTGCTTTGACCTCGGCGCGCAGCTTGTCGGCTGCGGCTTTGTCCAGAAAGTCGTCCACCCGCAGCGGGGTCTCAACCTTGGGCAAATCACCCACGATGGTACCACCTAGGCCGATGAGGAAGCTGGCAAACACCAGCGCCACCAACCACAGGCCACGGCGAAACCATTTTTCGGACAGCCGCAGTGATTTGCTCATGATCGTTCCCCTCTGGAAATGCTATTCATTCGATAGCATCTAGCGCTTACCAAAAAAGCGCCAGAGGCCATTTTTATTCAATTTTTTACCGCCAGCACCGCCGGCGGTGCCGCCAGTTGCGCGCGCTGCAGCCAGGCCAGCACCGAGTCGACGGTGACGGTTTCGATGCGGTCCGAAAACCGCTTTTCGTTAGGGTGGTCGTCAAACGCAATGTTGGCCGAGCCGACCCGCCCGCCCATGCGCGTGAGCGGCCCGAGCTTGAGCGCGGTGGGCTCGTAGCCCTTGAACTGCAGCCAGGCCTGCGCCTGGTCGCGCGAGCGCACGGTGGCTGGCTCCATGGCCATCGCCAGGGTCTCCAGCGCCCACTGGTTGGACTGCTGGTATTTGCGGCCCCACGCGTAGCTGACCATGCTGTAGGGTGGGTGCTGCAGCGTCTTGGTGCGGGCTTTGTCCTGCAGCACGGCCAGCAGGCGCTGCTGCACCTCGGGCGTGGGCACAGCGTAGACGGCTTCGTAGCGCCACAGGTCGTCCAGGAAGAATTCCCCCAGGCCCTGGCGGTACAGGTGCCCCACGGCCGTGCCACATTCGTTGAGCTTGTGCGCCACGCGCCAGGGGCCTTCGGCCGTCTTGTAGGCCCAGCCCATGTGCGAGTAGCGCAGGCCGTATTTGCTCAGGTCCTGCCCCGCACGGGCCAGCGCCACCACCTGTGCGCCCGACCTGGCGTGCTCGGCATCGAGCGCGGCCGAGGTCTGCTCGGCCAGCTTCATGCCCCGCTCGATCACCAGCGGCGGCACGGGCTTGCGCGATTCGCACGAGCGGCCCGCCTGGGCCGGGGTGGTTGCCGCAATCGCGACAACAGCTGTCAGTACCGCGATTCCATGGCCTATGAAACTGGCGCGACCTAAGCGAGGGATGCCAAGCAAGGGCCGCCCCGCAGCGAGGGCATCGTCCCCCTTCCTGGAGCGCGCAGCGTGAAGAGAGAAGGGGGAAGCCGCGTCGCGGCTCAGGGGGTTGTACTTCATATTCACAGACGCTCGTTGTGCAGAAGCGCACGGCCGATGGCGTTGGGCACAAAGGCAATCGCCTCGCCCGCTGCCGACAGGATCACGCCCGTGCCGATCACGCTGCAGGTGACCACCGTGCCCACCGCGTAGGCTGAGCCCGCAACGCCGCGCCCCACCACCTCCACACTCACCTGGGCGCCGTCCGAGGCACGCTCCAGCAGGTACACCGTGCCCACGGCCGAGGCCTCCACCGCCTTCACGGACAGCACCGCGCCGCCCACCGACAACGCTGCAGGCACTGCCACCACGGCGCCCGCAGCAGTGGAAGCCACAGACGCCGTGCCCACCACCGAGGCCACCGGCAACAGCGACAGCGCGGCAGAGGCCTCGCTCTGGGCGCGTGCGAGGGGGGTGGCCATCACGGCACACACCACACCGGCCGCGAGCAGAGCGCGAGACAGGCGGGCAGAGCCCCACGAAGAAAACACAGCATTCATCATCATTCACTCCTCAAAATGCGGCCCCACCGCGCACCTGGGGTGCCGGAGAAACCGGGTCGAAAGACCAGAAAGAAAAATCACCCGAACAGGCGGCGGATTGCCGCCTGCGCACGTTCGATGCGATCAGTTCGCGCTGCTGCCGTTGGCTGCCGCCTGGGCGGCTTCGCGGCGGCCTTGCAGGCGGGCGTCCATCAGATCAGCCTCGTGGCGATCGCGCAGCATCTTGGCCAGCGTGAAGGCGGTGGTGATGAGGTAAAGCCAGCTCACGCCCAGAAACGCCTTGTAGGTCACGTTAATGTCCATGCTCATCAGGCCCCAACCCGTGAGGCCCATGGCCACCGCAAAGCCGCCCCACACCACCAGCTTCCACATGGGGGTGTCGCCACCGCCACGGCGCGAAGCGCTTTCGTTGTCCCGCACAAACTTGGCCAACACAAACGCGGCCGAGAGGCAGAACACGTAGCCCATCACCATGAAGGCCTGCTCCAGTTGCTCGCCAGGCAGCCATGCCAGGCCCACGGCACACAGGAAAACCGCGATGCCGAACGAGACCCACACCTGCAACTGCCAGGCCTTGGTGTCACGCTGAACAACGATGGGAGAAGAAGACATTGCAGTGGTGCCCCGGGGGGCGTTGGTTGAACACGGAGCGAATGGTGCCCAGACGTAACTTGCGTGTCTGCATTGAACCGTAACAGTGGCTACCCGCAGGCTATCCGGTATCGTTTTGCGGTACTTTTTCTCGAAAAAATAGCCGAAGTCCGTTGTTCTCGCCCTACGCAGCCCCTGCAACGCACCTGCGCGACAGAGCCTGCAGGCCCCGCCAAAGACAATGGCAGACACCCCGGCGTGGCAGCCCCTGATCGCTGCGCGTGCTTGCTTTTTTGATGGACGGAGACCCACACCATGACCAAACCCTTTGACCTCGTCGTCCACGGCGCCACCGGCTTCACCGGCCGCCTGGTGATCGAATACCTGCTCCAGCGCTACCCCGCTGGCAGCGGCCTGCGCTGGGCCATGGGGGGCCGCAATGCCGACAAACTCGCCGCCGTGCGCGACGAAGTGGGCGCACCGGCCGACACTCCGCTGGTCGTGACCGACACCAGCAACCCCGCCAGCCTGCAAGCGCTGATGGATTCCACGCGCCTGGTGCTGACCACCGTGGGCCCCTACCAACTCTATGGCAACGAACTGGTGGCCGCCTGCGCGAAGGCTGGTGTGGACTATGTGGACCTGTGCGGCGAGCCCGCCTGGATGCGCCAGATGATCGACGCGCACGAAGCTGCGGCCAAGGCCAGCGGCGCGCGCATCGTGTTCTCGTGTGGGTTCGACTCGATCCCGTTTGACCTGGGCGTGTTCCTGCTGCAAAAGGAATTTGCCCAGCGCTTCGGCCACTCCGCCCCGCGCGTGCGCGGCCG
This sequence comes from Acidovorax sp. Leaf73, assembly GCF_916855635.1. NCBI lineage: Bacteria > Pseudomonadati > Pseudomonadota > Betaproteobacteria > Burkholderiales > Comamonadaceae > Acidovorax > Acidovorax sp. Leaf73. The sequence continues at coordinate 131,484 of NZ_CAKASI010000007.1, forward strand.
GGTGCGCAAGATGAAGGGCACCTTCTCTGGGGGCACGGCCGCCAGCCTCAAGGCCACCATGGCCGCGGCTGCCACCAACCCTGCGGTGCTGGATTTGCTGAAGAACCCGTTCTCTCTCACGCCCGGGTTTGAAGGGCCGCGCCAGCCCACCGGCAACAAGCCCATGGTAGACGAGGCGCTGGGCGATGGAATCTGGGTGGCCCCGTTTGTAATGGCCGCCATCAACACGCGCAACGTGCACCGCTCCAACTTCCTGTTGCAGCACGCCTATGGCACCGACTTTGTCTACGACGAAATGCTCATCACCGGCCCTGGCGAAAAGGGCGAGGCCATCGCCAACGCGGTGGCGGGCGACAAGTCGCTGGGCTCGGACAAAGGCCCCAAGCCCGGCGAAGGCCCTTCGCGCGAAGAACGTGAGAACGGGTTCTACGACGTGCTGTTCCTGGGTACTGACGATGCAGGCAACACCTTGCGCGTGGGCGTGAAGGGCGACCGTGATCCGGGCTATGGCTCCACATCCAAGATGATCTCCGAGGCGGCTGTGTGCCTGCTGCAGGATGCCACCACCACCCCCGGCGGCATCTGGACCACGGCGCCCGCGCTGGGTAACAAGCTGATAGCGCGGTTGCAGGCGAATGCGGGCCTGAGCTTTGCGGTGGAAACGGTGTGAACACATAGCTCCCGGGCGGGCAGTGCAGCGCCTTCGCGGGTAGGCACGTACAAAGCCGCAGGAAAGGCCGCGGGAAGTGCCTTGCACACACCTGCACGCCAGATGCGCCGAGGCTATGGGCGCGTCACACGGCGTGCAGGGAGGAGCTGGCACCGCCCACCAGTCCGGCGCCCGCTCCACAGCACACCCCATGACGCGCCTTTTTCTGTCTCCCCTACTCCACCATCCCAGGGCTGTGCAGCCCCCCCAGCACCCGCGTAACCAGAGACTCCAGCGAGCCGTCATGCCGGAAACCGGCAGCCTCTGACTGAGGCGTCCGCAAGGCTGGTAAACGCCCGAACAGTGCTTCGGTGCGCGCGTCGGGTGCGTACCGGATCCAGTCCTTGGGATCGAGCCCCTGGGCGTGCGCGATGGCTTGCACCACATCACCCACCGATGACTGCAATACCGGCGGCTGCCAGCACCGCGCGGTCGGCATGCCCCGCGTGGGCAAGCGCGCGGCATGCACCAGGTTGTCCAGACAGCACTGCAGCGACATCCACCAGGCGGTGGCCTGTGCCGACACGGGGCAGGTGTACATCTGCCGCGCCCGCAGGGCATGGAAGATCTGGCTCATGAACGCGGAGCCATGGCCCGTTTCTGTGGGTGGCCGCGCCACGATGCCAGGCAGCCGGAGGCTGCAGCCATCAATGTCGCCGCGCCGGCCATAGTCGGCCACCAGCAGTTCCGTCATCCACTTGTGCACCCCATAGCTGAGGGTGGGCTGCGGCCCCTGGCGCTCATCCACCGCTTGGGTGCCCAGCGCACCGTACACCGCCACCGAACTGGCAAACACCAGCCGGGGGGCACGCACCCTGCCTTCGCGCACCGGGCGCGCAAGCCCCTCGCACAAGGCCACGGTGTCCAGCAGATTGGCCTGCACACCCAGCCCAGGTTCACGCTCGGCCAGCGATCCCGGCACACTGGCCAGGTGGAATACGCAGTCGGGCGGATGGTCCTCCAAGGCTTCGAACAGTGCGCGGTCTGCAAAGCCGCCGATATGCCAGTGCACGGCCGGTGCGCAAGGGGCAGCGGGCCCGGCTCGGTCCACCAGCGTCAAGCGCAGGGGCAGACCGGGCACCAACGGCACGGACTGCAACCGCTCGGCCAGGGCGGCGCCAATGAACCCGCCGGCACCGGCGACAAGCACATGCATCAGCGTACCCCCGAGCCCACAGCCACCACGCGCTGATGCACCACGCCAAAAGGCCCATCACGGCCATCGGGCCAGCGTGCCTGCATGCGCACGCGGTCACCGTAGCGCATGAACGGCGTTTTGGCCGCACCTTCGTCCAGTATCTCGATCACGCGCCGCTCGGCCAGGCAGGCAGAGCCTGCATCGCGCGCCTGGTTGGACACCGTGCCCGAACCGATGATGGTGCCGGCCGTGAGCCGCCGTGTGCGAGCCGCGTGGGCAATGAGCTGGCCGAAACTGAAATTCATTTCTCCGCCATGGGGGTGGCCAAACCACTTGCCGTTGGAGTCCACATGCAATCGCAGATGCACCCGCCCACCCTGCCAAGCGTCGCCCAATTCATCCGGCGTCACGGCCAAAGGGGCAAAGCTGGTAGACGGCTTGGCTTGCAGGAAGCCAAAGCCCGTCTTCATTTCGTGCGGGCCCAGCGCGCGCAGGCTCCAGTCGTTGATCTGGACGACCAAGCGCACGCAGTTCAATGCCGCTTCGGCCGTCACGCCCATGGGCACGGGGCCACAGACGACGCCGAACTCGCCTTCGAAATCGATGCCGTCGGCCTCACTGGGCAAGGGCACATCGTCGCAAGGGCCCAGAAAATCGTCGCTAGCGCCCTGGTACATCACGGGGATGGTGTCAAAGTGCGGGATGGGCGGCGTGTTGAACGCCCGCTCCATCAAGCGGCCATGGTTGAGGAACGCCGATGCATCGAGCCACTGCGGGCTGCGCGGCAAGGGAGCGCTGCATGCGGCGGGATCGAACGCAAAGATGCCGGTGGCAGTGCCAGCCTCCAGCGCAGCAGCGCGCTCGCGCAGGGCGGGCTCCACAGCATCCCAGTTCTGCACAGCGGCCAGCAAGCTGGCCGCTATCGGAGCGGCATCGACGGCCCGCAGGCCGTTGGAAGAAACCAGTACCAGGCGGCCGTCCAGGCTGCCGTCTTTCAAAGTTGCAAATCGCATCGCCAGTCCCATCAGGAAGAATCAGGAAGAAGGTGTTTCAAGACGCAGCCCCGCCGCCCGGATGACGCGGGCATAACGGTCTGTCTCTGCTGCCAGAAATGCGCCAAATTCGCGCGCGCTTTGGGTGGGTGTATCAGCACTGCCCAGCAAGGCCAGTTTTTCGCGCAGCTCTGGCAGGGCCAGGATGCGAACGCATTCCGCGTTGAGCCGGCCCACAAGGTCGGCCGGCATGGCAGCAGGCGCCAACAAGCCAAACCAGCCTGTCACCTGAAAGCCCGTCAGGCCCAGCGTCTCGGCCACCGTGGGCAGATCGGCGGGCAAGGCAGGCGAGCGCTGTGCGCCGGTCTGCGCCAGCAGGCGGACGCGCCCGTCCTTGACCATCGGGGCCGCGGCCAGGGCGCTGTTGAACATCAGATTGACTTGCCCAGCCGCCAGGTCGTTGAGGGCAGGCGCAGCGCCTTTGTAAGGCACATGCAGCAGCTGCAGTCCGGCCTGCTGCGCCAGCATCTCGCCCGCCAGGTGCAGCACGTTGCCGATACCGGCCGATGCGTAGCTGACCTGCCCGGGCTGCCGCCGGGCCAGTGCGATCAGGTCCGACAAGCTGCGCACCGGCAGGGCCGCAGGCACGGCAATCACCATCGGCCCGGGGCTGGCCACCAGGGCCACAGGGGCAAAGTCGCGCTGGCTGTCGTAAGGCAGCCGGGGGTAAAGGCTGGCGTTGATGGCGTGGGCTGCGCTGATCCACAACAGGGAGTGCCCGTCTGTGCTTCGCGCTACGGCCTCCGAGGCAATGATGCCGTTGGCCCCTGCGCGCGACTCCACCACCACTGGGCAGCCCAGGGCCTGGCCCAGCTTGTCGGCCAGCAGGCGTGCCACCAGGTCAGAGCTGCCCCCGGCTGCGAACGGCAGGACGATGCGCAACGGCCGTGTGGGCCAGGTGGCAGCCCACGTGCTCGGCGGGAACGCCAAGGCACTCACCACCAGGGTTCTTCGGTTCAACATGCGGTGCATGGTTTCAACTCCCATCGCTGATGGTGGTGCCGCCATCGACCACCAGGTTGTGTCCGGTCACAAAGGCCCCGGCGGGGCTGGCCAGCATGGCGACCACGCCGGCCACTTCCTCGGGTTCTCCTGCGCGCCGCAGCGGGGTGGCCTGGATGCGCCTGACCATGAAGGCTTCATCGGCCATGAGCTGCTCGGCCAGCGGCGTGCGGATGAGGCCGGGTGACACGGCGTTGACCCGCACACCCGCAGGGCCCCACTCCACAGCCAGGTTGCGCGCCAGCTGGGCCAGGGCCGCCTTGGTCAGACCGTACAGGCCAATCGAACGGTTGCCGCGCAGGCCTGCAATGCTGGAGATGAGCACGGCACTGCCACCGCCCCGCGCCGCCATGCCGGGCAGCGCCAGCGCACACAGCCGCGCTGCGGCCCGCAGGTTGATGTCAAACACCTGATGCCAGTCGGCATCGCTGGCATCGGCCAACGGGCCGGCTGGCCCCTGGATGCCGGCGTTGCACACGAGGATGTCCAGCGGTCCGGCGCGCTCCACCAGCGCAATGAGGGTGGCAGGCACCGCCATGTCGGCAGCGATACCGACAGCCATCGGCAGCGATGCAGAAACCTGCTCACAAGCGAGCGCATCCCGGTCGGAGACCACCACCCGGGCGCCCTGCTCGGCCAGGGTGCGCGCAATCGCCAGACCCAAGCCCTGGGTGGCCCCCGTGACCAGGGCGGTGCGGCCCTGCAGGTCAAAGAGGCTCATTCGACCTTGATCCCAGCTTGGCGAATGGCCAAACCCCACCGCTGCGATTCGCCCTGGATGAACTCGCCGAATGCAGCTGGCGTGAGTGGTGCAGGCTCCAGGCCAAGCGGCCGGTAGCGGCCCAGCACTTCGGGAGACTCCAGCGCGGTCACCACCGCCTTGTGAAGCACATCAACCACGGACGCCGGGGTACCAGCCCGCACCATGACACCATTCCAGCCCGGAATATCGAGGTCCGCATGCCCGGCCTCGGTCAGGGTGGGCACCTGGGGGAGCACCTGCAGGCGCTGCTCGCTGCCCACGCTGACCAGCGCGCGCAGCTTGCCTTCGCGCACCAGTGGCAGGCTCGAAGCCACAACATCGCACATGAAGTCCAGGCGCCCGGCCATCAGGTCCTGCAGCGCGGGCGCTGCGCCCTGATAGGGCACATGGGTCATGCGCGAGCGTGTCTTGATGCGCAGTTGTTCGGTCCACACATGCGGCTGACTGCCCTGCCCATATGAGCCGTAGTTGAGGCCATCGCCTGCAGCCGCCGCGCGCAGCAAGTCGGCCAGGGACTGGAACGGGCTGCCCGCTGGCACGACCACGAGCAGTGGCGACTTGAACAATCGCGTCAGGGGCGCAAAGTCCTTGAGGGGGCTGAAGCTCAGTTTGGCATACAGCGCCGGGTACATGGCCAGCGGGCCGATGTCTGCGTACAGCAAGGTGTGCCCATCGGCGGGCTGCTGCTTGACGTATTGGGCAGCCAGTTGCGCGGCACCGCCGGGCTTGTTTTCCACGACCACGGCTTGCTGCATGCGCTCTCCCAGCTTCTGCACCAGCAGGCGCGACATCGCGTCGCCAAAGCCCCCGGCCGGGTAAGGTACCACCCAGCTCAAAGGGCGCGCGGGATACGGGGCCTGCGCCCACGCCCAGGGGACCACCGCTGCGGACGCTGCAGCGCCCAGCCATTGACGGCGCGTGCTCATGGCTGCTCCTTGGCAGGTGCGGCCACTGACGCATCAAAGCGCCCGTCCACCAGCACAAACAGCATGCGGCACGGCGCGCCCGAACGGTTGGCCCATGCGTGGTTGGTACCCCGCTGCACCACCACGCTGCCGGGGCGCAGTGGCACTTCGCCTTCGTCCAGCACCAGCGTCAGTTCGCCTTCAATCACCACGCCGTAGTCCACCGATTCGGTACGGTGCATCAGCGGGTGGGGGGAGTCGGTTTTCACCGTGGAGGCGGCCGCATCGCCAATCTGGCTGAAGGCGTCATGCATGCGCTCGGCACCCCGTGCGAGGAACTCGGGCGTATCGGGCGGAATGTCCACGAACCGGATGCGCGTGCCACCCTGCGGGGGCGGCAGCACCAGCGGACCGAGCGTAGGGTCCGGGCCGTTGTCCACGACGGCGGGCGATTGCAATGTGCTCCAGACCTCATGGAACACCGTACCGGGAATGGCCGCAATCTCGACCACGGTGGGCAGCGGCCCCTGGCTAGCGACCACGGCCCGGCCTTGAGTGTTGTGGCCCGTGACCACGCGGTGGATGGATGGAAAACCCATGAACGGACTCCTCAGTCTTCAAAAATGGCGACCGCGCGCGTCCAGCCTGCCGAGGCACCGCGGATCTTGTGGGGGAAGCAGCTGATCGTGAACCCCGTGGCCGGCAGCGCCTCCAGGTTGTGCAACTTCTCAAGATGGCAGTAGCCGATGTCGCGGCCCGCCTTGTGGCCCTCCCAGATCAGGGCCTTGTTGCCCGTCTCGGCCACGCGCTGGGCGGTGTACGAAAACGGCGCATCCCAGCTCCAGGCATCGGTGCCCGTGAGGCGCACACCGCGCTCCAGCAGGTACATCGTCGCTTCGTAGCCCATGCCACAACCGGCGCCCAGGTAGTCCTTGTGCCCGTAGCGCGACCCAGCCCGGGTATTGACCACCACGATGTCGAGCGGCTGCAGCGTGTGGCCGATGCGGGCCAGCTCGGCCTCCACATCGGCCGCAGTGGCCACATAGCCATCCGGCAGGTGGCGGAAGTCCAGCTTCACGCCCGGCTGAAAGCACCACTCCAGCGGCACCTCGTCAATGGTGATGGAGGGGCGGGCACCGCCGTTCTTTGCATCCTGCGTGGAATGAAAGTGCCACGGCGCATCCAGGTGGGTGCCATTGTGCGTGGTCAGCGTCACCCATTCGGCAGCCGCTGCTTCGCCGTCGGGGTAGTCCTCGGGCTGGGTGCCGGGGATCATGGTCATGAACTCGGGCAACGTATCGGCGTGTTTCTGGTACGTGATCTTGGGCGCCAGGGGCGGCGGGTCGGAGAGCACGTCGTTCTCGAGGTAAATGGACAGGTCCACGAAGCGGCGTTGGGGTTTGGTCATACGGGCACAGGAGTTGGCGCTGAACGCGACCGAAACGGGAGCGTTCAGCAGGGCATGGAATAGAGAAGGCAAACGTTGTCACGCCACCCCGGGCAAAGGCTTCGCTTTGTGAGGGGCGCGGTGGATGCGCGCAAATGCATAGACGGCCACTGCGTCAATCACGAGGGCCGCCGCCCCCAGGCTGCCATAGCCCCAGGCCTTGACCAAGGTGCCGCCGAGGATGGGCCCAATGGCCGCGCCGAACATGAGCATGGCGGGGGTGGCGGCCAAGGCACGGCCGCTGGGGTCCAGCCGCGCCAGCACGCCAAAGGCAAAGGTGTGCGTGAAGATCATCACGGCCGCAAACACGGCGGCGGCTGCGGCATAGGGCGCAAACACGGGCGAGTTCATGATCACCACCACCAGCAAGGCCTGGAGCGCAGGCCCTGCCAGCAGCACGCTGCGGGCAGCCCAGCGTTTTTCCAGCACTGCGGCCAACGCTGCGGGAAAGAGGTTGATGACGCCCAGGGCAATCAGCACGCCGGTGACGGCCTGAAGTCCGTAGCCCCGGTCACTGCCCACGCGCTCCAGAAAGCTGAAGGTCATGGACTGCACCAGCCCGAGCGCCGCGATGCCCAGCACGCCCCACCAGACCGCAGCGGGCAGAGGCGCAGCCGGAGCCCGCGAAGTGGCCGCGCCGCCTACGCTGTCGGCCTCGGGAAACGCCAGAGCCGCCACCACCGCTCCCACTGCCATGACGCCGGCAAAGACCTGGAACAGCGCGGGTCCACCCAGCTTGGCCACCAGCACGGGGGTGCCCCCCAGGAACGCGATGGCAAATACCCCCAGTGCCATGCCCACCAGGGCGAACATGCGGTGGGGGTTGAGGCTGCGGGCAATGGTGCCATGGGTAACGCTCAGGGCCGTGCCGGCCGCGATGCCAGCTCCGGCATGCAACAGCGCCAACAGCGCAAACTGGGTGGTGGTGGAGGCCGCGGCAAACGCCACGGCAGCGCCGGCAAAGCCGCAGGTCGCCACGGCGCGCCCGCGCAACAACTGAAAGAACGGCGCCAACACCAGGCTGGCGGCCACCGCTCCAGCCAAAAACAGCGTCGCCAGCAAGCCGGCCTGCTGCGGGTCGAACCGGTACACCGATATCAGCGTGCCCACCCAGACGGGCAAGGCCACCAGATCCACCATGCCTGCGCAATGGCCCACCATCAGGGCCACCCGGCCCCGCAGCGATTGGGTTGTGATCATGCGCACCTCGCCTCAGATGGGTTGGGACAACGCCATGAGGGACTCGCGCATGATGCGCGAGTGCTCCTCCTTGTCGCCGCCTTCGATCTCGATCTCACCCAGCCGGGCGGAGTTTTCGACCACCATGCGGCAGCGCTCCCAGCGCCGGGCTTCAAAGGCCGACAACGCGGTCGGTACATCGCCCGCCCGCGCCAATTCATCGGCCAGCACCAAGGCGTCCTCGATACCGATACAGGCCCCGGACGCCAGATGCGGCGTGGTGGCGTGCACCGTGTCACCAATCAGCACCACCCGGCCGCGCGACCACGGGCGTGGCATGAGCAGGCCTTCGAGCGGGCGAAACACAATCTGTGAATCCGGTCCGATCTGGCTGCGGATGGACTGCAGCGTGGGTGCGGAAAACCCGTCGAGCAATGCGCGCAAACGGTCCGCAAAGGTGGCCGGATCAACATGGTCGTTGGTCGGGCGCGGCTCGGTGACGAAGAGGTACATCTCAGTCTTGGAGACAGGGTTCACGCCGGGTTTGATCTTCGGGCCCATCCACATCGTGGCGGTCTCGATCTCTGGCGGCTTGGGAAGCACGGCACGCCACACGGCCTGGCCGCTGTAGCGCGGCTGGGGTGCGTTTTCAAACACCGTCTCACGCACCTTGGAGTACAGGCCATCGGCACCGATCACCAGGTCATAGCGCTGGCGCTGTCCATCGGTGAAGGTGACCTGTACGCCATCGGCCTCTTGCTCAATGGCAGAGAAGGTGCAGCCCAGGCAGACGTTGGCGCCCGCCGCGCGGGTGGCCTCGGCCAGGATGCGGGCCAGCACCGGGCGCATGATGGCGCCACCGCCCGGGATATCGTCCCCCGCAATGCGGGGCGTGGGCAAGGTGGCCATCTGAGGGCCGTGGGGCAGGTGCAGGTTCACGCCGTCCGAGGCGTTGCCCTGCGCCAGAAACGCTTCGAGAATTCCCAGGCGCCGAAACGCCCGCAGCGTGGCGCCCCCCAGGCTGATGCCCGCACCGTAGCTGCGCCAGCCGGGGTCGATCTCTACGAGGTCCACCTGCGCACCCAGCTTGCGCAGTTCGATGGCGGCTGCCATGCCTGAAAAGCCCCCGCCGATGATCAAAATGCGTTGATGAGAAAGGCTCATGGGTTTGTCTCCTTGTGATTTGTATGGGCGATATGGATCTCGCCGTTCGCTTGTACTGTCAATGGCACGGGCACCAAGGCGTCGCCCAGGCACGGACCCAAGGTACACAACCCGGTGGTGATGTCAAACAGCGCACCGTGGGCCGCGCAGACGATGCGATCACCCACCGCATTCAGGTACTTGTCCTTGCGCCATGCCATGGGGGTGTCCAGGTGGGGGCACAGATCGGCATAGGCGTACAGCCGCTCGCCCTGGCGCACGATGAGCACCGTGTCCTGCCCACGGCCTGCGGGGTCAAAGCCCCGCGATTCACCATCGGGCAGATCGTTCCAGTGGCAGAGCTTCATGGTCGGCTCTCAGTGCGGTGCACCCGCAGGTGGCGGGCCCGAAGGCGCCCACTTCTCGCGGTGTTGAAAGAGGAAGAGCTGCGAAGCATCGGCACTCATCGGCACCTCGCGCGCGGCCCAGGTGTCGTCATGCTGGTCCATGTCGGCGTCGTACTCCACGTGGCAGCCCAGGGGCGAGTTGAAGTACCAGAACCAGTTGCTGCCAAACTTGTGGCGCCCCGGCCCCCAGAAGCTCTGGTAGCCCTTCTCGACAAAGCGGGTGCCGGCCAGCAACACATCGGTGGGGCCACCCATATGGAAGGTGAAGTGTTCGCAGCCCTTCATGAACGGCGGTGTCTGGATCATGAACAAGGTGTGGTGGTCTTGCGTGCCCGCAGGGCGCAAGAACGGTCCCACACCCGTGAAGCGATCGGTGCACACAAAGCCCAGTCGGACGTAGAACGCCTCAGCCTTGGCCGCGTCGGGCACGAAATACACCACATGCGACAGCGAACGGGGCCGCGCCGCCATGTCGGGCGACAGGCCCAGGGCGTTGGGCCCACGCTGCGGGACGGCACCGGGCGCGTTCACGGCCTCGGCAGGCAATGCCAGCGGCTTGCGCACCGTGACCTGGAAAGCGAGGGCAAAGCCCAAGTCATCGGTGGTGCGCAGCACACCGCCCTGGCGCACCACGGCGCGGTCGCGCGCCAGCTCGGCTTCGATGGCGTCGAGCGTGGCCGCATCTGCGACCCCGTAGACCGTTTCGCGCAACATGCTGGCAGTGCCCAGCGCGGGTGGCAGGGAAGGATCGCCCTGGGAGCGGATCTCCACGCACGTGCCGTCCAGCGCTTCAAAGCGCCCACCAGCAGCGGTGACGCCCACGGGAGTGAGTCCGTAGTCGGTGAGGTACTGGGCGCAGGCAGCGACGTCGTCCACGCCAAAAACGAGCGCGTCGGGTCCAATGATGTTCATCTGTTGATCCTTGGTTGTAGTGGTTGTCAGGGCAGGTGCGGGGCTCTCAGGCGGTATGACCACCCAGGGTCTGGGCCACCCAGTCAGCGATGTAGTGGCCGGCGTTGATGCTGTTGTCAAAGCTGGCGTGCTGCGATCCACCCTCGCGGTCGGTGAACACCTTGAGTTCGCGCTGGGGGCTGTTGACCAGCTGCTCGTAGGTGCGGTGCGCCCACTTGAGCGGGATCTGCGAGTCGCGCTCGCCGTGCGTGACCAGGAAAGGCACCTTGATCTTCTCGACCACGCCATCGAGGTACACGTTTTCCGCGATGTGCATGAATTCGTCCACGTCCTTGGCGCCCCAGACCCAGCACACGTGAGCCCAGTAGTGCGGCACGGGGAAGTCGCCCTCTTTTTCCAAACGGCGCTTTTGCACATCACGCCAGTCGTGGTTGGCGCCCCAGGCCACGCCACAGGCAAAACGCGGCTCCATGGCCACGGCACGCGGGCAGTAGTAGCCGCCCAGCGAAACGCCCTCGCAGCCGATGCGCTTCGGGTCCACGTCGGGGTGCTGTTCCAGCCAGTCCACCACGCGGCTCGCCCAGTGTTCGGTGTCGTACCGTGCCGTCAGCCCGTGCAGCCGCAGCGCCTCGCCCGTGCCTGGCTGGTCCACCACCAGGGAGGACACACCGCGTTGGGCCAGCCATGCTGGCAACCCGACCAGATACTTCATTTCCTTGGTCGAATCCAGGCCGTTTAGCTGCACGAGCAATGGCGCCCGCTCCCCCGATTTCAGACCATGGGCCGGGTAGTACAGCGCCGACAGGTGCTTGCCTTCATAGGGAATCTCCACCCGTTGCACCCGGTCGCCCAGCAACTGCGAACCCTTGAGAAACAACTCCAGCTCGCGCTGGTAGACGGCAAGCCGCCCGGGCGCGTTGTGCGCCTGCAAGCGCTCGGCGGTGATCAGATAGCTGGAGGCGCGGCGGTATTTCTCCCCAGCTGAATACAGCCAGCCGCGCGCTTCATCTTCTTCGGCCAAGCCGCAGAGCTTGTCCGCCATGCGCACCCAGGTTTCACGGAAGGCCTGCGTGCCAGCGGCATCGGGCGCCTTGGCGGCCTCTTGCAGCGGAGCGCACATCTCCTCGATTTCACCGATGCGTGCGCCCATCTCGATGGCCAGATCGACCGAGAGGTTCCAGACGTAGTTGGTAGGAAAGTACTTGAACATAGGATCACTTTGCGGGGGCTTGGGAGGCACGCGGGCCAATGCCCAGCGTGCCAAAAAAGACGGCCGTGGGCGCGTCGGAAAAGTCGGGAACAAAGCGGAAGGACTGGATCCGCCCATCGGTCACACGGAGCACATCGCGGCCCACGATGCGTTCCACACCGGCACGGCGATACAGCTCGCTGCGCACCTCCAGCAGCGCAGACACCCGGTCCCCATCCACCTCGGTGCTCAGCACAGACAAGCGGGCCTGCGGTCGAACCACCGTGGCGTCGATGTAGTGCGCCAGGCAGCTGGGGTTGTCCATGGCCGGAGTGCAGCCGGGAAAATCCGATCGCTCCACCTCCGGCGCGATGAGCGCGCGCACGGCGGCCATGTCACCCGCGTGCACTGCGGCGATATAGCTATCCAGCACTGCGGCCGGTTGGGGGCTGGGCTGGGCCTGCGCGTTGACGCATGCCAGCAACAGACCGGCAGCAACGCACATCGTGTGGGTCGTGGTCATGGTTCCTCCTCGTTGTCAGTCAATGAGCGCCTTGCGGTACCCCGTGCACGTCGTGCGCGGTTGGACGGGCGTTGGCGACGGGCGCCGCAGGCTTGAGTAAAAAGTGGGCCAGCGCGGGCAACAACACCAGCGCCCCCAGCATGTTCCAGAGGAACATGAACGCCAGCAGCAAACCCATATCGGCCTGGAACTTGATCGGGCTCGCCACCCAGGTGATCACGCCCACAGCCAGCGTCACGCCCGTCAGCATCACGACCTTGCCGGTGAACAGCAGGGCGCGGTAGTACGCCTCCGACAGGCTCTTGCCTTCGCGCAGTTGCGACAGCGTGATGGACAGGATGTAGAGCGCGTAGTCCACGCCGATGCCCACGCCCAGCGCAATCACCGGCAGCGTGGCGACCTTTACACCCATGCCCAACGCCACCATCAACGCTTCGGCCAGGAAGGACGTGACCACCAGCGGCAGCACGGCCACCACCACCGCCTTCCACGAGCGGAAGGTCACAAAACACAACACGACCACCGCCCCGTACACCATGAGCAGCATGGTTCGCCACGCGTCCTTGACCACGATGTTGGTGGCCGCCTCAATGCCCGCAGACCCGGCGGCCAGCAGAAACTTGGTGTCTGCCGTGTTGTTGCGCTGGGCAAAGGCCTCGATGTGGCCCACGACGCGCGCCAGGGTGTCGGCCTTGTGGTCGCGCAGATAGACGTACACCGTCAACAACCCACAGGCATCGTTGTAGAGCCCACGGGGTGCGCTGGCCGTCACGGTGTTGAGCATGTCCTGGTTGGGCAAGAACTCGTACCACCGTGGGTTGCCTTCGTTGAGGCCCGACAGGACCCGGCGGTTGAGCAGAGAGAGCGAGTTGGTGCTCTCGACGCCGTCGATCTGGCGCAGCTCCCATTCGAGCGCATCGACCTTGTTCAGCGCATCGAAGTGGGAGCACTGGCCCTCAGGCGTCTTGACCATCACCGCCAGCACGTCACTGCCTGCGCCATAGGCTGCGTTCATGAATCCCACATCGCGGTTGTAGCGGCTGTCTGCGCGCAACTCGGGCGCCCCCGGGTCCAGGTCGCCAATCTTGAGCTGCGTGCTGACAAGAAAGCCCCCCACCCCCATGACCAGCCCGGCGGCAACGGCCACCGTGGCCCAGGGCCGCTGGGTGAAGCGGTCGAGCAGAGCCCACAGCGGGTGTTTGGCTGAGCCCGCCGCATCGGCCTGTTCGGCGCGCAGGCTGCGCTCGGCAGCTACCGCACTGACGCCGGTGTAGCTCAACAAAATGGGCAACAGGATCAGGTTGGTGAAGATCAGCACCGCCACGCCAATCGACGCGGCAATCGCCAATTCGCGGATGACCTGGATGTCGATGACCAGCAGCACGGCAAACCCAACTGCGTCTGCCAGCAGGGCCGTCAAGCCCGCGAGGAACAGGCGCCGGAAGGTGAAGCGCGCAGCCACCAGCTTGTCCACGCCCCGTCCCACGTCCTGCATGATGCCGTTCATCTTTTGCGCACCATGGCTCATGCCGATGGCAAACACCAGAAACGGCACCAGAATGGAATAGGGGTCAAGTGCATACCCCAGCACGGGCAGCAGGCCGAGCTGCCAGACCACGGCCACCAGCGACGCCAGCACCACCAGCAGCGTGGAACGGATGCAGCGCGTGTACCAGAACACCATGGCCGTAGCGATGGCCACCGCGATGGCAAAGAACACCAGCACGGCCCGCACGCCATCGATCAGGTCGCCCACGATCTTGGCAAAGCCGGTGACGTGGATCTCCACACCTTCAGCCTCGTACTTTCCGCGCAGAGTCTCCAACTGCCGCGACAGCAGGGCGTAGTCGAGCGACTGGACCTGGGCATCCTTGGCCAGCAGGGGCACAAAGATCACGGTCGATGCGGCATCGCGCGCTACCGTCTGGCCGATCTCTCCGGAGCGCGCCACGTTCGCCGCGAGTTGCTGCAGCTTGGCTGGCGACCCATCAAAACCATCGGGAATGACCGGCCCGCCTTCCAGGCCCTCTTCGGTGACACCCACCCAGCGTGTGGTGGGTGTCCACAGCGACTTCATCCGTGCACGGTCCACACCGGGCAGCAGGAAGACTTCGTCAGACAGGCGGCGCAGCGTGTCCAGGTACTGCGCGTCATAAATGTTGCCTTGTGGGCGTGCAACGGCCACACGCACAGCGTTGCCCAGGCCACTGAGCTCGGATTGGTAGGCCAGAAAATTCTGGATGTAGGGGTGGCTCGTGGGAATAGTCTTTTCAAAGCTGGCATTGAGCTGAAGCCGCGTGGCCTGCCAACCCAGCAGGGCAGTGACCAGGGCACACAGCAACACGACTACGGCTCGGTGGTTGAACAGCGCGCGCTCGATCAACGAGCCCGAGCGGGTATCGAAGGAGGGCACGCTCATGGCCGTGCCTTCTGTGCCACCACAGGCACTACACCGGCTACGCCCAGTGCGAGCAGGGGGCCCTCGCGCTGCGGCAGCAGCGCAGACGGCACGGGTACGGGCGCCGCGTTCAGGGGCACCAGTGCCTCGCCCTGCCGGCGTAGCACTGCGCCCGCCTGTGTGGCAAACCACAGTCCGCCATTGCCGTCGTCGGCCACGGCGGTGATCGCGCTCTGCGTGGGCGATGCCAGCTGCGACCAGGTGTTGCCCACGTCGACCGAGCGCCAGGCGTTACCCCGCAGGCCCGCCAGGACCGCATGCCCGTTGGCCTGCAGCTCGCCCGCAAACCAGCTGCCCTTGTAGGGCGACGGCAAGGCATCAAACGTAGCTCCGCCATCGCTGGAGCGGGCGAGCAGCCCCTGCTCACCCGCCAGCAGCAGGGTATTGCCCTGGCGCCGCGCCACATACCAGTGCAGGGCCTTGGGATTGGGCAACCTGCCCATCCAGGACGCCCAGGTCTGTCCACCATCGGCGGTGTAGAAGGCCAAGCCATAGGCGCCCACCGCCAGCATGCGCTGGGCGTCCCACACCACCACATCCATGAAGGGCTTGTCCGGGCCATCGGCCACCAGGCGATCTGCGTCCTGCTGCGCCTGGGGCGTGGTAGCGGCCGCCTTGGCCAACGCGGCCAGGCGGCGGCCGTCCAGCCGCAGCACCCAGCTGGCGCCAGCATCGGCCGTAGTCAGCACCGTGCCGCCATGCCCCACGGCCACACCGTGGCGTTCGTCCGCGAAGCGCACCATCGTCAGGCTCACACTGACCGGGCAGGCCGCCTGTTGCCAGGTCACGCCCCGGTCGTCGGACAGCGCGACCACTCCGCGCTCGCCCACCGCCACCAGCCGCTGCCCTGCAGCGGCAGCTGCCAGTAGCACGGCGCGCTGAGGTGCCTTCACGCTCAGTGCGGGGCGCTGAAGTGCATCCCCCACTTGTGCGAAGGCGCAGCCCGCCCCCGCCGCAGCGATGGCTGCAGCTACATAGATCGCAACACGCATGGTTCAGTCCCGCTCAGCGGACACCCTCGCCCGCCATGGCATCGGGCGAGAAGAAGCTGTCCGGGCGACGCGGCACGATCTTGTAGTGCTGGTTGCGCTCGTTGACCACGCCGCTGGCATACCAGGCACCAGAGATCAGGTCGTTGAAGCCCCACTGCTGCTGCGGCGTGGTGGCAGGAAGGTCAGGCATCACCACCGGGTGGGACCAGATGGTCTTCCACAGCTGGCCCTTGGCATCCCAGCGGTCGCCCAGCACGGCCACCCAGGTGTCTTCGTCCACGTAGTAGCGGCTCTTGGGTGCCTGGTGGCGCTGGCCGGGCTTGAGGGTGGCCTCCACCACCCATACGCGGTGCAGCTCCCAGCGCACGTGGTCGGGGTTCAGGTGATTGGCCAGCAGCACATCGCTGTCCTTGGTGGGCGTATGCAGGCGGTTGCTGTTGTAGGGGATCAGCATCTCCTGCTTGCCCACGACCTTCCAGTCAAAGCGGTCGTTGCGCCCGGCAAAGACGTCGATTTCGTCGAAACTTGCCACACCTGCGGTGGCAGGCGTGGGCGTGTCGCAGCAGGCATTGGGCAGCTTGCGCACGCGGCGCTGCCCCGTCAGGTACACCCACGATGCGCTCTTGTCCTGGTCCAGGTGCGACCGGCCCGTGATGGCCTCGCCCGCACGCACCGGTGGGCCGCTGTTGACCAGGCGGATGGTCCAGTACTCGCCTGTGAACTTGTCGTGCTGGCCTTGGGCGTAGTAGGGCATCTGGAAGTCACCACGCCCCTCCACCGACAGCACGCGCTGGCCATTGGCCGTGCCCAGGTAGCCCCGGAAGTCGGCCTGCCAAGCCTCTCCACGCCAGTGAAGTTCATGGTTGGCCATGATCTCCTCGCCGGTCTTTGGGATGGGGAACGGAATGCCACCGTAGGCACCTGTGACCTTCTCACCATCGAGCTTGGCCTGCACGGCATTCTTGGCTGTGTAGTCATACACCCACTGCGGCGCAGCGGCGGTGCGGTGCGTTTTGTACACATCGACCCGGAAGGTCTGCGGGTATTTTTTAAGCAGTGCCTGGGTGCCTTCGGTCAGCTTGCTCGCATGTTCGGCCATGTTGGCGGCAGTGACGCTGTACAGCGGCTTTTCGCCCGCGAACGGGTCGCCCCGGCGCCCGCCATTCTGGAACCCCGCGATGGGGGTGGTGTAGCCACCACTCCACGCGGGGATGGTGCCCTCCTTGTTGCCGGCGCGCTCGGCCCCCAGGGGAGTCAGCTCGGTTTTGAGTTTGGCGGCTTCCTCGGCGCTCACGGCGGCGTGTGCAGCGCCCAGGGCCACAGACGACAGCAGGCAGGCGCCCGCGATGTGCAGGTAGTGCTTCATGACAGAGTTCCAGATCAGAAAGTGGTGCGGACCGAGAGCGTCAGCGAGTTGCGGTCTTTGAGCGCTTGCTTGTATTGCGCGTTGTTGGCGGCATCGAGCGTGGGCGCGGCCTTGCCCAGGTAATGCACATAGTTCAGCGATACGTTCCACGCGCCCAGGTACACCCCGGCCAGACCGAGGTTGATGTCGCCGCCCTTGTCCACCCCAAACCCCGGGCCGACGGCTGACGAGGCTCCGAACGTGTAGCCCATGCCGATGGAGGGGGTGAGATCCAGACCCGGCAGCACCTGCCGGTAGCTGGGCGAATACACCATGCGCACGCCAGTGGCCGATTTGTCGGCATTGGGGTTGAGCATCTGCGCATTGCGTGTGACCTTGGTGCGCTGGTTCCAGGCCACCTCGCCCACAAAGGACGCTTCGCGCGATATCCACGAAGGGCCCAGCGATGCGATCCAGGACACTTGCGCGTGCGCGGTCTCGCCCACCGCGTAGCCCGGGTTGCTGTTGTTGTTGAGGCCCGCATTCACGCCAATGGTGGCCAGGGTGGACTGCCCAGAGCTGGCCAGGGGCGCGTTGTGGCGCACCGAGACTTCGCCCGCGAGCCCCCAGTTGTCAATCGTCTTGGAGAAGCTGGCGCCATAGGCACGCACGCCCTCGTGGTACATCCAGCGATAGCTGCTGGCGGTCAATGCCGGAGGGCGGCCCAAAAGCACGTTGTTGATGTTGCTGGGGGTGGTTGCGTGGTAGCGGATGGCATAGAACCCCAGGTCGGTGTCGATGGATTCCACCCGCCAGCGCAGCTGCAGACCGCCCTGCCCCGAGTTCTTTGCATCCAGGTCCGCCTGCCGGATGAACGTGCCTGTCGCCCCTGCATTGATGCGCTCTGCACCAGGGCCGAGCGAGTCGCTGGTGGAGAGGTAGGCGCTCACCGGCATCAGCCGGGTCTTCTCCCACTCGTAGTTCACGTAAGCGCCCACCGTCACGTCGGACGACAGCTGCACCTGCCCCGAGACCTTGCCAGTCGGCCGGGCCACTTCCTTGAAGGTGGAGTTGGGCACCGACAGCAGCTTGATCAGGTCCAGCGGGGCCTGGCCGCCCGCGATGCCGTTGGCGCCAAAGAACAGGCTCTCTCCCCACAACAGGGTGTGGCGGCCCAGGCGCACCGTGGCTGGCTTGTCGGCCACATCAAAGCGCCCGTACACAAAGGCGTCCAGCAGCTCGGCCTTGCGCCCCATGAGCTTGCGGGTCTCCGCCGGAAACTCGCTCGCAGGGCTGTGGTTGGACGTGAGGCTGGTGTTGTCCGTGTGGCTGTTGTAGACCTGGTCGTACCAGGCCGCCGCACTCAGGCGCGCACCGTAGCTGGGGCCGGTCAGATCCAGCTCGCTGAGCAGGTCCACGCGGTTGGACACCACACCACGCTTGAAATTATTGTTCCCGTCGTTCTGGTTGGCCGTCACGGGCAACACGGAAGACAACTCAGGCAAGGCCGTGTTGAGGCGTCCGGTGAGGCTGTATTTGACGGTGTTGTCCCAGCGCAGCTTCCAGTCGGGGTTGCCGGTGTCCAGCTCGATGGCAGAAACACAGGGGGTGACAGCCAAGGTGGCAAGGGCCAGTGCGAGGCGGCTTCTGCGGCTTTGGGCCGCACCCCGCCGCACTGCGCCTGATGGGCAGTGTTTCATCGTTTGTCTCCGTTCTGTTTTTTGCGAATCTGATGACCAAAGGGGCTGGACATCGGTTCGGTGGCTACTGTAGGGAGTAAGCTCGCATTCGAAAAATGGATTTTTCGGATTCCATCAATTGACATCGCGAATATCAACGTTTACCCGTAGCCCATGCGATTCAACAAACTCGACCTGAACCTGCTGGTGGCGCTGGACGCGCTGCTGACCGAACGCAACATCAGCCGCGCGGGCGAGCGCATACACCTGAGCCAGCCCGCCACCAGCAATGCGCTGGCGCGGCTGCGTGCGTATTTCGACGATGAATTGCTGGTGCCGCAGGGCCGTCAGATGGTGTTGACGCCCCGCGCTGAGGCGCTGCTGGACCCGGTGCGTGAAGTGCTGATGCGCATCGACAGCACCATCGCTGAGAAGCCCCGTTTTGACCCCTCTACCGACACCCGGAGCTTCACGCTGCTGGTGTCAGACTTCACCACCACCGTGTTCATGCAGCCGCTGATCGAGAGGCTGTTTCACGAAGCGCCCGGGGTGCAAGTGCATCTGCGGGCGCAAAACGCCCGCCCTGTGGAACAGCTGGAGGAGTACGGGGCCGACATGCTCATCATCCCCGAGCAATATGTGTCGGCCAAACACCCGAGCATGACGCTGTTCGAGGAGACATACATGTGCGTCACCTGGACGGGCAACCCTCACATCCAAGGCCAGCTCAGCTTTGACGACTACCTGGCGGCGGGACATGTGGTGGCCGACTACTCCGGCGCGCGGCAGATCCCCGCGTTCGATGGCTGGTTTCTGGAGCGCTTCGGCGTCAAGCGCCGCATCGAAGTCACCGCGCCCACCCTCGCATCCCTGCCCAGCCTGGTAATAGGCACGGCACGCATTGCCACCGTGCACAAGCGCCTTGCTCAACGCGCGCTGCAGTACGGGCTGCCCATCCAGGTGTGGGAGCCCCCCCTGGAAATCCCGGTGATGCGCCAGACCCTTCAATGGCACCGCCATCGGGACAAGGACCTGGCTCTGCAGTGGTTGCGCGAGCGCGCGATCGAGGTGGCAGCGCATATTTAGAAGGTATGCGGAGCACGCATTCCAACAGGGCGCGAGGAATGTCCTGTTTTGATCGAGATCCGGCCCATCGGTACCGGCCACACCCAGCGTGCCCACGCACAATCTCCCCATCCAGCCAGACCCTTCTACGGCCTCACCATGAATTTGCCCCTGCGCCCTCGTGATCTCGCCCTCGCCCTGCTCGTCATCGTCGTCTGGGGGCTGAACTTTGTCGTGATCAAGGTGGGCGTGGCCGACATCCCTCCCATGCTGCTGGGCGCGCTGCGCTACCTTCTGGCGGCGTTTCCGGCGCTGCTGTTCGTCAAGCCACCCAAGGTGCCGCTGCGGCTGTACCTGCTGTACGGTATGACCATGGCCGTGGGCCAGTTTGCGCTGCTGTTCACCGCCATCCACATGGGCATGCCTTCGGGCCTGGCCTCGCTGGTGCTGCAGGCGCAGTCGTTCTTCACGCTGCTGCTGGCCGCCTGGTGGCTGCGTGAGAAATGGCTAGGCAACCAGGTGGCGGGCCTGGCGCTGGCAGGCGTGGGGCTGGTGCTGATTGGCAGTGCACATGGGGCCTCCATGCCGCTGGCGGGCTTCGCGCTGACCGTGGCGGCGGCAGCGCTGTGGGGCTGCGGCAATATCGTGACCCGCGCCGTGGGGCGTTATGGGCCGATGAACCAGTTTGCCTTCATCGTCTGGTCCAGCCTGGTGGCGCCCCTGCCGTTTGTGGCCCTGGCGCTGGTGATGGACGGCCCCGGTGCTGTGCTGGCAGCGGTGCAAAACCTGTCGCTGAAATCCATGGCCGCCGTAGCCTACATCGCGTGGATCTCCACGCTGCTGGGCTTCGGGCTGTGGACCTACCTCATGTCGCGCTACCCCGTGAACCGCGTGGCGCCGTTCACGCTGCTGGTGCCCGTGGTGGGCCTGAGCACGGGCTGGGTGGTATTTGGCGAGCAGTTGCTGCCTGTGCACTTTGCGGGCGCCGGGCTGCTGATGGCGGGGCTGGTGGTCAACCTGTTTGGCGGCACCGCCTGGACCGCGGTGATGGGGCGGCTGCGCGGGGCGCAATAAAGAAATGGGGCTTGCGCTACACCGCCAGCGGCAGCTCGGTGGTCGAAAGCACATTGCGCAGCACCATGAATGAGCGCACCTGCCGCACGCCCGGCAGGTAGAGCAGTTGCTCGGCGTGCAGGCGATTGAAGCTGTCGTTGTCGCGCGTGCGCACCAGCATGAAGTAGTCAAACTCGCCAGTGACTACATGGCATTCCATGCAGCCCGACACCTTGGCTGCCGCCTTTTCAAATTCGGCAAACGACTCGGGCGTGGAGCGGTCCAGCACCACGCCAATCATCACCAGCATGCCCGCCCCCACGGCCTGGGGGTTGAGCAGCGCCACCACCTTGTCGATGAGCCCCAGACGCTTGAGACGCTCCACCCGG
Organism: Acidovorax sp. Leaf73; assembly: GCF_916855635.1. Lineage (NCBI taxonomy): Bacteria > Pseudomonadati > Pseudomonadota > Betaproteobacteria > Burkholderiales > Comamonadaceae > Acidovorax > Acidovorax sp. Leaf73. Next base: position 152,834 of record NZ_CAKASI010000007.1, read on the forward strand.
CGCAGGCAGGCGGGTGGGCTCAGGTGCACCTTCTCGGCCAGGGCCACGTTCGACAGCGACGCATCGCGCTGCAGCTGGCGCAGGATGGCTTTGTCGGTGCGGTCCAGCTCGGCCGAGACATCGGCCTGCGGCACATTCTTGACACGAACTTTTGTTGCGTACATAGATTATTCAGAGAAATATTTTCCGCTCATATTCTCTTTCATAAACCTTTTACGCTGAAATTCGAACAAATTTTGCAACCACGTGATGCGCGCATTTTTCTACGATGAACGCACTGCAAGCCCCCCCGCTTGCGCCTTCTCTTCATCGACCGGAAACCGCCATGAACCTGCAGAAATTTGCCCGCCACCCGCTCACCTTCGGCCCCTCGCCCATCACACCGCTGCCGCGCCTTTCGGCCCACCTGGGCGGCAAGGTGCACCTGTACGCCAAGCGCGAAGACTGCAACTCGGGCCTGGCTTTCGGCGGCAACAAAACCCGTAAGCTCGAATACCTCATCCCCGAAGCGATTGCAGGCGGCTACGACACGCTGGTGTCGATTGGCGGCATCCAGTCCAACCAGACGCGCCAGGTGGCTGCCGTGGCGGCGCACCTCGGCATGAAGTGCGTGCTGGTGCAGGAAAACTGGGTCAACTACTCCGACGCGGTGTACGACCGTGTGGGCAACATCGAGATGAGCCGCATCATGGGCGCCGATGTGCGCCTGGATGCTGCGGGCTTCGACATCGGCATCCGCCCCAGCTGGGAGCAGGCCATGGACGATGTGAAAAAGGCCGGTGGCAAGCCCTTCCCCATCCCGGCCGGTTGCTCCGAGCACCCGTATGGCGGCCTGGGCTTTGTGGGCTTTGCCGAAGAGGTTCGCCAGCAGGAAAAAGAGCTGGGCTTCCAGTTCGACTACATCGTCGTGTGCTCGGTCACGGGCAGCACGCAGGCCGGTATGGTGGTGGGCTTTGCGGCCGATGGCCGGGCGCGCAAGGTGATCGGCATCGACGCCTCGGCCAAACCCGAGAAGACCCATGCGCAGATCCTGCGCATCGCCCAAAACACCGCCAAGCTCGTGGAGCTGGGCCAGGAGCTGACCGCCGAAGACGTGGTGCTGGACACCCGCTACGGCGGCCCTGAGTACGGCCTGCCCAACGAGGGCACGCTCGAAGCCATCCGCCTGTGCGCGCGCCAGGAAGGCATGCTCACCGACCCGGTGTACGAAGGCAAGTCCATGCACGGCATGATCGACATGGTGCGCAAGGGCGAGTTCCCCGAAGGCTCCCGCGTGTTGTACGCGCACCTGGGAGGCGTGCCAGCGCTCAACGCCTACAGCTTTCTTTTTCGCAACGGCTGATGCGTCCAGCGAGCAGCACCGGCTGGCACCGCTGGCCGGGCTGTCGTTGATCTGAGTGGCCCTGGCCTCGATGCTGGAGGCCTACGCTTTTCCCCTCCAAGGAGTGCCCCATGAAGTGCTTGCAGATCGACAGACGGCGTAGCGTGATCCACTTGGGAGCAGCCCTCGCGGGGCTGGGACTCGGCACGCCGTGGCTGGCGCACGCCGAAGGCTATCCGGCCAAGCCAATACAGCTCATCGTTCCCTTCCCGCCAGGTGGCGCCGTGGACATCGTGGGTCGGACGATCAGCAAGAAGCTGGGCGACCGCCTGGGCCAGCCCATCGTGATTGAGAACAAGGCGGGTGCCGGCACTGTGGTCGGAGCGGCCTTCGTGGCCAACGCACCCGCCGATGGTTACACGCTATTGATCAGTTCGGGCTCCACATTCACCGTGAATCCGGCGCTCAATGCCAAGCTGCCCTACGACCCCGTCAAGAGCTATGAGCCCATCGGCATGGTGGCCCGCGTGCCGCTGATCCTGCTGGCAAACCGCGAGGTGCCCGTGGGCAATCTCAAGCAGCTGATCGGGGCGGTGCAGCGCACCCCCGACAAGTTTTCCTACGGCTCCTTTGGCAACGGCACCACCGGCCACTTCGCGGCAGAGCTGACGTGGTCTGCCGCCGGCATCAAGGTGATGCACGTGCCCTACCGAGGCAGCGCGCCCGCCATGAGCGACCTGATGGGCGGGCAGATCCCGTTCACCATCGACACCGTGGCCGCAGCGCTGCCACAGCTCAAGGCGGGCAAGATCAAGGCCATTGCAGTCACTGGCGCCACGCGGGCCACGCAACTGCCCGACGTGCCTACGGTGGCGGAAAGTGGCTTCCCCGGGTTCTCGGCCGACTCCTGGCTGGCCGTGGTTGCGCCACGCGGCTTACCCGCCGAGGCCAAGGCCAAACTGCACAAGGCCCTGGCCGACACCCTGGCGGACGCGGAGGTCCGCAGCAAGCTCATCGCCGCCGGGCTGGAGCCGTCGTACGCCACGGGCGATGCCGTGCTTACGCAGATCGAAGACGAGTTGCCACGCATGCGTGCAATTGCACAGCGCGCGCAGATCCGCGCGGATTGAACGCCGCGCGAGGCCCCTTGCTTTTGGCGTTTTTTGACTCTCAGCCCCGCAGCCAGGCCAGCATGTGCGGATAGGCCGGGGTTCCGCCCGGCAGGACCTGCGCGGGCAGCAGGGTGAGCCCCGCAGCAGCCAGGCCCGAGGCGCCCAGGTACACCCCCAGCTCAAAGGTGGTGCGCAACCCGACGGAGCGCCCGTGGTAACCGCCGTCATGGAACAGCACGGCGGAATCCAGCCCCAGGTGCCGAGTGGCCGCCCAGGCCCAGGCCGTGGCTTCGATCTCACCACCGTGGGCCACCTCGGGCAGGTCCTGCAGCGCATCATCCAGGGTGGACCGCAGCGCCGTGGGTACCACCGCCAGGTGGCCCGCTTCGTGCAGCAGGTCTCCAGGCCAGCGCAGCCGCGCCCGGTCCACACGCAGGCCACCCCGCTCGATGCGGACGCCGGGTAGAAAACTGCCTTCGGGGACCTCGGCCTCGCAGACCGCAAGGCCGATGCTGCGCAGGAAGGCCAGGATGCGGTCCGTCAATGCGCCGTGGTCCGCCGCTGCCGCTGCAGCGTTGGAGGATTCTTCACGGCTCATGCTTGCAGCAGGTCCGCCACCCGGGTGCGCAGCAGCGCAGGCTGCACCTGCGTCGATGCCACCGGGCGGCCCACATTGAGCCCCACACGGCTGAAAAATCCCCGCCGGAACGGTCGCACCATGGCGCCGCCCTGCTCGATACGGCTGAAGTACGAGCCCCACAAATTGGTCAGCGCCATAGGGATCACCGGGGCTTCAACACCCTCTGCGCGCGCGCGCTCGATGATCTTCATGATGCCGCCCTTGAACTCCTGCAGCTGCCCGTCCTTGGTGATTCCACCTTCAGGGAAGATGGCCAGCAGATCGCCCTCGCGCAGCACCTGCGCGGCGCGGTCGAAAGCGGCTTCGTAAGTCTTGGGGTCTTCCTTGTAGGGTGCAATCGGAATCGCCTTGGCGAGGCGAAACAGCCAGCCCAGCACCGGCACGCGGAAGATGCGGTGGTCCATCACGAAGTAGATGGGGCGCGGGCTGGCCGCCATGAGCAACACGGCATCGACAAAGCTCACATGATTGCAGGCCAGGATGGCCGCGCCCGCCGAAGGCAGGTTCTCGTCGCCCTGCACCTTGAAGCGGTACACGAAGCGCGACGACACCCAGGCCACAAACCGCAGCAGGTACTCGGGCACCAGCATGAAGATATAGAACGCCACCACCGCGTTGGCGATGCCGGTGAACAGGAATATCTGCGGCACCGTGAAGCCCGCGCCCAACAAGGCACCGGCGATGAGCGAGCTGGCGATCATGAACAGCGCGTTGAGGATGTTGTTGGCCGCGATGATGCGTGCGCGGTGCGTGGGCTGGCTGCGCATCTGGATCAGTGCGTACATGGGCACGCTGTACAGGCCAGCAAACAGGCTGAGCAGCAGCAGGTCCATCATCACGCGCCAGTGGGCGCCCTGGGCCATGAAGGCGGCCAGACCCATGATTTCAGACGGCGGCAGGCTGCGCGACGCAAAGTACAGGTCGATGGAGAACACGCTCATGCCGATGGCGCCCAGCGGCACCAGGCCGATCTCCACATGCCTGCGCGAGAGCACCTCGCACAACAGCGAGCCGATGCCGATGCCAATCGAAAACACCACCAGCAGCAGCGACGCCACCTGCTCGTTGCCATGCAGCACGTTCTTGGCGAGGCTGGGGAACTGGCTCAGGAACACCGCGCCAAAGAACCACATCCAGCTGATGCCCAGCAGCGAGCGGAACACCACGATGTTGCCGTGCGCGAGCTTGAGGTTGCGCCAGGTTTCGGTGAAGGGGTTCCAGTTGATGGTGAGACCCGGGTCGGTGGCGGGCACCGAGGGGATGAAATGCGCCACCGCGCGCCCGACCAGTGCCGCCAGCACGCACGCCACGCCCACCGTGGTGTGGCCAATGCCGGGGATGGCCACCAGCAGGCCGCCCGCCACATTGCCCAGAAGAATGGCCACAAAGGTGCCCATCTCGACCATGCCGTTGCCGCCCGTGAGTTCGCGCTCGCTGAGCACCTGGGGCATGTAGGCGAACTTGACCGGTCCAAACAGCGTGGAGTGCACGCCCATGAGGAAGGTGCACAGCAGCAGGATGGGGATGTTGCCGCCGATGAAGCCCACGGCCGCCACCAGCATGATGGCGATCTCCATGTTCTTCACGAAGCGGATCATCTTCGTCTTGTCGTACTTGTCGGTGAGCTGGCCCGACGTGGCCGAGAACAGCAAAAACGGCAGGATGAACAGCGCACCAATCACCAGCCCGGCCATGGCGGGCGGCAGCCAGTCCACGCTGAGCTGGTAGGTCACCATCACGGTGAACGCGAACTTGAAGAGGTTGTCGTTGGCCGCGCCGGAGAACTGCGTCCAGAAAAACGGGGCGAACCGCCGCTGGCGCAGCAGGGCAAACTGGTTCGGGTCCTCATGGGTCTGCGTGGGGTTTGGCACGGATGCTGGCGCTGCGCTGGCTGAGGGGGTCTCGGGATGCATGCGTTTCTCCTCGTTTCCGATGGGTTGGCTTGTTGGAATTTTCCGCGCCCGCGCTTCACACACGTGAACTGCGGGCGACACCCACGGCGTGGGCGCCATTCTGCACAAACAGCGTGACTTGCGGCCCGCCGGATGCCGAGCGGGCGTGCCGTGCCACCAGAGCCGTCAACACGGGCCAGGCCGCGCCTGCGGCAAACAGGTGCTTGAGGCTGTGGCCCGACACCGCCTGGTAGGTAGCGTCGAACACCGCGTGGTCTGCCGCCTCAAACAACTTGGCCATGGCATACAGGCCGATGACCGCGCCCAGGTGCACCGCCAGCGCGCCATCGCGCCGGGGCAGACAGGCGAGCGCCAATACCACCAGCATGCCGCCCAGTTGCACTACGGCCCAGGGCATCAGGTTGCCGGTGTGTGCCCACCACAGCACGGCCAACGGCCCCGCCAGCAGCACCGCCCCCGCCATGGCCCAGCCTGCCCGTTCGCTCACGCGGCTGGCCGCCAGCCCCAGCAGTCCTGCAAACGGCAGCACCATGCCCAGCCGGTCCCACAGCAGGCCCGCATCCTGGGGTTGCCAGTGGTAAACGCTGGAGCCCACGGCCGTACACAGCAGCCCCGCAAAAAACAGGGCGGCCAGCGCGCGCGAGGCGGGATCCAGCGCTCCTGGCGCCAACCGGCGCAGCGCCCACAGGCCCCACACCCCTGCGATGGCAAACGGCAGATTGCTGAGTACATCCACCGCGCAAGGAATGCCCCACAGCGCCCGCTGGTCGGCAAAGCCATGCTGGTGTGCGCTGGCGGGCAGCACCGGGCCGAACAACGCCAGCGCCAGCAACGCGACCGCGCCCAGCAAGAGAGCTATTTCAGCGCGGGTCGCGGGCATGTGGCGCAGGGTGGGGAGAGAAATCAGAGAGGTCATGGTCGTCGCATCCGTGGATGAGTGGGGATTGCCGCGCAGTGTGTTCAGCCGCAGTCACCCGGACACCAGAAAGTCGCTCAGAGGGCTACCAAAGACACCTCAGGTATTGATAATTGATACCAAGGAGCCAAAGCCCATGAGCACGACCGCCGACCTCGTCACCGCCCTGAAGAAGGAACTCAAGACCGCGCAGATGACCTACGCCGACCTGGCGTTGGCATTGGGCATGGCCGAGTCCAGCGTCAAGCGCATGCTGGCCAAGGGCGACATGCCGCTGTCGCGCATCGACGCCATCTGCCGCGCACTGGCGCTGGACTTTGCCGATCTGGCGCGGCGTGTGGCCGACGAACAGCCGCTGTTGAAAGAGCTGACGCAAGAGCAGGAAAAAGCCGTGGTGGGCGACAAGAAACTGCTGCTGATGGCGATTTGCGTGCTCAGCCAATGGACGCTGGAGCAGGTGACCACCGCCTACCGCCTCACCGAGGCCGAGGGCATCAAGTACCTCGCACAGCTCGACCGCATCGGCATCATCGAGCTGCGGCCACTGAACCGCTACCGCCTCAAGCTGGCCAAGACCTTTCGCTGGCGCCCGCATGGCCCGGTGATGAACTACTTTCGCGACCACGCGTTGTTGGACTACTTCGCGGGCGGCTTTGACGGCGCGGGCGAAGGCGTGCTGCTGGTGCACGGCAACATCAGCCGCAGCCTGGCCCCTGCGTTCATGGAGCGCATGCAGCGCGTGGCCCAGGACTTTGCCCAGCAGCACCTGGCCGACCAGAAGCTGCCCGACCGCGAGCGCGAGGGCTACACCTTGCTGCTGGCGATGCGCAGCTGGGAGTTTGAGGCGTTTGCGTCCATGCGGCGCTGATTTACTCTTTTTTTGATAGCTATCAGCGCTTTACCCAAAAGCGCTAGATGCCAAAACACCCTGAATTCATGAGTTGAGCACAGCGCCAGCAGCTGTGCTGTGCCACCCCTACTTGACGCAACAAACAGAAAATACTATTCTTTAAATAACAAATTTTGTTTATTTAAAGATAGTCAAATGAAAACCACCCGCCAGCAACAAGACGCCACGCGCCGCCAGATCGTGGCCAGCGCGGTGGACCTCATGACCCGCCAGGGCTTTGACGGCACGACGATGAAAGACATCGCGCGTGCAGCAGGCATTGGCGACGCCACGATCTACAAGTACTTCCCCACCAAGGACCGCATCGTGCTCGGCTACCTGGACGATGTGGTCCACCAGGCGCTGGCCGAAACCCTGCAGACGCCAGGCTTCGCGGGCTATCAGCTGCAGGAAAAGCTGCAGCGCCTGACCGACGCCGTGCTGGAGCGCCTGCTGGCCGACCGCGAATTTGTGGCCCAGGTGCGCAGTCTGGCGCGGCGCTCGCCGCTGTCGATGCTGGCCGAGCCCCTGGCGGCGCGCCAGAGCCTGCGCGAGGCCGTCGCCAGCTTTCTCGAAGCGGCAGAGGCCAGTGGCGAAATCGAGCCCTGCGACTTCAAAGGCATGGCGGGTGGGCTCTACACCGACTACCTGGCCGGTGTGGTGACCTACTGGCTGGCCGACACCTCCGACGAATTTGCCGACACCGCGCAGCTGGTGGACCTTTCGCTGGGTGTGCTGGTGCAGGCACTGCGTGGCGGGCTCGTCAATCGCGTGCTGCAACTGGGCGGCTTTGTGCTGCGCAGCCAGATGGCCCGCATGGTTCAACACAGCAGCGGCCTCATGGGGATGCTGCAGCTGGCCAAGCAGGCCATGGCCAGCGCGCCCTACAGCACTCCCCAGGCACACCAGGCCCACACGGCAAACGCCGGTTCACCCGCAGCGCCAGAGCCTTCCAAGCCGCCCCGTACGCCGCGCAAACCACGCGCAGCCAGCCCGGTCCCGCCCCCCAGCACCACCGGCAAGCCCGCCGCCACGCCACGCAAGAGGAAGTCCGCATGACCACCGCCCCCACCGTGCGCGAAACGCAGGTGCCCGCAGGCACCGCCATCCATGCAAGCTTGCCCGGCGCCCATTTTTTTGATGCCTACGAGGTGGCTGACGGCCAGCCATCCCGCACCGCCCTGCAGGCCTGGCTGGACGTGGTGGCCCGCACCCCGCGCTGGACACAAATGCTCATGACCGTGCGCAACAAGCTGGTGCGGCTGGTGGGCCTGAAGGACCTGGGGCAACTGCACGATGGGTACCCGCCCGCCAGCGGCAGATCGCTGCGCGAGGCCAGCAGCTACCGTGTGGGCGACCGCGTGGGCATCTTCCGCATCCGCCACCTGAGCGATACCGAAGTCGTGATGGGCCAGGACGACAGGCACCTCGACGTGCAGGTTGCACTGACCAAGCACAGCGGACGGACCGAGACCTCTGGGCCGCCGACCATGGTGCTCAGCACCGTGGTGCACATCCACAACACGCTCGGGCATGCCTACATGGCGGTGGTGACACCCTTTCACCGCCGCATCGCACGGGCCATGGTGCAACGCCTGGCAGACCATGGCACGCACTGAACCGCCGCGCACCGGCCGCCTGGCGCGCGGCACCATCACGGGCATCGCTGCCGCGCGCATTGGGATGGCCCAGCTGGGGCACCGCGTGCGCACGCCATCTGCCCAAGCACAGGCCGACCACGAAGCCGCCCTCGGCCGCATCCTCTTTGGCGCGCTGGGCCAGTTGCGGGGCTCGGCGCTCAAGGTGTCGCAGTTGCTCAGCTTGCACCCCGGCCTGCTGCCCGACGGTGTGCGGCAAGAGCTGGCGCGCGCCCACCACCAGGCCCCACCACTCAACCGCGCGCTGGTGGGCCGCGTGTTCCGCCAAGCTTTCGGGCAGGAGCCCGAGGCACTGTTTGAACACTTCGAACCCACCGCCTTCGCCGCCGCCAGCCTGGGCCAGGTGCACCGCGCGCAGCTGGCAGGCCACGGCACGGTGGCCGTGAAGGTGCAGTACCCCGGCATCGCCGCCACCATCACCAGCGACATGCAGCTCATGCGCGCCGCGCTGCGCGCCCTGGCCCATACCGACATGCCGCTGCCCGCCAACACCGTGGTGGACAGCGTGATGACCGAGATCGAGGCCACGCTGCTGCGCGAGGTGGATTACCTGCAGGAGGCCGAACAACTGCAGTGGTTCGCAGAGCACGCGGCGCTGCCAGGCGTGGTGCTGGCCCAGCCCATCCTGTCGCACACCCGGGCCCAGGTGCTCACACAGCAGTTTCTGCCGGGCCAGCACCTGCAGGCGTGGCTGGCCACAGAGCCCACGCAGGCACAACGCGACCTGGCAGGGCAGCACCTGTGGGACTGGTTCATGCACTGCCTCTTTGTGCTGGGCCGAGTGCACGCCGATCCGCACCCGGGCAATTTCTTGTTCGCACCCGATGGCACCGTGGGCGTGCTGGACTTTGGCTGCACGCGCAGCCTGTCGGAGCACTTTCGCACCCAGGTGACAAAAGCATGGTCCGCACTGCTGCGCCCTCCCACCGACCCACAGCGAGACGCGCTGGTGCTGCAAGCCTACCAGGCACTCGGACTCGTCAACGCCAGCCTCACCGTGCCGGCCTACACCGCCGAACTCGCGCCCGCACTGGCTGACATGCAGGCCTGGCAGATGGAGCCCTTCACGCAACCGGTTTTCGATTTTGGCGTCAAGACGCCGCCACCCATCACCGCCGGACGGCACCAGCGCATGCTGGGCGAGCACCTGGTGCAGGTGCCCGGCGAGATGCCCGCGTTTGAGCGCATGTGGATGGGCCTCATGCACCTGCTTACGGGGCTGGGCGCGCGTGTCCACACGCATTGCCCCGCCCTTCTTCCTTCATAGGACCCCACCCACATGACCTCCCTGACCTCCCCCTCCCCACGCTCTACGGCCATACCGCTTCGCAACCGCTGGAAGGGCCAGTGGATGCTGGCCGTGGCGGTGCTGCACACGCTGTATGCGGCCGTCGTGTTTCCGACCCAGCTGCAAGAGATCGTGCAGCGCGGCGTTTTCAACAGCGTACAAAAAGACCCGGCCGTGGGCGCCGTGGTCTGGTTTGTATTGTTCGGCGTGTTGTTCGCGTTGCTGGGCTGGGCCATCCTGCTGGCCGAACGCAACGCTGCCCTGGCGCCCGTTCCTTTGCGCGGGCTGGGTGCCGGGTTGCTGGCACTCACGGTGCTGGGCATTGTGCTCATGCCTTCCTCCGGTTTCTGGCTGGCGCTGCCGCCCGCGCTCGCCCTGTGCTGGCCCCAAAGCGCTGAAGGCGAAAAAGGCGGTTGATGCGCTGCGTCTGCACCTTCCACGGCCATCCTGATTGAACTAGAAACTGTCCATGAATACTGCGCTGGTACTGGCAGCCGGGGGCCTCGCCCTGGTGGGTGTTGCGCACTCGGTGCTGGGTGAATTGCTGGTGTTTCGCGCCCTGCGCACAGAGGGCATCGTGCCCACCGGCGGACGGCCCGTGCTGCGGGAGTGGCAGGTGCGCATTCTGTGGGGCACCTGGCACCTGGCCACCGTGCTGGGCTGGGCCCTGAGCGCCTTGATGTGGCGCCTGGGGACCGCGCCCGTGGACGCGGACCTGGGAGCCTGGGTGGCCGATGTGGCCGGGGTCGCCACGCTGGCCAGCGGCGTGCTGGTGTTCTATGCCACTGAGGGCCGACACCCGGCCTGGTTTGCCCTGCTCGTGGTGGCGGCGCTGGTGTGGTGGCGCTGAAGGGCCGCACCACGTTCACGTGGGTGGGCAGCTTGCCGGAAGTGTGAGAAAAATCACGGAAACCGCGGCTGCTCCTGCTGCAGGAAACACAACTTCACAAGACTTCGCAATTCGCCTACACCGGCTTGACGCAGCATCTGCACCATGAAGTCTCCGGTTCCGCAAGGAATCATTCTGAGGAGATCACCATGGCCCGCAATGCACTCGCCGCTGTTTCCATCGCCTTGCTGTCTCTGGGCGCCGCAACGGTGGCGCAGGCACAGACCAGCGCCACCGTTGTCATCCAGTCGGGGCAGCCCCACCACTACCAGGCGCCAGCGCCCATGGCGGTGCAATACGGCCCACCACCGCCCCCCCGCCATGAAGTGGCGCCCCGCCCTCGGCACAACATGGTGTGGGTGCCCGGCTATTGGGATTGGCGCGGCCACCGCCATGTCTGGGTCCAGGGCCACTGGGTGAAGGCGCGCCCTGGTTACTACTACCGCGAGCCGCGCTGGGTGGAACACGGCGGCCGGTGGGACCTGCGCCCCGGCCGCTGGGACCGTGATGGCGACGGCATCCCCAACCGCTATGACCGTGACCGCGATGGTGATGGTGTTCCCAACCGCTACGACCGCGATCACCACGACCGAGACCGCGATGGCGTGTCCAACCGCTACGACCGCGACCGTGACGGAGACGGCGTTCCCAATCGGCACGACCGCCGCCCGGACAACCCCTACCGCAATTGAACGATTGAACGATTGAACAGCTGAAGGAGCGCGGAGGCTCGCAAGCCCCGCGCCCACTCCCCCCTTTGGCCTACGCCCGCCCCCGCTGAGCACCTACGTGGCGCCGCGCACCAGGCCGCCACCATGCAAAGACCGCTTCCACCAGGAATCACCCCGGAGACCACCATGACCCGCCAAACACTGACCGCAGCCGCCATCGCCCTGATGGCACTGCTGCCCCTCGTACCGACACACGCGGCCATCCAGGGCACCGTCGTTATTCAGTCCGACCAGCCACAGCGTGGGTACCAGCCCACGCAGACCTACCAGGTGATTCCCGCGCCCCCACCGCCACGGTACGAAGCCGTGCCGCGCCCACGCCGTGGCCAGGTGTGGGAACAAGGCCATTGGGAATGGCGCGGCAACCGCCACCGCTGGGTGAAGGGCCACTGGGTACAAGCGCGCAGCGGCTACCAGTACCGGCAGCCCCAATGGGTGGAACGCGATGGCCGCTGGGAAATGCAGCGGGGCCGCTGGGACAGTGACGGTGACGGCATTGCCGACCGCAACGACCGGGACCGCGATGGCGATGGCATCTCCAACCGCAATGACCGTGATCGCGACGGTGACGGCGTGTCCAACCGCCGCGACAGCCAGCCGGACAACCCGCGCCGCAACTGATCTGCCGCGTTCCACGATCCTCGAAACGGTTCAGTCGAATTTCACCTCGGCGCGACCGACACCAGGAAAGTCGGCAACCACCACCGTGCCCGGCGCCACCATCACGGTGCCGGTGCAGGACCCCGTGGTCACCCACTGCCCTGCGCGCAGCCCTCCCAGGCTGCGCGCGCCTTCGTTGGCCAGCCACACCAGCAGCCGCAGCGGGTCACCTGCCGGGTTGCCCCAGGTGGCGTGCTGCACGGCCACCGATCCGTTCACCGAAAGGCTGACCCCTTGCACCAGGGGCTGCACCGAAGCCACATCGGTCAAACCCGAACCCACGATCAGCGCCCCATGGCAGGCCTGGTCGGCCAAGCGACTCCACTCCCCTTGTTGTGCCCAGGCGGCAAAGCGCGTGTCGCACACCTCAATGGCGGCACGCACCGACACCATGGCGGCCAGCACCTCGGCCGCGCTGTAGTGCGTGGCGCGTGCGGGCAGGTCTGCGCCCAGTTCGTACACCAGCTCCGCCTCCACCCCCATCACGGCAAAGCCTGTGGCCGACAAGTTGACCTCCTGGCCAGGCTGCTCCACCCACACCGAGTCGCGGGTCAGCGCCGCACGCGCGGGTTGGGCCTGGGGCGACGCGGCGCCCACTTTCCATCCCGCGACCTCGCCGCGCTCACGCACTACGGCGTCCTGCACGGCGTAGGCCTCGGCCGCATCGCGAGGGCGCAATGCAACGGGCAGATCCAGCGGCCGGGGCGTGCGTCCCTGGCGCGCCATGGTGATCACGGCGGCGCTGGCGAAGGGGTCAAAGGCGGTATCGGGCATGGGAAAAGCGTCCTGGGGGTGGGTCAAATCGCCGGATTATGGCGACTCCATGTCGCCGCCAGCATCAGCAACGATTGCCGCCCATTAGCCGCCCCAAACACCCCACCGCCGCCCGCACCCTCCTAGAATGGCCCCCGCAGGAGAGCACGGCAGGCCACAAGGCCCACCGCTGCACCGAAGGCGCAAACTCCCATACACGCTCAGGTCCCGTACTGCACCATTTATCAAAGCCGTCTGGAGAGCCGCCCCAACCTGTCAGCAGCGTTGTGGCGCACCGAAGGAGCAAACCGCGCGCCATGTGGGCTGGGTGGTGAATCTCTCAGGTACCAAGGACAGGGGGAGCGGCAGCTTGGCGGACGCGCGCTGGCTGCTTGCTATTTAATTAATAGCTGCCAACGCACATCCATCAAGCGCTGAACCCTTAAAAGGCTTCAAAAATGCGCGTAATCGTTTTGGGCGCCGGCTTGCTCGGCGTGACTTCGGCTTATTTCCTGCAACAACTTGGCCATGAGGTCACGGTCATCGACCGCCAGGGCACGCCCGGCGCCGAGACCAGCTTTGCCAACGGCGGCCAGATCTCGGTGAGCCACGCCGAGCCCTGGGCCAACCCCAGCGCGCCGCTCAAGGTGCTGCAGTGGTTGGGCAAGGAGGATGCGCCCCTGCTGTTCCGCATCCGCGCCGACATGCGCCAGTGGCTGTGGGGCCTGTCCTTTTTGCGTAACTGCACGCCAGCGCGCACGCGCCACAACATCGAGCAAATCGTGCGCCTGGGCACCTACAGCCGCGACACGCTGCAGCAGCTGCGCGCGGCAACCGGCCTCCAGTACGACCAGCGCACGCAGGGCATCCTCCACTTCTATACCAACCAAAAGGAATTCGACGGCGCGCTGGCCCCGGCCGAGCAGATGCGCCAGCTGGGCTGCGAGCGCCAGGTCATCAGCGCCGACGAGGCCGTGCGCCTTGAACCAGCGCTGGCCCACATCCGCCCACAACTGGCGGGCGCCACCTACACGGCCGAGGACGAATCGGGCGATGCCAACCAGTTCACGCGCGAGCTGGCCAAGCTGTGCGAGACGGCGGGCGTGCAGTTCCGCATGGGCCACCACATCACCGCATTGCGTGAAGTGGCTGGCCGCATCGACCACGTGGAAGTGACCAATGCCGAAGGCCGCTTCGAGCGCGTGCGCGGCGATGCGTTTGTGCTGGCCATGGGCTCGTTCAGCCCGCTGCTGGCGCAGCCGCTGGGCATCCAGCTGCCCATCTACCCGGCCAAGGGCTACTCGGTGACGATGCCGGTGAAAGACGCCAGCAAGGCGCACCAAGTGAGCCTGACAGACGACGAGTTCAAGCTCGTGTTCTCGCGCTACACCAGCGAACGCGGCGGTGATCGCCTGCGCATTGCAGGCACGGCCGAGCTGAACGGCTACGACCGCCACCTGAACCAGGTGCGCTGCGAGGCCATCGTGCGGCGTGTGGAGCAGCTCTTCCCTGGCGCGGGCGACGCGAGCCAGGCCCAGTTCTGGAGCGGACTGCGCCCGGCTACACCGAGCAACGTGCCGCTGATCGGCAAGACGAAAGTGGGCAACCTGTTCCTCAACACCGGCCACGGCACGCTGGGCTGGACGCACGCCTGCGGCTCGGGCAAGGCCCTGGCCGACATCGTGAGCGGCCGCGTGCCCGAGGTGGACTTTGCGTTCCAGGGCTTGCAGGGGCGCGCAGCAGGAGCGGCGCTGGTGCCGTCGCGCACCGCGGCCTGAAGCAGCGCGCGGTTGCAGCGAGGCAGCGCTGCAACCGCCGCGAAAGCCCGCGCTTACTTGGCCGCGCCCGTGGCGTGCGCCACAAACTGCGCCACGGCCAGCATGTCCTTTTCGCTCATGCGCTCGGCATACGAGGGCATCACGCCGATGCCTGCCTTGAGCGCACGCAGTACACGGCCGGCGTCGGGTTTCAGCTCATCCAGCACCGGGCCCACCTGGCCCTCGGCACCGGCGGCCTGCAGCGTGTGGCACACCGCGCAGGCGGGCTGGATCTTGGTGAACAGCTCCTTGCCGCGCGCCAGCTCGGCCGGCTCGGCGGCCCAGCTGGCACCCGCCCACAGTAACGCTAGCCCTACCAGCAAACCGCCTTGCGGCATCCGATGCCGTCCGATAGCGGCGCGCACCCACGCCAGTGCCACCGTGGAACTGGCTCTGCCAGGCCACGGGTGGCATCCCCCCTTCGGGGGGAAGGCGCAAAGCGCCTCAGGGGGGAGCGATGTCATGCCACGGTCACGGTGACGGCGTGGTCGCGCCAGCTGGCGTTGTTGTAGCCGCCCAGGTTTTCCTCGCGCTGCTCGGCCTGCACATTGCCCGCCGTGTCGGTGGCGCGGCTCGCCAGCACATGGGTGCCCGCCTCCAGGCGCACGGGCAGCGCAAACTGCCGCCAGGCAAAGGGGCCCAGGTCGGGGCCGATGAGCTTGGCCGCCAACCAGGTCTTGCCGCCATCGGCCGACACCTCCACGCTCTTGATGCCGCGCGTGCCGCCAAAGGCCACGCCATGTACCTGCACCTGTCCGGGCTTGAGTGCGCCTTTGTCCGGCAGCGGCCCATTGATCCAGGACTTGACGCCCATCTCCCACACCGAGGGCTGGTCGGGGCTGGCCTTGCTGCCAGGCGGCGACATGCGGTAGCCATGCGACATGATGCGCGCCTGCGACTGTGCGCTGGTAAACGCCACGCGCTTGACGTACTTGATGTTGTTCACGCCCTGGTAGCCCGGCACCACCAGCCGCAGCGGGCCGCCGTGCGCCAGCGACAGCGGCTCGCCGTTCATCTCCCAGGCCAGCAGTGCGTCGTCCATCGCCTTCACGGGCACCGAGCGCTCCACCAGCACGGTGAGCGGGTCCACACCTTCGGGCAGTTTCTCGCCGCCCGTGCCGGTCAGGTAGGCAGCACCATCGGCCAGCCCGCCCAAGGCGGCCGCCACGTTGCGCAGTGGCACGCCGCTCCAGACCACACAACCGGCAGCGCCCACCGACCAGGGCGTGCCGCTGGGCTTGCTGGGGAAAAAGCCCCGGCCATTGCCCGAGCACTGCAGCACGGTGGCCACGGTTTCCACGCCCAGCGTCTTGAGTTCGGCCAGGGTCAGGCTGCGCGGACTCTTGACCCCTTCGATCGCCACGGTCCAGGCATCGCGGTTGTCCAGGATGGCGGCGTCGGGCGCGGGCAGGTTGTTGCGCACATACAGCTGGTTGGACGGCGTGATGACACTGGTGCCAAACGCGGAGCGACGGGTTTCGAGAGTGCTGCTGCTGTGCACGATCAGCGCATCCGGTGACTTCCATCCTGCATACGCGGGCAGCGGCTTGGCAGCGGCTGCGGCCTGCTGGGCACGCGCACCGCCGGCCCATCCAGCCAGGCCCAGCGCGCTCAGGGCAGCGGCACTTCCGGCCAGCATGTGGCGTCGCGGCAGGGTCATCGAATCTTTCATGGAAACGTCTCCAAATAATGGGATGGACAAAAACTCTTTGTTGCCCCCGCCCACCCGGCAGGCACAGGGGATCGGGCCAGCCCGCATTCTGTGCGGGAGCTCTGCGCGCCGCACGTACGGCTTCGTTAGCAGAAGTAACAAGAACAAAAGATCAGAAACATTCGTACGCAGGTGCGGGGGCCCTGGGCATATTCGCGGTTTGTTTTGGGGAGAGGAACCGCGCAATGAACATCACCAGAAAATCGACCCGCGGCCCGCTGGGACTGCTACTTGGCTTATGGCTGTGTTGCAGCGCCGCCCAGGCCCAGCTGACGGCCATCGTGGCCGTGGAGCCCACGGCCCGCAAGGCGGCGCACTCCATCCTGCGCACCTCCGCCGAATCGGGCCTGTCGAAGGCAGCTGGCCAGCCCGTGGCACTGACCACCAGCGACGACCTGGCCGACGTGATGCGCGCCACGCGCAGCGCGGGATATGACATCTTCATCGGCCCTGCCCAGGTGGCTGCGTCCGCGTTGCAACGCGGCTACGAGCTGGTGGGCGCCACGCACAAATCGGACAGATACCTGCTGGTCGGGCTGCAGCAGATCGCTGCGGTGCCTGCCATGAAAGGCCGACGGCTCTACCTGCCCCAGCAGGATTCGGTCTACACCTACATGGCGCGCGGCATGCTCAATGAGGCGGGGCTGTCGTTCCAGGACCTGCGCGCAGTGCAGTACGAGAAATTTCCCCAGGCCGGCCTGACAGCCCTGACTCTGGGCACGGCGGATGCCACTGTGGTGCGCGAGGACGACTGGGCCGAATGGTCGGCAGCGCACCCCGGCCTTGCGCGGGTGCTGGCTACATCGCAGCCGGTGCCAGGCGGGTTCTCCATCGTGGTGAAAAAAGACCTGCCGGCGGATGCGCGCAACAAGCTGGCCCAGTGGTTCAGCGCGTCGTCCTCCGCCAGCGGCCTGCCGCCAGCCTCCGTGCGCCCGGAGGCCGTTGAGTACCGACGTGTGGCCGAGCTGGGGCTGTTCACCCCCACGAGCCTGCCTGGGGTGAAGCGCATCACTGCGCGCGAGGCCCAGACCCTGCTGGTGCAGGGCGCCACGCTGGTGGACACCCGCACCGAGAAGGAATTCAAGACCAAGCGCATCCGGGGCGCCGTGTTTGCAGCGTATGTGGAAAAGAGCCTCAAGGACGTGGCCTTCAATGCCGCACAGGATGATTTCCAGGCGCTGGACAAGCTTCAGGGCCTGGACAAGGCCAAGCCGGTAATTTTTGCGTGCAATGGCGCCGAATGCTGGAAGTCCTACAAAGCTGCCAAGGTGGCCACAGCCAAGGGGTTCCAGTCGGTGTACTGGCTGCGGGGGGGACTGCCCGAGTGGGACGAAACGGGCCTCCCGACCGAAGGTGGCTAGGAGCCAGCGCAGGGTCTCTGGCCCCTGTCCTTACAATTGGTCGCTTCTCAACACCCAAGGGCGCGCAAGGCGCCCTTTGTATGGAAATAGCAATACTGTTCGCCCTCATCCTTCTCAACGGCCTGTTTGCCATGTCCGAGATCGCTCTGGTCACGGCCCGCAAAGCCCGGTTGCAAAAGCTGATTGATGAGGGCGATAGCGGCGCCGCCGCTGCCGTGAAGCTGGGCGAAGACCCCACGCGTTTTCTCTCCACCATCCAGATCGGCATCACATCGATTGGCGTGCTGAACGGTATCGTGGGTGAGGCCGCCTTGGCTGGGCCCCTGGCGCTGTGGCTTGAAGCACTGGGCGTTCCCATGCCTTTTGGCAGCTACGCGGCCACCGGCCTGGTGGTGGTGCTGATCACGTATTTCTCCATCGTGGTGGGTGAACTGGTGCCCAAGCGCATCGGCCAGTCGTACCCCGAGACCTTTGCCCGCCTGGTGGCGCGGCCCATCAACTTTCTGGCGCTGGCAACCAAGCCGTTTGTGCTGCTGCTGTCCACCTCCACGCGCACGCTGCTGCGTCTGATGGGTGTGAAGGAAACCAGCGGCAGCCCGGTGACCGAAGAAGAGATCCACGCCATGCTGGTGGAAGGCACCACTGCGGGCGTGATCGAATCGCACGAGCACACCATGGTGCGCAATGTGTTCCGCCTGGACGACCGTCAGATCGGCTCGCTGATGGTGCCGCGTGGTGATGTGGTGTGTCTGGATATGGATGCGTCGTTTGAAGACAACCTCAAATGCATCGAAGAATCCGACCACGCACGCTTTCCGGTGGTGCGCGGCGGCATGGACAACATCCTGGGCGTGATCAACGCGCGCCAGTGGCTGTCGCGCACGCTGCGCGACAAGGCGCGCGGCGGTCTGGCCGACCAGCCGCTGCAGACAGCGCTGTATGTGCCCGAAACCATCACGGGCATGGAGCTGCTGGACAACTTCCGCCTGTCGGACGTGCACATGGCGTTTGTCATCGACGAATACGGTGAGGTGCAGGGCATCGTCACGCTGCAGGACCTGATCGAGGCCATCACCGGCGAGTTTCAGCCGCGCGACCCGGAGACCTCCTGGGCGCTGCAGCGCGAGGACGGCAGCTGGTTGCTGGACGGACACATCCCCGTGCCCGAGCTGAAAGACCGCCTGAACCTGGATGCCGTGCCCGAGGAGGAACGCGGCCGCTACCACACGCTCAGCGGCATGATCATGCTGCTGACTGGCCGCCTGCCCAAGGTGACCGACACCGTGCAGTGGGAGGACTGGAAGCTGGAAGTGGTGGACATGGATGGCAAGACCATCGACAAGATCCTGGCCACACGCCTGACCCCCGAGGAAAAGGCCGAAGCAGACGACAACGGCGCGGGCTGACCTGGCCCCTCCATGGGGCACCGTCTCCGCCAGGGCCCGCCCTGGCGTTCTCTGCGGGCAAAGCGGCTCAGCCGCTCAGCGGGCGTGCGGGTCGTCGTCAACGAAAACGGTGAGCACCCCGGTGTAACCATACAAGTGGTGGTGCGCAATTTCTCCACCGGCAAAGAACCCGGCCAGCGGCACGTCACCCAGCGCGTGGCGCACGATCTGCAGCTCGGCGCTGGGCCCGCCAAAATGCGGGCCGCCGCGGCCCGAGCAGCTCACATAGATAGCCCCACAGATTCGCCGCCCTGCCTGGGGCGCCGCGCTGGCGCCTGAGGCGCTGTTGGCAGCGGCCATCTCGCCATCCGCGCTGGACGACGACACCAGCGACGCGGGCTCCAGCTCTTCGGGCGAGAGTTCTTCGCGGATCTCGGCGCAGATGCGCATGAGGTCGGCACGTGCCGCTGCCACGTTGCGCTGACAGAACGCCAGGTGCATGCCCGGCTCCACATGGTCGGCCAGGGCCACGCCCCGGCGGCTGCCGTCCAGCCCCACGATGTGGCGCACGCGTGTGTCGGTACCAAAGTGGCCCGTGCGGCGCTGGCCCTGGGGCTGCTCGCCCGCGCTGACCAGCCCGGCCAGCGTGGCGCGCACCTTGCGCAGCGCGGGCTGCGGGTCGCCACCATCCAGCGACACCTGCAGCGTATCGAGCAGCACGTCCAGCGCGGGCTCGCCATCGAGCGCGAGCACCACGTTGTCCTGCGCGGCGGTGATCGTGCGCAGCGCGCCCACGGGCTGGCAGCCCTGCGTAACGCGCGACACCAGCGCCACCCCGGCACCAAACGCCACGCCCGACAGGCCACCGTCAAACACCCCGCTGGCACCGCCCTGCCCGGCCATGTTGCCGTCGCCACCCACGGCAAACTGCACACTGCTGGTGCGGCTGGCAGAGAGGCCACCAAACAGGTAGCCCGTGTCGGTGCGTGCAGCCATCTCGGTCAGCAACTCGGCCAGTTCGGGCGTGCGGCCATCGGCATGCACCAGGGCGGTATGGGCCACAAACCCACTGCCCGGGTGTGGCGCATGCGTGGGCAGCGGCGCCACGCCCGAGAACACGCGGTACTGGTCTGCGGGCACATCCAGCAGCATGACCGACAGCGCGGGCTCGTCAAAGTACTCGGCGTTGTTGGCCGACACGCCCACCCCCACGGTGCCGCTCCAGTCGGTGACCTCGGGCAGTTCGCCGCTCAGGTAGTCGAGCAGCGCCTGGGCGTCGTTGCCATAGTGGTCGGTGATGTAGAGCAGGCCCAGGGTGGGCGCAGCAGCGTAGTCGGGCAACGCCATCTGGGCGCGCAGCTGCGCCAGCACCAGCGCGGCGGCCATGCGCCATTGGGGGTGGGTGGCATGGCCAGTGGGAAATAGTTTCATGGTGGTGATCTCCATGCCAGGGCGGTGGCGGGCAGATATTGCACCACCTGCGGGTTGTCACACCCGCCCACGTTGGCGTCAGCCCGCTCGCTTGCGGGCGGCTGGGCTGCGGGTGCTGCTGCTGGCCTTCTTGGCGGCGGGTTTTGCCGGGGTTTTGCGGGCTGCAGGCTTCTTGGCAGCGGTGGTCTTCTTGGCGGTGCCCGATGCAGCGGCGCGCTTGGCACCGCCCTGCATGGTCTGCATGCCCTTGGCGGCAAACTGGCTGGCCATGCCGGTGGCTGTCTTGAGGGCTTCCTTGGCGAGGCCCGTGGCCATGTTCTTGGTGGTGTCGATGGCGGTCTGCTTGGCCGCATCCTTCATGGCGTTGGCGGCGATCTGCTGGAACTGACCGGTGAGTGCGCCCCACCACTGCATGGGGTCCACCACGGTGGGCGCGGCTGCGGCCGATGCCTTGCTGCCTTTTGTTTTGGCCTTGGCAGGCGGGGCGGCGGGTTCGGCGTCATCACCCTCGTCTTCGGCTTCTTCTTCGGCAGCACTCACACGTCCCGTAGCGCGGGCAGCGGCCCCAGCCACAGCCTCGGCGGCGCCCGTCACGGTGTCGGCGGCTTTCTGTACGCCGCTCATCACGGTGTCAGCCGTCTTGAGCTTGAAGGCGTTGGCCACGTCCCCCATGCTGAAGTTCATGCCCTTCAGGGTGGCCAGGGTCATCTTCTGCACTTCCAGCGCCTGGATGGTGGCGGCCAGCGCGCGTGAGTTCTGCTCCAGCCAGAACTGCACGGCCTTGAGTTCGTCGATGCGCTTTTCCAGCTCTTCGACGCTGATGGTGGGCGCCACCCAGTTGCTGAGGTTGGGCAACTGCGGAATGCTGCTGGACGCCCCCTTGGCCAGGCTCTGCAGAAAGTCAAAACCGGGGACAAGTTTGCCGAAACCGAAATTCGATGTATCGCTCATGGCCGCTCCGCAAGAGGTGGACGAGGGTAGTCTGTGGTGGAGTCACAGCTTACTCCAATGCGTTGCGCAGGCGAAGCGGCCGCCGATGCGGAGATGTCAGTGTTTATGCCCATTCATCATGGTGCCTGCGGTGGCGCCACCGGGTGCTGCCGTGCCCACGGGCACGGTGAGGTCGAGCTTGCTTTCCACGCCCTTGGCGTCCTGAAACACCAGGGTGAGTGGCACCGAAGTGCCTTTGGCCAGCGGCGCCTTCAGGTCCAGCAGCATGACGTGGTAGCCACCGGGCTTGAGCTCCACCGTCTTACCCGCAGGCAGGTCAAGCGCAGGCACGGCGCGCATCTTCATGATGTCGTCTTCCATCTTCATCTCGTGCACTTCGGTGATGCCCGCAGCGGGCGACTCGGCGCGCACCAGGCGGGCGCCGTCCTGGGCGGTGAGGCGCATGAACGCACCGGTGGCCTTCTGGCCCTGCACGCTGGCGCGCGCCCAAGCACCTTCGACTTTGACGGCAGCGGTCTGTGCCCATGCGGGGGTGCTGGCGAGTACAGCGGCCAGCGTGGAAACCAGGGCGGCAGTGTGAAGCAGTTTTTTCATGATGGATGCCTTTCGGTGAGTGAGAGAACGAGAAGAAGAGAAGAAGAGAAGAAGAGAAGAAGGGAAGAGGGACGGGAAAGGGAGAACAGGCCGTGGGCCGGACTATCAATGATGGTGGGCAGCGGCGCCGCCCGTGGGCAGAATCTCCAGCGCTGCAGCGGGGGACTTCAGGTCCGAGAGTTTTTGCCCCGCCTTGGGCACCTCGGTCCAGTCATTTTTGCCTTCCACACACACCTGGCGCACGGGCCAGTACACGGTGCCGGCCTGCTCGGGCGCCTGGGCCACGAGCACGAACTCATCGTAGTGCGCGCTTTGCAGCATGTCGTCCGGCGTCTTGGCCGTCCAGGTCACACGCACCACGTCTTCGGTGATGCTGCGGCCGTGGCTGGTATAGGGCTGGGCGAGCTTTTCGCGCTGTACATCGAGCGTCCAGCCCGGCTTGGGCATGGGGCGCGCGCCACGCATGCCCGCCGGGATGTCCACCGCGATCTGCCGCGTGGGCGACGCACCGCACCCGTGGCCCACCTTGAATGTGGCCTTGTAGCCTGCGCCCGCCGGGGCGACCTGGTATTCGAGCACCACATGAGCGGATGCAGAGCCAAAAAGGCCTCCTGCGCCTGACAGCAAAGCGATTACAGCTATCTTTTTCATAGTATTCAGAGACATGGGATGTATTCCTTTCAGAGACTGACCTTGAGCTCAGCGAGGTAAGTGCGCTGCGGGTAGGGGTGGAAGTTCCAGAACTGGTAGTTGTTCAGGTTGTCGATGCCCACGGCGGCACTCACCTGCTGGGTAATCTGGTAGCGCACGCGTACATCGGTGGTGAAGTAGCGGCTGGCGCCCTGGTAGGCAAAACCGTTCACGTCGGTGTTGTCCAGCGTGCTGTACTGCTTGCCGCTGTAGCGCGCGCCCAGTGTGTACGACCATTTGTCGTCCGGCCGGTAGGTGGCAACGGCACTCGCGCGCCACTCGGGGATGCGCGGCTGCCACTTGCCCACGCTGGCGGGGAACTTGTCGTTGCGGGTGATCTTGGAGTCCGTCCAGGTCAGGCTGCTGCCCAGCTCCAGCCCGCGCATGAAGACATTGGTTGCCTGGTACGACAGTTCCAAGCCCTTGGTGAGGATGGCGTCCACGTTCTGCACGTTGGTCACGTTGGGTGTGACGAGCACATTGGTCTGGGAATACAACGCGTCTTTCGTGCGCTCAAAGAACGCTGTGAGGCGCAGCAAACCGTTGCCCATGTCGCGCTCGGCGGTCAGCTCGGTGGTCCAGCTTTTTTCAGGCTTCAGGTTCGGGTCGTTGTTGATGAGCGTGCCGCTGCCACTGATGCCACCCTGGTACAGCTCAGACACGGTAGGCATGCGCACCGCACGGCCGGTGGAGGCCTTGAGCACCCACAGGTCACTGGCCTGCCAGGCCACGGCGGCCTTGGGCGAGAAGTACGTCTCGTTGCGCTCGGGGTGGCCCACGGTGGTGGTGGCATTGCCGGTCTGGCCGTTGCTGGCGCTCCAGCGTTCGGCGCGTGCGCCGAGCACGGCCTTCCACTTCGGCGCGATCTTCCAGGTGTCTTGCGCCCACAAACCCAGCAGCTGGGTGTCGCCGTTGAAGGCCTGGTTGCGCGCGCCCGCAGCGCCATTGATCCAGTTGCTGGTGGCGTTCTCCACCGTGCGCAGCTGGTAGCTGTCGCGCTGCAGGCCAAAGTCCACGATGTGTGCGCCTTGCACGCCATCCGGCCGCCAGGTGCCTTTGGCCGCCAGCGTGTTCCAGCCCGTGCCCTTGCTGTTGACGATGCGGCCGGCGCCACCGTTCAGCGCGGCGGGCAGCGCCACGGTGGCGGCGCGCAGGGTGTCGGTCTGGTAGTCGTACAGGCTGGCGGCTACTTCCCAGTCGAACACGCCTTTGGTGTTGCTCTTGACCGAGAGCCCGTGCATGAAATGCGTGAGGTCTTCATTGGACACATTGAAGTCCGTGGGTGCCAGCGTGTACGAGCGGCCATTGATGTTGACCGTGCCGCCGTACACCGCATTGCCATTGGCGTCGCGCAGGTAGCTGGTGGGGCGGCCTTCGGATTCGTTGTGCCACCAGCCCAGGGTATAGGCCGCCCGCACAGTCGGCGAAAAGTCGTAGGCGATCTTGGCCTTGATGTGGTCTTGCTGCGTGTGGTACTGCGTGGCCGTGCCCAGCAGGTACCAGGGCTGGTTGCTGCGGTTGAGCCCAGGCACCGCGCCCGTCACCGGTGTGCCCGCATTGCCCACGGTACCAGCGGACACGAGGCGCGTGGGGAAGGTGAGCGGCTGGCCTTCGCTGTCCGTCTTGTTGAAGTTGAGGAACCAGGACCAGTCACCGTTCTTGTTTCCCACGGATGCGCTGACCTGCTTGCCCGCATAGGTGGCACTGGTGCCGTACAGGTCGAAAGGCTGGTGCTGGACGCTGACCTGCCCGTGCGCCTCGAACTTTGTCGGCATGCGCGTGACGTAGTCCACCACCGCACCCACCGAGTTGCCTGCGTACGCGGCGGAGAAGGGGCCGTAGAGCACGTCCACGCGCTCGATCTCCTCGGGCGTGACCAACATCCAGCGCGGCGCGTTGGTGGGGCCGTTGCCGAGGTAATTGCTCAGCAGAATGCCGTCGGCAAACACCATGGAGCGTGCCGGGTTGCCCGTGCCCGAGGCGCGCGTGGATAGCACGGCGTGGTTGTAGTCGCCGATGTAGCGCTTGCGCACCAGCAGGCTGGGCAGGTACTTGAGGGCGTCTTCGCTGTCGGTGGCGTTGATCGAATGCTCGATCTGCTCGCGCGTCACTCCCTCGATGGTGGTGGGAATCTGCGTGGGCAGCGAGGTGGGCTGGCCGCCGCTGATGGTGACCACGCCCAGTTCCTTGACGGGGGCATTGCTGTTGCCGGTGCTGTCGGCGGTCTGGGCCAACGCGGAAACACCCACGCAGAGTGCGAGGGGAAAGGCACTGGCCACGGCCAGCGCCATGCGGCTTTTGCGCATGGGAACTCCTGAATTTCAAGCCAAATAGGCTGCCAGCGCTTATCTATCAAGCGCAAGCAGCTATTAAAAACATAGCAATTTCAGGAGAAAGCTGGGGGCCCACGCGGCGGCAGCGGCGCGGCGGTGCGCGCAGCAATGTGCGCGGCAGGAATGGGGCGCAGGGCATGCGCCAGGGGGTGGACCACAGGCAGCTGGGCCTGCGACACGGGAGGCGGAGCGCCGACATGCGCGCACAAGGGGCAGTCCAGCGTGTGGCTGGACATCTCCTTGGCACCGTCATCGGTCTTGACCAGCAACTTGATCGCGCCCGAGCCCGAACAGATCAGCTCCATCGCCTGCGGATTGACCAGCGGCGACGCTACCGCCACGCCGATCGACAACACAAACCACGCCAGCACAAGGCGGGCGAGCCAGCGAAGGCTGCGAATGGTTTGCAGGGAGGGCATGGGTGCGAATTGTAGGGGGCCTGGGTGCGCACCCCTTGACCGGGGTCATCTGCGCGACGGACTGCGCCCCCGCCCCCACCTAGGATGCGTGCTGCATTCACCACCACAACGGAGACGCCACCATGCTCACACTCTGCGGCTTTTCGGCCAGCAACTACTACAACAAGATCAAACTCGCCTTGCTCGAAAAGGGCCTGCCCTTCACCGAAGAACTGGCCTGGGTGGGCGAGACCGACCGCAGCGCCAGCCCGCTGGGCAAGGTGCCCTACCTGCGCACGCCCGAGGGGCCGCTGTGCGAATCGGCCGTGATGGCCGACTACATCGAGGCAGCCCACCCACAGCCAGCGCTGATCCCCGCCAACCCCTACCAGGCCGCCAAGGTGCGCGAGCTGATCACCTTTCTGGAGTTGCATCTGGAGCTGGTGGCACGCAACCTGTATCCCCAGGCGTTTTTTGGCGGAACCGTGAGCGACACCGCCAAGGAAAAGGTGGGAGCGCAGCTTGAGAAAAACATTGCCGCCTTCGGTCAGCTTGCGAAGTTCAGCCCCTACGTGGGCGGCGACGCCTTCACCCTGGCCGACTGCGCAGCCATCGTGCACCTGCCGCTGGTCAGCTCGGCCACCAAGATCATCTATGGCCGCGACTACCTGGCCGATCTGCCTGTGCGCGAGTACCTCACGCGCATGGCAGAGCGCCCCCACGTGCAGCGCGTGAACGCCGATCGCAAGACCAACACCGCTGAAATGCTGGCGCGGCCGCCCAAGCGCTAAGAACCTGTTCTAAACCCGCCCCCAGGCGCTGGGTCTTCATCCCTTGACCTTGGTCAACCGAGGTCATCGCGCACAAGCGCACCATGCAGGTATCCGATCACCCTTGAGGAGACACCGCATGGACAAGACCCAGGCCGCCCCATTCCGCCAACAATTGCTGGCCCAGCAATCCGAGCTGCTGGCCCAGTTGGCCGCGCAGCGCGGGGGCGTCATCGGCCGCGCCGAGGCCGCTGCCGACCACTTTGGTCAGCCCGAGGACCCGCGTGCCCAGCTCGCCACCGAGCGTGAACTGGAGTTTGCGCTGGACGAGCGCGAAACCACCCACCTGGCCGCCGTGGAAGCCGCTTTGGCCCGCATTGAAGCGGGTACGTACGGCGAATGCACAGACTGTGGCACCCACATCACCGCCGCACGCCTGCACGCCACCCCCGAGGCCGCACGCTGCGTGCATTGCCAGGAAAAGGCCGAGCAACACCGCCGTGCTGCGTGAGTTCGCTCACGCATTCAGGCCCCTTTTCCCTTCTTTCCCCGTTTTTTTCGTCACTTCAAGAAAGCCGATTCATGAGCACTTTTCACGCAGTAGTCTGGATGGACCAGTCCGAAGCCCACGTGGTGATGTTCGACCGCGAGCATGCCGAGGCCCAGCGCATCAAGTCCCGCAGCCACCACAAGCACCAGGGCAAAGCCGACGACCTCACCGCTTTCTTTGCCGACGTCGCCCAGGCCTTGGCCGACACGCGTGAAGTGCTGCTGGCTGGCCCGGGCCTGGTACGCAACCAGTTCCGCGACTGGGCGGCCAAGCACCATGCTGCGGTGGCCGATGTGGTGGTGGACTCTGTGGCTGCAGACCACCCGACCGACGCCCAGCTGGTGGCCATGGCGCGCCAGTATTTCAAGAAATTTGACAACATGGCCGCCGACCCGTCTGTCGCCTGACAGGCCTCCAGGCCGCGCCCACAGCGCAGCCTTGGCTGCTATCCTTTACGGGATGCGCAGCCTCTTTCACCTCGCCTTTCACGTCACCGATCTGGATGCCGCGCGCCGCTTTTATGGCGGCGTGCTCGGTTGCCAGGAAGGCCGAAGCACCGATACCTGGGTGGACTTCGATTTTTTCGGCCACCAGATCTCGTTGCACTTGGGCACCCCGTTTGCCAGTGCCCGCACCGGCCATGTGGGCGACCACCTGGTACCCATGCCGCACTTTGGCGCCATCATGGAATTGCCCGACTGGCATGCGCTGGCCGCACGGCTGAAGGCCGCCGGCACCACCTTCGTGCTGGATCCGCAGGTGCGCTTTGAGGGCCAGCCCGGCGAACAGTGGACGATGTTCTTCCACGACCCCAGCGGCAATCCGATCGAGATCAAGGGCTTTCGCTCACTGGACGCGGTGTACGCATCGTGAGCTACACCTTCGCGTCCGCCACCATCCTGCTCCTGCTGATCACCGATCCGCTGGGCAACATCCCCATCTTTGCCAATGCCCTGCGCGGCGTGGCGCCCGAGCGCCGGGCGCGGGTGATCCTGCGGGAGGTGCTGATTGCGTTTGCGCTGCTGCTGGTGTTTCTGTTTTTCGGGGCTCAGTTTCTGCAGGTGATGAACCTGAGCGATTTGTCGTTGCAGATTGCGGGTGCGGTGGTGCTGTTTCTGATCGCGCTGCGCATGATTTTTCCGTCGGCTGACGGCCCACAGGCGGAGCTGCCGGGCGAACCCTTGATCGTGCCGCTGGCCATCCCTGCCTTGGCGGGCCCCTCAGCGCTGGCCACCGTCATGCTGCTGGTAGCCCAGGCGCCGGAACGCCGCTGGGAATGGGTGGGCGCGCTGTGCGTCACCATGGCCGTGTGCGCCGTGGTGTTGCTGATGGCAGAACGCATCCAGCGCCTGGTGGGCGAACGTGTGGTGATGGCGTTTGAACGCCTGATGGGCCTGATCCTGGTCGCCATCTCGGTAGAGATGCTGATCCGGGGAATCAAGCAGCTCGCGCAGCAGCTGTAGCCGCCCCGCGCACGCAAAACTGATGGAGGGCGGGCCAAGGCCGCCCCCGGAGCACTGGCATGCGCCCGCAACTGCAGAGCGCAACCGGTGTGCGGTCTCAACGACGTTGCAGCAGCGGGATCGAACCCAGTGCGAACACCGAGTTGGGCACGCCCACCCGCGCCATCAAGGGGCGCGGCTTGGCGCTCAGCTTGGGGCGAGGGGCTGCAGGGGCCATTTCCTCGGCCACCGCACCCTTGGCATGCTGCTGCGCCACAAGGTCTTGCAAAGTCACCGACTGCAAGTACTCCATCACCCGTGCGTTGAAGGTGGACCAGAGTTCGCCCGTCATCGACTTGACTTGCGCAGCCTGGCCGGCACCCAGGCTTTGCAGATCGTCGGTCTTGAGGTTCTCGACCGCCAGGATGATCTCGGCCACTGAGATCTGGTCTGTGTTTCGGGCAAGGGTGTAACCGCCACCCGGGCCGCGTGTGCTGTCCACGAGCCCGGCACGGCGCAAGGCGCTGAACAGCTGCTCCAGGTACGACAGCGAGGTACCCTGCCGGGCGCTGATCGTCGAAAGCGCTACCGGCCGCATCTTCTGGCGCAGCGCCAGGTCGGTCATTGCCGATACCGCAAGTTGTCCTCGGGTGGTAATCCGCATCGTTGCTACTCCTTGTGAACGTTGACAGTTCCAGACCGCAGCACCAATGGCTGCGGAAAGGGGCCAAGCGTTCAATGTAGGCGGTTTAATACTTCGCGTATATTCGTTTTATCAACGTTGATTGATCGTTTTTTACGAAGTATTTATCACCATGAACTTCAAGCATCTGCGGTATTTCTGGACGGTTGCAAAGGCCGGAGGGGTGATGCGGGCAGGCGAGCAGCTGCACACCACGCCCCAGACGCTTTCTGGACAGATCAAACAGCTGGAGGAATGGCTGGGCCACGACCTCTTTCGCAAGCGAGGGCGTGGGCTGGAACTCACCAGCGAGGGTCGTGTCGCCCTGGGTTACGCGGAGCAGATTTTTACGCTGGGGGACGAGCTGGAAAAATCGATCCGCCTCTCCCGCGGCCACGCCAAACCGCTGGAATTTCGCGTAGGGGTTGCAGACTCGATCGCGAAGTCCGTGGCCTATCACCTTCTGGAACCCGCTTTGGGCATGCCTGAGCAGGTGCACATGACCTGCCAGGAAGGAAAATTTCCAGAACTCATCGCCCAACTGAGCCTGCACAAACTCGATCTGGTGCTGGCCGATGAACCCGTTTCCAAAAAAATCGGCGTCAAGGCGTTCAACCACCCGCTAGGAACCAGTGGTATGAGTTTTTTCTGCGCTCCTGGCCTGAAGGCGCAGCTACAGGGTTCCTTTCCCCAATGCCTCCAGGGCGCCCCCATGCTCATCCAAGGCCCTATGTCTTCCGTGCGCCAACAGCTCGATCACTGGTTTAACAAATACCAGTTGCAGCCACGGCTCGTGGGTGAGTTCGACGACAGTGCGTTGATGAATGCTTTCGGCCGCGAAGGCCGTGGCGTTTTCACGTCCCCGACCGTTCTGGATGAGGAAACCACCGCACAGTTTGGTGTCGAAGTGATCGGCCGCACGACGGAACTGGTCGAGGAGTTTTTTGCGATTTCTGTGGAGCGACGCATCACGCACCCCTGCGTGGCAGCAATCACCAAGGCAGCCAAGGCAGATCTGTTCGGGAAATGAGTTTGCCGGGTGCCACCCGCGCAGGGCTCCACGACCGAAGGCCTCCAGGCGAGCTCAGGAACGCCGAGGGGTCAGGTTAAGGCAGCTTTTTGCAGCCTCTCAACAAAACGCGGCCTCTGTCAGCCAGCTCATGGAGCTGATGTGATCTGCCCTGCGGCAAACACCAAGGCTCCCCCGATAGCCCAGGGCCAGGCCCTCGTTTGTGAAAACATGCCATGCCGGATGACGGCGACATGAAAGGCCATTTGCCGGGTTGGAAGAAATCACCTGGAAAGCCAGAGTGCCAATTCCGCACGGTCCGAGAGGCAGAAACAAAAACGCCCACTGTGTAGTGGGCGTTTTGTTCAGCAGAAGCCTGCCATGTTGGTTGCGCGAGAAGGATTTGAACCTCCGACCTTTGGGTTATGAGCCCAACGAGCTACCAGACTGCTCCATCGCGCGGTAAGAAATAAATTATACCCTATTATTCAGCTGCTGCCGAATTATTTTCGGTTTCAGCAGCACGATCGACCAATTCGACCAGCGCCATGGGAGCGTTATCGCCCACACGGAAGCCCATCTTCAGAATACGGGTGTAGCCACCGGGACGCACCTTGAAACGAGGACCCAGGTCATTGAAGAGCTTGGTCACGCTATCACGGTCGCGCAGGCGGTTGAATGCCAGACGGCGGTTCGCTACGGAGTCTTCCTTGGCCAGGGTGATCATGGGCTCGATCACGCGGCGCAGTTCCTTGGCCTTGGGAACGGTGGTCTTGATGACTTCGTGCTCGATGAGCGAATTCATCATGTTCTGCAGCATCGCGAGGCGGTGCGAGCTGGTACGGTTGAGTTTGCGGAGGCCGTGTCCGTGGCGCATGGTGCTTTCCTTTGAGTAATTAAATCAGGCAGCCGTATCAGGTACTGCCCGAGGCACTGTTCCCGGCAGGGAACCAAAAATTATAACTTAACGCTTGTCCAAGCCAGCTGGTGGCCAGTTTTCCAGTTTCATGCCCAGCGTGAGGCCACGCGATGCGAGCACTTCCTTGATCTCGTTGAGCGACTTGCGGCCCAGGTTAGGCGTCTTGAGCAGCTCGTTCTCGGTGCGCTGGATCAGGTCACCGATGTAGTAGATGTTCTCGGCCTTCAGGCAGTTGGCGGAACGCACGGTCAGTTCCAGCTCGTCCACAGGACGCAGCAGGATCGGATCGAACGTGGCATTGCCGCGCGGGCCTGCCGGTGCGTCGAACGCAGCCAGTTCGCCACCTTCGAGCTGTGCGAACACAGCCAGCTGTTCCACCAGGATCTTAGCCGAGGCGCGCACAGCGTCTTCAGCGGTGATGGCACCGTTGGTTTCGATCTCGACCACCAGCTTGTCCAGGTCGGTACGCTGCTCCACACGGGCGCTTTCCACGGTGTAGCTCACGCGCTTGACGGGCGAGAACGAAGCATCCAGCACGATGCGGCCGATCGACTTGGTCGATTCGTCGGCATAACGGCGCAGGCTGCCAGGCACGTAACCACGGCCCTTTTCCACCTTGATCTGCATGTCCAGCTTGCCGCCTGCCGACAGGTTCGCAATCACGTGATCGGGGTTGACGATCTCGACGTCATGGGGCGTCTGGATGTCGCGCGCGGTGACCACGCCTTCGCCATCCTTGCGCAGGCTCAGCGTGACTTCGTCGCGGTTGTGCAGCTTGAACACCACGCCCTTGAGGTTCAAGAGGATGTTGACCACATCTTCCTGAACGCCATCGATGGACGAGTACTCGTGCAGAACGCCTGCAATGGTGACTTCCGTCGCTGCGTAACCCACCATGGACGAGAGCAGGACGCGCCGGATGGCGTTGCCCAGCGTGTGGCCGTACCCACGCTCGAACGGCTCCAGTGCGACCTTGGCACGATTGTGGCCAAGCTGCTCGACATTGATCGCCTTGGGTTTCAGCAAATTGGTTTGCATTCAGACTTCCTCTCAATACCCCCAGCTCGTTACACCGGTAAGGCTGGTGAAGCGCCTAAACCGCGATGCCTCGCGGTTCAGGGACGGTTTTCTCGAAATATGTACCGAGCGATTAGCGCGAATACAACTCAACGATCAGGGATTCGTTGATGTCGGCGCCAAACTCATCACGGTCAGGCACCTTCTTGAAGATGCCTTCAGCCTTGTCGGCATTCACTTCCACCCAGGCAGGCATACCCACTTGTGCGGCCAGTTGCAGGGCTTCCACAACGCGGTTTTGCTTCTTCGACTTTTCGCGCACAGCCACAACGTCACCCGTCTTCACGAGGTAGGAAGCAATGTTCACGGACTTGCCGTTCACGGTAATCGCCTTGTGCGACACCAGCTGACGGGCTTCAGCGCGGGTCGAACCGAAACCCATGCGGTACACGACGTTGTCGAGGCGGGATTCCAGCAGGAACAGCAGGTTGGCGCCGGTATTGCCCTTCTTGCCTTCAGCGGCTTCGAAGTAACGGCGGAATTGCTTTTCCAGCACGCCGTACATGCGCTTGACCTTCTGCTTTTCGCGCAGTTGCAGACCGTAGTCAGAGGTACGCGCACCCGAGGTGCGGCCGTGTTGACCAGGCTTGGAGTCGAACTTGGACTTGTCGGCGATCGAGCGACGGGCGCTCTTCAGGAACAGGTCCGTGCCTTCACGGCGGGAGAGTTTGGCCTTGGGGCCGAGGTAACGTGCCACTTGAGCTTCCTTTGTGTCATCTGCCGCAAACCATTGCGGGAGCCGCCTGAGGCGCTTGCGCGTTCACAGGCGGCGGTGGGCTTAGAGAGATTAGATACGACGACGCTTCTGAGGGCGGCAGCCGTTGTGCGGCACTGGCGTCACGTCAGAAATCGACGTGATGCGGATGCCCAGGGCACCCAGTGCGCGGACCGAAGATTCACGGCCAGGACCGGGACCCTTGATTTCAACGTCAAGGTTCTTGATACCTTGATCGATGGCAGCGCGGCCGGCCACTTCCGAAGCCACTTGGGCTGCGAATGGGGTGGACTTGCGCGAACCCTTGAAACCTTGTCCACCGGACGATGCCCACGACAAGGCATTGCCTTGGCGATCGGTGATCGTGATGATGGTGTTGTTGAACGAGGCGTGCACGTGTGCAATACCGTCCGAAACGTTCTTCCGGACCTTCTTGCGAACGCGCTGAGCTGCGTTATTGGCAGGAGACTTAGCCATGATGATCTTTCAATCTTTATTTCTTCAGTGCAGCTGCACCCTTGCGCGGACCCTTGCGAGTGCGCGCATTGGTACGGGTGCGCTGACCACGCATTGGCAGACCGCGGCGATGGCGGAAGCCACGATAGCAGCCGATGTCCATCAAACGCTTGATGTTCATCGTGGTTTCGCGGCGCAGGTCACCCTCAATGGTGAACTGCTCGATTTGCTCGCGAATTTTTTCCAGATCGCCGTCCGTCAGATCTTTGATCTTCTTGGAGTAAGCGATACCAGTTGCTTCGCAAATCTTGCGAGCGCGGGTGCGACCAATGCCAAAAATGGCGGTCAAACCGATTTCCGCGTGCTTGTGCGGCGGAATGTTAATGCCAGCGATACGTGCCATATGCGTCCTCTAATACTTTCCAATCAACCTTGGCGCTGCTTGTGACGCAGATCCGTGCAGATCACGCGCACCACACCCTTGCGGCGGATGATCTTGCAGTTGCGGCAGATTTTTTTGACCGAAGCCGAAACTCTCATTGCATTCTCCTAAAACTTTTCCATCCGTCCCGGCTGCTTCGCACGGAACACAATTTGTGCCCGCGAAAAATCGTGGGGCGCCAACTCAACCGATATTCAGTTCCTTGCAGGCAGTGTCGCAAGTGCAGCACTGCCTTCCTCATCATCAACCGCCTGCGTTGCCCTTGAAATTGGCTTTCTTGAGCAGCGACTCATACTGTTGCGACATCATGTAGTTCTGAACCTGGGCCATAAAGTCCATGGTCACCACCACAATGATCAACAGCGAGGTTCCACCAAAGTAGAACGGAACGTTGTACTTCAAGATCAGGAACTCTGGCAGCAAGCACACAAAGGTGATGTACACAGCGCCTGCCAATGTCAGGCGCACCAGGATCTTGTCGATATAACGGGCCGTCTGTTCACCTGGGCGAATGCCTGGAATGAACGCACCGCTCTTCTTCAGGTTGTCTGCAGTTTCACGGCTGTTGAATACCAAAGCCGTGTAGAAAAAGCAGAAGAAGATGATGGCTGCAGCATAGAACATCACGTAGATGGGCTGACCAGGAGTCAACGCACCCGAGATATCCTTCAACCAGCGCATCGATTCACCTGCACTGAACCAGTTCACCACCGTTGCCGGCAGCAGAATGATCGACGAGGCAAAGATCGGAGGAATCACACCTGCCATGTTCAGCTTCAGGGGCAGGTGAGACGATTGACCACCATAAACCTTGTTGCCTACTTGCCGGCGAGCGTAATTCACCAGTATCTTGCGCTGACCCCGCTCGACAAACACCACGAAGTAAGTCACCAGACCAACGACGAGGACGATGAAGATAGCGGCCAGAATACTCATGGCACCCGTACGAACCAGCTCCAGAAGGCCACCGATCGAACTAGGCAAACCAGCGGCAATGCCCGCAAAGATCAGGATCGAGATCCCGTTCCCCAAGCCACGCTCTGTGATCTGCTCACCCAGCCACATCAGGAACATCGTGCCAGCCGTCAAGCTGACCACAGCGGTCATGCGGAACCCGAAACCGGGGCTCAGGACCAAACCAGCAGAGCTTTCCAGCGCTACGGCAATTCCCAGCGACTGGAACAGGGCCAAGCCCAAGGTGCCATAGCGGGTGTACTGAGTGATCTTCCTGCGACCGGCTTCGCCTTCCTTTTTCAACTGCTCGAATGTGGGAACCACATAGGTCATCAACTGCATAATGATCGACGCCGAAATGTACGGCATGATCCCCAGAGCGAAAACCGTGAAGCGCGACAGCGCACCACCGGAGAACATGTTGAACAGA
This sequence comes from Acidovorax sp. Leaf73, assembly GCF_916855635.1. Classification (NCBI taxonomy): domain Bacteria; kingdom Pseudomonadati; phylum Pseudomonadota; class Betaproteobacteria; order Burkholderiales; family Comamonadaceae; genus Acidovorax; species Acidovorax sp. Leaf73. Next base: position 187,721 of record NZ_CAKASI010000007.1, read on the forward strand.
TTCAGGATGCCGCCTTGCTGGCCACTGAAGAGCTGCTGGAGTTGGGCTGGATCGATGCCTGGCACAGGGATATGAGCCCCAATGCGGTACACGACCAGCGCAAGCAACAGAAAAACCAGACGACGACGGAGGTCGCCGAATTTCCCGGTCTTTGCAATTTGAGCCGCGCTAGTAGCCACAGATGCCTTCCTTCAGAGCCACACTCAGGCGACGCTGCCGCCAGCAGCTTCAATCGCTGCTTTGGCACCAGCCGTAGCACCCACGCCATTGAGCTTGACAGCCTTGGTCAGGGAACCGCTCTTGATGACCTTCACCACCTTGGCCAATTCACCAACCAGGCCTGCTTGCTTCAGAGCGAGGACATCCACTTCGGCAAGGCCGAGTTGATCCAATGCCGTCAGCGTCACTTCTGCGTTGAACTTGAGCAAGTGCGACTTGAAACCACGCTTGGGCAAGCGGCGTTGCAAAGGCATTTGACCGCCTTCAAAACCAACCTTGTGGTAGCCACCGGCACGAGACTTCTGACCCTTGTGACCACGGCCAGCGGTCTTGCCCAGGCCGGAGCCGATACCACGGCCTACGCGGCGCTTGGCATGCTTGGCGCCGTCTGCGGGCTTGATGCTATTGAGTTCCATGATCTATCTCTCAGAGGACTTTGACCAGATAGCTGATCTTGTTAATCATGCCGCGCACTTCGGGCGAGTCCTGCAGTTCGCTCACGCTATTGAGCTTGCGCAGACCCAGGCCACGAACGGTGGCGCGGTGCGATTCCTTGGTGCCAATCGGGCTGCGCACCAGTTGAATCTTGACGGTTTGTTGCGTTGTCATTTTCAAGCTCCGGTTCAGGCGAAGATGTCTTCGACTGTCTTGCCGCGCTTGGCCGCCACATTCGACGGGGTGGTCGAATTGACGAGCGCGTCAAACGTTGCACGGACCATGTTGTAGGGATTGGACGAACCATGGCTCTTGGCCACGATGTCAGTCACACCCAACACTTCAAAAACTGCACGCATAGGGCCGCCAGCGATGATGCCGGTACCCTTTGGAGCAGGTGCCATCATCACAACAGCAGCGCCATGGTGGCCGGTCACATTGTGGTGGATGGTGCCGTTCTTCAACGAGACCTTGACCATGTTGCGACGAGCTTCTTCCATAGCCTTTTGCACGGCAGCTGGCACTTCTTTCGACTTGCCCTTGCCCATGCCCACGCGGCCATCACCGTCGCCAACCACCGTCAGTGCGGCGAAACCGAGAATACGGCCACCCTTCACGACTTTGGTCACGCGGTTGACCGCGATCATTTTTTCGCGCAGACCGTCGTCTTGACCTTCGTTCTGCACTTTGGGTTGAAATTTAGCCATTTTGTATTCCGCTCCGCTTAGAACTGCAGGCCAGCTTCACGGGCTGCGTCGGCCAAAGCCTTGACGCGACCGTGGTAGGCAAAGCCTGCGCGATCAAATGCAACCTTCTCGACACCTGCAGCCTTCGCCTTTTCAGCGATACGCTTGCCGATGATCTGGGCTGCTGCGGCATTGCCACCCTTGCCCGAACCGCCGAGCGACTTGCGCACGTCGGCTTCCGCCGTGGATGCACTTGCCAGCACCTTGCTGCCGTCGCCGGAGATCACACTGGCGTAGATATGGAGGTTCGTACGGTTCACCGTGAGACGTGCCACGCCTTGCTGTGCAATGCGGATGCGGGTCTGGCGCGAACGACGAAGACGCTGCTCTTTCTTGGTCAACATGTTGCAGCTCCTTATTTCTTCTTGGTCTCTTTGATCGTGATCTTTTCGTCCGCGTAGCGGATACCCTTGCCCTTGTAGGGCTCAGGTGGACGAACAGCACGAATCTCAGCAGCGATCTGACCGACACGCTGACGATCTGCACCCTTGATCACCACTTCCGTGGGCGTCGGGGTGGCAACCGTGATGCCTGCGGGCATTTCGATATTGACCGGATGCGAATAGCCAACAGCCAGATTCAGCTTAGAGCCTGAGGCAGCGGCTTTGTAGCCCACACCGACCAGGCTCAGCTTCTTTTCAAAGCCTTTGCTGACACCGACCACCATGTTGTTGACCAACTGGCGAATCGTGCCGCTCATGGCATTGGCTTCGCGGGATTCGTTAGCAGGCTCAAAGCTGAGCTTGCCGTCATTGCTGGACACTTTCACCAGCGCGTTTTGCGCCAGCGACAGAGCGCCACCAGTACCCTTGACAGAGATCTGGTCATCTTTCACGGACACATCCACGCCTGCGGGGATGGTCACGGGCATTTTTCCTACTCGGGACATTTCAGTTTCTCCTCAATGCCGCGGGTTAGGCCACGTAGCAGAGCACTTCGCCACCGACACCGGTAGCACGCGCCTTGCGATCAGTCATCACGCCCTTGGGCGTCGTGACAATTGCCACACCCAGACCGTTCATGACTTGTGGAATGGAATCACGGCCTTTGTAGACACGCAGGCCAGGGCGGCTGACGCGCTCAATGCGCTCAATCACGGGGCGACCTGCGTAGTACTTCAGGGCAATTTCGAGTTCGGACTTGCCGGCTTCGGTTTTCACCTGGAAGCCGTCGATATAACCTTCGTCCTTCAGCACCTGGGCGATGGCAATCTTCACTTTGGAAGAAGGCACCAGAACCGTGGCCTTGGCGACCATCTGTGCATTACGGATGCGGGTCAGCAAGTCAGCGATGGGATCACTCATGCTCATGTTTAATCTCTCCTGCCTGCTTACCAGCTGGCTTTGGTGACACCGGGGATGTCGCCTGCAAAAGCCAGTTCGCGGATCTTGGCGCGAGCCAGACCGAATTGACGGAAGGTGCCACGTGGACGACCAGTGATTTCGCAACGGTTGCGCTGACGCGTCGGGTTGGCGTTGCGAGGGAGCTTTTGCAGGCCCAGGCGGGCTGCATCGCGCTCTTCGTCGCTGCGCTTGGCATCGCCAGCGATTGCCTTCAGTTCCGCATACTTGGTTGCGTACTTGGCTGCCAGTTTTTCGCGCTTCAGTTCGCGCTGGATCAAAGCTACTTTAGCCATGCTTCGCCTCAGTTCTTGAACGGGAAACGGAAACCAGCGAGAAGCGCCTTGGCTTCTTCGTCGGACTTGGCCGTCGTGGTGATGCTGATGTTGAGACCGCGCAAGGCATCGACCTTGTCGTACTCAATTTCAGGGAAGATGATCTGTTCTTTGACGCCGATGTTGTAGTTGCCACGACCGTCGAACGCGCGACCAGAGATACCACGGAAGTCACGAACGCGAGGCAGAGCCACGGTCACGAAACGGTCCAGGAACTCATACATCTGCACGCCACGCAGCGTGACCATGCAACCAATGGCCTGGCCTTCGCGGATCTTGAAACCAGCGATAGCCTTCTTGGCCTTGGTCACCACAGGCTTTTGACCAGCAATCTTGGTCAGGTCAGCCACAGCGTTGTCCATCACCTTCTTGTCCGAGACTGCCTCGCTCACGCCCATGTTCAGCGTGATCTTGGTCAGACGGGGAACCTGCATCGGCGAGGTGTAGCCGAACTGTTTGGCCAGTTCGGGAGCGATCTTGTCGCGGTAAATTTCTTGGAGTCGTGCCATGTTTACCCCTTAGGCCGCCTTGATTTCAGCACCGCTGGACTTGAACACGCGAATGCGCGAACCGTCAGCCTGCACCTTGATGCCCACGCGATCAGCCTTGCCCGTAGCGGCATTGAAGATGGCCACGTTGGACTGATGAATTGGCATGGACTTTTCAACGATGCCGCCCGTCGTACCCTTCATGGGGTTTGGCTTGGCGTGCTTCTTGACCAGATTGATGCCATCGATGACCACGTAGGAGTCATCCTTGCGCAGCGACACCGTGCCGCGCTTGCCCTTGTCACGGCCGGTCAGCACGATGACTTCGTCGCCCTTGCGAATCTTGTTCATGGCGCGTCCTTAGAGAACTTCAGGAGCCAGAGACACGATCTTCATGAACTTCTCGGTACGCAGTTCACGCGTCACGGGTCCAAAGATACGGGTGCCGATAGGCTCCAACTTTGCATTCAGCAACACTGCGGCGTTGCCATCGAATTTGACGAGCGAACCATCGCCGCGACGAATACCCTTCGCCGTGCGAACCACCACTGCACTGTAAACCTCGCCTTTTTTGACGCGGCCACGTGGAGCGGCTTCTTTGATGCTCACCTTGATGATGTCGCCAACGCTTGCATAGCGACGCTTCGAGCCACCCAGCACCTTGATGCAAAGGACGGACTTGGCGCCGGTATTGTCGGCAACCTCTAACCGAGATTCTGTCTGGATCATTTCAATATTCCCAACTTGCACCAGAAGACAACAGCCCCAGAGAACTTCTCAAGGGCTGCAAATCAGCCAGTCAGTCTTGGGCCCGTCGTCCGCACCGCAAACCATTTGCAGCACTTCCCGCTGGGCAGAAACTTCACGTAGGAAACGCGAAGCCCTCGATTATTGCAAAAGACTTTTACGAAGTCAAGCGCCCCATCAGGCCGGAACCTGCAAATACTGTTGCGCCAGCTCCAAAAAGGCATCCAGGTGGGGGTCGGCACCCAGCTCCGCACGCAGGATGTCAGCGACCGCTGGGGCTAGCTCGATGGCCTTGCGGGCATCGAGGAACAATAACCGGGAGCGGCGGGCCAACACATCCTCTACCGTATAGGCGTATTCGTAGCGGGCGGCAAAGCGCACCATGGCTTCTGTCAGCCCCCCACCAAGATCGGTGTGCGCACCGGCAATGTCCCGGACAACCGCCGCCTCGCTCCCGTAGGAGTGCAGCCCCTGAGCATCACTGATGCGATGTTGAACAGCCCCTTCAGGGGTTCCCACCAAGGGCAAACGATTGGTCACACCCGACGGTTTTTCCGGCAGCAGGCCCGTGGTGAAGCATTTTTGCAACACATCTTCGGCCATGGCGCGGTAGGTGGTCCATTTGCCTCCCGTCACGGTGATCAGGCCACTGCGACTGGCGAGCACGGTGTGCTCGCGGCTGATTTTCTTGGTGTTGTCACCATCGTCGTCCTGCGGCTTCACCAGCGGGCGCAGGCCCACCCAGATACTCCGGATGTCTTCCACCTTGGGCGCACGGGTGAGGTAGCGCGCCGATTCGTCCAGGATGAACCGGACCTCTTCGCGGAAAGGCTGCGGCTCACGCACGATGTCCTGGCGCGGACTGTCAGTGGTCCCGAGAATGAGCTTTCCCAGCCACGGCACGGCAAAAAGGACCCGGCCATCGGCCGTCTTGGGAACCATCAGGGCATGGTCGGACGGAAGAAACTCCCGATCCACCACGATATGCACCCCCTGGCTGGGCGCCACAATGGGCTTGACGGGGCGGCCTATGGCCTCTCCGTCCATCTGGCGCAGGGCATCCACCCATACGCCGGTGGCATTCACAACCGTACGCGCGCGCACGGTGAACTGCTGGCCACTGTCTGCGTCTTCACACACAAAGCCTGCAACCTTGCCAGCTTCGTGAATCAACGACCGCGCAGGGCAGTAGTTGACCACCAGGGCGCCCAGGCTGGCAGCCGTTCGCGCCAAGGCCAAGGCCAGACGGGCGTCATCAAACTGTCCGTCCCAGTACTTAACGCCACCCTTGAGGCCTTCGGGGCGGGCCGTGGGCAGGCACTCCAATGTGCGTGCGCGCCCCATGAATTCGGTGGCGCCCAAACCAGCCTTCCCAGCCAAAGCGTCGTACATCTTGAGGCCGATACCGTAAAACGGCGTCTCCCAATAGTGGTATGACGGCATCACAAACGGCAGGGGTTGCGCCAAGTGGGGCGCGTTGTGAAGCAAGGTCGTGCGCTCATGCAACGCCTCGCGCACCAGTGCGATGTTGCCTTGCGCCAGGTAGCGAACACCGCCGTGTACCAATTTGGTCGCCCGGGACGAGGTTCCCTTGGCGAAGTCATGCGAGTCCACCAAGACCACGCTGAACCCTCGGGCCGCCGCATCCAGCGCCACCCCCAGGCCTGTAGCCCCACCGCCAATCACAGCCAGGTCATAGTGGTGGGGCTGGGCCAAACGCGCCAAAAGGTCGGCACGCCGTGTGGGAAGGGGAGCAGAGGCAGTAGTCATGGGGTGATTGTCCATGGGCGAAGCAAAAAATAAGGGTTTACCCTTGAATTTTTGTCACTTCGGGGGGAGATCCGGCCCCAGGCCTGCAAGGCACTGGGGACGGTCTTGAATGAAAAGGCAGCCAGAGACCTTGTGAGCCACGGCTGCCTGAAGCATCGTCACAGTAAGCAGGACGGCGGGTTAGACAGGCTTACCGCGCCTTGCCATCCTTCCAGGCCTGCAACAAGGTGCCGTACGCAATCGTCTGGCCCTTTGGCTTCTCGTTGGCCAACTTGGCCCACGGCGCTTGCTTGTCGCTCAGCCACTTGGCGGTGTCGCTCTTGGGGTTGAGCTTGGGAGCGCAATGGGCCATCCCAGCGCGTTCCAGACGGGCCATCACCTGGTCCATCTCGTCGGCCAGCGTGTCCATGGCGCCTTGGGGCGTCTTTTCCCCCGTCACGGCCTGGGCTACGTTCTTCCACCAGAGCTGGGCCAGCTTGGGGTAGTCAGGCACATTGGTGCCAGTGGGCGACCACGCCACGCGGGCAGGGCTGCGGTAGAACTCCACCAGACCACCCAGCTTGGGCGCCATGTCGGTCATGGCCTTGGACTGGATGTCGGATTCGCGGATCGGGGTCAGGCCGACCATGGTCTTCTTCAGCGACGTGGTCTTGGCCGTCACGAACTGTGCGTAGAGCCAGGCGGCTGCCGTCTTGTTGGCGTCGTGGTCCTTGAAGAAGGTCCAGCTGCCCACGTCCTGGTAGCCGTTTTGCATGCCTTGCTTCCAGTAGGGGCCGTTGGGGCCAGGGGCCATGCGCCACTTGGGCGTGCCGTCGGCATTCACCACGGGCAGGCCGGGCTTGGTCATGTCGGCCGTGAAGGCGGTGTACCAGAAGATCTGCTGCGCGATCTGGCCCTGGGCGGGCACGGGGCCGGCCTCGCCAAAGGTCATGCCCGTGGCTTCCTTGGGCGCGTATTTCTTCATCCAGTCCACGTACTTGGTGAGGGCGTAGACGGCTGCGGGCGAGTTGGTCGCACCGCCACGGGCCACGCTGGCGCCCACGGGCGTGCACTTGTCGTCGGCCACGCGGATGCCCCATTCGTCGATCGGCAGGCCATTGGGCGCGCCGATGTCGGCCGTACCCGCCATGGACAACCAGGCATCGGTGAAGCGCCAGCCCAGCGACGGGTCCTTCTTGCCGTAGTCCATGTGACCATAGATCGGCTTGCCATCGATCTGCTTCACATCGTTGGTGAAGAACTCGGCGATGTCCTCGTAAGCCGACCAGTTCAGCGGCACGCCCAGGTCGTAGCCGTACTTGGCCTTGAACTTGTCCTTGATGTCCTTGCGGTCGAACAAATCGGCACGGAACCAGTACAGGTTGGCAAACTGCTGGTCAGGCAGCTGGTACATCTTTCCATCGGGGCCGGTCGTGAACTTGGTACCGATGTAGTCCTTGAGGTCGATGCCGGGGTTGGTCCATTCCTTGCCCGCAGCGCCCATGTAGTCGGTCAGGTTCAGGATCTTGCCGTAGCGGTAGTGCGTGCCGATCAGGTCCGAGTCCGAGATCCAGCCGTCATAGATGGACTTGCCCGACTGCATGGAGGTCTGCAGCTTCTCGACCACGTCGCCTTCCTGGATCAGGTCGTGCTTGACCTTGATGCCGGTGATTTCCTCGAACGCCTTGGCCAGCGTCTTGGACTCGTATTCGTGGGTGGTGATGGTTTCGGACACCACCGAAATTTCCTTCACGCCCTTGGCCTGGAGTTTTTTGGCTGCGTCGATGAACCACTTCATCTCGGCCATCTGCTGGTCTTTATTCAGCGTGGATGGCTGGAATTCGCTGTCGATCCACTTCTTGGCCTCGGCCTCGCCGGCCCAGGCAGCCTGCCCCATCGCCAGAGCCGCGGCGGCGAAAGCGATCGCCTTGAACTGCATCTTCATTGCTGTCTCCTCTCAGATTGAGACCCCCATTGGTAGACCGGCACCAACCCGGGGGGGAACCAGGCCAGGCCTTCGACACTACAAAAACAATAGCTACAAATGCTTACCCATCAGGCGCAAACGGCCATTTTTTCCTTAACCCTTGCGCATGATCAGCGCCAGCAGCGCCATCGACACCACAAAGCTGATCCAGATCGTCGGGTCGCCCTGCAGGCTGAACCACTGGGCCAGCTTGCCGCTGATGCCCACAAAGATCAGGTTCACGTAGGCGGCCGACAGCAGCCCGATAAAAAGCCGGTCGCCGCGCGTGGTCTCCAGGGGCAGGAAACCCTTGCGCATGGTCGTGGGCGACTTGAGCTCCCACACCGTCATGCCCACCAGCATCAGCACGATGCACGTAAAGAACACTGCCACCGGCAGCGTCCAGGCCATCCAGTCAAACATGTCGCTGCCTCCTCAAACCCGCCCCATCGCAAAGCCTTTTGCGATGTAGTGGCGAACAAACCAGATCACGATGGCACCCGGCACGATGGTCAGCACACCCGCCGCCGCCAGCGTCGCCCAGTCCATGCCCGAGGCACTCACGGTGCGCGTCATGGTGGCCACGATGGGCTTGGCGTTCACGCTGGTCAGCGTGCGGGCCAGCAGCAGCTCCACCCAGCTGAACATGAAACAGAAGAACGCCGCCACGCCGACACCAGCCTTGATCAGCGGCAGGAAGATGGTCATGAAAAAGCGCGGGAAGCTGTAGCCATCGATGTAGGCCGTCTCGTCGATCTCGCGCGGGATGCCGCTCATGAAGCCTTCCAGAATCCACACCGCCAGCGGCACGTTGAACAACAGATGGGCCAGCGCCACGGCAATGTGTGTGTCCATCAGCCCCACGGTGGTGTAGAGCTGGAAGAACGGCAGCAAGAACACGGCCGGGGGTGTCATGCGGTTGGTCAGCAGCCAGAAGAACACATGCTTGTCGCCCATGAACTGGTAGCGGCTGAACGCATAGGCTGCGGGCAGCGCCACGGTGAGCGAGATCACCGTGTTGATCGCCACATAGATCAGGCTGTTGATGTAGCCCGAGTACCAGGACGCATCGGTAAAGATGGTCTTGTAGTTGGCCCAGGTGAAGTTCTGCGGGAAGAACGAGAAGCTCGACAGGATCTCCTCGTTCGTCTTGAAGCTCATGTTGACCATCCAGTAGATGGGCAACAGTGCGAACAGCAGGTACGCAATCAGGAACAGCGTGCGCTTCTGGAAACGTTTTTCATTCATGGCCGGCTCCTTCGTCGCTGACGGTGCCCACGCGCTGCATCCAGTTGTAGAGGATGAAACACAGCAGCAGGATGATGAAGAAATAGATCAGCGAGAACGCTGCGGCAGGGCCCAGGTCGAACTGGCCCACGGCCTTGGTCGTGAGGTACTGGCTGAGGAACGTGGTGGCATTGCCCGGCCCGCCCCCCGTGAGCACGAAGGGCTCGGTATAGATCATGAAACTGTCCATGAAGCGCAGCAGCACCGCAATCATCAGCACGCCGCGCATCTTGGGCAGCTGGATGTAGCGGAACACCGCGAACTTGCTCGCACCGTCGATGCGGGCTGCCTGGTAATACGCGTCGGGGATGGAACGCAACCCGGCAAAGGCCAGCAGCGCGACCAGCGGCGTCCAGTGCCACACATCCATCAGCAGCACCGTGAGCCACGCCTGCGTGGCGTTGCCGGTGTAGCTGTATTCAATGCCCATCTCCTGCAACATCCGGCCCATCAGGCCAATATCGGCACGGCCATAGATCTGCCAGATGGTGCCCACCACGTTCCAGGGGATCAACAGCGACAGCGCCACCACCACCAGCACGGCGGACGACTTCCAGCCCTGCGCGGGCATGGACAGCGCCAGCAGGATGCCCAGCGGAATCTCCACCGCCAACACAGCCAGCGAGAAGGTGATCTGCCGCCATAAGGCCGCGTGCAGCTCCTCGTCGCGCATCACGGCGGCAAACCACTCGGTGCCGACAAACACGCGGCGCTCGGGGCTGATGATGTCCTGCACCGAGTAGTTCACCACTGTCATCAATGGAAGAATGGCCGAGAAGGCCACGCAGATGATGACCGGCAGGATCAGGAACCAGGCCTTCTGGTTCACGGGCTTGGTCGTCGTGCTCATGCCAAAAGCTCCTCATTCTGGTAGTAGCAGGTGTGCTCACCCAGCACCTGCAGCCACACCGTGTCGCCCGCCGAGGGCAGTCGCGTCTCGGGGCTGAAGCGGGCCTTGAGCGTGTGCTCGCCCACCTTCGCGGTCAACATCAGGTAGGTGCCGATGTCCTGCACTTGCGCCACCGTGCAGGCAATGGCGCCGGGTTGCTCTGCTGATGCCAGCGCCAAGTATTCGGGCCGAATACCCACCTGCACCGGGCCCGTCGGTAAAGCACGTCCCACAGGGGCGTGCAGGCGGTGGCCGACGATGCTGAGCTGGCCCGCGTCCACCTGCGCGGGCAAAAAGTTCATGCCTGGGGAGCCGATGAAATGCCCCACAAACACATGCTGGGGCCGCTCGAACAGCGCATCGGCCGAGCCCACCTGCACAGCGCGGCCACGCGTCATGACCACCACCTGGTCCGCAAAGGTCAATGCCTCGACCTGGTCGTGCGTCACGTAGATCAGTGTGAGCTTGAGCTCGTGGTGGATCTGCTTGAGCTTGCGCCGCAGTTGCCATTTCAGGTGCGGGTCGATCACCGTGAGCGGCTCGTCGAACAGCACCGCCGCCACATCGGCGCGCACCAGGCCACGGCCCAGTGAAATCTTCTGTTTCTGGTCTGCCGACAGCCCTGCGGCTCGCAGGTTCAGCTGATGGCTCATCTCCAGCATCTCGGCAATCACGCCCACGCGCTGCTTGATCTGCGCCTCGGGCACCTTGCGGTTCTTCAGCGGAAACGCCAGGTTCTCGGCCACCGTCATGGTGTCGTAGATCACCGGAAACTGGAACACCTGCGCAATGTTGCGCTCCTGCGGGCTGGCACGGGTCACGTCGCGGCCATCAAACAGTACCTTGCCGTGCGAGGGCACGAGCAGACCCGACATGATGTTGAGCATGGTCGTCTTGCCGCAGCCCGAAGGACCCAGCAGCGCATAGGCACCGCCATCCTCGAACTCCATCTTGAGGGGCAGCAGCGCGTAGTCGCTGTCCTGCTGCGGGTTCGGCTTGTACGAATGCGCCAAGTCCAGACTGATGCGGGCCATCTCAACGCCCTCCTTGTACAGCGTTCGGGCGCGCGGGCGCCCATGCCAGTCGGCCGTCGGCACCAAACACATAGGCCTGAGCCGGGTCCAGGTGCAGCGTGATGGGCGTGCCCAGTTCAAAGTAATGCACCCCGGTCAACTGCGCCACCAAATCGCCCCAGGGCGTGGCCGCGTGCACAAAGGTGTCCGAGCCCGAAATTTCGGCCAGCTCGACCACTCCGCCCACGCTGATGTCGCCCGGGCGAGCCACCACGCGCAGCGCACTGGCGCGCACACCCACCGTGAGCCCTGCCGCCGTGGCCACACCTTGGGACAGGGGCACGGCCAGTTCTGCGCCGCCCTCCAAGCGCACACCCCCTGGGACCGCCGATGCGGCAATGAGATTCATGGGCGGGTCGCTGAAAGCACGCGCCACACGCAGCGAGTTGGGCGCATGGAACACCTCGGCCGTGGGGCCGTACTGCAGCAACTGACCTTCGTCGAGCACAGCGGTGTAGCCGCCGAGCAGCAGGGCCTCGCCCGGCTCGGTGGTGGCATACACCACGGTGGACTGGCCTGCAGCAAACAGCTGGGTCAGTTCTTCGCGCAACTCTTCACGCAGCTTGTAGTCCAGGTTCACCAGCGGTTCGTCCAGCAGCATCAGCGGCGCACCCTTGGCCAAGGCGCGGGCCAGTGCCACGCGCTGCTGCTGCCCACCCGACAGCTCGGCCGGGTAGCGATCGAGAAACATGTCGATGTGCAGGCGGCTTGCAATTTCGCGCACGCGGGCGTCGATGTTCTTTTCGCCGCGCAGCTTCAGGGGCGACGCAATATTGGCCGCAACCTTCATGGAGGGATAGTTGATGAACTGCTGGTACACCATGGCCACGTTGCGGTCGCGCACGGGCATGCCGGTCACGTCCACACCATCCACCATCACGCGCCCGGCCGTGGGCGTATCGAGCCCCGCCATGATGCGCATCAGGCTGGTCTTGCCCGCCTGCGTGGCGCCCAGCAGCACCGTGACGGCGCCGCTATGCAGCGCCAGGCTCATGTCGTGGAGCCAAGTCTGCGGCCCTACCTTCTTGCTGATGCTGTCCAGTGCCAGCTGCATCACGCAACCTTTCTAATGGCCCCCTGGGGGCTGTGTGGATCTGGCTTTCTGCTGCGCACGCAGCAAAGTGCCTCGTTTTCGATTGCGTTCATTTTTGTTCTTTTTTGATCGTATCGAATCAAGGTTTACCCTTAATGAGTTCCTTTTTGTTCGATTTAAAGTATCTCCACCCCATAAGCCGATTGATTCGCGTGAATACGAACCCCCGACAACTGCTGCTTCTCGAAGAAGTCCGCGCGCGCAAATCCGCCACGGTGGAACAACTGGCAGACACCCTGGGCGTGACCCTGCAGACCGTGCGACGTGACGTGCAGCGCCTGGCCGAGTCCGGCCTGCTCACGCGCTTTCATGGTGGCGTGCGCGTGCCCAGCTCCACGGTGGAAAACCTGGCCCACACCCAGCGCGAGACACTGCACGCCGAAGGCAAGGCCCGCATCGCGCGCGCCGTGGCCGAACAAGTGCCCAACGACTGCTCGCTGATCCTGAACATCGGCACCACTACCGAGGCCATCGCCAAAGCCCTGCTGCACCACCGGGGCCTGCGCGTGATCACCAACAACCTGAACGTGGCCGCCATCCTGAGCGGCAACCCCGAGTGCGAGGTCATCGTGGCCGGCGGCGTGGTGCGCGCTCGCGACCGGGGCATCGTGGGCGAAGCGGCGGTGGACTTCATCCGCCAGTTCAAGGTGGACATTGCGCTCATCGGCATCTCGGGCATCGAGCCCGATGGCTCCCTGCGCGACTTCGACTACCGCGAAGTGAAGGTGGCGCAAACCATCATCGAACACGCACGCGAGGTCTGGCTGGCGGCCGACTTCAGCAAGTTCAACCGCCCAGCCATGGTGCAACTGGCCACACTGGCGCAAATCGACCACCTGTTCACCGACGCGCCGCCGCCGGAGCCGTTTCCGGCGTTGCTGCAAGACGCCGAAGTCGTTTGCACTGTGGCCGCTTGATCACCTGACATTCACCATGACCTACCTGCTCGCACTCGACCAAGGCACCTCCAGCTCCCGAAGCATCGTTTTCGACGAAGGCGGCCACATCGTGGCGCAGGCCCAGCTGGAGCTGCCGCAGATCTACCCCCAGCCCGGCTGGGTGGAGCACGACCCGCTGGAGATCTGGCGCACCCAGCTCGCCACCGCACGCGATGCTCTGGCCAAGGCGGGCATTGCCGCGAGCGCCGTGCGCGCCGTGGGCATCACCAACCAGCGCGAAACCACGGTGCTATGGAACCGCCAAACCGGCCAGCCCGTGCACCACGCCATCGTGTGGCAAGACCGGCGTGCCGAGCCCGCCTGCGCCCAGTTGCGCGAGCAAGGCCATGCCGCCACCATCCAGGCCAAGACGGGCCTGCTGGTGGATGCCTACTTCTCCGGCACCAAGCTGCAGTGGCTGCTGGACCATGTGCCCGGCGCCCGTGAAGCCGCAGAGCGCGGTGAGCTGGCCTTTGGCACGGTGGACAGCTGGCTGATGTGGAAGCTCACCCACGGCAAGGTGCACGTCACGGATGTGAGCAACGCCTCGCGCACCATGCTGTTCAATGTGCACACCAACCAGTGGGACGACGAGCTGCTGGCGCTGCTGCGCATTCCCAAGGCGCTGATGCCCGAGGTACTGCCATCCAGCGCCCACTTTGGCGACATCGCGGCCGACCTGCTGGGCCACGCCATCCGCATTGGCGGCGTGGCGGGTGACCAGCAAAGCGCGCTGTTCGGCCAGGCCTGCTTCACCGCCGGCATGGCCAAGAACACCTATGGCACGGGCTGCTTCATGCTCATGCACACGGGCGGCACGTTCCAGACCTCGCAGAACGGCCTGCTCACCACCAGCGCAGCGCAAGCGACGGCGCAACCTGAATTTGCGATGGAAGGCAGCGTGTTTGTCGGCGGCGCGGTGGTGCAGTGGCTGCGCGACGGGCTGCGCGCCATCTCCACCAGCAACGAGGTGGAATCGCTTGCGCAGAGCGTGCCCGATTCGGGCGGCGTGATGATGGTGCCCGCCTTCACCGGCCTGGGCGCCCCGTACTGGAAACCCGACTCGCGCGGCACCATCACCGGCCTCACACGCGGCACCACGCTGGGCCACATCGCCCGCGCGGCGCTGGAGAGCATTGCCTACCAGAGCGCCGCCCTGCTGCTGGCCATGAGCCGCGACGCCGTGGCCGCCGGCGGCGCCCCGGTGAGCGAGCTGCGTGTGGACGGCGGCGCCTGCATCAACGACTTGCTGATGCAGTTCCAGGCCGACCTGCTGGGCATTCCGGTGGTACGGCCTGCCGTCATCGAGACCACGGCGCTCGGGGCCGCGTACCTGGCCGGGCTGTCGAGCGGCGTGTACCGCAGCACGGATGAACTCTCGCAGCTCTGGCGCGCCGACCGGCGCTTTGTGCCCACGCTCAGCAGCGCCCGCGCGCAGGAGCTGATGGCGAACTGGGAACACGCCGTTCGCCAAACAGTAGCTGAGTAGCTCCCCCTGAGGCGCTGCGCGCCTTCCCCCTCTCTGCTTCGCTTTGCTCGCGGAGGGAGACGCTCCCAGCGCGGCGGGGCGGCCCTTGCGCGGGAGCACTGGCTTTGGCCACGCCGGTTGCACGAGTCTTCGAGCAACTCATAGGTCTAGCGGCGCTACCATCGGCTCTCCCTTTCCAGCCTGCCCGCAAAATGACCGCTCCAGCCACAGCAAACTCCTCCCTTCCCACCATCGCCTTCATCGGCGGCGGCAACATGGCCAGCGCCATCATTGGCGGGCTGATCCGCCAGGGCCATCCGGCCAGCCAGATCGAGGTGGTCGAGCCCTACGCCCCCACGCGCGAGGCGTTGCTCAAGAACTTTGGACTCACGGCGCAGCCCGAGGCGGGCGCCGCACTGCAGCGCGCCAGCATCGTGGTCTGGGCCGTCAAGCCGCAGACCTTCAAGGACGCGGCCGCGCAGGCCAAGGCGCACACCCAGCAGGCCCTGCACCTGAGCGTGGCGGCGGGCATCCGCTCGGACAGCATCGCCCAGTGGCTGGGCACCGAGCGCATCGTGCGCACCATGCCCAACACGCCCGCGCTGGTGGGCAAGGGCATGAGCGCGATCTACGCACGCCCCGCCGTGACCAGCGCCGAGCGCCAGAGCGTGGAGGCCATCATGGCGTCCACCGGCGAATTCCTGTGGGTGGAAAGCGAGACCCAGCTGGACGCTGTCACCGCCCTCTCAGGCTCGGGCCCGGCCTATGTGTTCTATTTCCTCGAAGCCATGACGCGCGCTGGTGTGGGCATGGGCCTGACCGAGGCGCAGGCGCACCAGCTGGCCGTGGGCACCTTTGTGGGCGCCTCGGAGCTGGCCCGCCGCTCGGACGAGCCCCCGGCCGTGCTGCGTGAACGCGTCACCTCCAAGGGCGGCACCACCTATGCCGCCCTGCAGTCGATGGAAGCCAGCGGCGTGTCGCGGGCGTTCGAGGCCGCCATGCGCGCTGCCGAAAAGCGTGCCAACGAACTCGGCAACGAGTTCGGATCTTGATGTTTTGGGGCGGTAGCGCTAGTCGATCAAGCGCTGACTGCTATTAATTTGTGAGTACCGCCCGCACCAGATAGCTGCCCGCAATGCCCGCAAACACCGTGGCGCCCAGCCAGTGGTTGATGCGGAACGCCTTGAAGCAGCCCTCGCGGGTGCGGGTGCGGATCAGGGTGAAGTGCCACACGGCCTGGGCCAGCGCCACCGCAAGCGCTACATAAAATATAGCACCCAAGGCATACGGCTGTAGCGCTACCGCCCAAATACCCAAGAAAAGCAGATAAAACACCACGATGGCGGCCACATCCAGGCGCCCCAGGGTGATGGCCGAGGTCTTGATGCCGATCTTCAGGTCGTCGTCCCGGTCCACCATGGCGTATTCGGTGTCGTAGGCCAGCACCCAGAACATATTGCCCAGCCACATCCACCACGCCACCGCAGGCACGCTGCCCTGCACGGCGGCAAACGCGATGACGATGCCGAAGTTGAACGCAATGCCCAGCACCGCCTGGGGCATGGAGATGATGCGTTTGGTGAACGGGTAGGCAATGGCCACCAGCACGGCGGGCACCGACCAGGCGATGGCGGCGGTGTTGGTGGTGAGCACCAAGCCAAACGACACCAGCGCCAGCACCGCCCCCAGGCCCAGCGCCTCCTTCACCGACACCGCACCGGTGGTGACCGGGCGCTGCGCCGTGCGCTTGACGTGTTTGTCAAAGTCGCGGTCGGCCACGTCGTTCACACAGCAGCCCGCGCTGCGCATGAGGATGGTGCCCAGCACAAACACCGCCAGCAGGTGCCAGCCCGGGAAGCCGTCGGCCGCAATCCACAGCGCGCTCAGCGTGGGCCACAGGCACACCAGCCAGCCAGCAGGGCGGTCCCAGCGGATCAGGTCGAGATAGAGCGAAAAACGGCTGCGGGGGGAAACAGGGGACGACGACATGATGGGACCATTACAAGAGCAGGCTCCGCAGCAAGACGCTGCGGCGGGTGGCGGGCCACGGGCGCACAGAATGTAGCAGCAGCGCCGCGACTGGGGCACGCATCACGAGGCCAGGTAACCGCCCCAGCGCGCGCAAAAAACCCGTTAAAGTCTCCGCTCGTTCCCCCAACGCACCGCCCCCTGCGGCACCAACGCATGCCCCATACATCGACCTCCCAGGCCGCCACGCGTTTTGCTGTCCCCCGCGGAATGCTGGTGGGATTTGTGATTGCTGCCCTCGCCACGGTGCTGATCGCGCTGGTGAACTTCCGCACCGCCCAGGTGCGCGCGCAAGCGGTGGAAGCCATGGACGAAACCACGGTGACCATGCGCCACCTCAACCTGTTCGTGTCCTCGCTGAAAGACGCCGAGACCGGGCAACGCGGCTATCTGCTGACGGGGGACGACACCTATCTGCAGCCCTACAACCTGTCCCTGGGCGCCATGGAGCGCAACATGGCGCGCCTCAAGGAGCTCACGGACGACAGCGCCGTGCAGCGCCGCCTGGTGCTGCAGATCGACGACCTGCGCCACGAAAAACTGCGCGAGCTGGGCGAGACCATTGAACTGCGCCGCTCGAAGGGCCAGGAAGCCGCCGTGGCCGTGACCCGCAGTGATGCCGGCCGGGTGCTGATGGACCGCATCCGCGACCTGGCATCGGACCTGTCCACACTGCTGAACCAGCAGCTGGAAAACGAACGCAAGCAATGGGTGGAGGCGGCGGCCATGTCCACCTACTACTCCTGGGGCGGATCGTTCGTGCTGCTGGTGCTCATCTGCCTGTCGGCCGCCGCCAATGCGCGGGAGTACCGCCTCAAGGCCCAGCAGTCGTGGGTGGCGGCCGGCCTCAACGGGCTGAGCCAGCGCATCCAGGGCGACCACCGGCTGGAGGACCTGGGCCAGCTCACGCTCGAATACCTGGCGCAATACCTGCGCGCGGCCGTGGGGGCGGGCTATGTGGCCGACTGCAACGGCGCGCTCACCCTGTTTGGCGGCTACGCCCTGCCGCGCGAGCGGCTGGAGCAGCGCCTGCTGCCCGGCGAAGGCCTGGTGGGCCAGGTCGCGCGCTCGCGCCAGATGCTGCATGTGCGCGATGTGCCAGCCGGGCACCTGATGGTGTCGTCCAGCACGGGCCAGTCCGCACCGACCGAACTGCTGCTGGCGCCCGCCATCGAGAACGGCGAAGTCTTTGCCGTGATCGAGCTGGGCTTTCATCGCCCGCTGACCGAGCCTGAGCGCACCCTGATGGAACGCGCCTCGGGCATTCTGGCGGTGGCGATCCGCGCTGGGATTGACCGCAACCGCCTGGAAGCCTTGCTGGAAGAAACCCAGCGCCAGTCCGAAGAGCTGCAGACCCAGCAGGAAGAGCTGCGTGTGAGCAACGAGGAGCTGGAGCAGCAAAGCCGCATCCTGCAAGAGTCGCAGGCCCAGATGGAGGTGCAGCAGACCGAGCTGGAGCAGACCAACGCCCACCTGGAGGCGCAGACCCAGCAGCTGGAATACCAACGCGAACAACTGCTGCGCGCCCAAAGCGCCATGACGGACAAGGCCCGCGAACTGGAGCTGGCCAGCCAGTACAAGAGCGAGTTCCTGGCCAACATGAGCCACGAGCTGCGCACACCGCTCAACTCCACCCTGATCCTCGCCAAACTGCTGTCCGACAACAAGCCGGGCAACCTGAGCGCCGAGCAGGTGAAGTACGCGCAGACCATCTACGCGGCGGGCAACGACCTGCTGGCACTCATCAACGACATCCTCGACCTGTCCAAGATCGAAGCCGGCCAGGCCACCGTGTCGGTGGAAACGGTGACGCTGTCCAAGGCACTGCAAACCCTGATCGACCCGCTGCGCCCGCTGGCGCAAGAAAAGGGCCTGACACTCACGGCCACCGTCGCGCCCGACGCACCCGCCACGCTGGACACCGACCCGCAGCGCCTGGGGCAGGTGCTCAAGAACTTGCTGTCCAACGCGCTCAAGTTCACCGAGAAAGGCTCGGTGGCGCTGCATGTGTCGCGCAACCCGGACGACACGCTGTCGTTTGCCGTCAAGGACACCGGCATCGGCATTCCGGCGCACCAGCAGGAGCTGATTTTCGAAGCCTTCCGCCAGGCCGATGGCAGCACCCACCGCAAGTACGGCGGCACAGGCCTGGGCCTGTCGATCTCGCGCGATCTGGCGCAGCTGCTGGGTGGGTCCATCCACGTGCACAGCACGCCGGGCGAGGGCAGCGTTTTCACCCTGGTCCTGCCCCAGAAGCTGCTGCCTTCGTCGCCTGAAGCTGAACCCGCAATGCCGCTGGCGGCGCCTTCGCCAGCCCACGCGACGGCACCGGTCGTCGCACCGGCTGCTTCTGCCCCCGCGTTGCCACCCGCAGCGGCCCCTACCGCACCCGTAGCCCAGCGCCGCGCGAGCGCGCGCAGCATTCTGGTGATTGAGGACGACGTGCGCTTTGCGCAGATCCTGAGCGACCTGGCCGGTGAGATGGACTTTGACTGCCACCTGGCCCACAACGCGGCGGATGGCCTGGCCTACGCCGTACACAGCCTGCCCAGCGCCATCGTGCTGGACGTGAACCTGCCCGACTTCTCGGGCCTGGGCGTGCTCGACCAGCTCAAGCGCAACCCGGCCACGCGCCACATTCCGGTGCATGTGGTGTCGGTGGCCGACTACTCGCAAGAGGCCCTGGGCCGGGGCGCCGTGGGCTATGCCCTCAAGCCCGTCAAGCGCGACGAGCTGGTGCATGCCCTGCAGCGGCTCGAAGCCAAATTCACCCAGGACCTGCGGCGCGTGCTGGTGGTGGAAGACGACGAGCGACAGCGCGAGAGCGTGCGCCACCTGCTCACCAACGACGACGTGGAGATCGTGGGCGCAGGCACGGCGGCCGAGGCGCTGGCGCACCTGCGCGGCTCCACCTTCGACTGCATGGTGATGGACCTGAACCTGCCCGACCTGAGCGGCTACGAATTGCTGCAGCAGATGACGGAGCAGGACGGCGTCTCCTTCCCGCCCGTCATCGTGTACACAGGCCGCGCCCTGTCGCGCGACGAGGAGCAGCAGCTGCGCCGGTTCTCCAAGTCCATCATCATCAAAGACGCGCGCTCCCCCGAGCGGCTGCTCGACGAGGTCACGCTGTTCCTGCACCAGGTGGAGTCGGAGCTGTCGGCAGAGCACCGCCAGATGCTGCAGGTGGCCCGCAACCGCGAGACTGCCCTGGAAGGCCGCAACGTGCTGGTGGTGGAAGACGATGTGCGCAACGTGTTTGCGCTCTCCAGCATCCTGGAGCCCACCGGCATCCGCGTGGAGATCGCGCGCAACGGCCTGGAGGCCCTGCAGGCGCTGGAGCGCGCCGGCAGCGGCGGCCACCCTGCGATTGACCTGGTGCTGATGGACATCATGATGCCGGAGATGGACGGCTACACCGCCATGCGCGAGATCCGCAACCGCCCCGAGTGGCGCCGCCTGCCCATCATCGCGTTGACCGCCAAGGCCATGAAGGACGATCAGGAAAAATGCCTGGCCGCCGGGGCCAATGACTACATCGCCAAACCGCTGGACGTGGAGAAGCTGCTGTCCCTGGTGCGGGTGTGGATGCCCAAGTAGGCCCCGCCATGCCCCATCGCAAGGCCCGCACCGCCGACATCGAGCAGCGCCTGCTGATCGATGCCATCTACCACCGCTACCACTACGACTTCAGGGGCTACGCGCAGGCGTCGCTCAAGCGGCGGCTGGCGTCGGCGCTGGTGCAGTTTGACTGCAAGACGCTGTCGCAGCTGCAGGACCGCGTGCTGCACGAACCCGCCGTGTTCCCTGCGCTGCTCGAATACCTCACCGTGCAGGTGAGCGACATGTTCCGCGACCCCAGCTACTTCCAGGCGCTGCGCCAGGAGGTGGTGCCGCTGCTGCGCACCTACCCGTCGCTCAAGGTCTGGGTGGCCGGGTGCAGCGCGGGAGAAGAGGTCTATTCGCTGGCCGTCCTGCTGCAGGAAGAAGGCCTGCTGGACCGCACACTGATCTACGCCACGGACATCAACCCGCACGCGCTGCGCGCGGCAGAGTCTGGAGTGTTCGACGTGTCGCGGGTGCCTGCGTTCACCGAGAACCATGCGCGATCCGGCGCCCGCAGTTCGTTGTCGGACTACTACGCTGCTGGCTATGGCCGCGTGGTGTTCGACAAGGGCTTGCGCGAGCACATGGTGTTCTCTGACCACAGCCTGGCCACCGACAGCGTGTTTGCCGAGGTTCATCTGGTGTCCTGCCGCAATGTGCTCATCTACTTCGAGCGCGACCTGCAAGACCGCGCCCTGGGGCTGTTCCGCGAGTCGCTGTGCCATCGGGGGTTTCTGGGTCTGGGGTCCAAGGAGTCTCTGCGGTTTTCAGCGCACACCGATGCCTTCGAGGACTTTGTGAAGGAAGACCGCATTTACCGCAAAAAGGCCGGGCTGTGAGCACCACCGACCTCGCGCCCAGACCAGCACCTTCCGGGGGCTACGCAGCCATCGTGGTGGGCGGTTCCTCGGGCGGTATCGACGCCTTGCTGGAACTGCTGCCCGCGCTGCCCGCCACGCTGCAGGCGGCCGTGCTAGTGGTGCTGCACCTGCCCCGGGACCGGCGCAGCCTGCTGGTAGATATTTTTCAGCCCCGCTGCGCAATGCCGATGCGCGAGGCTCAGGACAAGGATGCCATCACTCTGGGCTCGGTGAGCTTTGCGCCACCGGACTACCACCTGCTGGTCGATGCTGGGCCCCAAGGCCCGCATGTGGGGCTGTCGGTAGACCCTCCCCTGCATTTTTCCCGCCCCTCCATCGACGTGCTGTTCGAATCGGCGGCAGACCACTACGGCCCCCGGCTGGTGGGCGTCCTGCTGTCGGGCGCCAATGAAGACGGTGTGCACGGCCTGCAAGCCATTCAGGCGGGGGGCGGCCTCACCATCGTGCAAGACCCCGCCAGCGCCAGCATGCCCACCATGCCGCAGGCGGCCATCGCGGCCTTGGCGGTTGACCACATCCTGCCCCCTGAAGGCATTGCCAGGCTGCTGGTGGACCTGCACCGCCGCCAGCAGCTTTGATACGGGCATATGCGTCCTTCCTTGAGAACCCCATCCACCCTCCCCACCGCCCATGCCCCAGACCGACCGCACCAAATGCCTGCTCGTTGACGATGTCGAGGAAAACCTGATCGCCCTGGAGGCGCTGCTGCAACGCGACGGGCTGGACATCCTCAAGGCCCAGTCGGGCCCCGAGGCCCTGGAACTGCTGCTGGCGCATGACGACGTGGCCCTGGCCTTGCTGGACGTGCAAATGCCCGACATGAACGGCTTCGAGCTGGCGGAACTGATCCGGGGCAGCGAGCGCACCCGGCACATCCCGCTCATCTTCATGACGGCGGGCTCACGCGAGCAGAACTGGCAGTTCCGGGGGTACGAGAGCGGGGCGGTGGACTTTCTCTACAAACCCATCGACCCGCACATGCTCACCAACAAGGCGAGCGTGTTCTTTGAGCTGCACCGGCGCAAGCAGGCGCTGGCGCACGAGCTGCGCGCGCGCACCGAGGCCTTGCGCATCAACGAAATGTTCATGGCAGTGCTGAGCCACGACCTGCGCACACCACTGCAGTCCATCGTCGCGGCGGCCACCGTGCTCAAGCGCCAGCCGCCCCCCGACAAGGCGGTGCTGATGGCCGACCGGGTGCTGGGCGCCAGCCAGCGCATGGGCCACATGATCGAAGACCTGCTGGACGTGACCCGCATTCGCCAGGCGGGCGGGCTGGCGCTGCAGCTGGGCTCCACCCACATGCAGGCGCTGGTGCAGCGCACGCTGGATGAAATGGCCACCAGCCACCCGGAACGCTACATCGGGTCCACCCTGCAAGGCGACCTGGCCGGCACCTGGGATGCCGAACGTCTGTGTCAGGTGATCACCAACCTGGTTGGCAACGCCCTGCACCACGGCAGAGTCGACCACCCTGTGCAGCTTGCAGTGGACGGTACCAGCCCTGAGGAGGTGAGCATCACGGTGTCCAACGGCGGCACCATTCCCTCTGCGCTGCTGCCGCATTTGTTCGACCCGTTCCGGGGTGGAGAGCGTGAGCCCGGCCGCCACCAAGGGCTGGGGCTGGGGCTCTTCATTGCGCACCAGATCGTACGGGCCCACCATGGAACCATCGAGGCCCAGTCACTGGACGATGTCACGACCTTTCGGGTGAGACTGCCGCGCCACTCGCCAGTACGCAACCCCCGCAATTGACTGCGCGCAGCCCAGCACAACAGCGCAGGTCACCACGACCAGGCGGGTGGCGTGATGAATTAAAGGATGAACAGCGAGCGATCGGCGCTAGCAAGCCTCAGCTGGCGGCTGAAGCCAGCGCTGTATGGATGGACTCGAGCAAATGCTCCAGCTCTTCCAGCTCAAAAGGTTTGAGCAATGCGCGCACGTTGGGCCCCCAACTGCGCGGGTGGCTACCTAGCTCGTAGCCGGAGCACAGCACCACCCACCGCTGCGGATCATCCGCCAGCAGCTGGCGGGCCAGTTCCGTGCCCGAAAGGCCGGGCAGGCTGACATCGGTCACCACCACATCAAAGACGTCCCCAGCATCCAGAGCCAGCGCCTCCTCGGCAGTGGCGCAGGGCGTGACCGTCCGGCCTTCACCTTCCATAAGCATGCCGATGGTCTCGCGCAGCTCCGGGTTGTCTTCAACGTACAGGATTCGCATACATCAGAGGGGATTGATACGCCATGCCGCCCTGCGAAGAAGGGAGCATGACCAAAAACCCGCATCATGCGCAGGCGATGGAACTGCGCCATGTAGGACAAGGCGCTCTTCTTCGCTGTGCTGCAGTGTTCTGCGCCCCTCGGGTAATGCGCGTGGAAGCTGCGAACCCTTTTACTCTTCGAGCAGCGAGCGCAGCATCCACGCCGTCTGCTCGTGCACCGTGAGGCGCTGCGTCAGCAGGTCGGCCGTGGGCTCGTCGCTGGCCTTGTCGGCCAGGGGGAACAGGCTGCGCGCAGTGCGGGCCACGGCCTCATGGCCTTCGACCAGCACGCGCACCATCTCCAGCGCCTTGGGCGGCTTGGCGGGCGCATCGGGCACCGTGGCCAGCTTGCCGAACTCGGCATACGAGCCCGGCGCCACATGGCCCAGCGAGCGGATGCGCTCGGCAATCGGGTCCACGGCATTCCACAGCTCGGTGTACTGCGCCATGAACATGGTGTGCAGCGTGTTGAACATGGGGCCCGTCACGTTCCAGTGGAAGTTGTGGGTGGTGAGGTACAGCGTGTAGGTGTCGGCCAGCAGGCGCGACAGGCCCTGGGCGATGGCAGCGCGGTCCTTGTCGCTAATGCCGATGTTGATGGTGGGGGCGGTGGTCTTGGAGGCCTTGGCCATGTCATTGCTCCTGAAGTGAAGATGGATTCGACAGCAGATGCCCGCCGACCCGTCGGACCTGGAGGCATCGCACCAAAAACACTGTAGCGCAAGGCCATGACCAGCGAGCCTGACCTGCGTCAGAGCCACACCACGGCAGCAGGACATCGCCCGCCAGCGCGGCGCAGGCCAGGCCGGCCTTATGACAGCCGCTTGACCCCCGGCAGCTCGCAGGCATACACCGCGTTGCGCAATGACGCAATGGCTTCATACCGGGTAAAGCTGCGCCGCCATGCCAGCACCACGCGGCGCATGGGTGGCGGGCCGCCGTCCTCTTCGCGGATGGGCAGGTAGCGGATATAGCTTTCGTCGCTCTTACGGCGGCGTGACACGGTGAGCAGCGCATCGCGCGGCACCGAAAGGCGCGGCACCAGCGTCACGCCCATGCCTGCGGCCACCATGTGCTTGATGGTTTCGAGCGAAGAGCCTTCAAACGACTTGCGGATGCCCTCGGCATTGCTCGCAAAGCGCGCAAATTCGGGGCAGACCTCCAGCACATGGTCGCGAAAACAATGGCCCGCACCCAGCAGCAGCATGGTCTCGCTCTTGAGTTCGGCCGCCGTCACAGACTTCTTCGCCGCCAGCGGGTGCGTGCTGGGCACAGCCGCCATGAAGGGCTCGTCATACAGCGGCGCCATGGCCAGGCCCGTGTCGGGGAAAGGTTCGGCCAGGATGGCGCAGTCGATCTCGCCGGTACGCAGCATCTCCAGCAGCTTGACGGTGAAGTTCTCCTGCAGCATCAGCGGCATCTGCGGCGTGCGCGTGATGGACTGGCGCACCAGCTCGGGCAACAGATAGGGCCCGATGGTGTAGATGACCCCCAGGGTGAGCGGCCCCGCCAGCGGGTCCTTGCCGCGCTTGGCAATCTCCTTGATGGCCGCCGCCTGCTCCAGCACGCTCTGCGCCTGGCGCACGATCTCTTCGCCCAGCGGCGTCACCGAAACCTCACCCGCGCTGCGCTCGAAGAGCTTCACATCCAGCTCCTCTTCCAGCTTCTTGATGGCCACCGACAGTGTGGGCTGCGACACGTAGCAGGCATCGGCCGCATGACCGAAGTGCTTCTCCCGCGCTACGGCAACGATGTACTTGAGTTCGGTGAGGGTCATAGTGAACTGCCTGCAGTGCTACTCATCCAGGAGGTGCTTTTGACCACCGTTGAACCAAGCGGCATCAAAGCCTTCCGCCAGGACAATGGCCTGCGCCGATGCTTGGCCTTGGTCGCGGAGTCTTCCCAAGTACTTCACCAGGGTGTTTGAATCTTCGGTGAGTATGTGCGTAATGGACTCACACACCATTTGCGCAAGCAATTTGACGTCATCTTTCACAGCCACACGGTCGTCGCCGGCATCACGCGACAGCACACGCATGAAATTGCCGGAGGTCATGGCGTGATCGATGTTGAAGGGCAATACGTGAAAGTTGCGCAAAGGGAGATCGCTCACTGGTTGCCCGACTTGAAATTCTGATGCGACCACGGCAGACAAATACAAGGGACAGCCCTGAGCCAGGGCCTCGCGCAGATAGCGCTTGGCTGTCTCGTGGTGCGCTCGCCCTGGATCTGCCAGGGTGATCAAGTAGCTCGTATCCAGAAGCATCGAGATCAAGCCACACCTCCCCGCAGGGAATCCACCCAACCGCTCGCACTAGGCACATCCCGCCATGCCTTAGCTCCGCGCTCGGTCAAACGGCGCAACTGCGCTTCGTCCAAGGTCTGCTGATGCTCTTCAAAGCCCAGCAGACGCGCATTGCGGTACTTTCGCGTCACCACGTTGTACTCTGCGCTGATGCGGGCCATGGCGACCTTGTAGAGGCGATTTACGGTATCGCTGCGGAAGAACTCACGATCCGATTCCACCGGTATCAAAGTGCCGTCGGGCAAACGGATATGTGCATTGACTTTTTTGAGCCCGCCCATTTCGACAATCTCACCCTGCAAGTAGCGCTCTACCTGAACCCATTGATCTGCGTCGTCCGCATGGAAGTCGGTGGCAGCGCTGATACTGATGCCTCTTTGAGGAATGCCTGGAGCGGCAATTCGAAACACGCAACGGCGCGCCCCTCGCGCGAGTTTTTGCCACCGTTCCACCACGTCCCTACGCTTTTTGTCGAGGCCATCCAAACGTTCGGATGCCGCAAGCTGCAGCAGATCCCGTAGGAGACCTGGCGACGACACAGGGGCAGTCTGGATAGCCAGGGAGCCTTTGACCACACCTACATCCAGAGCCTGCAAATCCACTTCAGCGCCATCTCCTCGAAGGAACTCTTCTACGTCTTTGACGAAAGTTCGCAAGACTGCCAGAGGCACTCGATCTGGGGATATCTCGTATCCAGCAGACTCGTCGTGAAGGCTAATGAAAAGGGGCTGTGCGTCCATCCAGCAATTCTAGGCACTTACCGTGCTGTCCGCACCCTCCATCGAGATCATCCGGCTCATAACAGTTGCGAGCTTGTCAGGCCTTGAGATAGTCGGATTTTCCACCCAACCAGCGCCCGACGTGCTTTGCGGCCAGGTCAGGATACCGGTCCAGCATCTGCGGCGCCAGTTCGCGCGCCCATTCGAGCAGGTGGGTGTCGGTCGCCAGGTCGGCAAAGCGCAGCAGCGCATCCCCCGACTGGCGCGCGCCCAGAAACTCACCGGGGCCGCGAATCTCCAGATCGCGCCGGGCGATCTCGAAGCCGTCGTTGGTTTCGGCCATGGCGCGCAGGCGCTCCTTGGCGGTTTCGCCCACGCGGCCGCTGTCGTTGGTGGCATACAGCAGCACGCAGGCCGAGGCCGCCGCACCCCGCCCCACCCGGCCGCGCAGCTGGTGCAGCTGGCTCAGGCCAAAACGTTCGGCATGTTCGATGACCATGAGGGACGCGTTGGGCACGTCCACGCCCACTTCGATCACCGTAGTGCTGACCAGCACGCCCATCTGGCCACTGGTGAAGAGCGCCATCACGGCCTTCTTCTCGGCCGTGGGCATGCGCGAGTGCAGCAGACCGACCATGCAGCCCGGCAAGGCCTCGCTCAGATCGGCGTGGGTGGCCGTGGCGTTGGAGAGGTCCAGCGCCTCGCTTTCTTCGATCAGCGGGCACACCCAGTACACCTGCCGCCCGGCCTCCACCTGCGCGCCGATGCGCTCAATCACTTCGTCCTTGCGGCTGTCGGCAATGAGTTTGGTAACGATGGGCGTGCGGCCTGGCGGTAGCTTGTCGATGACGGACACGTCCAGGTCGGCGTAGTAGCTCATGGCCAGCGTGCGCGGGATGGGCGTGGCGCTCATCATCAGCATGTGGGGCTCCATGCCATGGGCTGCGAGTTTCTGCCGCAATGCAAGCCGCTGCGCCACGCCAAAACGGTGCTGCTCGTCGATGATGGCCAGCGCCAGATTCTTGAACTGCACCTGCTCCTGGATCACGGCGTGGGTGCCCACCACCAGCGCGGCCTCGCCGCTGGCCACCAGCGCGAGCATGGCGGTGCGATCCTTCTTTTTCTGCCCGCCCACCAGCCAGGCGACCCTGCGGCCGCGCTCGGCCAGCAGGGGTTCGAGCCAGCCGATCATCTTGGCGAAATGCTGCTCGGCCAGGATTTCGGTGGGGGCCATCAGTGCACACTGCCAGCCCGCGTCCATGGCCAGGCAGGCGGCCAGGGCAGACACCACGGTTTTGCCCGAGCCCACATCACCCTGCAGCAGCCGGTGCATGGGCACCTGGCGGGCCAGGTCGGCGGCAATTTCTTCGCCCACGCGGCGCTGGGCGGAGGTGAGGCTGAAGGGCAGCACGGCCAGCAACTGCTCATGCAGCGGCAAGGCACCGTCGGCGGCTTTTTGGGCGCGCAACACGGGCGCACGCAGCACGTCGCGTGCGCGGCGCGACTGCTGCTGCGACAGCTGCTGGGCCAGCAACTCCTCGGCCTTGAGGCGCTGCCACGCGGGGTGGCTGTGGTCCTCCAGCGTGGACAGCGCCACATCGGGCGTGGGGTGGTGCAAAAAAGTGAGCGCCTCGCGCAGGCTGAATAAGCGCTGGAGGCCATTTTGGCCATAAACCCGAGTCACCGGCGGCTCGGCACCGGGTGGCAGGGTGTCTGACAAGTCCACCCGCGTCAGCGCGCCCACCACCGCACGGCGCAGGTAGGGCTGGGGCAAACCGGCCGTGGTGGGGTAGACGGGCGTCAACGCCGCAGGCAGCTCGCCGCCCGCCACGCGGAACGCCGGGTGCATCATCTGCCGCCCCCAGAAGCCGCCCTTGATCTCACCCCGGATGCGCAGGCGCGCACCCACGGCCAGGGTTTTCTGGTGCGAGGGGTAGAAGCTGAAGAAGCGCAGCTCGCACGAGCCGGTCTCGTCCTCCACCTGCACCAGCAGCTGGCGGCGCGGGCGTAGCTGAATCTCGCTCGCAGTCACCGTGGCTTCGATCTGCACCATCTGCCCGTCGCGCGCATTGGCCAGCGGGGTGATGCGGGTTTCATCCTCGTAGCGCAGGGGCAGGTGCAGGGCGAGGTCGATGTCACGTTGGAGCCCCAGCTTTTGCAGCGCCTTTTGCGCTACCGACGCGCCGCCTTTGGCCGCAGCAGGGGCTGCCGAAGCCTTGGCGCTAAGGGAAACTCTGGGGGCTGCGGCGGGCATGTAGCGGGTTCTGCGAACGGCAAGGGCGGGGCAAAAAGGCTACCATGGTTACCGTTGATTACGCCTAAAGACGGGCGTTTATTCAGAGTCCAGGTCCCCTACCATGCTCAAGCGCATTCACATTCAGCATCTCACCCTGGGCATGTATCTGCACGAGTTCTGCGGGTCGTGGATGGACCACCCGTTCTGGCGGGCCAAGTTCTTGCTCAAAGACCCCGGGGACCTGGCCCGGATACAAGCCACTGCCATCCAGGAAATCTGGATTGACACCGACAAGGGGCTGGACGTGGCGGCGGGCACCGCGTCGGTGTCGCGCGAGGAGGCCGACGCGCAGATTGACACCGACTTCAGCCGCCTTGAGGACCTGCCGCCCATCAAAGTCACGCTGCCATCGCCACCACCGCCGCCCAAGCGCAACCGCAATCCTGCGGACATGCACAGCGAACTCAAGATGGCCGCTGCCATCTGCGTGAAATCCAAAGAAGCCGTGGTCTCGATGTTCAACGAGGCCCGCATGGGCCGCGCGGTGGACTCGGCGAGTGCACAGAGCCTGGTGGAAGAAATTTCGGATTCCGTCACCCGCAACCCCGGCGCGCTCATCAGCCTGGCGCGCCTGAAAACGGCCGACGACTACACCTACATGCACTCGGTGGCGGTGTGCGCGCTGATGGTGGCCCTGGCCAAGCAGCTCAAGCTCAAGGACGACCAGCAGCGGCTGGCGGGCATGGCAGGCCTGCTGCACGACCTGGGCAAGGCGGCCATCCCGCTGGCCGTGCTCAACAAGCCCGGCAAGCTCACTGACCAGGAATTCACCGTGGTGCGCAGCCACCCGGTGGAGGGCTACCACATGCTCAAGGAGGGCGGCAACGTGCCCGACGCCGTGCTGGACGCCTGTCTGCACCACCATGAAAAAGTCGATGGCTCCGGCTACCCCGACAAGCTGCAGGGCGAAGGCATCAGCGTGATCGCGCGCATGACGGCCATTTGCGACGTGTACGACGCCATCACCTCCGACCGGCCCTACAAGCGTGGATGGGACCCCGCCGAGTCACTGCGCCGCATGGCCGAGTGGACCAAGGACCATTTCGACGCCCGCATCTTCCAGGCCTTTGTCAAAAGTATCGGCATCTACCCTGTGGGCTCGCTCGTGCGCCTGACCTCGGGCCGCATCGGCGTGGTCACCGAGCAATCGGCCGCCGCACTCACCGCCCCCATGGTCAAGGTGTTCTTCTCGACCAAGTCCGACCTGCGCATCCCCCCCGAAATGGTGGACCTGTCTGCCCCGGGCTGCACCGAGAAGATCGTGGCGCGCGAAGACCCCGACAAGTGGCGCTTTCCGGACCTGAACGAGCTATGGTCAGGCTTTGCCGAAAAGGTCTGGTAGCCCGATGCCCGCACTGATCACCCTCACGTTGAACCCCGCCCTCGACCTGGCCACCACCACCGACCACGTTGCACCCACCCACAAGCTGCGCTGCGGCCCGGTGCAGCGCTTTGCGGGTGGCGGCGGCATCAACGTGGCGCGCGTGTTGCACCGCCTGGGCGCAGACGTGTGCGCCTGGGCGCTGGCGGGCGGTGCGGCGGGCACACAGGTGCGGCAGTTGCTGGCCGCGGAGGGCGTGCCCACGCTGCTGCAACCAATTTCGGGCGATACGCGCGAGAACTTCTCGGTGGTCGAGACCACCACAAGCCAGGAGTTTCGTTTTGTGCTGCCCGGCCCCACGCTGCAACCCGCCGAGTGGCAAGCCTGCCTGGATGCGCTGGCTACCCACACCCCACCACCCCGCTGGCTGATTGCCAGCGGCAGCCTGCCGCCTGGCACGCCGGACGACTTCTACGCCCAGCTGACACGTGCCGTATCCGGCCTGGGTGTGCGGGTGGCCGTCGACACCTCGGGCCCACCGCTGGGGGCGGCCTTGCAGGCCGGGGTGGCGCTGGTCAAGCCCAGCCTGCGCGAGCTGCGCGACCTGTTGCAACAGCCCCTGGAACAGGCGGCCGACTGGTGCACTGCCGCCCAATCGCTGGTTCGCAGCGGCACCGCCGAGATCGTGGCGTTGTCAGTGGGCGAACAAGGCGCGGTACTGGCCACGCGCGAGGGCGTGTGGCAAGCGCCAGCCCTCAACGTACCCGCCACCTCCGGCACCACGGGCGCGGGCGACTGTTTTCTGGCGACCCTGGTCTGGGCGCTGGACCGGGGCGATGCGCCGGCCGAGGCCCTGCGCTGGGGCGTGGCGGCCGGAGCGGCCGCGCTGCTGCACCCTGGCACCACGCTCGCACAGGCGGATGACGTGCGGCGGCTGGTGCGCAGTGTGCCCGCGCCGATGGCGTTCACCCCCCAGCCATAGCACCGCGCCTGCAGCGCCCGCACCCGCGTGTGACAATCGCGCCTTCCGCAATTTTTACCTTGGCACGGGCCCGTTCGGCCCTCAAGCACGATGACTGATCTCTCCAGCGGCGCAGCCAGCGCCCTCACAACACCCCGTGTGTTCACCCTCAGCGACTTCGACTTCTCGCTGCCCCCCGAACTCATTGCCCAGCACCCCGCGCCCGAACGCAGCGCCTCGCGCCTGCTGGACGGCCGCGCCATGCAGCCGGTGGACCGCATCTTTCGCGAGCTGCCCGGCCTGCTGCGCGAGGGCGACCTGCTCGTCTTCAACGACACGCGCGTGGTCAAGGCACGCATCTTTGGCGAGAAGGCCAGCGGCGGCAAGCTGGAGCTGCTGATCGAACGCGTGCTGCCCGCCGAGGCTGGCAACCCGGGTAACGAAGTCGTGGCCCACATGAAGGTCAGCAAGAAGCCCCTGCCCGGCAGCGTGGTGCACATGGCCGGTGGCCGCAAGGCGGGCGGCTTTGACGCGCAGCTGCTGGGCCGCTGGCCCACCGAGGACGGCCCGCTGTTCCGCTTTGCGTTGCACGGCCCCGCAGGCGAGTCGCCCTGGGAGCTGATGGACCGCCACGGCCACCTGCCGCTGCCGCCCTACATCGAGCGCCAGCAAAACACCGCCCATGACCCGGACGAGGCCGAGGACAGCCAGCGCTACCAGACCGTGTTCGCGCGCAACCCCGGCGCCGTGGCCGCGCCCACGGCCGCGCTGCACTTTGACGAAGGCGTGCTGGCCGACATGGCCGCACGCGGCATCGAGCGCGCCAGCGTCACGTTGCACGTGGGCGCAGGCACCTTCCAGCCTTGCAAGACCGAAAACCTGGCCGAGCACCAGATGCACAGCGAGTGGTACGAGGTGCCCCTGGCCACGCTGGCCGCGCTGGAGCGCTGCCGCCAGCGCGGCGGCCGTGTGGTGGCCGTGGGCACCACCACCGTGCGCACACTCGAATCCTGGGCGAAGACGGGCCAAGCCTCTGGCGACACCAACATCTTCATCACACCGGGCTTTGCATTCCAGGTGGTGGATGTGCTGATCACCAACTTCCACCTGCCCAAAAGCACGCTGATGATGCTGGTGAGCGCCTTTGCGGGCTACGCCCACATCATGGGCCTGTACCGGCACGCCATTGCGCAGCAGTACCGCTTCTTCAGCTACGGCGACGCGATGCTGCTGGAGCGTGCACGCAGCACGCCGTGAGTTCCTCAGGCCCTGCGACGTCGACCAGCCCCGCAGCCCGCCGGCGTGCGGAGCTGGCGGGCATCGCGCTTGCCGTCACGGCCTGCGCGTTCTTTGCGCTGCTGGACACCGCAAGCAAGTTGGTCAGCGCGGGCGTACCCATCGTCATGGCGCTGTGGATGCGCTATGTGTTCCAGTCGCTGCTGACCACGGCCTTCGTGCTGCAACGGGCGGGGCGCCCTGCCCTGCGCACCACACAGCCCCGCTTCCAGGCCTTGCGCGGTGCGCTGTTTGCCATGACCAGCCTGTTCGGCTTCATCAGCCTCACGGCCCTGCCACTGGCGGAGTTCACGGCCATCGTGGCCACCGTGCCACTGTGTGTGACGGTGGTGGCGGCCCTGTGGCTGCACCAGCCCGTGAGCGCGGTGCGCTGGCTGCTGGTGGTCACCGGCCTGGCGGGTACGCTGGCCATCATCCGGCCCGGTGGCGAGGCCTTCACCTGGGCGCTGCTGTGGCCGCTGTGCATGCTGGCTGCGGGCACGGGCTACCAGGTGTTGAGCAGCAAGATGGCAGGCCAGGAGAGCCCCGCCACCACGCAGCTCTACACCAGCTGGATCGCCACCGCGCTGGTGTCGCTGGGCGTGCCGTTCTTCTGGCAGCCGGTGAGAGACCCGTGGCTATGGGCGGGCATGTTCACCATGGGCCTGTCGAGCGCGGTGGGCCACATGCTGCTGCTCCATGCCTATGCGCGCACCACGCCGGTGACGATCGCGCCGTTCCTGTATTCGCAAATCGGGTTTGCCATGCTGGCGGGCTGGCTGGTGTACCGCCATGTGCCCGATAGCTGGTCGATGGCCGGGATCGCCGCGATCGTGCTCAGCGGCGCGGCCAGCACCTGGCTGACCGTGCGGGAAACGCGCTGACGGCGCTGCCCAGCGCCGCCCCAGCATTCAGCGGCAGGTGCTGGTTGGCGCAACGCGGGGCGCGGCCCCCATGGCCGGAGGCTGGTTGGCCGAAGGCAACTCCACACAGTAGGTGCCCCAGGGACCCGCAGCCTGAACCATGCGCCGGCCCTCTGCGCCGCGCAGGTCGCGCTCGGCAATGCCAGATCCCAAGGCACCCGCTGGAGCGACTTCCCAGCGCTGATGCGGCGGCTGTGGTTGCTGTGCGCCTTGCCGGCGTTGCCAGGCCCGCTCGCGCTGGAGCGCCCATGCCACATCGTCCATGCTGGGAGCAGCCCGTGGGGCATCACCCGGCCCGGATGCCGGCGCCTGCGGCGCGGGCGCAACCGGCAGGGCGGCGGTCAAGCCCTCTACGCCGCCATCGGGCGCAGCAGACTCCACAGCAATCGGCCGCCCGCTGCGGGTAACGGCCTGCTTTGGGCCCTGCCCGCTGGCAACGGGTGTGGCGCTCCGGGTTGGAGCGGCAGGCTGGGGCATGGCAGCTGGCAACGGCTCGCTGGGTGCCGTGGACGTGGGCAGCGGCGCCAGCGTCACCCATACCATGGCAGGTGCATCGCTGCGCTCGGGCGAAGTCCGCAGAGCACCATCGCTTCTGCTCAGCATCGCCAGAACCAACCCATGCAGCAACAGCGCCCCAGCTACTGCCCAGGCCAGTCGCGGGCCGGAGCCGCGCGTGCCTCGCACTGCCCTAGTCGCCCTGGGCCAAGCCACCAACCCCGCCACGCGAAGGCGCCTCGCCCTCCTCCGACTCCGCATCGGGCACCCAGGCCAGCAGGTCTGCCGGCTGGCACTGCAGATAACTGCAGATGGCGGACAGGGTCTCGAAACGCACGCCCTTGACCTTTCCGCTCTTGAGCAGGGACAGGTTGGCCTCGGTGATGCCCACATGGGCCGCCAGATCGCGCGACTTGACCTTGCGGCGCGCGAGCATTTCATCCAGGGTCACGACAATCGCCATGGGAATTCCTTCGCTGGCGAGTTGCTAAACAAACGCATCCGCTTCGGCTTGCAGGCGGTGGCCCTCGGCCAGCACGTGCCCCAGGAGCAACATCATCAGTCCCACGACCAATACGCTCATTTCAAACGGTCCCACGCCCAGCGCCACCAGGCCGTTCTGCTGGCCGGAAGCCAGCCAGGACAGCAGCGCCGTCACCCCCGCCTGGTAGACGAGTGAAGTCACGAACATCGCCAAAAAGCCCCAGCCCACGCCACGGAACCCATGCACCACCGCCGGCCCGAACACGGCCCCGGCCAGAAAGGACCGGCAGATGCGATGCACGCACAGCACCGCATACAGCATGGCCGCAGCGGGAATGCACTCCAGCGCCACGCCCACCCAGCGCCAATGGGTCTCCATGGAGGGCGGCGGTGTGAGGCCGACCAACAAGGCCTGCGAGGGCACCACCGAAAGCGGCATCCAGCCACCCCAACCCGTTTCATGCCCGATGGCCGCCCAGCGCGCCATCGACAACACCAGAGATACCAGGGCACACGCCCAGCTGGCCGCCAGAAGGCCCCAGGCCAGGCGGCGAAACGAGGGGCTGTGAACAGAAGATACCGATGGGGGTGAATGTTGCGTCATGGTTGGTAAATTTTTCTGCAAAACAATAATAATATACCGTAAAACAGAAATTTATCACCGTGCATTGTTTCCTCACGCCCCTGCGCCCTTTGGCTTTTCTCCGTGCTTTATCGTGTCTTTTGGCCCTGGTGCTGCTGTCGGCCTGTGGCAGTGTGCCGGTGTCATCACTGTGGAAGCTGCGGCAGCTCCAACTGGAGACGCTGGACCCCGCCGCGCTGCGCGCCGCCGTGGTACACAGCCCGGGCCTGCAGCTTCAAGGCAACGCACTGGAGCTCACAGTGAGCGTTTCGCGCACGCTGCGCAAGCCCGGGGGAGCCATCGCCACCGAGCGCCTGGAAGAAAAATTGCCCCTTCAGGAGCTGCGCAGCACGGCCGATCGCAGCGTGCTCGCGGAATATGAAACGTCCCGGACCCATGTGCAGGTCTGGCGGATCGACCCAGCCGCCCTGCCGCGCCTGCAGGCTCTGCGAGAGCGGGCCATGGGCTGGAAAGGCACGGACGATGGTTCCCGTCAGTTGGGCCTGGGGCTGGAACTGTCGGGCTGTCAACAAGGCGGCTCCGGCAGCCGCGTCGTGACCACCCTCTTGCGATTCACCGACACAGGGGAATACATCCCGCTGGTGCGCAACCTCGACCTTGCGGAGACGATGCCAGCGCACGAGCTCGCCAAGCGGTTTCCGGCCTGCACAACGCGCTGAGCCGCCTCAGTGCGCTGCGCGCAAGGCCGTCAGAACGCTACCGCGTGCCCGTCCTTGCGCGGGTCGGAGCCTGCGATGTAGCTGTTGCCGTTCTTGAGCACCAGCTGGGCGCCGCCAAAGGCGAACACGCCGTTGCCCTCTTCCACCGTCACTTCGTGCCCGCGCGCGCGCAGCGC
The DNA here is from genome assembly GCF_916855635.1 of Acidovorax sp. Leaf73. Taxonomy (NCBI): domain Bacteria; kingdom Pseudomonadati; phylum Pseudomonadota; class Betaproteobacteria; order Burkholderiales; family Comamonadaceae; genus Acidovorax; species Acidovorax sp. Leaf73. Next base: position 223,526 of record NZ_CAKASI010000007.1, read on the forward strand.
GGCGACCACGGCAGGGTCAAAGCCTGGCTCCACGGCCACACCCTTGCCGCCCGTCACGCGCCAGCGGGGCGCATCAGCCGCCGCCTGCGGGTTCTGGCCGTAGCGCAGCACGCGCAGTGCCATCTGGGTGTGGCCCTGGCTCTGCATCGGCCCGCCCATCACGCCAAACGCCATCTGGGGCGTGCCGTCGGCATGCATGGCAAAGGCCGGGATGATGGTGTGCGAGGGGCGCTTGCGCGGCGCCACCTGGTTGGCGTGGCCCGGGATCAGGTTGAAGCCGTGGCCCCGGTTCTGCAGGCTGATGCCCGTGCCCGGCACCACCACGCCCGAGCCAAAGCCCATGTAGTTGGACTGGATGAAAGAGACCATCATGCCGGACGCGTCGGCCGCCGCCAGGTACACCGTGCCACCGGGGCGCGGGGCGCCGTAGCCAGGGTCGCCAGCGCGCGTGGTGTCGATCAGCGCGGCGCGGCCGCGCAGGTAGTCGGGGTTCAGCAGCGCATCGGGCTTGACGTGCATGGCGTCGATGTCGGCGTTGTACTGGTGCAGGTCGGCAAACGCGAGTTTCATGGCCTCGATGCTGGCGTGCACGGTCTCCACGCTGTCCAGCGGGTGCGTGCCCACACCGTGGGCATCGAGCATGCCCAGCGCCATCAGCGCGGCAATGCCTTGGCCATTGGGCGGGATTTCATGAACCACGGAATCACCAAAGCGCTGCTGAATGGTGCCAACCCAGTCGGCCTGGTGCGCGGCCAGGTCGGCCAGCGTCATGGCACCGCCATTCGCCTGCGCATGCGCCGCGATGCGCTCGGCGATCACGCCGCGGTAGAAAGCCTCGCCCTCGGTCTCGGCAATCAGCTCCAGCGTGCGCGCATGGGCTTCGCTGCGGAAGATTTCGCCCACCTGGGGCACGCGACCATTCGGCATGAAGCACTCGGCAAACCCGGGCTGCGTGCCCAGCTTGGCCGCGCCCAGCGCCCACAGGCGGGCGATGGTGGGCGACACCGGGAAGCCGTTGCGCGCATAGTCGATGGCGGGCTGGGCCAGTTGTGCAAACGGCAGCTTGCCCAGGCGCTTGGAGAGCGCCACCCAGGCCGACACGGCACCCGGCACGGTGACGGCGTTCCAGCCCGTCTCGGGGATGCCGCCCAGCTTCTCGAAGTATTCAGGCGTCCATGCCGCAGGCGAGCGGCCCGAGGCATTGAGGCCGTGCAGCTCCTTGCCATCCCACACGATGGCAAACCCGTCGCTGCCCAGGCCGCAGCCCGTGGGCTCCACCACCGTGAGCGCCATGGCAGCGGCAATGGCGGCGTCCACCGCGTTGCCACCCGCCAGCAGCATGCGCAGGCCCGCCTGCGCGGCCAGCGGCTGCGAGGTGGAAACCACATTGCGGCCCATGACCGCACTGCGGTGGGAGGCGTAGGGAAGGGACCAGTCGAGGGCTTGGGGGTTCATGTGATGGGACTTCCATGGCGGGCCAGGACCCGCTCGGATGAAAACTGGCGTGTCCGAGGAAAAGGACACCGAGGAAGGGCCGCCCCGCACCGAGGGTGTCGTCCCCTCGCCCGCATCGCGCAGCGGTGCGAGAGCGGGGGGAAGGCGCGCAGCGCCTCAGGGGGTTATTCAATGCTTATTTTGTGTTGGCGAATCACCGTCGCCCAGCGGTTGCTGTCCGCCTGCACCATGGCACCAAACTGCGCGGGTGTGCGCGGCGCGGCGGGCTCCACGCCCAGCTTGGCCAGGCTCTCGGCCACCTCGGGCGCCTGCACGGCCTTGGCAAAGGCCTTGTGCACGCGGTCCACCAAGGCGGGGGGAGCCCCGGCGGGCAGGTACACGCCAAACCAGGTCACCGACGAATAGCCGGGCAGGCCAGATTCGGCCAGCGTGGGCAGCTCGGGCGCCAGGGTGCTGCGCTTTTCGCTGGTCACGGCCAGTGCGCGTAGGCGGCCGGCCTTGGCGTGCGGCATGCCGGTGGGCAGGGAATCGAACAGCACATGCGTCTGCCCGGCAATCAGGTCAGGGATGGCCAGGGCCGTGCCCTTGTAGGGGATGTGCGTCATCTCCGCACCCGCCTGGGCGCTGAAGGCGGCCGTGTTCAGGTGCACGATGGTGCCGTTGCCGCTGGTGGCGTAGTTGAGCTTGCCGGGGTGGGCCTTGGCGTAGGCAATCAGTTCGCCCACGGTCTTGACCGGCAGGCTGTTGGTGACCAGCAGCACGCTGGGTGCGTCGGCCACATGGGCCACCGGCGTGAAGTCCTTGCGCGGGTCATAAGCCAGTTTGGGCATGAGGTGGGGCGAGATGGCATGTGTGCTGCTGGTGGTCAGCAGCAGGGTGTAGCCGTCGGGTGCGGCCTTGGCCGCCTCGGCCGTGCCCAGGGTGCCGCCCGCGCCGGGCTTGTTGTCCACCACCAGTTGCTGGCCCAGGTCGGCCGCCACGCGCTGGGTGACCACGCGGGCCACCAGGTCGGTCGCGCCGCTGGCCGGAAAGGGCACGATCACCCGCACGGGGCGGTCCGGCCAATTGGCTTGTGCCTGCGCGGCAGATGCCAGCACCAGCAGGCCGGCCAGGCCCCAGACACCACGGCCCCAGGAAAGTAGACGCATACAGAGCACTCCCGCAAAGAAATCGGACACAACAGAGGATGGAACCATCTTAGGAAGCTGCGCCTTGCTTGACCAACAGCATTTCAGCAAGCTGCTTTGCCACCACGGCAAACCGGCGCATACTGAACACCTCCCTCTCCGCCCCTTCCTCCATGCGCCCCCACCTGCTGCAAGACACCACCCTGCGCTACTTTCTGGCCGTGGCGCAGAGTGGATCGCTCACTGAGGCTTCGGCCCGGCTGCATGTGGCCGCCTCGGCGCTGAGCCGCCAGATCGCGGGGCTGGAGGCCCACCTGGGCACGCCCCTGTTCGAGCGTCACCCGCGCGGCATGGTGCTGACGGCGGCGGGCGAGATCCTGGCCGTGCACGCACGCCGCACCGTGCTTGACGCCGAGCGCGCACTGGGCGAGATCGGTGCGCTGCAGGGCCTGCGCGCGGGGCAGGTGCGCCTGGCCACATCCGACGCGTTTGCCAACGAGCTGGTGCCGCGCCTGTGCGTGGAGTTCCAGCGCACCTATGCCGGGGTGCAGTTCAGCGTGATCGCCCTGCCCACGGCCCAGGTGCCCGACGCCGTGCGCAGCGGCGCGGCCGACATCGGCCTGTGCTTCAGCCGCGCGCCGCACAAGGACATCGACGTGGCCTACCGCCAGAGCGCCCCGGTGCTGGCCCTGCTGCCGCCTGGCCACCCGCTGGCCAGCGCGGGCAGCGTGACCCTGACGCAGATGGCCGAATACCCCTTGGCGCTGCCCCCGCCCGAGACCACGGTGCGCCAGATGATCGACATCGTCTGCAGCCGCCAGGGCCTGCAGCTCGACGCCGTGCTCATCAGCAACCACGCCAAGACGGTGGTCAACTTTGTACAGCTGGGCGGCGGCCTGTCCGTGGCCAGCGAGATCGCCGTGCGCCACCTGGTGGCCGAGGGCGCCATCGTGGCCCTGCCCATCAGCGACCCCGGCATGGACCTGCGCGACATCGAAATCCAGACCCTGGCCGGGCGCAGCCTGCCGGTGGCGGCGCAAGCGTTTCTGGAGCTGCTCAAGGAACGGCTACCGCAGCAGTGGTAGCCCTTGGCGTCGGTTATCCGGCGTGCTGGTCATCACCCGGCAGCCCCAGGCGAATCGCCGCCCCCCCGGGCACCGTGGCATCCACCGGCACCCCGCCGCGCGTGACGCGAAGGCGGTGCTGCAAACCCTGCTCAGTAACCGTGCTGCGCGCGAAAATCCCGCGCCTTGCCAAAGTGCCCGTTGCCAATAAAAGGGACAGGCGGGCGCAGTGCCGACAGGGGCGAGGGGTGGTTGGACGTGAGCACCAGGTGCCCGCGGTCTGAGGGAATCCACGCGCGCTTTCCCTGGGCGTGCGAGCCCCAGAGCATGAACACCACCGGGCGCGGGCCTTCAGCCACATGGCGGATGACGGTGTCGGTCAGTTCCTCCCAGCCCTTGCCTGCATGGCTGGCGGCCTGGCCCTCTTCCACCGTGAGGCAGGTGTTGAGCAGCAGCACACCGTTCTTCGCCCACTTGACCAGGCTGCCGCCGGGGTTCGGGAACGGGGGGAAGGCCACCCCCAGGTCGCGCTGCATTTCCTTGAAGATATTCTGCAGCGAGGGCGGCAGGCGCACGCCCGGCGCCACCGAAAACGCCAACCCCTCGGCCTGGCCCCGGCCGTGGTACGGGTCCTGCCCCAGGATGACCACGCGCACGTCCTCAGGCGGCGTCAGCTCCAGCGCCCGCAGCGGCTGGGGCGGAAAGATCGCCGCACCCGCCTGCAGCCGCGCCTGCAAGAACGCGAGCAACGCCTGCCCGCGTGCGCCAGCAAAAAAGGCGTCCGCCAACGGCTGCCAGCCGGGCGCCACGGGCCAGTCGGCGGGGTTGGCGCTTTGGAGTTGGGCCGGGGTCTGGGGAGTTGAATTCATGGTCAAAACAGGCTCTAGCGCTTTACCATCAAGCGCAAGCAGCTATTAAAACAGGAGTTTTCACCCTCTCTCACCCAAAGAGCTTGGCCAGCGCCAGGCCCGGGTCATCCGCCCGCATGAAGGCTTCGCCCACCAAGAAGGCGTGCACACCTGCGTCGCGCATGGCCTTCACATCGGCAGGCTTCAAGATGCCCGACTCGGTGACCAGAAGCCGGTCCGCAGGCACGTCCTTGAGCATGGAGAGCGTGGTGTCCAGCGTGACCTCGAACGTGCGCAGGTTGCGGTTGTTGATGCCGACCAGCGGAGTCTTGAGCTTCAGAGCCCGCTCCAGCTCGGGCCGGTCATGCACCTCCACCAGCACCGCCATGTCCAGGCTGCGTGCAATGGCCTCGAAGTCGGCCATCTGGGCGTCGTCCAGGCTGGCCGCAATCAGCAGGATGGCGTCGGCGCCCATGGCGCGCGATTCGTAGATCTGGTACGCATCCACCATGAAATCCTTGCGCAGCACAGGAAGCAACGTGCTGGCGCGGGCTTGTTTCAGGTAGTCGGGCTGGCCCTGAAAGAACTGCCGGTCGGTCAGTACCGACAGGCAGGCCGCGCTCACCTTGCCATCGCCTTCCATGTAGCTCTGGGCAATGTCAGCGGGCTCGAAGTCGGCGCGCAGCACCCCCTTGCTGGGGCTGGCCTTCTTGATCTCGGCAATCACGGCCGCCTGGCCCTTGGCGATCTTGGCGCGCAGCGCGCCTTCAAAGTCGCGCGTGAGCACGCGGCTCTCGGCGTCGGCGCGCATGGCTTCAAAGGACAGGCGCTTTTTGGCTGCCGCTACTTCTTCGTGCTTGACGGCGACGATTTTGTTGAGGATGTCACTGCTCATGGTGCGCGGCCTTTGGGTTGTCGGTTTCGGTGTCGTCGGGCTCAGGGGAGCCCTGTTTCAGAATTTTGGTGAACACGCGGTGCATCACGAACCCGGCCACGATGAAAAGGGCAGAGATGCCCAGTGCAATCCAGGTGCCAGGGTCGCGCCACATGGCCGTGTCAGGTCGCCGTGGCCAGCGCGTGCGTGCGCGTGACCACCTGCTCCAGCTTGGCCAGCGCGGCGCCCGACGCAATCACGGCACGGGCCTTGGCCAAGCCTGCGGGCACCGAATCGACCACATTGGCCGCGTACAGCGCCACACCGGCGTTCAGGCAGACGATGTCTTGTGCGGCACCAGGCTCGCCCTTGAGCACGCCGATCAGCATCTCCCGCGACTGCTCGGGCGTCTCAACCTTGAGCGCGCGATTGCTCGCCATCGGCAGGCCAAAGTCCTCAGGGTGGATTTCGTACTCGGTGATCTGGCCGTTTTTCAACTCACCCACCAAAGTGGCAGCGCCCAAGCTGACTTCGTCCATGCCATCACGGCCGTACACCACCAGCGCATGCTCGGCGCCCAGGCGCTGCAGCGCGCGCACCTGGATACCGACGAGGTCGGGGTGGAACACGCCCATCAGGATGTTGGGCGCACCGGCCGGGTTGGTCAGCGGGCCCAGGATGTTGAAGATGGTGCGCACGCCCAGTTCCTTGCGCACCGGGGCCACGTTCTTCATGGCGGGGTGGTGGTTGGGCGCGAACATGAAGCCGATGCCGACTTCAGCGATGCACTGGGCGATCTGCTCGGGTTTGAGGTTGATGTGGATGCCCAGGGCCTCCATCACATCGGCGCTGCCGCTTTTGCTGGACACTCCGCGCCCGCCATGTTTGCTGACCTTGGCGCCCGCTGCGGCGGCCACGAACATCGAGCAGGTGGAGATGTTGAAGGTGTTGGCACCGTCGCCGCCCGTGCCTACGATGTCCACCATATGGGTCGCGTCCTTGACGTGCACCTTGGTACTGAACTCGCGCATCACCTGGGCAGCGGCGGTGATCTCGCCGATGGTTTCCTTCTTCACGCGCAAGCCGGTGATGATGGCTGCGGTCATGACGGGCGACAGCTCGCCATTCATGATGAGCCGCATCAGGTGCAGCATTTCGTCATGGAAGATTTCGCGGTGCTCGATGGTGCGCTGCAGCGCTTCCTGGGGGGTAATGGGCATGACGGTGTCTCCTGGGGTGGCGGTCAAGCCACCGGTTGATCAGTAAAGGCCAGCTTGAGTCCGAAGCCGATGAACATGGCGCCTGCCACGCGGTCCAGCCAGTGCATGCCGCGCTGGATCACCGTGGCGCGTCGCGCCATCCATGATGCCGCCAGCGCCCAGCCCACATTGACGGGGATGGCGTTCACGTTGAACAGCACGCCCAGCAGCACAAAGGCCAGCGCCTTGTTGTCGGTGCCCGGCGCGATGAACTGCGGCACAAAGGCCAGGAAGAAGATGGCGACCTTGGGGTTGAGCACATTGGTCCAGAAGCCCCCCAGGAACACCTTGCGAAGCGGCGTGTGCGGCGCAGGGGCCGCCTGAGCTGCCGCCAGCGCTGCACTGTTGCCCGCGTCAGCACCGGGCTTGGACAGCAGCATGCGCACGCCCACCCACATCAGGTAGGCCGCGCCGATCCACTTGAGCACCGTGAACGCCGTGGCCGACGTGGCCAGCAGCGCGCCCACGCCCACGGCGGCCGCAAAGATGTGCACAAAACACCCGGCCGTGATGCCCAGCCCCGCCACGATGCCAGCGCGTGTGCCGGAACGCAGCGCGTTGGTAACGATGTAGAGCACATCGGGCCCGGGCGTGAGGTTGAGCAGCCAGCCGGCCGCGATGAACATGAGCAGTTGATGAAGTTCGGGCATGGGTGTGTCTACCAGCGTCGGTCAGGTTCCAGGCGGTGCAGGAAGGTCGTCAGCGAATCGCGCGGAGGCTGCACCGCATGCGCGGCCAGGATGCGCCCCGCCGCCCCCCTGTGGTACGTGCCGTGCACGACCAAGTGGTTCAGGATCTCGCTGCGCGACATGCGCCCCGTGTCGCCGTCGGTGAAGCGGAAAGCCACGGGTTCGGCCAACTGCGCATCATCCAGCCCGCCCACGTACTGCACATACCAGTCGTCCGACACGCGCACGGCCTCGCTCAAGGTGGCCAGCTCCGGCGTCTCCTCGGTGTTGGTGGCCCGGTAGGTGGTCTGGGGCAGACCCTGCAGGTGGCTGGCAAAGATGCGGTCCACCACGTAGGTGTGGTTCAGGATGCGCACAAACAGCCGGTAATCGTCGGCAGGCAGCGCGCCCTGCGATGCCGCGCCCAGTGCCAGCAGTTCCTGGTTGGCCCACCGCTTGTACTGAAAAAGCTGGGCTAGGCCCTGGGGGGCTGTCATGCGCGCTGCTCCAGAAAGTTCTTGAGCATGGCGTGGCCGTGTTCGGTGAGGATGCTTTCGGGATGGAACTGCACGCCTTCGATCGGCAGCGTCTTGTGGCGCACGCCCATGATTTCGCCGTCGTCGGTCCAGGCGGTCACTTCGAGCACATCCGGGCAGGTGGCACGCTCGATGGCCAGCGAGTGGTAACGGTTGACGGTGAACTGCTCCGGCAGGCCCGCAAACACGCCCTTTTGTGTGGTGGTGATCACGCTGGTCTTGCCATGCATGAGCTCCTGCGCACGGATGATGGTGCCGCCAAAGGCTGCACCAATGGCTTGATGACCCAGGCACACGCCCAGGATGGGCAGCTTGCCGGCAAAGTGCTGGATCGCTGCCACCGAGATACCGGCCTCTGCAGGTGAGCACGGCCCGGGCGAGATGACCAGGCGGTCAAGCTGGCCCGCGTTCAGGCGCGCCTCGATCTCGGCCACGGTGATCTCGTCGTTGCGGAACACCTCGACCTCGGCGCCCAGTTCACCAAAGTACTGGACGATGTTGTAGGTGAAGCTGTCGTAGTTATCGACCATCAAAAGTTTCATGCGGCGCTCCCGGCAGTGGCGGGCTCGCGCAGACGGGCGAACTCGCGGTGTTCATAGGCAATGCAGACTTCCATGAGGCTGCGGTAGATGGCTTCGATCACGTCGGCGTCGCCGCCTTCGGCCTGGGCACGTTCGCGCACACGGTCCACGATGGCCTGGATGCGCGCTTCGTCGCGCACCTGTTCCACGCCTTGCTTGATGCGGGCGGCCTGGGTCATGTAGCCCACGCGCTCCACCAGCAGGGGCACCAGCACGTCGTCCAGCGCGTTCACTTCGCGGCGCACGTCCTGCATGGTGGTGCAGGCCTTCACTTTGGCGATGGCCTTGGGGTCACGGATCGTCATTCCAGGCCCTCCTCAACCAGTTCGGCGGCGCGCAGCAGCGCGCGGGCCTTGTGCTCGGTCTCTTTCCATTCCAGCTCGGGCACCGAATCGGCCACCACACCGGCAGCCGCCTGCACGTAGAGCGTGCCGTTTTTGATGATGCCAGTGCGGATCGCAATGGCCACGTCCATGTCGCCCGCGTAGCTGAGGTAGCCGCAGGCGCCGCCATACAGGCCGCGCTTGGTGGGTTCGAGCTGGTCGATGAGTTCCATGGCGTGCACCTTGGGCGCGCCGGTGAGCGTACCGGCCGGGAAGGTCGCCTTGAGCACGTCCATGCTGGTCATGCCATCGTGCAGGATGCCCTCCACGTTGCTCACGATGTGCATTACGTGGCTGTAGCGCTCCACCGCAAAGGCTTCGGTCACCTTCACGGTGCCGGTCTTGGCGATGCGGCCGATGTCGTTGCGCGCCAGGTCGATCAGCATCACGTGCTCGGCGCGTTCCTTGGGATCGTTGATGAGCTCGACCTCGGTGGCCTTGTCCTTCTCGGGCGTGGCGCCACGCGGGCGGGTGCCCGCCAGGGGGCGGATGGTGACCTTGGTGCCCTCGTCGGTCTTCTCCTGGCGCACCAGGATCTCGGGGCTGGCACCCACCACATGGAAGTCGCCAAAGTCGTAGAAGTACATGTACGGCGACGGGTTCAGCGAACGCAGCGCGCGGTACAGGCTCAGGGGGCTTTCGGTGTAGCGCTTGTGGATGCGCTGGCCCACCTGCACCTGCATGAAGTCACCCGCAGCAATCAGCTCCTTGGCGCGGTTCACAGCGGCCAGGTAGTCGGCCTTGGCAAAGTCGCGCTGGGCGGGGTGGCTTTCGGTGGCCTTGACCACGGGGGCACTCACCGAATACTTGAGCTGCTCTTTCAGCTCGCGCAGGCGCTTCTTGGCGCGGGTGTAGGCCTCAGGCTGGGCCGGGTCGGCGTAGACGATGAGGTAGAGCTTGCCCGAGAGGTTGTCGATGACCGCCAGTTCTTCGCACTGCAGCAACAGGATGTCGGGGCACCCCAGGGTGTCGGGCGGGCAGGTGGTCTCCAGCTTCTTTTCGATGTAGCGCACCGCGTCGTAGCCAAAGTAGCCCGCCAGGCCGCCACAAAAGCGCGGCAGGCCGGGGCGCAGCGCCACCTTGAACCGCTTTTGGTATGCCTCAATGAAGTCGAGCGGATTGCCCTGGGCGGTTTCGACCACCTGGCCGTCCGTCACGACCTCGGTTTTGGCCTGCGCCCCAAAGCCGCTGGCCCGCAGCAGCGTGCGTGCGGGCAGGCCGATGAAACTGTAGCGCCCGAAGCGCTCGCCACCCACCACGGATTCGAGCAGGAAGCTGTGCTTGCCCCCGTCCTTGGTGTGCGCCAGCTTCAGGTACAACGAGAGCGGGGTTTCCAGGTCCGCAAAGGCCTCGACCATGAGCGGAATGCGGTTGTAGCCTTCGCTGGCCAGGCTTTTGAATTCAAGTTCTGTGATCACGGGGAGGGCTCCCAGCTGTCGCAGCGCGTGTCCCTGTCAATGAAAAAGGGGCGCTGCGGTCCATTCAATCGGCCTCACCGCATCGGGGTGGAGGCCACGGGTGCACGCTGGGGCTGCTGCCCAGGTGCCATCAGGCGTTCAAAGCGACAGGCTGACGCCAGGGCCAGGCTCCCCGGTCGCTGCAACCTGTGATGAACACGTGGTGAATGAACATGGGCCAAAGTGTAGCAAAGCTTTTTTCAGGGCCTGAGTTGACGACTCTCAAGGCGAGATCGCACAACCACTCGAAAACCCTGTTGCGGCCCGGCAGGAGCACTGCAACAATTTGAAACGAACGACCGTTCTTTTTTAGGAGTTGCGCATGAAGTTTCTCCAGCGATGTGCCGCAGCAGCCGTGGCCTGCCTGTTGGCGGCCGGTGCTATTGCCCAGCCCATCACCGTGGCCGACGTCAAGTATGAAGAGACGAGCAGCCTGAGTGGCAGCAGCCTTCAGCTCAATGGCGCAGGGGTTCGCTACAAGGCCGTGTTCAAGGTGTACACCGCAGGCCTGTACCTTGAAAAGAAGGCCTCGACTCCCGCTGAAATCATGGCCCTGAAGGGCCCCAAGCGCATGAGCATCACCATGCTGCGCGAGATCGACTCCACCGAGCTGGGCAAGCTGTTCTCGCGCGGCATGGAGGACAACATGGACCGCGCAGCGTTCTCCAAGCTCATCCCGGGCGTGCTGCGCATGAGCCAGATCTTCTCGGACCACAAGAAGCTGCAGGCGGGCGACCAGTTCATGATCGACTGGATACCAGGTACCGGCACGGTGATCACGGTCAAGGGCAAGCCCCAGGGCGAGCCTTTCAAGGAGCCGGAGTTCTTCAACGCGCTGCTGGGCATCTGGCTGGGCAATGTGCCCGCCGACTGGAAGCTCAAGGACGCCCTTCTGGGCAAGCCTGCGTAACCCCCTGGGACAAACCCCGAGGCACTTCCGCCCGGGGCTGTCCCGCGCCCGACAGACGCGCTCCCTACTCGGGAGTAGCCTTTGGACCAACGAGCACACCCGCCCCTCACTGACGAAACAACGGCCTCTTGCTGCGCGCACCCCGCAGTCACTGATGCCACGGCCTGAACCGAGATTTTCGCGCTACCCGCGCCCCGCAACGAGCCGTCTGTAACGCCCCCAATTTTCTGCCCCCAGATACCTTTTTGCGCCAGACCCCACCATGAAACTCAGCAACCTTTCCGTCGGCCTGCGCCTGGGCGCGTCGTTCGGTGCCATCCTGCTCATCACCGCGTTGATTGCCGCCACCGGCATGTGGCGCATCGCGAGCCTGCAAGGCGCCAGCGAACGCGTGGCCACCCAGGAGATCGAGCAGCAGACCCTGGTGGAGAACTGGGCGTCAGACATCCGCCTGAACTGGGTGCGCACCGAGGCCTTCCTCAAGGCCATTGACCGCGACTACATGGAAAAGCTCACGGCCGACACGCAGGCCACAGCCAAAGGCATCGAGGGCAAGGTCCAGCGCATCGAAGGCCTGGTACAGGGAGACAAGAACCGTGCGCAACTGGCCACCATTGCCGCCGCCAGCAAGGCCTACAACGACAAGCTCGCCGAGATCCGCGAACTGCACCGTGGCGGCGAGCCCAATGTGCCCACGCTGGTGGACAAGGACTTGCGCCCTCTGGCAGACAAGTACCTCCAATCCCTCGACGACTTGCGCACTGCCATGGCCGCGCAGCTGGCCGACAGCCAGGGCGACACCAGCACGCTGGCCAAGGCCAGCCAGGTGTTGCTGGGCGTGGGCACACTGATAGCCGTGGCACTGGGGGCACTATTGGCCTTCACCGTCACACGCTCCATCGTGCAACCTGTGCAGCGGGGCAAGCAGGCGGCGGAGAGCATTGCCGATGGCGACCTGACCCACCCCATCGAAGCCAGCGGCAATGACGAAACCGGCCAACTGCTGCAGGCGCTGGCCACCATGCAATCGCGCCTGGCCACCATCGTCGGCAATGTGCGCCACAACGCAGAAGGCGTGGCCACAGCCAGCGTCGAAATTGCATCCGGCAACAACGACCTCTCGGCACGCACGGAACAGCAAGCCTCAGCCTTGCAGCAGACCGCCGCATCCATGGAAGAACTTGGCTCCACGGTGCGCCAGAACGCCGACAACGCGCGCACGGCCAATCAGCTCGCCATGAGCGCATCCACCGTGGCCCAACAGGGAGGCGATGTGGTGGCCGAAGTGGTCGAGACCATGAAGGGCATCAACGACAGCAGCCGCAAGATCGCCGACATCATCAGCGTCATCGACGGCATCGCCTTCCAGACCAACATCCTGGCCCTGAATGCTGCCGTGGAGGCTGCGCGCGCGGGCGAACAGGGGCGCGGCTTTGCCGTGGTGGCCGGGGAAGTGCGCAGCCTCGCTGGTCGCAGCGCTGAAGCCGCCAAGGAGATCAAGGGCCTGATCGGCACCAGCGTGGAGCGCGTGGAGCGCGGCACAGCCCTGGTGGACAAGGCCGGCGCCACCATGAGCGAAGTGGTTGCATCGATCCGCCGCGTGACGGAGATCATGGGCGAGATCAGCGCAGCCAGCAGCGAACAGAGCCAGGGTGTCTCGCAGGTGGGTGAAGCCATCACGCAGATGGACCAGGCCACGCAGCAGAACGCGGCCCTGGTAGAGCAAAGCGCAGCAGCGGCCGACAGCCTCAAGACACAGGCGGGGCAGCTGGTGGATGCGGTGGCGGTCTTCCGCCTCTCAACCAACGCCACCCGGCACGGCGATGCAACGCCCGCCCCCGTGCGCGGCAGCGGCAGCAGCATCAGCGCATCGCGACTGGACTACCGCGCCGTCGCGCCACGCCAGTTACCCGCGTGAGAGCGGCTCAGGTCAGCTGCGCCAGCGAATCCACAAAACCGTCGGCATCTACAGCCCGAACGGGCGCGCCGTGGTTGTAGCCGTAGGTGACCAGCACCACGGGGCACCCGGCCGCGCGGGCAGCCTGCGCGTCGTTGCTGGAATCGCCCAGCATCAGCGTGCGCGCGGGGGCAGTGCCCAGCGCTTCGCAGGTCTTGAGGAGGGGCAGAGGATCGGGCTTCTTGCGCTCGAAGGCGTCACCGCCAAACACCTTCTCGAAATACCCATCGAGGCCCTTGGACTTCAGAAGCGGCAGCGCAAAGTCCGTGGGTTTGTTGGTCAGGCAGGCCAGGCGCAGCCCCCGGGCGCGCAGCGCCTTCAGGCCGTCCTCCACACCCCGGTAAACCCCTGCAAACTGGCCATTGATCGCCAGGTAGTGGCGCTGGTAGCTGGCCCAGGCTGCAGGATAGTATGCTTCGCTTTTTATAGCATCTTGCGCAATACCATCAAGCGCTAGCACGTGTTTTATCACTGATCGCAGCAAATGCTCCGAGCCTTTGCCCACCATGTGTTCGATGTGCAGGGCCTCGATGGCCGGCAGGGCCAGCTCACGGAGCATGCGATTGATCGCCTCGTTGAAATCCCCCATGGTGTCCACCATGGTGCCGTCCAGGTCCACGATGACGGCATCTACACGGGACAGCAGAGAAGACAACATGGGGTCAGCGGCGTGGGACATAAGGCAGAAAGACGGGAGAGGAAAAAGTTGCCCAAGTTTAAGGAAACGATGAAGCCTTCTTCCTCCCGCCCACCCTGCACTCAGCGCAAGCTCAGCGTCTGCCGCTTCCACGCAGGGTCTTGCCAGCGCTGAAACAAAGGCATCGCCGCCACATCCCCCGTGACCCGCTCAGTGGTCAGGCCGTCCAGCCGTACCACCTCAAAGCTCTTGCGGTAGCGCCCCTGGCCGCGCGCCTCGCGTGCCACCAGCATCTGCTGGCCGCCAGGCACCCATCCGGCCCACTCGGCCACGCCGGTTTCTGGCGTGGTGGCCGCTGGCGGCAGCACATCGGCGAGCCAGCCGCCTTCGGTCTTGCGCAGCACCCACAGCTCGCGCCAGCCTTCCAGGGGTTGCACGGCCAAGGCCACCGCCGTGCCTTCGCGGTTGGTGCTGGCCGACGCAGACCAGACCACGCCATAGGTGCAACGGCGCAGCAGCGGGGCCTGGGCCGTGTGCTGGGCATCCACCAGCAGCACACAGGTTTCACCGGGAGCGCCGGGCTCGGTCACCAGGGTCGGGCGGGCTGCTTTGGATGGGGCCGCTGGCGCGGTGGTGGGCACCAGTGCCCAGCGCACCGCACTCACGCGCATGGCAGCGTCGTTGTAGGCGCTCTGGTCTTCATCGGGCAGGTCGGCCTTGCTCACGCCGGCGAACTCGGTCAGCGCGCGCGCAGCAGCGGCAGTCACCGCTGGATCTGCAACATTTTTGCGCGCCTGCTCGAAAGCCGTGGCGCCCCACACGCTGGCGCGGCGCATCTGTACGCGGTTGCGCAGGTAGGGCGGCAAGCCGGCAACGTCCACACGCTCCAGCACATCGACCTGCCAGGCGTGCACCTTGGCGCGTTCGTGGGCTGGCAGGTCGGGATTGATGCACTCTGGCCGCGTCAGCGCCAGGACGGCGCGGGCGCGCTGGGCGGCATCGGCCACCGGCATGGCCAGCACGCGGCGAAAGGCTTCGCCTTCATAGCAAACCTGCATGCGGCCCTCCACCTCATAGGTGGCAAAACGCACGCCGTAGGCATTGGCCACATCCAGGTGCGCGGACAGCGTGGCCCCCGAGGCCTTGCCCGGCACGGCCACCGAGGCGCGACGTGCAAGCCGGTCGGCGAACGTGCCCAGCGCATCAAAAGCCTGCGCGCCCTCGACACCCGCCAGCAGCTGGCCGGGAGCCGCCTGCAGGTACGCGGCGGTGAGGCCAATCCCCAGCGCCTCAGCACCCGGCGTGTCTTGCATGAAACGCAGCACAGCCAGCAACGCGGGGCCTTCGGCCTCGGTCAGTGCCATACGGCGCACATCGCTGGCGCGGATGAAGCCGCCGCGCTCACGCTTGTGGTCCCACACCTGCAGGTAATCCAGGCGCTCGCCGCGCACCTCCAGCACCTCGCCCTGCCACAGGCTGGCCTGCTGCTGGGCGCCATCGCGCGGCGCGGCACGCAGGCTGGCCTGGTCCTGCACCACGATGGCACTGCCCAGGGCATTGACCGAAGCAGGAGGCACGGCGGCAGAGGCCACCGTGACTGCAGCGCTGGCGACCGCTGCAATGAAGGTCAAGGTCGTGAGATTCATGTTCACTGCTCCACAGCCTGGACGGTGGAGGTGTCGTCGGCCACGCCCGCAGCCTGCACGACACCGGCTTGCGCATTGCGGTTGCCGCCCAGAAGCGCCGCGCCGATGAAATCACCGTTGGTCGGAGGCGGCGCGATGATGACCTGGATCTTGTCGGAGAGCTTGTCGGCCAGCGTCTTCTGGATGAGCAGCGGATGTTTGGTGACCAGCGCTCCTTCGCGCGCCATCTGCTCGGCGTTCACCTTGCCAATGCGGTCCATGCGGTAGGCCTCGGCCTCAGCCAACTTCTGGCGGGCATCCGCCTCGCCGTTGGCTTCGATGCGGCGGGCCTGGGCGCTGCCCTCGGCGGCCTTGATGCGCGATACCTTTTCGGCCTCGGCCTCCAGCTGGCGCTGCTCGATCTGGCGCTGCTTGAAGGGCAGCACATGTTTCATCGCCTCTTCCTGGGCGCGGGCGGCGATCACCTGCTCGCGGGCCGCAGCTTCAGCAGCCACCTCGCGGCGCACCTTGTCGGCATTGGCGTCGAGTTCGGTCTCCTTCACACGCTTGTCTTTCAGCTCCAGCGTGTAGCGCATCTTCTCGGAAGCCAGTTCCTCGGCCAGCAGGCTGTCCATGCCGCGGCGGTACTCGGCGGGCAGGTCCACCTTGCCGATCTGCACGTGGCGCAGCAGCACGCCATCGGCGGCCAGGCGCGTGCGCAGTTCAGTCTCGATGATTTGTGCGATCTCGGCACGCTTGGACGAGAAAATTTCACGCACGGTGTAGCGGGCAAACACCTTGTAGACCAACCCCTGCACGGCAGGTGCCACGATGTCGGCGTCCACATCATCGGGCAGGCGGCCAGCCTTGACGGTTTCGGAGGACGGATCGAGTGCGTAGCGCACGCTCAGGTCAAGCCCGAACGACAGTCCTTCCACCGATTGCAAGGGTGCGCTGCCATTGGCCTGGCGCATGGCTTCAGGGCGGTAGCTCTGGTCCCGCAGAGAGAAGATGCGCACGCTGTGCAGGCCCGGAACCACCCACATGCTGCCATCACGCCACTGGCTCACCGAACCGGTGAACTGGTTCATGCGGACCGCCAGCTCCCCCTGGCCCAGCTGCTGCACCGGCGGGTGGCGAAGCACAAGGCCCCCTGCACCGACCACCACGGCACCGGCCACCATCCAGCGCACCGTGCTGGCCGTGGGCAGCAGGTACGCCCAGTGGATGCGCCCTGCGTCCACGTCTGCGGATGCTGGCATGGCAGCTTCCGTCTGCGAAGGTGCCGCGTCTTGCGGCCATTCGCCGCTGGCGTCCAGCGGGCGGGGGGCGGGATTGCGGCCACGCAGGGCTTGTACGATGCGGTTCCAGGCGGTTTTCATGGTGTTTCTCTCTCTCGGTAGGGTGTGATTTGTTGTCTGCTTCTGAGCGGCCTCACCGGGCTGCTCATTGGGGACTGATTCTTCGGTTTCACCTCGGAAGCAACAACACATCGCGCGCCCCAAAGCCCTCACAACCACCGCACAAACCCTCCGGGCCCGGAAGAAACCTTCACACCGGGCAAGCAAGGCGCCCCGGATAATCGACGCACCCTTACTCCGCGCCCCGCCCATGACCCGCATTGCCGTGATCGAAGACGACCTGCCCACCAGCAACCAGCTGGCGGGCTGGATTGCCAGTGCGAAGAGCGGCATCGTGATTGACCAGTGGTTCACGCGCGACGACGCCGAAGCCGCCCTGGCGCGCGAGCACTACGACGCCGTGGTCCTTGACATCGAACTGGGCCGTGAGCGCCATGCGGGCGTGGCGCTCATCAACGCCATCAACAAGCGCCGCCAGGGCACACCGGTGCTGGTGGTGTCGGCCATGCCTGCGGCCATCTACCGCAGCATCATGAAGGCGCTGGACGCGTGGGACTACCTGCAAAAGACCACGTTCGAGGAGGCCGACTTCATCGAGACCTTTCTCGACATCCTGCGCACCACGCAGGCACAGACTCCGACCCGCGCAGCACACGCCCCGGTGGGCGATGCGCTGGTGCTGGACCCGCTGTGGCAGCGCTCTCCCACCTGGCGCGGCGAGCGCATCAACCTGCCGCTGACGGCCCAGCGCATCCTGGCCACGCTGCACCAGCGCAGTGGCGAGGTGGTGTCGTACGACGAACTTTTTGAGGTGGTGAAAAGCGGGCGCAACCGCGATAACGTGCGCAAGCACGTCAGCACCATCCGCGAGGCCCTGCGCGAGGTGGACCCCAGCTTTGAAGGCATTGAGAACGTGCCCATGCGCGGCTTTCGCTGGACTGGCAAGTGAAGCGTCTGCTCCGCCACCCCGCGCTGGAGATGCCCCGCCTGGGCCTGCCCGCCTTTCGGTTGCGGATTCTGGTGCGCGGTGTGTTTGTGCTGCTGGCGCTAGCCACCGTCGCGCTGAGCGTGGTGCTGCTCAAGGAAGAAAAGGAGCGTGGCTGGCAAAGCTACCAGCATGGCTTCGCGCGCAGCCAGTCCGAGGTCATGGCCCGTCTGCGCCACCCCTCTGGGCAGTTGGCTTTGCTCAATGCTGGCAACCGTGGCGCCGCCCCCGCGCCGCTGGCGCCCCTGCTGCTGCCCTATGCGGCGCTAGATTTCGACGACCAAAACAAGGCCCAGCAGGCCGTGGAAATGGCAGGCTGCGCGGTGCAGTACCCCGACGGTTCGTCGGTCTGCGCGGCCATCGGCAACAACCCCTATGCCGGGGGCTTCATTTACCTGGTGGGCAGCTTCTACGCGGGCGAGCTGGTGCCCCGCGAACGTGGCGCACTGGATCTGCAGGCCGTGCACCGCGCCCGCATCACGCTGGACATGCGCGGCGCTTCCTACCGCTGGGTGGCGCCTTTTGAAGCACTGCCACCCCAGGGCACGATCAGCACTCGGGGCCGCCTGACGGGCTTTGTGGACAGCGGTGAAGAATCCCTGGATGCCCGCGCCCGGCCGGTGCGGGATTTTCGCGGCTGGCTCTGGCAGAACGGCCAGTGCCGGGATCTGGCGGGCGCCGCGCCCGACTGTCTGCGCCGCACCTTCTACTCCATCCGCCTGCCGGTGGAGCTGTTCCGCGAAGCGCTGTTTGACAAGCAGCGCCTGGTCTGGCCGCCACAGGATCTTGGCAACATGCGCGTGCGGGTGGAAATGCTGGCGCCCGGCACAGGCGCGGCGCTGTTCGACAGCAATGCCCCCGGTGCCCAGGCTGCGGCTTCGCTGGCGGAGGTGGCGCGCACCCTGCTGCCCGGCGAACAGGTGCAGATCCGCAAGCTGGGCACGAGTGACAGCGAAGCGATCACGCTCAAGGGTTCCGAAGTGCAGGCAGACCCGTCGGCGCCCTGGCTGCTGCGCCTTATCAGCTGGCTGCCACTGGAGTGGCAAGCTGCTGGCGATCATCAGGCGCAGCCGGTACCGGCCGGCCTCGACATTCTGGACACCCCGGCGGGCAACTATGCCGTGACTGTTACCGGCAACCTGCGCGGCGTGGAGCAAGGCCTTGCCGCCGTGGCCACCCGCATGTCGTGGTACCTGGGCGCCATGCTCGCGGCTATCGCGCTGGCCTGGCTGGTGGTGGAGGTGGGCCTCATCCGCCGCGTGACCGCCCTCACCCGCCGCGCGGCAGCGGTTTCGTACAACGTGCAGGACGGGCACATCGGCCCGCGCCTGGGCGACCTGGACGTGTCGGACCTGCGCGGATCGGACGAGCTGGGTATTCTGGCTGGCGGCCTGGCCGACCTGCTCCAGCGCGTCAAAGACGATATCCAGCGCGAACAGTTGCGCGCCCAGCAGGAGCGCGACATGTGGCATGCCGTGGGGCACGAGATCATGTCCCCCTTGCAATCGCTCATGGTGCTGCACGGCAGCGCCGACGACCCGGGCCACCGCTACATCCAGCGCATGCAACAGGCCGTGCATGTGCTGTATGGCACGGCCTCCCCTGCGGAGGCGTTGCAGGCGGCCGACGTGCCGCAGGGTCGACTGGACCTGGATGCCTTCCTGCGCCACGTGGCCAACAACGCGCACTTTGCAGGCATCGACAACGTGGTCTATGAAGGAGGGGCGGGCCCGGTCATCGTTCGGGCGGACGAATTCGCATTGGAAGACGTGGTGACCCACATCCTGCGCAATGCCGACCGCTACCGACCGCCGGGCACGGCCATCACGCTGACGCTGGCGGCCTCCGAGTCGACTGCCAGCGCCACGCTGCGCAACCAGGGTGTCACCATTGCCGAGGATCTGCTGGGGCGCATCTTTGAGCTGGGGGTGTCCGACCCCAGCCTTCCCATGCCCGACGGCGAGAGCGGGCACCGGGGCCAGGGCCTGTTCGTGGCCAAGACCTACATGGCCAAGATGGGTGGCACGATCAACGCGCGCAATACGGCCGACGGCGTGGCCTTCGTCCTGACTTTTCAGCGCCTGGGCTGACCCGGCCCGAAACGCGCGCCCCGCGCACGGCAGGGGGCGGCACTGTCCGACAGGGGCGCGCAGCAGGGGGGCCTACCCTGCAGGCATACGTTCAGACCACCGTCTGCGATTGCCCCAGGAGCCCTTTCATGAACCGCATTCCCTTTGCCACCCCCCTCTTCACCGCCGCCCTGTTGCTGGCCTGCGCGGGTGTATCCGCACAAACGCCGCCTCAGGATGCGCGGGCACGCTATGAGCAGGAGCGGGAAAAGTGCATGACCAACAACACCCAGGACAGTCTGGCCACCTGCCTGCGCGAGGCCAACAACGCGCTGGATGCTTCGCGCAAGGGCGATCTGAGCAACCCTGGAGCCGCCGCAAACGACAACGCCACACAGCGTTGTGCTGCGTTCCAGACGGCTGCCGACCAGGCTGATTGCATGCGCCGTGTGCAAAGCAGCCCGGCGAGTGGCTCGGTGTCCGGCGGCGGCGTGTTGCGTGAATCGACCACCACGACGATCACCGTCCCTGCGCAACAATAACCGAGCTCCAGGAAGGCGTGGTCTGTGAAAACGGCCACCGCGCAAAGTCTGCGCAGCGGCTCAGGAGATCACCCCAGTTCTGCGCGCATCGCGTCGATGACGCCTTGGTAGTCGGGCTTGCCAAAGATGGCGCTGCCCGCCACAAAGGTGTCAGCACCCGCATCGGCCACGCGGCGGATGTTGTCGGTCTTGATGCCGCCATCCACTTCCAGGCGGATGTCCTTGCCCGAGGCGTCGATGCGCTTGCGCACAGCTTCGATCTTGCGCAGGGCCGAGTCGATGAAGCTCTGGCCGCCAAAGCCAGGGTTCACGCTCATGATGAGAATGAGGTCGATGTCGTCGATCACCCAGTCGAGAACGTCCAGCGGCTCCGCCGGATTGAACACCAGGCCGGGCTTGACGCCCTTGGAACGGATGGCCTGGATGCTGCGGTGCACATGGCCCGAGGCGTCGGGGTGAAAGCTGATGTAGTCCGCACCCGCGTCGGCAAACGCGGCGGCCAGGGCGTCCACCGGCTGGATCATCAGGTGCACATCGATCGGTACGGCCACACCGGCGGCGGTCTTGGCATGGGGCTTGAGCGCCTGGCACACCATGGGGCCGAAAGTGAGGTTGGGCACGTAATGGTTGTCCATCACGTCGAAGTGGATCCAGTCTGAGCCAGCGGCAATGACATTGCGCACCTCTTCACCCAGGCGGGCGAAGTCGGCAGAGAGGATGGAGGGGGCGATTCGGAATGTGCGGCTCATCCCCCGATTGTCGCAAAGCGCAGAAGGTCTGGGGTTTTACCCCATGGACATGCACTTTTTACGAATCTCCACGGTTACCATTCGCCCCATGCCAAAGTACCAGTTTGACGTGGAAGTGCTGCCCGAATACCTGCCCGAGCAGTCTGCGCCGGACACAGGGGTGTTCAGCTTCGCTTACACCATCACTATCACCAATTCCGGGGAAACGCCTGCGCAGCTGATTTCGCGCCACTGGATCATCAGTGACTCCCGGGGCCACACCGAAGAGGTCAAGGGCCTGGGTGTGGTGGGCCACCAGCCGCTGCTCAAGCCGGGCGAATCGTTCCAGTACACCAGCGGTTGCCGGCTTCGCACCTCCAGCGGGACCATGCACGGCACCTTTCACTGCGTGGCCGAAGATGGCGAGCCCTTCAACAGCCCGGTGCCGTTGTTCGTGCTGGAGGCGATCAGCCACGGCCCTTCGGGCGAACCTTTGAGCGGCCGGGTGCTGCATTGAAGCGCTATTGCCCCCACGCTTCCCACTTCGTGTGGTCGCTGCCCCCCAAGGGGGCCGCTTTTCATCTTGGGGCGGCCCGGCGATGAAAAACACCCCGCATTCCGACCTGGCCAGCATTCTGGCGGCTCTCGACCCGGCCGCTGACCTGGCCCATCGCCATCTGTGGCTCATCCACCTGCTGGACTGGGTGCGCGGCAAGCGCGATTCGGTGCCTGCCGCTGTGGGCCGGGTGCAGCTTTTCATCGATGCGGTCGCGGCACGGCCCGATCTCCAGCAGCGGCTGCAAGCCTGGTGGGCCACCTTGGTGGGCCAGGTCGATATCACCACCTTGCTGGCCGATTTTGGCTTTGCGCCCCGCACTGCGCTGGTCAGCGAGATGGCGGAGCGCCTGCGCACCAAGCTGCTGCCGGGCAGCCCAGAGACCATCGACGCGTCCGAGCTTTTCATGCTGGCGCTGCCCAGCGCTTTTGACGCCCAGTGGCTCGCGGCGCTCGACGAAGCCCAGCTGAACCGGCTGGTGGAGTTGCTGGCTTCCCCGGGTGGCAACAATAGCCCCGGTGGCGCCACGCGCTGGCACCGCGCCCTGCTCGACGCCATCACCTACTGCGCGGGGCAGATTCTCTCGACCGGCTTTGCCCCCGAACTCCGGCTGCGCATGAGCGAATCCGCGCGCGAGGCGCAGCCTTTTCATGCACTGATCCGCGATGTGGAGAGCCTGCGCGTGGAGGTGCTGCATGCGCTGCGCACGCCTGACCGGCTCAACGAGTCGGCCCAGCGCCTGCGCGAGCGCCTGGAGGCCTGCCGCGCGGCGGCGGCCACCGTGTACACGCATTTCGAAGACAACGGCATTTCAGTGGGCCTGGTCTTTCGCCTGCGGCAGCTGCGCGAGCGCATCCTGCGCGTGCGCGAATTGCTCGACTGCCTGCTGTCGGCCCAACCAGCCGTCACGGCGGCGCAGCTCATGGCGCATCTGGTGATGGTGGGACAGGAGCGGCGCAGCCTGCGCGCGTTGCTGGCGTCCAACTCCTCGCTGCTGGCGGCCAAGGTGGCCGAGCGCAGCGCCGAGACGGGCGAGCACTACATCACCCGCACGGGCACCGAATACCGCGCCATGCTGCGCAAGGCGGCGGGCGGCGGCGCCCTGATGGCGTTCACCACGCTGACCAAGTTCGGCCTCCATGCGCTGGCGCTGTCGGCGTTCTGGGGCGGGTTCATGGCGGGGGTCAACTACGCCGTGAGCTTTGTGCTGATCCAGCTATTGCACTTCACGGTGGCCACCAAACAACCGGCCATGACGGCGCCGGCCATGGCAGCCAAGCTCAAAGAGCTGGGCCCGGGCGGCGCGATCGAGGCGTTTGTGGATGAGATCACGCACCTGGTGCGCTCCCAGGTGGCGGCCGTGCTGGGCAATGTGCTGGTGGTCTTCCCCGCCGTGCTGGCGCTGGCCACGCTGATTGCCCTGGCCACGGGCGGCCCGGCCATCAGCGTGAAGGAGGCAGAGCATGTGCTCGCATCCTTGCACCTGCTCGGGCCTTCGCTGTTTTTTGCGGCCTTTACCGGGGTGCTGCTGTTTGCATCCAGCATCATTGCGGGCTGGACGGAGAACTGGTTTGTGCTCCACCGCATGGACTCAGCTTTGCACTACAACCCGCGCATCACCGGGCTGCTGGGCGCCGAGCGCGCCGCGCGCTGGGCCCGCTTCCTGCGCGAAAACCTCTCGGGCCTTGCGGCCAATGTCTCACTGGGTTTCATGCTCGGCCTGGTGCCCGCGTTTGCCGCGTTTTTTGGGCTGGGGCTCGATGTGCGCCACGTCACGCTGTCCACCGGCCAGGTGGCTGCCGCCAGCGCCGCACTGGGCCCGCAGGTGCTGCATTTGCCCGCATTTTGGTGGGCCGTGGCCTCGCTGCCCTTTCTGGGTGCGCTGAATGTGTCGGTAAGTTTTTATCTGGCCTTCAGCCTGGCGCTGCGCGCGCAAAACGTGAGCGGTGTAGACCGCTCGCGCATCTACGCCGCAATTCGCGCCCGCCTGCGCAGCGCGCCCCTGAGCTTTTTTGTGCCAGCGCGGCAAGCCAGCGTTGGTGTATCGTCGCAGGCCTGACGGCGGGCAACCGCCGCATCTGTCCTACATGGCCGGAATGTTTCCGCCTGTAAATTCGGGGCACCAACGCCCAAGCGCACCCCCTCCCATCTGCGGAGGGCCTGTGCGCGGGCCCTTTCACACCAACGGGCACCGCCCGTCTGACGCAGAGGTTCCATGACATGAACGAAATCCTGACCTTCTGGGCGCAGTGGCTGCGCCCCTCGGCCGGGTTGCCCACGGTGCAATGGTCGCTGCTGCTGGCCGTGGCCGCCATGGCGGGCTATCTCACGCAGCGCCACACCGGCCTGCCCAAGGTGCTCGGCTATTCGCTGGTAGGCACCGCCGCCGGGCTGGCGGGCTTCAGCGGTGCCGTGTGGCCGCTGCAGGGCATTGGCCTGTTCCTGCTGGAGTTGGGCATTGCCCTGGTGCTCTTTGAATGTGGTGGCCGCATTCCGCTGCGCTGGTTCCGCCACAACCCGATGGTGCTGGTGCAGAGCATTGCCGAATCGGTGCTGACCTATTTCGCCGTGTACTGGGTGCTGGTGTGGCTGAACCTGCCCACGCAGGTGGCCGGGCCGCTGGCCCTGGTGGCGCTGGCCGCATCGCCCGCGGTCCTCACCCGAGTGGTGGCCGACACCCGCGCGGCCGGCCCAGTCACAGAACGCGCCATCGTTCTTACCACGCTCTCTACGCTGTACGCGCTGACACTGGGCAGCGCCAAGGCCGAGCTGATCAACCGCCAAAGCGTCACCATGGTGGAGACCGTGTACCCCGTGATGGTGGTGCTGGGCGTCTCCATCATCGTGGCCGCCGTGCTGGCCCTGGTGCTGCGCATGGCGTTGCGCTTCATGAGCCCCACGAGCGAAAACACCTCCATGCTGTTTCTGGCATTGGTCGCTGCGGGCACCGCCGTCGCAGCGCACATGGGGGGCTCGGCGCCGCTGGCCGCACTGCTGGGCGGCATGCTGCTCAAGCAACTCAACCCGCGCCCCTGGGCCTGGCCCCGCCAGCTGGGCAATGCGTCGTCACTGCTCACCATGCTGATGTTTGTGCTGGTCTCTACGGTGGCGGCGCAGGCCGACTGGAGCGCCCCGGTGGCCGGCGTGGTGCTGGCCCTGATTGCCGTGCGCCTGGTGGCCAAGGCCACCGGCGTGGCACTGGGCAACGTGGGCAGCGGTGCGAGCTGGAAGCAGGCGCTGTGGGTGGGCTGCGCGATGACACCGATGTCGTCCATCGCACTCTTGATCGCCTCGCAGTTCGTGCTGGCCTCGCCTTCCACCGGCCATGTGATTGCCGGTGTGGCGCTGCCGGCCATCTTGCTGATGGAGGTGCTGGGCGCCGTGATCGCCACCGTGGCCATTTACCGTGCGGGCGAAAGCTCCAAACCCTGGGCGCCATTGACCCGCAGCAACAACGGAGAAAACAGCCGTGAGTCTTGAAGCCTTCAACCATTCCGAACCGCTGACGCTGGGTGTTGAGCTGGAGCTGCAGCTCGTCAACACCAACGACTATGACCTGGCCCCCTATGCCGAGGACATGCTGCGACTCATGAAGAAAACCCCGCTGCCCGGCAGCGTGGTGCCCGAGATGACGAACAGCATGATCGAGATCTCGACCGGGATCTGCCACTCGGCCAGCGAGGTGCTTGGCCAGCTCACGCCCATCCGCGATGCGCTGGTGAAAAGCGCTGACAAGCTCAACATCGCCGTGGTGGGCGGTGGCACGCACCCCTTCCAGCAGTGGCACGAGCGGCGCATCTACGACAAGCCGCGTTTTCGTGAGCTGTCCGAGCTGTATGGCTACCTGTCCAAGCAGTTCACCATCTTCGGCCAGCACGTGCACATCGGCTGCCCCGACGCGAACGCCGCGCTGCTCATGTTGCACCGCATGTCGCGCTACATCCCGCACTTCATCGCACTGTCGGCATCGAGCCCCTATGTGCAGGGCCAGGATACGGCCTTCGACTCGGCACGCCTGAACTCGGTGTTTGCGTTTCCGCTGTCAGGCCGCGCCCCCATGGCTCTGACCTGGGACGACTTCACGGTTTACTTCGACAAGATGACGCGCACCGGCGTGGTCAAGAGCATGAAAGACTTCTACTGGGACATTCGCCCCAAGCCCGAGTTCGGCACCATCGAGATCCGCGTGTTCGACACGCCACTGACCATTGAGCGCGCTGCCGCACTCGCGGGCTACGTGCAGTCGCTGGGCGCGTGGTTTCTGGCCGACCAGCCCTTCATGCCCGCCGAAGACGACTACCTTGTGTACACCTACAACCGCTTCCAGGCCTGCCGTTTTGGCATGGATGCGGTGTATGTAGACCCGGCTACGGGCGACCACATGCCGCTGCGCGAGCACATCCTCAAGACCATGGACAAGATCGCCGGACACGCCGCCGTGCAAGGCGCATCAAGCGCCATGCACATGCTGCGCACTGAGGCGGAAGCGGGCCAGAACGACGCGCGCTGGCTGCGCGAGCGCCAGCGCGAAGAGCAATTGCTGGCCGAGGTCAGCCGCCAGGCAGCGCAGCGCTTTCGCGGCGCACCAGCCTGAGCGCGCCTCGCACCCGCACCTTCACGCCGCCAGCGCCAGCTTGCGCGCCTGCTGCGTGCGCCCGCCATAGCCCCAGTCGCTGGCGGGCAGCTCCCGCACCACCACGTAGCTGGCCGTGGCCAGCGCGCCGTCACCGGCCAGCTGGCGCTGCAGTTCAGCAAATGCGGCCTGGATGAAGGCGGCCTTCTCTTCCCGTGTGTTCGTACCCTCTGTGATGCTGATCTCCAGCAGTGCCGTGGGCTGCGCGATGGGCGCACCGCCGATGTGCCAACGCGCGGCGGGCAAGTCGTCGATGACCACAGCCGTCACCTCGCGGCGCTTGCCCAGCAGGTCCACGGTCAGGTCGGTCAGCGCGCTGGCCAGCTGCCGGTAGCGCTCGGGGTTTTGTAGCGGGGCGAGTTTCAGGACAAGGGTTGGCATGGTGTTTTCAGCTCCGGGGTGGAAAGATTCATGGGCGCAGCTTCAGTGCGCGCGAGGTGGAAAGCCCGGCGGGCCATGCGCAGGAATCCACGCGCCACCCGTGTGTGGGCTTCGCGAATCGCTTCCTGCCGCAGCTGCAGCGCGTGGCGCTTGGCCTCGTCGCGCAGTCGCGTAGTCATCGGGGTGCAGGTGCTGTGGGTACATGCTCATTTCCTTTCTGGGTGAGCCACTGTAGGCAGCACCGGGCACGGCGGAAACCGCCTGAGCTGCAAGGCCGTTTTGCACAGATTGCAAGGGGCCTGTGCGCGCATCGAGCGCGACGATTCGTGCAGAGGCTCCCCGGCCCCCGCCGTTACCATTGCCCGATGCGCGATATCCGCTTTGAAGACATGCACCTGTTCGTGCGCGTGACCGACCTGGGCTCGCTCTCGGCGGTAGCGCGCGAGCGCGATGCGCCGGTGAGCCAGGTCTCGCGCACGCTGGCCCGCATCGAGAAGGCCTGCGGCGCACGGCTGCTGCACCGCACGACCCACGGCCTCACTCCCACACCCGAGGGGCTGACCTTCCTGGACTACTGCCGCCGCATCACCGGCACGCTCGACGAGCTGGAGGGCGAGTTCGCCCAGCAAAGTGGCCAGCCCAGCGGCTGGGTGCGCGTGGCGTCCAGCTCGGTGGTGGCCGAACACCTGCTGATCCCCAGCTTCGACAGCCTGCAGCACAAGCACCCGCAACTGCGTGTGGAACTGGTAGTGGACGACCGCATGGCCGACATGGCGCGCGATGGCATCGACATCGCCATCCGCACCGGCCCGCCGCTGACCGACACCGTAGTCGCGCGCCCGCTGGGCACGCTGGCACGCGCGCTGTACGCCACACCCGGCTACCTGCAGACACACGGCGTGCCCCAGCGCCCCGACGATCTGCGCCAGCACCGGCTCATCACCAACAGCGCGGTGGCGTTTCTGAACCACTGGCCTTTCCAGATCAATGGCGAACCGCATGTGCTGGTGGCCGAGGGCCACTGGCGCTCGGGCAGCACGGCGATCACGGCGCGTTTGGCGCTGCAGGGCCTGGGCATTGCGCGCCTGGCCACGGTGGTGGCGGAGCCCCTGGTGCGCCAGGGCCTGCTGGCACCGGTGCTGGCCGACTGCGTGGACCTGCAGCCCAGCCCCATCCATGCCATCACACTCACCCGCAGGCACCGGCTGCCCAAGATCCAGGCCTGCATCGACCATTGGGCGCAGTGGTTTTCCACCGCAGAGCCGAGCGACTGAGCGGGTTCGCGCCGTTTTCTTCTCCCGATTCTTTAGGACCGCACCGTGGGTGAATTCGACCTGATTGCACGTTACTTCACGCGCCCCGCACGCCCCGGCGGTGCCGTGGCCCTCGGCGTGGGAGACGACTGCGCGCTGCTGGCGCCCACACCCGGCATGCAGCTGGCCATCTCCAGCGACATGCTGGTGGCGGGCCGCCACTTCTTTGCGGACGTGAACCCCGAAGCCCTGGGCCACAAGGCGCTGGCCGTGAACCTGTCGGACCTGGCGGCCTGTGGCGCGCGCCCGCTGGCGTTCACATTGGCCTTGTCCTTGCCCCGGGTGGATGAGGCCTGGCTGGAAGGCTTCTCGCGCGGGATGTGGGCGCTGGCCGATGCCCACGGCTGCGAGCTGGTGGGGGGCGACACCACGCAGGGCCCGCTCAACATCTGCATCACCGTGTTTGGCGAGGTGCCCGCCGGCATGGCCCTGCTGCGCAGCGGCGCGCGGCCCGGCGACGACATCTACGTGAGCGGCACCTTGGGCGACGCCCGCCTGGCGCTGGAGGCTCTGCTGGACCACACCCCCCTGCCCGCCGACGTGCTGGCCCGCGCGCGCCAGCGGCTAGAGCGCCCCACGCCGCGCGTCGCCCTGGGCCTGGCCCTGCGCGGCGTGGCCAGCAGCGCCATGGACGTGAGCGACGGGCTGCTGGGCGACCTGTCGCACATCCTCAAGGCCTCAGGCGTAGGGGCCCGGATCGACACGCACATCACTTCAAAACTGATAGCTGCTAGCGCTTATCCATCAAGCGCTGGAGCCCTATTTGATGCTGAATTTATCCACCAATGCACGCTTGCAGGCGGCGATGACTACGAGTTGGCCTTCACCGCCCCGCCCGCACAGCGTGACGCGGTGGCCGCCGCGTCGCAGGCAAGCAGCACGCCCGTCGCCCGCATCGGCACGGTGCTGGTCACACCTGGACTGCAACTGGTGGATGCACAGGGCCAACCGGTAGACAAGCGCTACGCCTCGTTTGACCATTTCCGGTAACGGGCAGCCGTGACTGGCCGCGACTTTTTTTCGCAACCCATGAATCCTTTTGCGATACCCGCGGCTCTTGGTGGTGGAGGCGCCCTGTGTTGGCACCTCCTTCAACCGACCAAGGAGCCAATTCCCATGCTGTACCGCAAGAACATCACCCGTCCCGAAAGCCTGCTGCGCGTTGTCGGGGGCATCGCCCTCATCGCCGCGGGCCTCTGGTGGCTGGCCGCATCGCCCCTGGGCCTGGCACTGGCCGCCTCGGGCGTGGGAAGCATCCTGAGCGGCGCATTTGGCTACTGCCCAGCCTGCGCCATGGTGGGCCGCAAGCCTGTTGAATGACATGAAACAACTCCCCCTGAGTCGCTTCGCGCCTTCACCCCCGCTCTCACGCTGCGCGTGGGCAGGGGGACGCAGCCAGCGCGGCGGGGCGGCCCTTGCGCGGCTGCCCGCGCAGGGGTCGCACCGGTTTCACAGGCTGCGGGTGGCGCAATGCGCTGTGGAGAACTAAAACCATGAGCAACCCCACGACCTTACCCACACTCGCCCAGCTGCTTCCCGCTGCGCGCAGCGGCGATGCCGTGGCGATGGAGCAGCTGCTGCGCCTCACCCGCCCCGACATCCGCCGCTATGCGCTGCGCCATTGCGCAGCCACCACGGCCACCGACGACGTGGTGCAGGAGGCGCTCATCATCGTTTACCGCCGCGTGGGCGCGCTGCGCGAGGTGGCGGCGTTTGGTGGCTGGGTGGTGCGCATCGTGCAGCGCCTGTGCATGCGGCCGATGCTGGCGTGGCTCAAGGCCGAGCCGCTGGCGCAGGTGGAGGACAACCTCGCCTGGTCGCACCGCCCCGACCACGAGCTGCGCCACGACCTGGCCCTGGCCATCGACTCACTGCCGCCCCTGTACCGCGAGGCCCTCCTGCTGCGCGACTTCGAGGAGCTGACCATCGAGGAGATGGCGCAGCGGCTTGGGGTGACGCGCGAGGCCGCCAAAAGCCGACTGCACCGGGCAAGGGCCCTGGTGCGCGAGTACCTGGTGCCATCGGCGCCTGCGGCTCGCTGAGCCCCGCTGTGCACGCAATCTAACGGGCTGCGCAATAGTTCACGCAGCACGCTGCAGGCTTGTGCGTGGCCCGTGCAACAAGGTGCAACATCGCGCTCCATGGCTTATACCTACCTGTTCTTTCAGCCTGCACGGTTGCCGCTGTCCACCGACGAGCTCTCACCCGACACGGTGCTGATGCTGCGCGACATCCATCACATCAAAACATCGCTCGCGCAGATGGTGCCGGGCCTGGAGTGGGCCCTGCCCACCTGGGGCCACGCCACGGTGCTGGGCCACGGGGTGGAATTCCATCTCCCCGACAACGTGTCCGATGGCCCGCTCGCCATGCATTGCTCGCTGCGCACCGACTACACCGCCTGGGTGCAGGCGCTGTGCGACGCGCTGGGCTGGCTGGCGTTCGATGAACGGCCCATGTGCCTGCAGCCCCACGGCCCATCGTTTCCCGCCTGAGAGTCCGCCCTGCGGGGCAGGTGCCGAAGACCCCGGCTACTTCGCAATGATGGTCAGCAACGCTTCACGCGTGGACTGCGCGCCCGCATAGGCAAAGGCCTTGCGGTACTGGGCCGAGAGCTTGCCCCACGGGGCGATGCAAACCAGATGGAGGCCTACCGCAGCACGCATGTGGGCGATGTGCATGACACCTCGCCCTACCCGGCCGACAACCCACCGAACATCGAGCCCTGTGTGAAGAGAGACAAGCCCCAGTTCATCTTCACCGCGGACTGGATACGGCGCATGGGCAGGCTGATCGCGTTCGTAGCGCTGGGGGCATGAGCACCTCACGGCCAACATTACGGGCACCATTTGCTACATTTTCAATAGCTATTTGCGCTTACCTGTAAAGCGCTGAGTGGCAATTTGGCTCATTTTCTCCTGCCCCACCCGGAGCGCCGGGGAGAAAACCCCGCCTCAACGCATCTGGAACAGCTCCTGGTGAAAGCGCGCAGGCGAGCGCCCCAGCTGCTGCATGCCCAGGCGCACCGCCTCGGCAAAACCCTGCGGCCCACAGAACCACACGCTCGCCGCCGGGCTGGTGCCCGCCAGCAGCGCTGTGGGTGTCACGGGCCCAGCGTCGTCGCTGTAGTGGATCTCCAGCGTCACGCTGGGCAGGCGCGCGCACAGCGCGGCCATGCGCTCGGCAAACACCGCCTCGCCTGCATGGCGCACGCAGTAGTGCTGGTGCACCCGGGGCGCCAGCGCGGGCGTGGACTGCATCGACTCCAGCCAAGCCATGAACGGCGTGGCGCCAATGCCTGCGGCCACCCACACCTGCTCGGTGGCGCTGTCGCCGCGAAAGTCAAAGCAGCCATACGGCCCCTCGATGCTCACCGTCTGGCCCGGCTGCACCTGCAGGGGCAGCTGCCCCGTGTGGTCGCCCAGCGCCTTGATGGCAAACCGCAGCACGCCGTCGCCCTTGTCGGCGTTGAGCAGGGTGAAGGGGTGCGCCCCCTCGGCACGACCAAAGGTGACAAACGCAAACTGACCGGCCGCATGCTTCCAGCCACTGGCGGGGCTGACCTGGCAGGTCACTTCCAGCACCCCAGCCCCTTGGGGCGACACGCTCACCACACGGGCCGCATGGCGGCGGCTGCGTCCGATGGCCCCGGCCAGCGAGCGCACTGCGCACAGCACCCCCACCAGCGTGCACAGGCCCACCAGCACACCCGCAGGCTGCTGCCACCAAGCGGGCGGCGTGAGCACCACAGCATGGAAGGCCAGCACCAGGTACACCACGGCCAGCAGCTTGTGCAGGTAGCGCCACACGTGGTACGGAAACCGCTGCCACAGCGTGATGACCAACATGGCCGCGAGGAACCACACAGCCCATTCCCCCATCTCCTCGGCCAGGTGGCGGAAGGTGTTGAGCCACCAATCCGCGCGCGGCGCGCGCACTGGGCGGCCTACCCAGTCAGCCAGCAGGCTGCGCGACAGCTGCAGCCCGTAGTGCAGCAACGCCAGCACAATCGCGCCGATGCCCGCCCACTTGTGCAGGCGGTAGCTCTTGTCCAGGCCACCCAGCGGTTTTTCCAGCCACGCGGGCCGCACGGCCAGCACCATGATCAGCGACATCAGCGCCCAGGCTGCCACCCCGGTGAGCAGGATCAGCTGGTTACGCCACCACCAGACATCGCCCCACGCGGGCGGTGCAGGCTGGGGCACGATCAAAGCCAACATCCACACGCCGATGGCCACCGCCAGAGTGCCCCCCAAAACCTTCTTCCACATCACCAGCCCCACTAATTGTTGCAATGCAGCAACTGTAGAAACCCGCGATGAACGCCACCTGAACAGTGTGTGAAGCAGCGGCAAAGCGCGCCAGCTTGTGGCCGGAGGTTGATCTGCATCAGCCCTTTGCGCAGGTGCTGCCCTCCTCGGAATCAAGCCTGCACAAAACGCGCAAGCGGCCTGCGCGGCGTGGCAGGCACCTCGCCCTGCGGGTAGCCAATGCGGCAGAACATCTGCACGGTGGGCTCCTGGGGTGTGCGCGGCGCGGGCCGCCCCAGCACCAGCTGGTGCACGCGCTCGAAGTGCGGGGCCATCTCGGCAAATTCCTGCACCGCCTGGCTCATGGGGTGCATGCCCACACCCAGCGCCGTGGCCTGCAACTGCTGGCGCACATACAGGCGCCCGGTATGAATCTGGTCGCTGCGCGTGTTGGGGCCGGCAATCCACACAAAACCCATGGCCGTGCGGCTGTGGCCTTCAAAGCGGCCCATGGCATTTTTGTACGCCGCGCTGCCTTCGGCGGGTGGTGCGGAGCGGTCGAACAGGCCAAGGGCCGACACCGCGCGCACAAAGGGCGAGTTGATCGAGATGCCATCACGGTGCTGCAGGATCTCGGC
Organism: Acidovorax sp. Leaf73; assembly: GCF_916855635.1. Classification (NCBI taxonomy): domain Bacteria; kingdom Pseudomonadati; phylum Pseudomonadota; class Betaproteobacteria; order Burkholderiales; family Comamonadaceae; genus Acidovorax; species Acidovorax sp. Leaf73. The sequence goes on from NZ_CAKASI010000007.1 coordinate 256,363, forward strand.
CGGGCCCACGCGGGTGAGCTGGATGCTTTCCATCATGGTGCGCGGCGTGAGCAGCTCTACCCGGGCGGACTCCCAGCACAGCGTGCGCAGCGCGGGCAACTGGTCTGCACTGACGGTACCGCCAACGCTGAGCGGGGCTTGAGCCGGGGCGCTGCCCAGCAACCGGGCCAGCAACTCGGGCGCCACGGGGCGGGTGGTGTCGAAATCGGTCTTGGGCGTGTGGCGCAGCAGCACCTGGGCAAACAGCGGGTCGGGCTGGCCACCGGGTTTCAAGGTGATGCGCGCCACGGGACGGTCGTCCCAGTCCTTCAGGGCCGCAGGCAGCTCGCCCTGCGGCCACAGCAGCACCTCGCTGGCCACGCCTTGCTGGGCCAGCGCCATCACCAGCAGCTCCAGAAAGGCGCCATGGCCGATGAGTATCTGGCGCCCCCCTGGGTCGGTCTGTGGCAACACCCGTGCAGGGTCGGTGCGCAGGGTGATGACACCGCTCTCGCGCAAGTCCACCAGCCAGGGCTGCAGGTTGTGCGAATTGGGCGCGGTGATGGCGTAGGCCACCGCCCGGCGGCGCACATCGGTCTCGCCCACGGGGCCCTGCCAGGCCTCGACCGCCTCGGCGGGATAGTGCGAGCCCACGGCGCCGCAGGCGACCAGCGTGCCGGTGGTGGCGGCGGCGATGGTGCCCCCCCCTGCCAAACGAATGAAGTTGCGACGGTTCATGAGAAGACTCCGGTGGTTCAAAGGTTGTGCCGTCAGGCCAGCGCAGCGCGGGTCGAACGCAAGGCTACGAGCCCCAAATCTGCCAGCGCCTGGCGCACGGCCTGATCGAAGGGGGTGTGGGGCTCGTCGCCGATGAGCGCGCGCAGGCGGGTGTTGTCCAGACGGTGGGGCGTGCGCCACAGATAGCGCATGTCCGCCAGCGCAGCGAACGTGGGGGCCACCAGCCCCATCACGCGCAGCAGCGGCCACGGCAACCGCCCCACCCGCAGCGCGCCCGCATCGGGCAGCCAGCCCTGCTCTGCAGCAATGGCCGTGAAGCTGTGCAGCCACTGCTGCGCCGTGACGTGATGGCCAGCGAAATGCAGGCACTCGAAGGGGGCCAGCCGGTCCCGCTCTTGCGCAACGCGCACGAAGGTGCGGGCGAGGTCGGGCAGATAGGCCCAGGGCGTGGCTACGTCCAGCGGGCCGGGCCAGGTGATGCGGCCCCCGGGCAGGTCCTTGGCAATGGCCTGGTCCAGCCAGCTGCCGGTGCCACTGCCAAAGAAGTCCCCGGCGCGCAGCACCACGGCGCGCATGTCGCCCCCTTGCGTGGCAGCCTGCAGGCGCAGCTCCAGTTGCACCCGCATGCGGCCCTTGAAGCCCGTGGCGGCCTGGGGTGTGTCTTCGTGCAGCACGGGCGGCATGCCTTCGCCAAAGTTGTAGACGTTGCCCGGCAGCATCAGCGTGGCGCGCAGCTGGCGGGTGACGGCAATGGCAGCTTCCATCAACGCGGGCGCCTCTTCGCGCCAGGCCTTGTGCGTGTAGGCGGGGTTGAGCGCATTCACCACCACCTGCGCGCCTTGCGCCTGGGCCGCCAGTGCGGCGGTGTCCTCCACCGCCACGGGCATCCACCATACACCGGCGATAGCGGGCAGCGCAGGCCCGCGCGCACCGGGCCGCACCTGGGCCAGCACTTGCCAGCCGGCCTGGGCAAAGGCCCGGGCCGCCGCCAGTCCCAGCCGGCCCCGGGCGCCCAGGATCAACACGGTGGAAGGGTTGTCCGTGCAGGGCGGAAAACGGGGGTGGGTGGTCATGTCAGGGCTCCATTCACAAGGGATGTATCGATTGTGGAAACGCAGAGCCCGTTACACAATTGGCTAAGCACCCATAACAGCAATGCAAATTTGAATACCTCCAACCACCCTGCTGTTACCCCGTTGCAGGCACGCTATCGCCATGAACCAAACCTTTGACTGGAGCCTGGTGCAGTCCTTTCTGGCCGCGCTGGACCAGGGCAGCCTGCTGGGCGCAGCCCGGGTGCTCAACGCCAGCCAGCCCACCATTGGTCGCCACATTGCCGAACTCGAATCGCAGCTGGGCGTGGTGCTGTTTGAGCGCACAGGGCGCGGCTTACTGCCCACGGCCACGGCGTTGCGGCTGGCCGAATCGGCCCGCGCCATGGAGATGGGTGCCCACCAGCTGGCACGCAGCGTGTCGGGCGCTGAGGAAGGCGTGAGCGGCACCGTGCGCATCACCGCCAGCCAGCCCGTGGCCTGCGTGCTGCTGCCGCCCGTGCTGGCGCGCATGCGCCAGGCGCTGCCCGAGGTGCAGGTCGAGCTGGTGGCCAGCAACCAAGTCACCAACCTGCTGCGCCGCGAGGCCGACATTGCGCTGCGCATGGTGCGCCCCGACCAGGCCAGCCTGGTGGCCAAACGCATCGGCGCGGTCACGCTGGGCGCCTATGCCCACCGCGACTACCTGCGCCGCAAAGGCACACCTCGGCAGCCGCCCGACCTGCTGCAGCACGAGCTGGTGGGCAACGACCGGCACGAGGACATCCTGCAAGGCTTTGCCGCCATGGGCTACCCGGTGGAGCGCCAGCACTTCGCGTTTCGCACCGACGACCTCATGGCGTATTGGGAAGCCGTGCGCGCAGGATTGGGCATCGGCTTTGTGGGCAACTACATGGCCCGCACCGACCCAAACGTGGTGGCGGTGCTGCCCCAGCTTGCGTTGCCCGAGCTGCCTATCTGGCTCACGGTGCACCGCGAGATCCGCACCAGCCGCAGGATTCGGGCGGTGTATGACTTTTTGGCGGCGGAAGTGCCTGGGGTGTTGTAGCCCCGTGCCTGCGCTGCACGCCTACCCCCTGTCGGGGCGCAAGAGCATGCCGGGTTCACCCGATGGTTTTGCAAACGACGCAAAGCAGGTCTGCAAATAGTCCATGGTGGCCAGCACTTTGGGCGCGCGGTGCCGGGTGCTCAAGATCACCGCAAAAATGGGATGGCTCCCGCGTTCCACGGCCTGTGGCAAGACCGGCAAGAGCTTGCCCTGGTCCACCAGCGCCTGGCCGATCACGTCGTTCATGCGTGCAATGCCCGCGCCACCCAGGGCGAGGGAGATCACCGCTGCGCTGCTGTTGACCTGCACTTTGCCCTTCACCATCAGCATGGTGGGCTCGCCGTTCACCCGAAAATCCCATTGGTTGTGCGACGGGGTGGATGCGTTGGATATGAGCCGATGCGCAGCCAAATCCTGCACGGATATCGGAGCTCCGTACGTTTGCACATACCCAGGTGATGCATAGAGTGCACGACCATGGCTGCCCAGCGACCGCGCCACGGATGCCTGCGCCGGGTCGACGCCAGCGCGAATCGCAATATCAATCGACTCATCGGCCATGTCCACCACACGGTCTTCCATCTGAAGTTCGACCGTCAGCCCCGGATACTGGGCCCCTAGAAGGTGCAGCTTGGGAATCAAGACATATTCAGCGAGCAGCTGGCTGACACTGATGCGCACTGTGCCGCCAATGTGCAGCGAACGCCCACCAAATCCGTCTCGCAACTGGGCATATTCGCCCAAAATCCGCCGCGCGTGCTCCAGGAACATTTCGCCCTCTTCCGTGAGCGACAGGCTGTGGGTGGTGCGGTGGGCCAGACGCAAGCCGCAGGCCGCCTCGATGCGGGCCATGCCGCGCGAGACGTGGCTTGCAGCCACGTTGCGCTCGCGTGCCACGGTTGAAAACGAGTGTGCCGAGGCAATTTGCACAAACAAGGCGAAGTCATCCAGCGTGAGGTTGTCCATGGTTGTGCATTTTCTGCACAAGCGCTGTGTCCGGCCAGCTGTTTCCGAAGTCTTTGCGATTCGCGACAGTCCGGGTGTGCGGATGGTCCGCACCAAGCCATCAACTTTCTGAAGCTGCTATGCCCCTCACACTCATCATCACCGAAGGCATCCTGCCCAAAAACCGCCAGCAAAGCACTATGGCACGCCTGTCGGAGGCCTTTCTCAAGCTGCACGGCTTGGCTGGCAACAAGTTCTTCACACCCAACGTCATTGGGCATATTTCAGAGCTCCCTGAGGGCAGCACCTACGCGGGAACAAGCCCGACCAACGTCGCTATAGTGGAATGGCTCACGCCCTCATTTGCATTTGCCACACGGGAAGTGCAAACCGCCTATGTCGCCGAGGCCACCGATATCCTCTTTGAAGCCTGCGGCGGCAAGCAGCCCCGCGAAAACATCTGGGTCAACCTGAAATACGCGGTGGACGGCATGTGGGGCATTGGCGGCAAGGCCTACACCAACCAGGAGCTGGGCGAAGCAGCATCCCACGGGTAAATCCAGCACGCCTCAACACGGTGTGTGCGACTGTATCGCCCCACATTGCCACACCGTGTGTTCAAACCACCCCAAGGCCCACCATGACGACTTTTGACGATGAAGGACTGAGCCCCCGGCCCACCCGATTGCTGCATACCATGTTGCGGGTGGCAGATCTGGAGCGGTCCATCGAGTTCTACACCAACAAACTGGGGATGCGCCTGCACCGCCAGGAGCGCTTCCCCCAAGGCCGCTTCACCTTGGCTTTTGTCGGCTATGGCCACGAGTCCACCGACGCCAGCATTGAACTGACCTACAACTGGGACCAGTCTGCCTATCAACGTGGGACGGCCTACGGACACATCGCGTTGGCCGTTCACAGTGTGGCCAAAAGCTGCGCCATCCTGCAAGCCGCCGGGGTTTCGGTAGTTCGCGAGGCGGGACCCATGCAGTCCCTATCTCCGGACCGGACTTCAGCAGAAAACATTGCCTTCATTGAAGACCCTGACGGCTATCAGATAGAGCTGATTGAGCGGCGGTAGCGCGATCCCCCAACGAAGCGCCGGAGGCACACCACGCGGGGGCACTGCATCCGCAGCGCGGGCTGCTAGCATCCTTCGCTGTCCATCCACGCCCAAGGAGTCTCGTGATTCATTGCCCCAATATCCCGCGCCTGCACCGTACCTTGGGCCTTTTGAGCGCAGCACTGCTCTCCATCGCGGCCTCGTCGGCCCACGCCCAGGACACCTCCCGCATCGCCCGCGTCACCGTCTACCCTGGCAGCGCCACGGTGGAGCGTGTGGCCAAGGTGCCCGCTGGCGCGCGCAGCCTCACGCTGGCCTGCCTGCCCGCGTCGCTGGATGTGCAAAGCCTGCAGATCAACGCCGACCCCGCCGTGCGTGTGGGCGAGTTCAACGTGCTCACCGAAGACCGCGATGTGGCGGCGGGCTGCGCGAGCCCGCTGGATGGCCGCATCCGCGAACTGGAAGACCAGATCGCGGGAGTGAAGGCCGAAGCCTCCGCCCTGCAACTGGTGGATGGTTACCTGCGCAGCGTGGCACAAACCGGCAATGGCCAAGAGGCGGCAGCGCCTGCTACAAGCGCCCCCCGTGTCGCCACCCCGACGCCCGCACAGATCACCGCTACCGCCGATGTACTGCGCAAGTCTGGTCAAGACAGCTTTGCACGCGCGCACCAACTGCAACGCAAGCAGGAGGCGCTGGAGCTGGCCCTCAAGCCCCTGGTGGCCGAGCGCGACCGCGTGGCCAGCCAGCGTGCGCGGGTGGTGTCCGTCACCATCAACCTGGCCGCCGAGCGCGAGGCCGAGCTGCGCCTGTCTTACCAAGTACGCGGCCCTGGCTGGCAACCCACCTACCGTGCCACGCTGGATGCCACCAAATCCACCGTGTTGATCGAGCGCCAGGCGCTGGTGGCGCAAAACAGTGGCGAGGACTGGGGCACTGTGCAGCTGACCTTGTCCACTGGCCAGCCCGGCCGGGCCACCCAGGGCCGCCTGCCCCGCGAGTGGACGCTGGATGTAGCCCCGCCGCCGCGCCCCATGGCCGCAGCCGCACCGGCGATGGCCATGGCTGCAGCACCATCGCCCGTGGCACGCTCGCGCAATGTGGTCGAAGAGGACAAGATCTCCTTCGACGTGAGCACCCTCGACAAGGGTTTTGCCACCGAGTTCGCCGTGCCGCAGCGCATCACCGTGCCATCAAGCGGCCAGCGCGTGACGCTGGCGCTGGGCAACCACACGGCCCCCGCCACGCTGATCACCCGCACAGCCCCCGCCGTGGAAGAAGCCGCCTACCTGGTGGCCCACATGGCCCAGCCGCCCGGCGTGTGGCCCGCAGGGCCAGCAGGCCTGTACCGCGACGGCGCGTTTGTGGGCAACGGGCGCATCGACTTCTCCACCCCCAGCGCGGGCGCCCCGGCGGGCAGCACCAGCCTGTCGTTTGGCCGCGATGAACTCGTCACCGTGCGCGCCGAGCCTGTGCAGGACCTGACGGGCAGCACCGGCTTTACCGGCTCGCGCACCGAGCGCAAGACCCGCCGCGCCTACAGCGTGGAAAACCGCCACAAGACCGGCATCACGCTGCAGGTGCTGCATGCCGCGCCGGTGTCGCGCAACGAGAAGATCGAGGTTGAATCGCGCTACCAGCCCCAGCCCACCGACACGGCCTGGAACCGCACACCCGGCACCGTGGCCTGGCAGCAGCCGCTGGCCGCAGGCGCCACGGCGCAGTTCAGCGCCGAGCACACCATCCGCTACCCCAAGGATGTGGAGCTGCAAGAACGCCAGTGAACCGGCAATTGCAGCCCGCACCCATCCACAACAGTCGTTCACAATCGACAGCAGCGCCCCACGAAAAAGCCCGAGGAGCCAGCCCCACCATGAGTTACCAACACATCCTCGTTGCCGTTGACGGCAGCCCCACCTCGGACCACGCCGTGGCCCAGGCCACCAGCCTCGCGCAATCCACGGGCGGCCGCATCCGGCTGCTGAATGTGATGGACCCGGTGGCCCACATCAGCGGCTTTGAGCAGCCCGAGGTCTACAGCCAGGAGGTGCTGCCCCGCCTGCGCAAGGCCGGCGAAGCCCTGCTGCACCAGGCCCAGGAGCGCGTGGCGCAACGCGGTGTACCGGTAGACACTGTGCTGATTGAAAACCTGGACGCCTGCGTGGCGCAGCTGGTGGTGGAGCATGCCCAGGCCTGGGGGGCCGACCTGATCGTGCTGGGCACGCACGGGCGCCGTGGCCTGGCCCGCGTGCTGATGGGCAGCGATGCCGAGCAGATTGCACGCACCGCGCCCGTGCCCGTGTTGCTGGTGCGCCTGCCCGCAGGCGCAGACGTGGCCGCCAGCGCCTGACAGCCCCTCCCTCGTGCCATGACCGTTTCCGAGCCCCCGCAGCCCCTGCCCTCCCGCCGCCCTACCGTGGCGTTCATGTTTTCCCACCCGGCCCACTTCATCGCACTGGGTTTTGGCGCCGGGCTGTCGCGCGTGGCGCCGGGTACCGTGGGCACGCTGTGGGCTTGGCTCAGCTACCTGGCGCTACAGCAATGGCTGCCGCCCCAACACATGGGCCTGCTGATTGCCGCCAGCACCGTGGTGGGCTGGTGGGCCTGCACCACCACCGCCCGCAACATGGCCGTGGCCGACCCCGGCAGCATCGTGTGGGACGAGGTGGTGGCCTTCTGGCTGGTGCTGTGGCTGGCCATGCCCATGGGCTGGTGGGGGCAGCTGGTGGCTTTTGGGCTGTTCCGCTTTTTTGATGCTGCCAAACCCGGCCCGGTGGGCTGGGCCGACAGCCTGTTCAAGGGTTTTGGCTGGCGCGGCGGCTGGGGTATCTTGTGGGACGACTTTGTGGCAGCCTTCTGTACCCTGCTGGTCATTGCAGTGTGGAGGTTTCTATGACAACCGCATCGCTATCAAATAAAGAGCTGCTAGCGCTTGATACATCAGCGCTAGAGGCCAATTTGACCCAAATTTCTCTGGAATTGCTCAAACACAGCCACCTGCTGGCCACGGCCGAAAGCTGCTCGGGCGGCATGATCGCAGCGGCCTGCACCGACCTGGCGGGCTCCAGCCAGTGGTTCGAGCGCGGCTTTGTCACCTACTCCAACGCCGCCAAGGTCGAGATGCTGGGCGTGCCCGCTGCACTCATTGAGCAGGAAGGCGCCGTGAGCGAGGCCGTGGCCCGCGCCATGGCCGATGGGGCGCTGGCCCATTCCCAGGCGCATGTGAGCCTGGCCGTAACCGGCGTGGCCGGCCCTACAGGCGGCAGCGAGGCCAAGCCCGTGGGCACCGTGTGGTTTGCCTGGTGCGTGAATGGCGAAACCCACAGCGAGATGCAGCACTTTGCCGGCGACCGCGCCGCCATCCGTGCGGCCACGGTGCGCTACGCACTGCAGCGGCTGCTGGGCTTTTTGCTGGCCTGACCCCCTGGGTGGGCGCCTGACTGGGCGCACACGCCAATTCAGCCTGGCGCTCCAACGCAATCAACCATCGCCGCATCCCGCATGACCTCACCTACCTGGTTTGAAGGCTTCACCACCCAGCGCATCACCACCGCTGGCGCCGAGATTTTTGTCCGCACCGGCGGTACCGTGGGTGCACCGCCCCTGCTGTTGCTGCACGGCTTTCCGCAAACGCATGCGCTGTGGCACCGCGTGGCGCAGCAGCTGGCGCGCGACTACTTTCTGGTGCTGCCCGACCTGCGCGGCTATGGCGATTCATCGCACGCGCCCGGCCTGCCGGACCACAGCAACTACAGCAAACGCGCCATGGCGCAGGACATGGCCGAGGTGATGACCGCGCTGGGTCACGACGCGTTCTTTCTGTGCGGCCACGACCGGGGCGGCCGCGTGGCCCACCGCCTGGCGCTGGACCACGCAGCGCGCGTGAAGAGGCTGAGCGTGATCGACATTGCCCCCACGCTCGACATGTACGCCCGCACCGACATGGACTTTGCCCGCGCCTACTACCACTGGTTCCACCTGATCCAGCCCGCGCCGCTGCCCGAGACCATGATTGGCGGCAACGCCCGCGCCTACCTGCACGCCAAGCTGGGCGGCTGGGGCAGCGCGGGCCTGGCCCACATCGAGCCCCAGGCCCTGGCCGACTACGAGCGCTGCTTTTGCACGCCCGAGGCCATCCACACCGCGTGCGAGGACTACCGCGCCAGCGCAGGCATCGACCTGGAGCACGACCGCGAAAGCCGCGCGCGCGGCGAGAGGATCGCGTGCGACACTCTGGTGATCTGGGGCGAACACGGCGTAGTTCACCGCCTGTTCGACCCGCTGGCTCTATGGCAGGCGCAATGCGCGGGCCTGGTGACCGGCCAGGCCGTGCCGGCGGGGCACTTCATCCCCGAGCAATTGCCCGAGGCCACGGCCCGCGCGCTGAGCGCCTTCATGCGCTGACGACCCGCTCCGCATCGGCACGGAAGGGCAATCGCAAGGGCCCGCCGTGCATTTGTTCACGCGCTGCCCGGCCACCATGCCTTGCACAGTGCGCACAGATGCCCTTGCGTTCCTAGAATCCGCCGCTTCGCACGCTGCGGAACCCATCGCAAACACGACGTGTTGGCGAGCTCCCCGCTTTCCGCAGCGCCCCACCGAGCCTTGCCGATTGCGTGACCATGCCCCCTTTTACCGCCACCCACAACCAACTGCTCACCGAGCACCTGCGCAGCTTTCTGCCAGGCATCGAACCCGAAGCGCTGGAGCTGCTGCGCGCCCAGCTGGAGTGGGTGGAGGTGCCCGGCGGCAGCACGCTGATGGCGCAGGGCGAGCCCGGCGAGTCGATGTACCTCACCGTGAGCGGCCGCCTGCGTGCCTATGTGCGCAGCGATGACGGTAGCAGCGGCCCGCAGCGCCGTGTGGCCGACATGGGCCGGGGCCAGGTGATTGGCGAGATCAGCCTGTTCACCGACGCACCGCGCGCCGCCACCGTGGTCGCCGTGCGCGACTCGGTGCTGGTGCGGCTGACCAAGGACGTGTTCAAGACCCTGCTGGCCAGCAGCGCCCAGGTGTCGATTGCCCTCACGCGCCAGATCATCCAGCGCCTGCAAACGGGCACCGCCGCCCACACGGCCACACAAGAGCGGCCCGTGGCCATGGGCCTGCTGCCCGTGAGCAGCTGCGTGGACCTGCAGGGCTTTGGCCAGAGCCTGGCGCGCCAGCTGGGCACCATCGGCCGCGTGCGCGTGGTCGACTCCGCCACCGTGGACGCAGAGCTGCACGAGCCCGGCATTGCCCAGCGCGAAGGCGCCGACGCCACTGCCAACCGACGCATCGCCATGCTGCTCGACGAGATCGAGGCGCGCAACGACTTCGTGCTGCTTCTGGCAGACCCCGAGCCCACGCCCTGGACACGGCGCGTGAGCCGCCACTGCGACGAGTTGCTGCTGCTGGCCGACGCGCAGGCCGAGCCCGCCATCCACCCCATCGAAGAAAACTGCCTGCTGCGCCGCGCGCCCCTGGCCGAGGCCGCCGAGATCCTGGTGCTGCTGCACCCGGAAGGCACGCAGTGCCCACGTGGCACCCAGCAATGGCTGGACCGCCGCCCCGTGGCCGACCACGTGCATGTGCGCCCCACCCTCGACCGCGACATGGCGCGCCTGGCCCGCATCCAGAGCCGCACGGCCGTGGGCCTCGTGCTGGCGGGCGGCGGCGCGCGCGGCTTTGCGCACCTGGGCATCTACCGCGCGCTGCAGGAGGAAGGCGTGGAGATCGACTGCGTGGGTGGCACCAGCATCGGATCGGTCATGGCCGCGTATGTGGCATCCGACCGGCCGCTGGCGACGGTGATGGCCAATGCGCGCGAGGCATTCCGCACCAACCCCACGGGCGATTGGAGCCTGCTGCCGCTGATGTCGCTCATCAAGGGCCGCCGACTGCGCCACATCCTGCACGAGGCCGTGGGGAGCCTGGTGGGTTTCCCAGCCCAGGTGGAAGACCTGTGGAAGAACTATTACTGCGTGGCCACCAACTACTCGCGCGCCAGCGAACAGGTGGTGCGCCGTGGCAGCCTGGTGAAGTCGCTGCTGGCCAGCATCTCCATCCCCGGTGCATTGCCGCCCGTGGTGCACGAGGGCGACCTGCTGTGCGACGGTGGCACGTTCAACAACTTTCCGGTGGACGTGATGCGCAGCAGCATGCGCGGCGTGGGCACGGTGATCGGCGTGGACCTGAACTTCCGCAAGCCGCGCCGCATCGAGCTGGACGACATCCCCACCAGCTGGGCCCTGCTGCGCGACAAGCTGCGCCCGCGCGCCCAGCGCCGCTATAAGCTGCCCTCGCTGGCCAGCTACCTCATGCAGGTCACCATCCTGTACAGCATGTCGCGCCAGCGCCAGTCGCAGCAGCTCACCGACCTGTACTTCAACCCCCCCATGGACCGCGTCGGCATGCTGCAGTGGAACCGCTTCGAGCAGATCGTGCAGCAGGGGTATGCACATGGCATCCAGGTGCTGGACGGACTGGATGACATCAAGCGCCGGCGCATCGGCGGGCTGCGCACCCGTTGAGAACGCACCACACGGCCCGGTCGCCCAAGCGGCATGCAACAGGCAGGCACCGGTGTAGCATGGGCGCCCTTGAGGAGGAGACTCCATGCACCCCAACGCCCAGACCCTGCAGCGCTTCTACACCGCGTTTGCACAGCTTGACCACGCCACCATGGCCGCCTGCTATGCGCCCAACGCCACGTTCGACGACGAGGCCTTTTCCCTGAAGGGCCGCGACCAGATCGGCGGCATGTGGCGCATGCTATGCACCGCCACCAAAAAGCCCGGCGCGGCCGAGCACTGGAAGCTCACGTTCAGCGGTATCGAAGCCGACGCGGCCGGCGGCAAGGCGCACTGGGAGGCGCACTACCTCTTCAGCGCCACGGGGCGCAAGGTGCACAACATCATCGACGGCACCTTCACCTTCACGCCCGACGGGCTGATCGCCACCCACCGCGACCGCTTCAACTTCTGGCGCTGGGCACGGCAGGCTCTGGGGGCACCAGGGCTGCTGCTGGGCTGGTCGCCATCGCTCAAGCGCAAAGTGCGCAGCACGGCGGCGGGGAATTTGAAGAAGTTTCTGGCGCAGGGGTGAGGGGTGGTGTTGCGGTGACGCAGATCGCTCAATGCATTGGGAACTGCGGCTCTCGGCCACAAGCGGACACTGAAGATCATGGCAATGCAGACTGTCTCCATCGCATTTGGCGCTCTAGCAACCCTGCTGGGCCTCTACTACTCGTTTCTTGGGTTGTCCGCAGTCCGACATCTGCGGAAGGCCGATGAAATCGATAGGGTCGCGGGATGGACGCTTTTGTGGTGCTTAGATACAGACCGCTACGAGCTAGAAGGAAAACGACTTTGCAAGATTGGGCTGATTGTTTCCCTATGTAGCGCAGCGCTTTGGATTGGCGCTTTTACCGTGCATCGTGTGTCTTGAGCGTCGTCTGTTCAGGGCCCGATAGCGTCCCTCGCCGCCGGGCAGAATTCGGCCAGAAGCGGACACTGGAGAAGCGGTGAACAGACTCGACGAAAATCAGCTACTCAAGGCACATGGTGAAGTGGTCGCGACTGCTTCTCGCTTGATTGCAGGCCGAATCAGTTTTGTCGAAGGAGTCCGCACGCTGGTTGGATTGCGCACACTGGTCTCACCGCTAGACCATGATCCAGATTTCATGCTGTTCGTCGCAATCGACAGTGAATCAGACCACTTGCCCGGCCGTGAACAGCGCCAACACTGCGCCTCCGAATGGCTCGACCGATGCGATAGCGAAGCAGTTGCACTAGAGCACCGCTGGTTGGGCAGCGTTCGGCCAGCATGCGAGGTCCTGATTCGGCGATTCACCGCCTGATGCGATGCCTGCTATGGGCCCAAAGCGGAAAGTCAACGTCTTGGCTACAGACCAAAACTACGGCCGGCGATTGCCGCAAAGAACGCCGCAAGGTTAACGGTAAGTAAGGCGAATAGCGTCCGCCGAAATCTGAACCCTGACAACGCGCACACGAGCAGTGTTGCACTAACGGAGAGGAGAAACGCACCACCGGTGTACGCGGCTACTTCGTGCAGAACGTTAACCTTTAAAGGAGCGCTACGCGATCCTCCCTCAGCAAGTTCTCCGGTTTGCAAGGCGATGACTCCTGCACTACCCGACATAGCGGCGAGCATAAGAAGGATCGCTTTCCCGCCTATCCGCTCAAATGCCGACGATGGCCTCTCAGGTTGTGACAGCCCGTCTGTGCCTTGGCTCATGTCGTTTCCTCTTCCAAGATCAATGTCCGCTTCTGACGGAATTCTGCCCCGCGGCGAGAGACGCTATCCAGCCCTAAGCCGAAGTTAGGGCTTTCGATAGCGCTTCTGACGTTCGCGGTGGATTTGCAGATCGTCGGACATCGATTTCGACCTTCCAGCGCCAAAGATGGAAACCCAGCCTGCAAACAGGGAAAGCCCGGCGGGGAGAAGAATCGCCGTGAGACCCATGCCATCTCGCGCCAACTTGAAGGCCATTGCGGCAAGTACCAACGCAATGCCTCCAATAACCAGGCGCCTCGCCCAAAAAAACGTCCCGTGCATAAGGCGCTCTGCGCGAGAGACAGGCTCGTTGGAGCCTAGCTTGTCTTCAAAGAACGCCTGCCAGAAGACCCAGAAAATAATGGGAGCCAGCAGTATTGCGAAGAAGGCTCTCTCCCCATCCATCACAAGCCAGGCAGAGAGAGAAACCAAGACGATGCCTACTGCAATGAGAACTCTGCGCTCCATAACTTCCCAGCGCTCCATGCCTTCTCCTCGATGAGTGGGTGAACGTCCGCTCCTAGCCGAATTCTGCCCGACGGCGAGGGACGCAATCGGCCCCATTGGAGCCACTGCTACGACGACGGCCACCGGCCCAAAGCGCCCTATCACTGTGCTCGATCAGCGACAGGCAGCCACCCACCTTGAACCCCGCCCTCGCATCTGCAACGGGCAGCAGTGGAAAAATCAAGTCCAATTGGCCCCTAGCGCTTATTCAACAAGCGCCAGCAGCTATCAAATCAGTAGCTTCTACCAAAAAACCCGTAGCACTCTTGTACTTCTTGCCACTGCCGCAACGGCGCGGAGCATTGCGACAGGACATGTGGCGATGCTGTGCACGGCGACAAAAGGGCCGGCAGCCAAGCGCTGGGCCTGCTGGGTGTGCTGCGGGGCTGGTCGCCTTCGCTAAAACGCCAGCGGCATCCTCCCCGCTCAACCGCCCACCCCTCCTTTCGCACTGGCCGGAGCGACATCGCTTCCCATCCGATCAATCAGCACCGCGCTGGCGTCATTGAGCCCCAGCACCTGCACCGTGCAGCCATGGTGGCGCAAGCGCTCCACCACCTTGTCGAGCGCTGCGACGGCGGTGATGTCCCAGAAGTGGGCGTGTGTGACGTCGATGACCACCGCGCGGCCCTCGGCGCCCAGCACGTCGAACGCCTCGATGAACGCATCGGCCGAGGCAAAAAACACCTGGCCGGACACGCGCCAAGTGCGCTGGCCCAAGGCCGTGGCACCAGCGCCATCTGCGTGATCGGCGCCATCCGCATCGTCGTGCACGCGCACCTCCAGCATGTGCGAGACCTTGAACGCAAAGAACACCCCGCTGAGCACTACGCCCACGGCCACGCCAGCCGCCAGGTTGTGGGTGGCGATGGTGACGGCCACGGTGGCCAGCATGGCGGCGCTGGACAGGCGCGGGTGGCGCACCAGGGCACCCAGCGATTTCCAGTCGAACGTTTCGGCCGACACCATGACCATGATGGCCACCAGCGCAATCACCGGCACCTTGGATACCCAGTCTTTCAGCGCCACCATGAGGATGAGCAAAAACACCCCGGCGAACAACGTGGACAGGCGCCCGCGCCCGCCGTACTTCACGTTGCCCACAGCCTGGCCGATCATTCCGCAGCCCGCAATGCCGCCGAACAGGCTGGCCGCGATGTTGGCCACGCCCAGCCCCGCACATTCGCGGTTCTTGTCACTGGGCGTGTCGGTCAGCTCATCGACCACTGCGGCGGTGAGCACTGATTCGAGCAGGCCCACCATGGCGATCGCCAGCGCGGGCAGCAGGATGATGCGCAGGGTGTCGAGCGACGCGGGCACCTGCGGCAGCGCAAACACAGGCAACGCGTCGGGCAGTTTGCCCAGGTCACCCACCGTGGGCAGGTGCAGCCCCAGCGCCGATGCCAGCACAGTGAGCACCACCACGCAGATCAGCGGTGACGGAATGGCGGTGAGCGCAGGCCATGCCAGCCGCTGGCCCAGCCACGGCAGGCCGTAGATGAGCGCCAGCCCCAACGCCAGCGCCCCCCAGGTGGCCGTGCTGGCGCCGTGCAGGTGCGGCAGTTGCGCGGCAAAGATCAGGATGGCCAGCGCATTGACGAAGCCCGTGCGCACCGAGCTGGAAACGAAGCGCATCAACACGCCCAGCTTCATCAGCCCAAACGCCACCTGCACCGCGCCTGCCAGCAGCCCCGCCGCCAGCAGGTAGCCCAGCCCGTGCGACTGCACCAGCGGCGCAGCCACCAGCGCCACCGAGCCTGCCGCCGCCGACACCATCGCAGGCCGCCCGCCGGTGAAGGCGATGACCAGGCTGATGACAAACGAGGCGAAGAGCCCCACCGAAGGGTCCACGCCCGCCACAAAGGAGAAGGCGATGACTTCGGGGATGAGCGCAAACGTGGCCACAGCCCCGGCCAGCAGCTCGCGCGGAATGCTGGGCGCCCATTCGGCGCGCAGACGGTTCAGGGTGGAAGGGTTCATGCGGTGTGCCCTGCAAAAAACAAAGCGCGCCCGAAGGCGCGCTGCGAGGAATTTCAGATCAAAACAGGCTCTAGCGCTTATCCATCAAGCGCCAATAGCTATCCAATCAATAGCAAATTGCCCAACAAAATCAAGCTCCGTGGCACTTCTTGTACTTCTTGCCGCTGCCGCAGTGGCACGGGTCATTGCGCCCCGGCTCGGGCGCCTTGCGCACCGTCTCCACGCGCGGGCCCATGCTCTTCCACAGCTGGCGCAGGTCGTACACGGCCCAGATGGCTTCGCCGAAGGCCTCGACGCGCGCCTGGCTGGTGCTGGGTGGGCCGTCTTCGTCGTACATGCAGACTTCGGGCTTGCCGGTGTCGTCTTCGGTCAGGGCAACGATGCGGTCCAGCGCGTCGTCCAGCCACTTGGCGGCTTCCTTGTCGCGCGGGGCGGCCCAGTCTTCAGGCCAGTTTTCCACGGCAAACATGAAGCCCAGGGCCCACACCTGACCGAAGGACGGGATCTCCTGGTCGTCGCCCATTTCGGCGCGCTGCTCGTCGGTCAGGCTGGCCACGGCGCCGCGCATGTCCATGGCTTCGGGCTGGAAGGTGCGGTCGTCGTCCAGCGTCTTCACGTCGGTGTCGAGCTGGGTCACGATTTCGGCCCAGCGGCGGTTCCACAGCTCTAAAAAGCGCGCCTGCTGGGCGGCGTCAGCAAAGGCTGGCAACTGCGGCAGCGGGTCGCCTTCGGCAACATCCAGCTCGGCGCCGTCGCCCAGCAGCATGGGCAGGTACTCGGCCGGGGCGATGGCGCGGCGGCTGCAGATCAGCGCGGTCATGAAGCCATCGCAGAACTCCCACTGCGGGATTTCCTCGCCGCGCGAGCGCAGGTCGTCGAGGATGTTGTCGATCTCTTCCAGCTCTTCAGGGCCCAGTGCGGCGGCCGGGGCGCCCGCGGGGTCATCAAGATCGTCGGTGGAGGGAGTGGGCGATGTGGGTTCGGTCATGGGGGGCTCCGGTCGTCAAGCGAGAAAGCGGGGGCGGTAAAACATTGTTTTACTTTTATGATGCGCAGGCCTTGTGCCGTGGCGCTGGTGTAGCGGCGGAGGTACGGCGACCCGGGGTGGTGCCGGGCCTCAAAAGCGCCTTGCGCAACATGGCAACCCGATAAAAAGGCGGTCAGTGTAGCCCCCTCTCGCACCGCCACCAGAACCAGGACCCCCATGCTCCACCAACTGAACTCCCTGTACCCGGTGCGCTACACGGCCTTTGCGCTGTGCGTTTTCGGGCTGCTGCTGTCGCTGTTTGCGCTGGTGGCTTTTCACGTGGGGTTGCCCGTGGTGCTGGTGTTTGCTGCCCTGGTAGCAGTGGGCGTGTACGACCTGCAGCAGTCGCGCCACGCCATTTTGCGCAACTACCCGGTCATCGGCCACATCCGCTTCATGCTCGAATATGTGCGGCCCGAGGTGCGCCAGTATTTCATCGAAAGCGATAGCGAGGCCGCGCCGTTCTCGCGCGCCCAGCGCTCGCTGGTGTATCAGCGCGCCAAGGGCGACCCGGACAACCGCCCCTTCGGCACGCACCTGGACGTGGGCGCGCAGGGTTATGAATGGGTGAACCACTCGCTCGCACCCACACAGCTGCCGTCGCACGACTTTCGCGTGTGGATCGGCGGCAACCCCGATGCGCCGTCGCAGTCTGTGGCGCCTTGCACCCAGCCTTACCACGCGAGCGTGTTCAACATCTCGGCCATGAGCTTTGGTGCGCTGTCGGCCAATGCGATCCTGGCTTTGAACCAGGGTGCAAAAAAAGGCGGCTTCGCGCACGACACGGGCGAGGGCAGTATCAGCCAGCACCACCGCGTGCATGGCGGTGACTTGATCTGGGAGATCGGCTCGGGCTACTTTGGCTGCCGCAACCCCGATGGCACGTTCAGCGAAGAGCGTTTTGCGGCCAACGCCACCGACCCGCAGGTGAAGATGATCGAGCTGAAACTCAGCCAGGGCGCCAAGCCGGGCCACGGCGGCGTGCTGCCGGGCGCCAAGGTGACGGCCGAGATCGCCGCTGCGCGCGGGGTGAAGGAGGGCGAGGCCTGCATCTCGCCCGCCAGCCACAGTGCGTTCAGCAACCCGGTGGAAATGATGCAGTTCATCGCGCGGCTGCGCACCCTGTCGGGCGGCAAGCCCACGGGCTTCAAGTTCTGCCTGGGCCACCCCTGGGAGTGGTTTGCCATCGTCAAGGCCATGCTGGTCACGGGCATCACGCCCGACTTCATCGTGGTCGATGGCGCCGAGGGCGGTACGGGCGCGGCGCCCGTCGAATTCACCGACCACGTGGGCGCCCCGCTGCAAGAAGGCCTGCTGCTGGTGCACAACACGCTGGTTGGGGTGAACCTGCGCGACCGCGTGCGCATTGGCTGCGCGGGCAAGGTGATCAGCGCCTTCGACATCGCGCGCATGATGGCGCTGGGTGCCGACTGGTGCAACGCGGGGCGCGGCTTCATGATGGCGCTGGGCTGCATCCAGGCGCAAAACTGCCACACCGGCCACTGCCCCACGGGCGTGACCACCCAAGACCCGCTGCGCCAGCAGGCCCTGGTGGTGCCCGACAAGGCCACGCGCGTGGCGCAGTTTCACCGCAGCACGCTGCACGCGCTGCAGGAACTGGTGCAGGCCGCCGGGCTGCGCCACCCCAAGGACATCACGGCCCACCACATCGTGCGCCGCATCAGCGACACCGAGGTGCGCCTGCTGTCCAACCTGATCACGCGCATGCAACCGGGCGCGCTGCTCGGCCCGCTCGACGCGCAGCACAACGTGTTCCGCCTGTACTGGCCCTTGGCCAGCGCGCACAGCTTTCAGGCCAGCGAGCCTGCACTGGAGCCCTCCATTCCCCACCATGTCGAGCTGGTGCACGCCGCAGCCGTCGGCACCGCTGCTGCGGTGGCAGGGGATGCCGCTGTATGAACTTGACGATGGATGCATCCGCCCCCACCAACACCGCCGCCCCGGGCTACGCCGCCTTTTTGCAGCAGCAGCTGGCCACCCAGCCCCACAACGTGATGGCCCATGTGCTGGGCCACGAACAGATCTGGATCAAGCGCGCCGGCGCTCCCCACGGCACGGGCCGCTACCGCGCCATGGCCGTTCTGGCCGCCCTGCTGCGGCTGGACGCCCTGCGCCCCGTGCCCAACCCCGGCGGCCCTGCGGCCATTGCCACCGAAGTGCAGCGCCTGCGCGACCTGGCCGCACGCGGCATCCGCGTTCCCGTGGTGCTGGCCGCCTTGCCCCATGGTTTTGCCATGCGCCACTTGGGCCACACGGGGGAAGAGATTCATTCGCTGGGCAACGAGATCGACCATGCCGTGCAGGCGGGTGACACGGCCACCGTTCTGGCGCTGTGGCAGCAGGGGCTGGACACGCTGGCCCAGGTGCACCGCCAAGGCACGTGCCTGAGCCAGGCCTTTGCTCGCAACATGGTGCGCTGCCCCGATGGCGAAGTGGCCTGCATCGACTTTGAGGACGACCCCGCCGCCGTGCTGCCCCTGGCGGTGTGCCATGTGCGCGATGCGCTGTGTTACGCGCACTCCACCGCGATCTACCTGCACACCAGCGGCACGCTGACCGAGGGGCGCGAGCGCTGGGTGGCCTGGGTGGCGCAGGAGAGCGCGGAGATGCGGGCGGTGCTGGCGACCAGTGTCCGGCGGATGGGGTGGATGGGGCTTTTGCCGGCAAGCCGCAGGCTGGGGCGGGATTTGCAGCGGGTGCGGGCGGCGTACGAGTTGCTCAGCAGATGAAACGCGGCCGCTCCTATCAAGCTGTGGTTGTCCGCTGACAGCGCCAAGCGCGCTGATCGCCTATCGTTCAGGTGGAGCTTCCTCCAGCCCTCACTTCTTTCCATGCCACTGCCCGCCGCTGCCAGCCCAGCCGCCCCTGAGCCCACGCCCTTGCCCCCCACCACCGACAAGCCCCGCCGCAGCCGACCGCCCACCCTGTCGCGGGCTGCCTGGAAGCAGTTCATGGGCGTGGCCCGGCCCTACTGGGCAGGCGACAAGAAGCGCACCGCCTGGGGCCTGATGGCACTGCTGATCGCCCTGATGGTGTGCGAGACCCAGCTGGCC
The DNA here is from genome assembly GCF_916855635.1 of Acidovorax sp. Leaf73. Taxonomy (NCBI): domain Bacteria; kingdom Pseudomonadati; phylum Pseudomonadota; class Betaproteobacteria; order Burkholderiales; family Comamonadaceae; genus Acidovorax; species Acidovorax sp. Leaf73. The sequence continues at coordinate 276,053 of NZ_CAKASI010000007.1, forward strand.
GTCATGCTGATCGACAAGACGGGGGAGATGACATCGGCCCTGGCGGCCAAGCAGGCCGACCGCTTCTGGATCGCGGTGCGCACCAGCCTTGTTGTTCTGGCATTCGCGGTGCCGGTGTACGCCTTTTATTACTACATGCGCGATGCGTTTTCCAACCACTGGCGGCGCTGGCTCACCCACCGTTTCCTGGATGGCTATCTGAGCGAACGCAAGTACTACGAGATCGGCGCGGGCGGCGACATCGACAACCCCGACCAGCGCATCAGCGAAGACATCAACACCTTCACCAGCCGGTCCACGCACTTCCTGCTGATTTTCATCGGCTCCCTGATGCAGCTGGTGGCGTTCAGCGCGGTGTTGTGGTCCATCTCCAAGACGCTGGTGGCTTTTTTGGCGGTGTATGCCCTGCTGGGCACCTTCGGGGCGCTGTACTTTTTTGGCGCGCCGCTGATCCGGCTGAACTTCTGGCAGATCCGCCGCGAGGCAGACTTCCGGTTCGGGCTGATGCGGCTGCGCGAAAACGCCGAATCCATCGCCTTCTACCGGGGCGAACCCCAGGAGCGCGTGCAGATCGACCACCGGTTCGAGGCTGCGTTTACCAACTTCGCCCGGCTCATCAAAAAGCAGCTCTCGCTCAACCTGTACCAGCGCTCTTTCAGCCAGCTCACCTTGATCCTGCCCAGCATCCTCCTGGCCAATGCGGTGCTGTCGGGCGAGCTGGAGGTGGGCCGGGCCATCCAGGCGGCAGGCGCATTTGCCGCCGTGCTGGGCGCCATCTCGCTGATCGTGGACAACTTCGAGAGCCTGAGCCGGTTTGTGGCGGGCATCGACCGGCTCCATACCCTGTCGCAGGTCGTGCTCAAAACCCCTGCCGCGCCCACCCCCTGGGCCGAGCCCGCCCCAGCAGGCCAGCCTGCGGACGATGCGACGCCCGCGATCAACGCCCACGACCCCTCCGAGCCCCCACCGCAAATCACCACCCGCATCGGCGACACGCTGGCCATCGAAGGGCTCTCGCTTTACACCCCCCACTTCGGCCGCCTGCTAGTGGCCGACCTCTCGCTGCAGCTACAGCCCGGCGACGCGCTGCTCATCACCGGCCCCAGCGGCTGCGGCAAAAGCTCGCTCTTGCGTGCCATTGCCGGCCTGTGGCACACGGGCAGTGGCACCGTGCAGCACCCGCCCCTGGAAGACATGTTCTTCCTGCCCCAGCGCCCCTACATGCAGATTGACACACTGCGCAGCCAGATCATCTACCCGAGCAAGCAGACGGCGCTGAGCGACGAACGCCTGCTGGAGCTGCTGCAGGAGGTGCACCTCGAATCACTGTCCGAGCGTGTGGGTGGGCTCAACGCGTCCTACGACTGGGAGAAACTGCTGTCCGTCGGCGAGCAACAGCGCCTGGCCTTTGCCCGCGTGCTGGCGCGCCAGCCCAGCATCGTCATCCTGGATGAAGCCACCAGCGCGCTGGACAGCGCCAACGAAACCGCCCTCTACGAACGCCTGCGCGCCAGCGGAACCACCCTCATCAGCATCGCCCACCGCCCCGCCGTGCTCAAACACCACACGCACGTGCTGGAGTTCAAGGGCGAAGGGGCTTGGGAGCTGCACGCGGCAGCGGACTTCAGATTTGATAGCTGAGCGCGGCGGCTCAAGCGACGGCGGGGCAGCTTCGCCCGATGAGAGCAGGTCGGGTTACGCTTCACCAATCCGGCCTACATGACTTCCGCAATGACCGACTTTGAGATCTACACACCCACAGCAGAAGAAGTTCACTCCGGCGTCTTAGGCCGTCGGATGCGGCAATTCAACTACGGGTTCGTCGGTGAGTACGGCCAGTCCCAGCCGGTGTGGGTGAGCGCGCGTGACGCGCAGGGCGAATTGGTCGGCGGGCTGCGCGGATTCGTGTTTTTGGAGTGGCTGAACGTGGAACTGCTGTTTGTGGACGAAGCCGCCCGGCACCATGGAGTGGGCCGCAACCTGCTGGCCACGGCAGAACAGAAAGCCCGCAACCTGGGCGCGCACAGCGTGACGCTGAACACCTTTGAGTGGCAGGCGCGCGAGTTCTATCTTAAACAGGGCTATGAGGAGTTTGGGCACATCGACAACTACATCCAGGGATTTCAGCTGGTGTATTTGAAGAAGGCTTTGATGTCCTGATTTCCAGGGCTTGGATTGCCAACGTGGCAGGTCCGACTGCGCCCACCCACCCCACCAAACTTACGATCAACTTCCCAGCAGCATTTCGTACCTTGGCGTGTCTGACAACGGATCTGCAGACAGCACCAGCCCCTCAAAAAAATGGCGATCCTGGTCAGCCAGCAGGTGCGCTGCCTCCTGGTGCAAAAGGAACAGCACCTTTGCATAGGTTGGGTTGTGGTCCCTGCGAATCTGAACCGTAGCGCTCAATTCGGTCCAAACGCCACCGTTATCCCGAACCCAGTACGCATAGGTCACGTCCAACGTCCTGCCCGGAAACTGCCTCTGGAGCTCCTGCTCATCCAGGCTGTGTCCAATGCTCCTACTGTACTCACGCAGGGCAGAGAGCAAAGTCTCCACATCCTGGCAAGACGGCTCAGAAAAAGACCAGGGGAGATCACGAAGGATTGACGACGGAAGACTTTGAGCCAAAGACGGCCTCGCAAAAAATGAGACAGCGCCAGCGGTATGCCAGAGGAAGTGCCGCCTTGAACTCATGGGCGGTGATACACGATCATCGGAGGGTAACAGTCCCCACGATCCTGTCGAAGACTTGGCAGGCCTATCAAACCGCAAGTGCTGCTACCTCCGCCTCCAGCACCAGCGCAGTCGCCACATCCGCCCCGAAATTCATCAAGCGCTTGCGCATACAGATCACCGCCTTGTCCTTGCTCAGCAAAATCGCCCGGTGTGCCGCCGCCAGGTCGATGAACTTCTGGTCGTCCGCGTCCTTGCAGACATAGGGCACCTTGGGCGCGATCTCCACCAGCCGCGCCTGCGCATCAAATGCAGCGAGTACCTGCGCTGCATCCACGCGGTAGTAGTCCATGCGCCCAACGATGTGCGGATAGGCCAGCACACGCTCCAGTTCGTCGCGCATGACCTGGGTCGCTATCCAGGCCAGGCGCCCTTGGGCCAGCAGTGCGCGCAGGGGGGCGGTGCGCGGGTCGCTGAAGATCAGCAGGTCGAGCGCGACGTTGGTGTCCACCACCACAGGGCGGGCGGGTTCGCCCTGTGCGGCCTCGGCGGGCAGGCGCAGTTCAACCTGCATTGCGCGGGTCGTTGTCAGGGGCGGGTTTTGCAGCACGGTCGCGCACCGCGCCCTTGATCATGTCGAAGCGGAAGAGGCGGCATTCGATGGGGCCGTTCCACATGGGCACGCGGCGCGATTCCTTCAGGCGCATCTTGCCGGGCAGCTTGAGGTCGGGTGTGAGCATCCAGGCCTGCCAACCAGCGTAGTTCTTCTTCCAGTGCGAGGCCAGCTGGCTGAAGAATTCGCCGCCATCCTCGGTCTGCGCCTCTTCCCGACCCACGGCCATGCCCTGGGCACGGTCGGCGGCGCGCTCGCTGGCGTTGCGGCCTGCGCTACCTGCGGCAGCAATGCGCTCGCCATAGGGCGGGTTCAGCAGCATCACGCCAGGCTGCTCACAGGGCGGCATGCGCTGCAGGGCGTCGCCGCCGCGCAGCTGCACGGCATCGGCCACGCCTGCGCGCTCAGCATTGCGCTGCGCAAAATCGACCATGCGGAAGGCCACATCACTGCCAAACAGGGGTACAGCGCTTGTCTGTATTGCGCTTTCAGCTTCGTTTTTAATAGCATCCCAGACATGGGCCTGGAACGGCAGCAGCTTCTCGAACGCAAAGCGCCGCAGCATGCCCGCCGGGATGCGGCAGGCGATCTGCGCGGCTTCGATCACGATGGTGCCGCTGCCGCAGCAGGGGTCGTAGAGCGGCTGGGGGTTGTCGCCGTGCGGGTCCCAACCACTGGCGGCGATCATGGCGGCGGCCAGGGTTTCCTTGAGCGGGGCGTCGCCCTTGTCCTCGCGCCAGCCGCGTTTGAACAGCGGCTCGCCGGAGGTGTCGATGTAGATGGTGGCTTCGTCGGTGGTCAGGTGCAGGTGGATGCGCACATCGGGCCACTGGGTGTTCACGTCGGGGCGCACCCCGCTTTTGGCGCGAAAGCGGTCGGCCACCGCGTCCTTGACCTTGAGACCTGCGAAGTTGAGGCTCTGCAGCGGGCTGTGCTGGGCGGTCACCTCGACCTTGAAGGTCTGGCGCGTGGTGAACCAGATTTCCCAGGCCACGTCGCTGGCCATGGCATAGAGATCGTTCTCGGAGCGGTAAGGGCGGTGCGCCAGTTGCACCAGCACGCGCTGGGCCAGTCGGCTGTGCAGGTTGAGCAGCAGCGCCTCGCGCCACGAGGCGCGCAGCAGCACGCCGCCGCGGCCGACCAGCAGGTCTTGCCCCGTGAGGCCGGTGATGCCATGCACCTCATCGGCCAGAAAGCCCTCCACACCAGCGGCGCAGGGGAGAAAAAGTTGGAGTTGGTTCATGTCGATGGGGAGGATACGCGCTCAGACAATGCGTGGGAATCCGGCGTTCCCGCGCGGGCCAGCAGCAATTGGCGGATGGATTCGGGGATCGGCGCCACCTTGCGGTCGGCCTTGCCGATGAAGACGATGCCGATCTTGCCGCGCGCCACCTCGCGGCCTGAGGTCTTCTCGGTCATGCAAAAGACCAGGTCAAACCCATAGCGGTTGAAGTCCGCAGGCGCCATCTCCACGCGCATGGTTTCACCGTGGAAACCTTCGGACTTGTACTGCGCCACGATGTCGCCGACCACGATGGACAGCCCGCCCACGTCGGCCTCGGGGTAGCCCAGCGACTGGAAGAAGCGCACCCGCGCTTCAGAGACCAGGCTCAGCAGTTGCGCGTTGTCCAGGTGCCCGCCTTGGTTGACGTGGCTGATGTAGATCTGCAGCTCGGTGGCAAAGCCAAAGTGCGGGGGGAGGTCGAAGACGATGCGGGCCATGGTGGGGTGGCGGATAGAAAAACGAAAAATTCAAACAGGGCGAGCCATGCGCCCCCAACCGGGGTACCTACAGCGCCTTGCGCAGGTTGGCCGGCGCGATCTTGAGCGCCTCGCGGTACTTGGCCACGGTGCGGCGTGCGCACTCGATGCCCTGTTCCTTGAGCATCTCGGCGATCTGGCTGTCGGACAGCGGCTTGGCGGGGCTTTCTGCGGCCACAAACTGCTTGATGAGGGCGCGCACGGCGGTGCTGGACGCGTTGCCGCCGGTCTCGGTACCCAGGCCCGAGCCAAAGAAGTACTTCAGCTCATACGTGCCAATTGGCGTGGCCATGTATTTGGCGGTGGTCACGCGGCTGATGGTGGATTCGTGCAGGCCCAGTTCGTCGGCGATGTCGCGCAGCACCAGCGGGCGCATGGCCAACTCGCCGTGGGTGAAGAAGCTTTTTTGCCGCTCCACGATGGCGCGCGAGACGCGCAGGATGGTGTCAAAGCGCTGCTGGATGTTCTTGATGAACCAGCGCGCCTCCTGCAGGCGCTGCTGCATGCCCTGGTGGCCCTCGCCGCCCTTGTGGCCGCGCAGGGCACCGGCGTAGATGTCGTGCACGCGCAGGCGCGGCATCACATCGGGGTTGAGGCTGACGATGAAGTTGTGCTGGCCGTCGCGGCCGTTAGCGCGCCCGGCTTTGCGCACGATGACATCGGGAATGATGATGTTGCGCTCCACGTCGGCAAAGCGACGGCCGGGGCGAGGCTCCAGGCGAGCGATCAGCCCCATGGCGGCGCGGGTGCGCTCTTCGCCGTCGCCACACAGCTGCGTCAGGCGGCGGATGTCGCGGCGGGCCAGCATCTCCAGCGGCTGCTGACAAATGCGCAGCGCGGTCTGCACCGTGTCGGGGTCAGCATCGCTGTCCTCGTCGGCAGCCAGCGCCGTGAGCTGCAGCGTCAGGCATTCGGCCAGGTTGCGCGCACCCACGCCGGTGGGCTCCAGGCTTTGCAGCAGGCGCTGGGCCACGGTGAAGCGGTGCACCAGCTCTTCAATCTGCTCCAGGTCGTCCGGCCCGGCCAGGCTGATGGCCAGATCTTCCAGCGGCTCTTCGAGGTAGCCGTCGTCGTTGAGCGATTCAATGAGAAAACGCAGCGCTGCGCGGTCAATCTCTGACAAGCGCAGCGCCAGTGCCTGACGGTGCAAAAAGGCGGTCAGCGATTCATGCGAACGGGCCAGCTCGGTGGCGTCGGCCTCGTCGCCTTCGGAGTCGTTGCGGTTGCGGGCGGGCGCATCCCCGCCCCACTCCGCGTCGTTGGGCGCCATTTCTACCGTGCCGTCACCGCTCCAGTCAGGCTCGTCAGAGCCAGCACTCGGTGTTTCAGCATCATTTTGGCCTTCAGCGCTTGTGCTGCTTGCACTGCTAGCTCCTGAAAATATAGCATCATCGGCGCTGTACTCATCGGGCTGCGCGGGCGTGTCGGCGGCTTCCAGGCCAAACTCCTCGCGCGGAGCTTCGTCGGCATTGCGTTCGAGGAACGGGTTTTCGTCGAGCATCTGCTCGACTTCCTGCGAGAGTTCGAGCGTGGACAACTGCAGCAGCCGAATGGACTGCTGAAGCTGGGGGGTCAATGCAAGATGCTGCGAGACGCGCAGCGAGAGTCCAGGCTTCATCACATCCTGAAGTGTTCGCCAAGGTAAACACGTCGTACCTCGGCGTTGTCCACGATCTCGGACGGCGTGCCCTGCGCGAGCACGCGGCCATCGCTGATGATGAAGGCGTGGTCGCAGATGCCCAGGGTTTCGCGCACATTGTGGTCGGTGATGAGCACACCAATGCCCCGCGCCTTCAGGAAGCCGATGATGCGCTGGATCTCGATCACGGCAATGGGGTCGATGCCGGCAAAGGGCTCGTCCAGCAGGATGAAACGCGGTTGTGTGGCCAGGGCCCGGGCAATCTCGACGCGGCGGCGCTCGCCACCGGACAGGGCCATGGCGGGCGAGGCGCGCAGGTGGTCCACGCGCAGCTCCTGCAGCAGGGCCGTCAGGCGCTCCTCGATGGCGTCGCGCGACAGCGGCTGGCCGTCATCACCACGCTGCAGTTCCAGCACGGCGCGCACGTTCTCTTCGACCGTGAGTTTGCGAAAGATCGAGGCTTCCTGAGGCAGGTACGACAGGCCCAGGCGCGAGCGCCGGTGGATGGGCATGTGGGCCACCGATTGGCCGTCGATGCGGATGTCTCCCTCGTCGCTGCGCACCAGGCCCACGATCATGTAGAACGAGGTGGTCTTGCCCGCGCCGTTGGGGCCGAGCAGCCCCACGACCTCACCTTTTTGCACGACCAGCGAAACGTCCTTGACGACCTTGCGGCTGCCATAAGACTTCGCCAGGTGCTGCACCTCCAGGCGGCTGCCCGCCTGGGAATCAGGCCCCAGGCGGCTACCCGCCTGAGTGTCAGGACCGGTACTCACAGCGGGCCCACTCACTTGGCGCCGCCGCCAAGGCTGTTGCTGGGGCGCAGCGCCGGGGCTGAGGCCGGGGACGCCGCCTCGGGGGCCGCCGCAGCGGGCGGTGGATCTTTGGGGGCCAGCACGGCGCGCACGCGGCTGCCCGGCGCGGGGGCATCGCCCGCAGCGTTGGTGGCGGTGCGCTTGCCGTCCACGGAGAACACGTCGGTCAGGTTGTTGTAGACAATCACGGCACCCGTGATCTCGTCGCTGAGCACAGCGCCCCGGTAGCGGCGCAGCTCGGCACGGGTGATGAAGCGCACGTTGTCGGCCTTGCCGTCGTACTCGATGACTTCGCTCTCGCCTTCGATGAACTCGTCGGGTGCTCCCGGCAGGGTGTCGCGCTTTTGCCGGAAGAAGGCGCGCTTGCCGGGCTCTGCCGTGACCACGCCGTACTGGTAGCCATCGGCATCCTGGCGCACATCCAGCCGCGCGCCGCGCAGCACGATGGAGCCCTTGGTCATGACCACGCGGCCAGAGAACACGCTGGTTTGCTTGAGTTCATCGTGGCGCAAAGCGTCCGCCTCGATGTTCATGGGCTTGGCGCGGTCGGCCTTTTCGGCATGGGCCACACCGAAGGTGCAGGCCAGGGCCGCGAGCAGGAGGATCGGAAGGAGGCGATGGTTCATAGGGCACGAATCTTGCAATCATTGTAGCCACCCCGTCGCGTTCCTCCATGAAAAAAGCCCGCATGTGCGGGCTTTTGCCAATGGGAACCGGCGGCCGGGCGAAAACCGTCAGCCTTTGCGGGCCACTGTCGCCAGATGTTCCACCACCTGCAGCACGTTTTGCATGCTGCCCGCCATGGTGCCATCGGTGTAGAACTTGCCCGCCACACCCATCGAGGGCACACCCTCCACACCGTAGGCGTCCTGCAGTTGCGAAGCACGGCGAACCTGGTTGGACACGCTGAACGAGGTGTAGATTTCCTTGAACTTGGCGGCGTCCACACCCTGTTGGGCCACCCAGGCAAAAATTTCGTCGTCCTTGGCCAGCTTTTGCTTTTCCACATGGATGGCGCGGAACACCTTGGCGTGCAGGGCTTCGAGCTTGCCCATGCCTTCCAGAGCGTAGTACAACTTTTGCTGGGGCACAAAGCTCGCGTTGAAGGCCACGGGCATACGACGGACGGAGACGTCCTTGGGGGCGGCCTTGACCCAGGCGTCGAGCGCGGGTTCAAAGGCGTTGCAGTGGGGGCAGCTGTACCAGAAGAACTCGATCACATCGACCTTGCCCGCAGGCGCGTCGGGCGCTACCGGCTTGTCAAGCCGCCGGAAGTCCTTGCCCTCCTTGAACTGGCGGGCCTGAGCCAGCGCGGGGGTGGCCACTGGCAACGTCAGGGCGGAAGCGGCAACCGCCGAGGCGGCGGACAAAGAAAACTCACGGCGTTTCATGACAAAGACTCTCCTGTTACAGGTCTGGGGGATGTGAGCCATGCCCCCGCAAAAAGTTCAGCCACCCGAAGTCTGGCGCGTCAGCGCTGCACGCGCACCAGCGCCGACTCCAGACCGGCGCCATCGAGCTTCTCCTTGAGCTGCTCGGCGTCGTCGCGTTTGGTGAACGGCCCCACACGCACGCGGAACACCGCCCGGCCATTTTGCTCACGCTCGCTCACGCGGGCCTCCCAGCCCAGCATGGCCAGCTTGGCGCGCTGCGCATCGGCGTCCGCCTGGGTGCGGAAAGCCCCGGCCTGGACAAAGTAGTCGAACGGGTCCAGATTGCCCTTGGCAGCAGCCTTGGCCACGGCCAGATCTCCCAGCGGGTCGGCGCCAGGCTTGGTTTCAGCCTTGGCCTCGGGCTTGCTGGCAGCGGGCTTGGGTGCGGGCGCCGATGCCACAGCCCGCGCATCCGGCGCGGCCGAGGTGGGCGCCGAGGCAGCCACAGCGGGCGGGGCTGCCGGGCGAGCCGGGTTCTTGCCATACAAAGGCGAATTGGGATCCCAGTTCTTGTTCTTCTGGGTCTCGGCGGCGTCCATGTCCACGCCCCGGCCATTGCCCTTGTTGAGGAAGGGCACCGGCACCTTGGTCACGTACACCGCCACAGCCAAGGCAGCGCCCAGGCCCACGATGACCCCAACGATAAAGCCGACGATGGTCCCGCCCGTCTGTTGTTTCTTCATAGTGACTGCTTACATTCTGGCTGGAGCCGACACGCCCAGCACGGCCAGGCCATTGTGCAATACCTGCGCGGTGGCGGCGACCAGCGCCAGGCGAGCCTTCTTCACGGCCTCGTCGTCCACCAGGATGCGCTCGGCGTCGTAGTAGCTGTGGTAGCTGGCGGCAAGGTCGCGCAGGTAGAAGGTCACATCGTGCGGGGCTTCGCCGTCGGCCGCAGCCGTGAGCATTTCGGGGTACTTGGCCAGCTGCAGCATCAGCGCCTGGGCCTGTGGGCCTTCGAGAGCCGACAGATCAACGTCGTGCAGCGAAGCCACGTTGCCACCGCCAGCCTCTTGCCACGCGCGCAGCACCGACTGGATGCGGGCATGCGCGTACTGCACGTAGTACACGGGGTTGTCGTTGTTCTGCGCCACGGCCAGGTCCACGTCGAAGGTGTACTCGGTATCGGGCTTGCGGGAGAGCAAGAAGAAACGCACGGCGTCCTTGCTGGTCCATTCGATCAGGTCGCGCAGCGTGACATAGCTGCCTGCGCGCTTGCTGATCTTGACCTCTTCACCGCCCTTGACCACGCGCACCATGGTGTGCAGCACGTAGTCGGGGTAGCCCTGCGGGATGCCCACGTCGGCCGCTTGCAAGCCCGCGCGCACGCGGGCAATGGTGCCGTGGTGATCCGTACCCTGGATGTTGACGACCTTCGTGAAGCCACGCTCCCACTTGGCGATGTGGTACGCCACATCGGGCACGAAGTAGGTGAAGGAGCCGTCCTGCTTGCGCATGACGCGGTCCTTGTCGTCGCCGTAGTCCGTGCTTTTCAGCCACAGCGCGCCATCTTGCTCGTAGGTCTTGCCATTGGCGACGAGCTTGTTCACCGTGGCCTCGACGCGGCCGCTGGTGTACAGGCTGGACTCCAGGTAGTACTCGTCAAAGTGCAGGTTGAACGCCTGCAGGTCCTTGTCCTGCTCGTTGCGCAGGTAGGCCACGGCGAACTGGCGGATGTTGTCGTAGTCCTCTACGTCGCCGTTGGCCGTGAACTCGCGGTCGTCGGCCTTCACCGTGGCCTTGGCCTTGAAGGCCTCGGCAATGTCGGCGATGTAGTCACCGTTGTAGAAGTTCTTGGCCAGCGGGTTGTCGCTGTCGGTGGGCCAGCAGTCGTCGCCGGGCTTGAAGCCCTTGGCGCGCAGCTGCGTGCTCTTGGTCAGCGTATCGATCTGCACGCCCGCGTCGTTGTAGTAGAACTCGCGGTGCACCTTCCAGCCCTGGGTGCTGAACAGGTTGCAGATGGCATCGCCTAGAGCAGCTTGGCGGCCGTGGCCCACGTGCAGCGGGCCGGTGGGGTTGGCCGAGACAAACTCGACCAGCACGCGCTGGCCGTTGTCGGGTTGATAACCGAAACGCTCGCCAGCTGCCAGCACCTCGCGCACGATTTCCTGCTTGGCGGCGGGCTTCACGCGGATGTTCAGAAAGCCCGGTCCGGCGATTTCAATGGCATCCACCCAGCGGGTGAAGGCGGGCGTGGCCTCCAGTGCGGCCTTGAGCTGTTCACCCAAGGCGCGGGGATTGAGCTTGAGCGGCTTGGCCAGTTGCATGGCGGCGGTGCAGGCGAAGTCGCCATGGGCCGCCACCTTGGGGGATTCAAACGCCGCCTTGGCGCCAGCGCCAGGGGACAGGACTTCCAGCTCGGCTGCAAGCGCAGCGAGCAATTCATTTTTGGCTGTGAGCATCGGCGGATTTTACGGGGCCGGGCCGGGGCGCTCACCGAGCATGCCGCCAGCACCGCCAAAGCAGCCCTGCGCAGCCAGTACGCAACAGATCGTAAAGAATCATGGCCTGGCCTGCGGCGTGTCAGCCCCGTCTCCAGGGCATACGTTGTAATCGGGCAATCCGACGCAGGTTGCGTCAGATGCCACACTCTACTGGAGCCCCTATGAACAAGCTTCTCTCCCTGACAGCCCTGAGCCTGGTCCTTTCGTTCGGCGCAGCCCACGCTGCCGACGCCCCTGCCGCCGGAGCCAAGGCCGCCGCCCCGGCCACGGCAGCAACCCCCGCCACGCCGGCAGCGCCTGCGGCATCGGCCGCCGCGCCCACCAAGCAGCAGACCCGCATGGCCACCTGCAATGCGGAAGCGGCGGACAAGAAGGGCGACGAGCGCAAGGCTTTCATGAAGACCTGCCTGAGCAACAAGCCAGAAACCCAGCAAAACAAGATGAAGGCCTGCAACGCCGACGAAAAAGCCAAGACGCTCAAGGGCGACGAGCGCAAGGCCTTCATGAGCGAATGCTTGAAGAACAAATAAGCCCTGCCAAAACAAAGAAAGCCGCTGCCCGTGAGGGTCAGCGGCTTTTTTCTGGGCGGAACGTCTTTCTTGCGACGCCTACCAGCCCCGCGCCCAGAACACCGCGATCACCGCCACCACGGGCAACACGTGGGACTGGAGCATCACGAGGCGGCGTACCTTGGCCACCTCCTGCGCCGCTGGCAGTGCCCCCGTGCTGCGCAGGGCATGGCGCCAGCGGCGAAACACCAGCGAAGGCCAGAAGGACAGGAGAATCATGACCAGAATGATGGTGATTTTGATGTGAAACAGCGGCTGCGAGAGATACCACGAAGCCCCCTTGATGCCCCAGAGGACACGCGCCACGCCGCTGGCGATCATCAGCGCCCCCGCCACGCCGTAGATCACATCCAGCCGCGCCAGGCGCTCGACCACAGCGGCGTTCATCCACTCCATGCGGCACAGCGCCGCCTGGCTCGATAAAAAGACCACAAAGGTCAGGATGGCCACCAGGTGCAGGGCGGCGAGGACGGCTTCGAGGGTCATGGGGGTTTCCTTTGCAAAACCCAGGACCTCATTGCGCGCGGCTTTTCTGGAGCCCGGGTGGCCGCCATTTTGCTTGAGGAATTTCGCTACCGCCGCGCAACGCGGCATGCCGGTATGCGTGCCACCGCATTGCGCCCCCCAAAAAAAAGCGGCGCAGACCCGAGGGCCTGCGCCGCTTTGACCGAACACCGGAGCGGACGCGATCAGGCCACCGTGCGGGCCATCGCGCCTGCGGGCACATCCGCAGGCACCACCGGGGCCATGGCCATGGCCGGGGCAGGCAGGGGATGACCGTTCAGAGCGGCATCCAGGCGCTCATGGTCCAGCGCGTTTTCCCAACGGGATACCACCACGGTGGCCACGGCGTTGCCGATAAAGTTGGTCAGCGAGCGGCATTCGCTCATGAAGCGGTCCACGCCCAGGATCAGCGCCATGCCGGCCACCGGCACTTCGGGCACCACGGCCAGGGTGGCGGCCAGGGTGATGAAGCCTGCACCGGTCACGCCTGCTGCGCCTTTGGAGCTAAGCATCGCCACCAGCAGCAGCGCCACCTGGTGACCCAGCGTCAGTTCGGTGTTCGTGGCCTGGGCGATGAACAGCGCGGCCAGCGTCATGTAGATGTTGGTGCCGTCCAGGTTGAACGAGTAGCCCGTGGGCACCACGAGGCCGACCACCGACTTGCTGCAACCGGCCTTTTCCATCTTCTCCATCAGCGAAGGCAGGGCCGATTCGGAGGATGAGGTACCCAGCACCAGCATCAGCTCGGCCTTGAGGTAGCGGCACAGCTTGAACACCGAGAAGCCGCACAGCCGGGCCACAAAGCCCAGGATGACCACAACGAACAGCAGCGAGGTGATGTAGAACGAGCCCACCAGCCAGGCCAGATTGACCAGCGAACCCAGGCCAAACTTGCCGATGGTGAACGCCATGGCGCCGAACGCACCGATGGGCGCGGCCTTCATCACAATGCCCACCACCTTGAACACGGGGGTGGTCAGCGCTTCCAGAAAATGCTGCACAGGACGGCCCGCCTCACCCACCAGTGCCAGGCCCACGCCAAACAGCACGGCCACGAGCAGCACCTGCAGGATGTTGTCGCCCACGAAGGGGCTGACCAGCGTCTTGGGGATGATGTCCATCGCAAACCCGGTCAGGCTCATCTCATGCGACTTGGCCACGTAGCTCTTCACGGCCGTCTGGTCCAGATCGGCGACGTTGATGTTCATGCCCGCGCCGGGCTGCACCACGTTGGCCACCACCAGACCCACCACCAGGGCCAGCGTGGAGAAGAACAAAAAGTACGCCATGGCCTTGCCAAACACGCGACCCACGCTGCTCAGCTGCGACATGCCCGCAATGCCGGTCACGATGGTCAGGAAGATCACCGGCGCGATGATCATCTTGACCAGCTTGATGAAGGCATCACCCAGCGGCTTGAGCGCCTCGCCATAGGCGGGTTCAAAATGCCCGAGCAAGACACCCAGGACGATGGCGAGCACCACCTGGAAATACAGCTGCCGGTAAAAAGGCAGCCGCACGGGGTGGGCTGTGGGGGCGGAAATGGCGTGCATGGAGGTCTCCTGAAATCACGAAAGACTGCACCACCGGGGTGCGTCGAGGGTGCCGTTTGTACCGCCGCACGCTGTTTGAGCCGATAACCTATTGGTATTAGTCAGGGGCACCGCCATAGGGCGCCGCTTGCCCCAATATAGGGAAAACACCTAGCACCTGGCCGGGATGCGGCACACTCGCTCCCCGCAACATCCCAGCCTACGGACCGCGCCAGGAACAAATTTTCCCCATGACGATGACGCCCCGCCTCCGAAAATTCTGGACCCTGCTGATCCTGCTTGGGGGCATGGTGGGCAGCATGTTCATCGCCGGCCAATGGGCCTGGCAGCGTTCACTGCAGGAAGAAAACCGCAGCGTGCAGGGCCAACTGGCGCTCTACGGCCAGGCCCTGGCCCAGCGCATCGACCGCTACCGCACCCTGCCCGAAGTACTGGCGCTGGATGCACAGCTGCGCAACGCGCTGACCCACCCACTGAGTGCGGCCGATGGGGAGCAGCTCAACCGCAAGCTGGAGCAGGCCAACGGTGCCAGCCAATCCTCCACCCTCACCCTGCTCAACCGCGACGGCCTGGCCGTGGCCGCCAGCAACTGGCGCACGGCCACCAGCAATGTGGGGGTGGACTACAGCTTTCGCCCCTACGTGCAGCAGGCGCTGGCCCAGGGGCGCGGCAGCTTCTATGGCATTGGCGTGACCACGGGTGAGCCGGGCTACTTTCTGTCTCAGGCCATCCACGACGACCATGGCCAGACGCTGGGGCTGGTGGCCATCAAGATCGCGCTGCAGGAGCTGGAACGCGAGTGGCTGCAGACCACCGACATCGTGCTGGCGTCGGACGCGCATGGCGTGGTTTTTTTGGCCAGCCAGGATGCGTGGCGCTACCGCCTGCTGGAGCCACTGGACGATGAGGAACGCCGCGAGCTGAACGCCACCCGGCAGTACGCCGACCAGCCGCTGCGCCCGCTGGAAGTCCGCGTGGTGGAAGCCCTGGACACTGGCGGTCGGCTGGTCAGCGTGCAGGCCCCTGCCCTGCCCGGCCGCGTGCTGTGGCGGACCCAGCCCCTGCCCGGCACCCCGTGGCAGCTGCACCTGCTGCACGAGACACGCAGCAGCTTCGCGGACAGCCGGTGGGCCGCTGCGGCAGGCGCGGGCGGCTGGCTGGCGCTGGGCCTGCTCGTGCTGTTTGTGCGCCAGCGCCAGCGCCTGTCCAGCCTGCGCCAGCGCAGCCGCCAGGAGCTGGAGACCGTGTTGCGCCAGCACGCCCAGGAGCTGCGCACCGCGCAGGACGGCATCGTGCAGGCGGCGCAGCAGGCCGCCCAGCAGACCGACACGGGCCTCTCGCGCAGCCTGGAACATCTGCCGCAGGGCGTGGTCATCATCGACGCCGACCTGAACCTGGTGGCCTGGAACTCGCGCTATGTGCAGCTGTTTCGCTTCCCGGCAGACCTGATGCGCGTGGGCCAGCCCATTGCCGACCTGATGCGCCACAACGCACGCCGGGGCCTGCTGGGCCCCGGCCCGGTGGGAGAAGCCATCGCACGCCGCCTGGCCCATCTGCGCAGCGGCACACCCCACCTGCACGAAAGCGCCAAGGGCGACGGCACCGTGCTGGAGATCCGGGGCAACCCGCTGCCCGAAGGCGGCTTTGTGACCAGCTACGCCGACATCACCAGCTACAAGAACGCCGCGCGCGAGCTGCGGTCCCTCGCCGACGCGCTGGAGCAGCGCGTGGCCGACCGCACCCGCGACCTGGACGCTGCACGGCGCGAAGCCGAGCAGGCCAACCGCTCCAAAACCCGCTTTGTGGCCGCTGCCGTGCACGACCTGCTGCAGCCCCTGAACGCCGCGCGCATGTTCACCTCGCTCTTGCGCAGCCACCTGCCGGGCGACGCCGAACGGCACGCCGTGGACAGCATCGACGGCGCCCTGGCCGCGCAAGACGCCATCCTCAACAGCCTGCTCGACATCTCGCGCATGGAATCGGGCCAGTTCGACGTGCACATCCACGATGTGGCCCTAGGGCCACTCTTGCAGGTGCTGGGCCACAACTTTGGCGTGCTGGCCGAAAGCCAGGGCCTGCAACTGCGCTGCGTGCCCACGCGCGCCGTGGTGCGCACCGACGACAACCTGCTGCGCCGCATCCTGCAGAACTTTGTCTCCAACGCCATCCGCTACAGCCGGCGGGGGCGCATCGTGGTGGGCTGCCGCAGGGTGGGCAATGACCACCTGCGCATCGAAGTGCATGACCAGGGCCCCGGCATCCCCGAGGCTCTGCAGCGTGAAATTTTCGAAGAATTCCGCCGCCTGGACGAAGGCCGCGCCGACGACCGGGGCGCAGGCCTGGGCCTGGCCATCGTCGAACGCCTGGGCCGCCTGCTGGGGCACGAGATTGGCCTGCGCTCGCAACTGGGGCGCGGCAGCGTGTTCTGGGTGTGTGTGCCGCTGGGCAACCCCGCCGCCGCGCAGCAGGCTGCGCCCCCCGCCACCACGCAGCAACCCGCCGACGACGCCCCCCTGCAAGGCAGCAGTGCCTGGGTCATTGATGACGACGGCCCTACCTGCGCCGCCACGCAGGCCCTACTGCAGCGCTGGGGGTGCACGGTGCCGCTAGCCGCTGGCGCGCCCGAGGCCCTGGCCGCCGCCCAGCCCGGCCAGGCACCGCAGCTGGTGCTGCTGGACGTGCACCTGGGCGCCGGCCTCCACGGCCCTGAAGTGTTCGCGCAGCTGTGCCAGCGCTGGGGCCAGACGCCTGCCGTGATCCTGGTCACCGCCGAGCGCGATGCCACCCTGCGCCGCCAGGCCGCCGAGCGCGGCTGGGGCTTTCTGGCCAAGCCCGTGCGCGCCCCCGCGCTGCGGGCGCTGGTGAGCCAGACGCTGCTGAGACAGGGAGCATCCCCCTGAGCCGCTGCGCGGCGGGGCGGCCCTTGCACGGCGCCTCGCGCAGGGTGCTGCGCCCGGTTGGATAGGCTGCGCTCGTCGCTACGCTTTTAGTAGCTGCCAGGGCTTTTTGGATAAGCGACAGCGGCCGTTTTGATGCAGATCTCCACCTCAGGAAGACACGCCGTCTTCCGTCTCCAGGCTTTTGACCAGCACCGCCGCCTGCGTGCGGCTGTAGCACGCGAGCTTTTTCAGGATGGCGGTGACGTGCACCTTCACCGTGTTCTCCGCCAACCCCAGCGCGGCGGCGATCTGCTTGTTGAGCAGCCCGTCGGCCAGGCACAGCAGCACGCGGAACTGCTGGGGCGTGAGCTGCGCGAGCCGCGCGGCCAACTCGGCGTCGGCCTCGGAGCGCTCGGCCGCCATGGGCGGGAACCCGCTGCCGCCGTCCAGCACGGCCTGAATGGCGTCGCCCATGGCGTCGGCAGGCGCGGACTTTGGGATGAAGCCTGCCGCGCCAAACTGCTGGGCGCGGCGGATGACGCGGGGGTGGTCGTTGGACGAAATGATGACCACGGGCAGCTCGGGGTATTCGCCGCGCACATGCAAGAGGGCCGAGAAGCCGCGCGTGCCGGGCATGCTTAGGTCCAGCAGCACGAGTTCGATCTCCGGGTGCTCCTGCAACGCCTGGCCCAGCGTGGCGGCGCTGGCCGCCTCCAGCGTGCGGTACTGGGGCAGGCGCTCGCGCAGCACGTGCAGCACGGCCGCGCGGAACAGCGGGTGGTCGTCAGCGACGAGGAGCGTGGGCGCGGAGGACATGGAATGTGCAGTCTGCCAAGGCAGGGCGGTCAGCCGCCCTGGGGGCCTTTCCAGAACGCGGGCTGCGCGTACTGGTGCTTGAGGTGCTCGATCCACAGCCGCACGCGCAGAGGCAGGTGCTTGCGCTGGGGGAAGACCACGTAGATGCCATTGGGCGGGGCGGCAAAGTCCTCCAGTACCGCGACCAGTCGGCCTGCGGCGATCTCGGCCTCCACCTCCCAGGTGCTGCGCCAGGCAATGCCCCAGCCACCCAGGCACCAGTCGTGCAGCACCTGGCCGTCGGAGCAGTCGAGCGGCCCGCCGGGCTTGAGGTGCATGACCTCCGTGGCGCCATCCGCAAGGGGCACCCGGAACGCCCAGCCACGCGTCTGCGAGGCGTCGCTCGACAGCGTGAGGCAGTCGTGCTGCACCAGCTCGGCCGGGGCGCGCGGGGTGCCGCGCCGCGCCAGATACTCGGGCGTGGCCACGCACAGGCGGCGGTTGTCGGCGATGCGCACGCTCACGAGCGACGAGTCGGGCAGGTCGCCCACACGCACCGCGCAGTCAAAACCTTCGCCAGCCAGATCGACCACGCGGTCGCTGAGGTTGAGCGAGATGGTCACGTCCGGGTGCGCCGAGCGAAAACGCGGCACCAGAGGCGCGACATGGCGCCGGCCAAAGCCGGCGGGCGCGGTGATGCGAAGGTGGCCCGTGGCCTTGACCCCGCCTTCGGACACGCTGGCCTCGGCATTCGCCACGTCGGACAGCAGGCGCTGGCAGTCTTCCAGGAACGCGCTGCCCTCGTGCGTGAGGCTGATGCGGCGCGTGGTGCGCACGAGCAGCTTGACGCCCAGGTGCTCTTCGAGCGCATCGAGCCGCCGCCCCATGATGGCCGGTGCCACGCCCTCGGCCTTGGCGGCGGCCGTGAGGCTGCCGCGCGTGGCCACCGACACAAAGGATTCGAAGGCCTTGAGTTTGTCCATGGGCGGTGATTATGGAGACATCCACGCGGGGGCCTGCACACGGCCGCTGCAGCGCGGCGGCACCCGGTGGCTGAAAAACTTGAAGCAAAAACAGGCCCTTGCGCTCGACCACATTGCCTTGATAGCTATCACTAATATAGCAATCAGGTCAATCGGGACTTGAGAAACCCCACGGTGCCGTAGCGCTTGACCTCCGCGTAGTGGTCGCGCGTGAGGCCCTGCACCATGGCGGTGTAGGCATCCGCCAGGTCGGGCGCGATGGTGAAGTGGTCGTAGTTCACGATCACGCCCACGCGCTCGCCCTGTGCGGCGAGCGGGGCGAGCAGGCCGCGCACCTCCTGCTCGATGGCGTCGATGGTGCTGGCGGTGTTGATCTGCAGGCCCGAGAAGTCGATGTGCAGCAGTTGGCGTGCGGCGTCCAGCTCAAAGCGCTGCACCAGCGGGCGATTGAGCAGTTGCTCACGCAGGCCCAGCGGGCCGGGCTCGAACAGGCGCATATCCATGGTCTGCAAACCCGGGCTGATGCGCGGCGTGAAGGACATGTGGGCGAGCACGTCGCGGTGCAGGTCGATGCCGGGCGCCAGCTCGATCAGCTCCAGCGCGCCGCCGCCCTCCGGCTCGCCCGAGGGCACGAGGCGGAACACGCAGCGCTCCGTCACATACAGCACGCGCTGGCCGCGCCGCAGGGCCTCGGCGCCGCTGAAGGTGCGATGCTCCACCTCGCGCACCAGCTTGCGCGCGCCGCCTTCGTGCAGGATGTGCAGGTGGCCGTCGACGGCCTCCACCTGCAGCGCGCCTGCCGTGAAGGTGCCGACAAACACCACGGTCTTGGCGTTCTGGCTGATGTTGATGAAGCCACCCGCACCCGCCAGGCGCGGCCCGAACTTGCTCACGTTGAGGTTGCCGTGCTGGTCGGCCTGCGCGAGGCCCAGGATGGCGATGTCGAGACCACCGCCGTCGTAGAAGTCGAACTGGTTGGGTTGGTCGATGATGGCCTGCGGGTTCACGGCCGCGCCAAAGTTCAGGCCACCCGCCGGGATGCCGCCGATCACGCCGGGCTCGGCCGTGAGCGTGACGAGGTCGATGATGCGCTCCTCAGCCGCTACGTTGGCCACGCCCTCGGGCATGCCTATCCCTAAGTTCACTACTTGGTGCGGGCGCAGCTCCAGCGCTGCGCGGCGGGCGATGATCTTGCGCTCGGTGAGTGGCATCGCCTCCAGGGTGTCCACGGGCACACGCAGCTCACCGGCAAAGGCGGCGCTGTAGGGCTCGGCAAAGGTCTGGTGGTGGTGCGCGGGCTCGGTGGCCAGCACCACGGCGTCGACCAGGACGCCCGGCACCTTGACCTGGCGGGGGTTGAGCGACCCACGCTCGGCAATGCGCTCGACCTGCGCAATGACCACGCCGCCCGAGTTGCGTGCCGCCATGGCAATCGCCAGCGCTTCGAGCGTGAGCGCCTCGCGCTCCATGGTGAGGTTACCGTCCGCGTCGGCTGTGGTCGCGCGGATGATGCCCACGTGGATGGGGAAGGCCTTGTAGAACAGGTAGTCCTGCCCGTCGATGGGCAGCACGCGCACCAGGTCTTCGGTGGTGCGCGCGTTGAGCTTGCCGCCGCCGTGGCGCGGGTCCACAAAGGTATCGAGACCCACGCGCGTGAGCGTGCCGGGCTTGCCCGCAGCGATGTCGCGGAACAAATGCGTGATCACGCCCTGGGGCAGGTTCCAGGCCTCGATCTGGTTGTCCACCGCCAGCTTCTGGATGCGCGGCACCAGGCCCCAGTGCCCACCGATCACGCGCTTGAGCAGACCCGCGTGGCCCAGGTGGTTGAGGCCACGCTGCTTGCCATCGCCCTGCCCTGCGGCGTAGACCAGCGTGAGGTCGCGCGGGGTTTGCGTGGACTCCCAGCGCTGGGCCAGCGCCACGGCGATGCTCTCGGCAAAGCCGATACCCACAAAGCCGCCGGTGGCCACGGTATCGCCGTCGTGGATGAGCTGCACCGCATCGGCGGCGCTGACGATCTTGTTCTTGTAGGCAGCGTTCAGCGCGCCAGCGGCCAAGGGTGCCTGCATGGATTTGTCTCCCGGTGGGGTTATTTTTATGAGCCAGGTCACGGCCTCGCAATAGGTTGCGGGGCCGCCCTGGCTCTTCGCGCAGCGTAGTGCTTAACCGGCCGGTGCGCCATTCCGTGCAACTACGGACTGTCACCAGTTTTGCGTAAAAGTCACTGGTTTCGAGCTTTTCAGCGTATTTATGTGGGCAAACATTTGCAATACAGTCTGTCCATGGCCTTCTCGCCAAGGTCCGACATTTCTTTGATCCACGTTTCAACAACTCAACTCTTTAGGCACCCTCATGACCGACCGCACCGCAATCCACGGCCTGCAAGTGGCCACCTCCCTGTACCGCTTTGTCGAAGACAAGGTGCTGCCCGGCACGGGTGTCGATGCCGCCGCCTTCTGGAAGGGCTTTGACGCCATCGTGTCGGACCTGGCCCCGCGCAACATCGCCCTGCTGGCCGAGCGCGACCGCCTGCAGACCGAGCTGGACACCTGGCACAAGGCCAACCCCGGCCCCATCAAGGACATGGTGGCCTACCGCAGCTTCCTCGAAAAGATCGGCTATTTGGTGTCCCAGCCCGCCGACGTGAAGGCGACCACCGCCAACGTGGACGACGAGCTGGCCACGCAGGCCGGCCCGCAGCTGGTGGTGCCCATCCTGAACGCCCGCTATGCCCTGAACGCCGCCAATGCGCGCTGGGGCAGCCTGTATGACGCGCTGTATGGCACGGACGCCATCAGCGAAGAAGGTGGCGCCGAAAAGGGCAAGGGCTATAACCCCGTTCGCGGCGCCAAGGTTATTGCCTTTGCGCGCCAGGTGCTGGACGACACGGCGCCTTTGGCTGCAGGCTCGCACAAGGATTCGACGGGCTACAAGGTGGAAGGCGGCCAGCTGGTCGTGTCACTGGCCAATGGCAGCACCACGGGCCTCAAGGACGCATCGCAGTTCAAGGGCTACCAGGGGAGCGCAGCAGCGCCCTCATCGGTGCTGCTGCAGCACAACGGCCTGCACCTGGATATCCAGATCGACCGCAGCACGCCCATTGGCCAATCCGACGCTGCGGGCGTGAGCGACCTGGTGTTGGAAGCCGCGCTCTCCACCATCCTGGACCTGGAAGACTCCGTGGCCGCCGTGGATGCCGAGGACAAGGTGCTGGGCTACAGCAACTGGCTTGGCATCATCCAGGCCACGCTGACCGAACAGGTCGCCAAGGGCGGCAAAACCTTCACGCGTGGGCTGAACCCGGACCGTGTTTACACCGGTCCGCAAGGCGGCGAAGTGCGCCTGCATGGCCGCTCGCTGATGTTCCTGCGCAATGTGGGCCACCTGATGACCAACCCGGCCATCCTGTGGACCGACACGCAGGGCACGCAGCGCGAGATCCCCGAAGGCATCATGGATGCAGTGGTCACAACGGCTATCGCATTGCACGACCTGCAAGGCCATGGCGCCAACGGAATTCGCAACTCCCGCAAGGGCAGCGTCTATATCGTCAAGCCCAAGATGCACGGCCCCGCCGAAGTAGGCTTTGCCGCTGAACTCTTCGGCCGTGTCGAGAAGCTGCTGGGCCTGCCCGACAGCACCGTCAAGCTCGGCATCATGGACGAAGAGCGCCGCACGTCCGTCAACCTCAAGGCCTGCATCGCCGCCGCATCGAGCCGCGTCGCTTTCATCAACACCGGCTTCCTGGACCGCACGGGCGACGAAATGCACACCGCCATGCACGCCGGCCCCATGGTGCGCAAGGGCGACATGAAGACCAGCGCCTGGATTCAGTCGTACGAGAAGAACAATGTGCTGGTGGGCCTCTCCTGCGGCCTGCGCGGCAAGGCGCAGATCGGCAAGGGCATGTGGGCCATGCCCGACCTGATGGCCGAGATGCTCAAGCAGAAGATCGCCCACCCCAAGGCCGGTGCCAACACCGCCTGGGTGCCCAGCCCCACGGGCGCCACGCTGCACGCGCTGCATTACCACCAGGTGAAGGTGAGCGACATTCAGATCGAGCTGGAAAAGACCGACGTGAATGCCGAGCGCGACAACCTGCTGACCGGCCTGCTGACCATCCCCGTCACCGCCAACCCGAACTGGACAGACGCTGAAAAGCAGCAGGAGCTGGACAACAACGCACAGGGCATCCTGGGCTACGTGGTTCGCTGGGTGGATCAGGGCGTGGGCTGCTCCAAGGTGCCCGACATCCACAATGTGGGCCTGATGGAAGACCGCGCCACGCTGCGCATCAGCAGCCAGCACATGGCCAACTGGCTGCTGCACGGCGTGGTAACGCATGCCCAGGTGAAGGAGACCTTCGAGCGCATGGCCGCCGTGGTCGATGGCCAAAACGCGGGCGACCCGCTGTACCAGCCGATGGCGGGCCACTTTGACACCAGCTACGCCTACCGTGCAGCGCTGGACCTGGTGCTCAAGGGCCAGGAGCAGCCCAGCGGGTACACCGAGCCGCTGCTGCACGCCTGGCGCCTGAGGCTGAAGGCGGCGCAGGCCGCCTGAGCAGCAGGCGGTGGCGCGTGCATGGGCATCGCGCGCGCTTCAATGGGACGATTGCTCAGTTTTTTATAGCTGCTTGCGCTTGATACTAAAGCGCTAGCAGCTATTTGTGCTCGGAGTTCTCTTTCAGCCCATCTCCACCTCGCTGCGCACAAACCAAAGTTGGTTTACGAACGTGCGACAGGTCCGAGGAATCGGCCCACGGCAGAGGGTTCAACCAGTTCCGCTCCGCAGCGGGGTATGTGCTTGCGCCGTACACTGCACCTCGGCACGCCCGCCCCCGTGGCGGGCCACCCGAGTGCAAGCCGAATCCGCCATGACTTCCCCTTCGCCCAGCGCTAGTAGCGCTACCGATGCGCCCACCGCATCCGTCTGCCCCCTGTGCGGGCAGCCAAACCTTTGCGCGATTGCCGCCGGACAGCCAGCCGAGAGTTGCTGGTGCATGGCCCCCGGGTCCGTTGCCTCCGAGGCGCTGGTCGCGCTGCGGCCCGAACAACGGGGCAAGACCTGTATCTGCCCGGCCTGCGGATCACGCGAGAGGCCGCCCTCTCCGTCGTCGCCGCCGCTTGCACCGTCGTAGCAGCCCGCGTCGATATGATTTCGCCTTTGTTTTTTGTTTGTGCAACCACCCCTACTGCAAGGAAGCTGAAATGCCCACGTACCACGTCGAAATGATGGAAGGCCGCACGGTCGAACAAAAGAAGAAGCTGGTGGAGGAAATCACCCGCGTTTCCGTTGAAATCCTGGGCGGCTCGCCCGAGTCGGTGGACATTCTCATCACCGATATCAAGCGCGAAAACTGGGCCACGGGCGGCAAGCTCTGGTCCGAGCGCACCTGAGCGGCTCTTAGCGTTTTCGCCCTCGCACCGTTTCAGAAATTTAACGCACGCGACGCCATGACCCAGGCAGGCTCGCTGGCCGTTTTGCGGGAGCGCTACGGAGAGCGCTACCGCTGGTTGGTGCTGCTGTCGGTCATGGTGGGAACGATGGCGTCGATCATGTCGTCCACCATCGTGAACGTGGCCATCCCCGACATGAGCCACTATTTCACATTGGGCCAGGAACGCGCGCAGTGGGTCACCTCGGGCTTCATGGTGGCCACCACGGTGTCGATGCTCACCACGCCCTGGCTGCTGTCGCGCTACGGGTACCGCGCCACCTACGTGGGCGCTATGTTGCTGCTGCTGGCGGGTGGCATTGGCGGCGGACTCGCCCAGGACTTCGGCCTGGTGCTGGTCGCCCGGGTGGCGGAGGGCCTGGCGGCAGGCGTTGTTCAACCGATTCCGGCCGTCATCATTCTGTACGCCTTCAAACCCCATGAGCAGGGCCGCGCCAGCGGCATCTTCGGCATGGGCGTTGTACTGGCACCCGCCATCGGGCCTAGCATCGGCGGCTTGCTGGTGGACTGGTTTGGCTGGCGCTCGATTTTTTTCATGGTTGTGCCGCTGTGTCTGGCGTCCATCTGGTTGGCTTACAAGTTTGTGCCCGTCACCGCCCCGGGCGGGGTAGAGGCCAACCGCCAAGGTGAGGCGCTGGACTGGCGTGGGCTCCTGCTGGGCACTGTGGGTACGCTGTGCTTGCTCAATGGCCTGGTGTCGCTGCATGGCGGCTCCGTGGCCGATGCACTCGGCCTGCTGTCGGGCGCGGTGGTGGCTGTCGCGTGTTTCATCACCTGGGAGCGCAAGTTGCTGCGCATGGGCCGCAAGCCGCTGATGGATCTGCGCCTGTTTCAGTACCGCCAGTTCGCCATGGGCAGCGTGGTGGCATTCATCTACGGTACGGCCTTGTTCGGGTCCACCTATCTGCTGCCAGTGTTCATGCAGTTGGGGCTGGACTTGTCGGCATCACATGTGGGTACGCTCATGCTGCCAGCAGGATTTGTCCTTGCCATCACCATCGCGGTGGTGGGCCGACTTGCCGACCGCCAGCCCACCCATTTTCTGGTCAGCATCGGACTGGGCTTGCTGGCGCTTTCGTTTGGACTCATGGTGTTTGTGGGCTTGGGCTCTTCATTGTGGATGCTGGTGGCGTTTGCAATTTTGGGCCGCATTGGTCTCGGCTTCATCCTGCCCTCGTTGAACCTCGGGGCCATGCGTCCCCTGGACAAATCACTTATCTCGCAGGGCTCCAGCACCATCGGCTTCTTGCGCATGCTGGGCGGGGCAGCCGGCGTCAGCCTGTGTGGCATCGTCCTAGAGTGGCGATTGAGCGCCCATGGCGCCTCGCTGGTCGCGGGCGCCAGCAGCCCGGCCCGTATCACTGCGTTCGGCGAAACCTTTTTGATGCTGACCTTGTTGTGCCTGCTGGCCTTGGTAGCCGCCTGGCAATTGCGGGAAGCCAAGCCCCGTTGAACGGTCCACCTATGGCCATCGCCTTCGCCGGACCGCATCGGGCATGATCTAGGGGCCCTCTGCACGAATCACCGCACCGTGTGCATCTGCGGACTCGAGTGGTCTGCGGTGTTGCAAATGCTCGCAATAGCTACGGCTATTGCTGCGCCTTGCGCCTGGCAGCCATCCTGATTCGCAGCGCACACTTACCGCTCGATTCGTGCAGAGGATCCCTAGCGGAACCGCCAAGACTTCAGAGAAACGGAATCTCCCCATGTGCCAACTGCTCGGCATGAATTGCAATGTTCCCACCGACGTG
The DNA here is from genome assembly GCF_916855635.1 of Acidovorax sp. Leaf73. NCBI lineage: Bacteria > Pseudomonadati > Pseudomonadota > Betaproteobacteria > Burkholderiales > Comamonadaceae > Acidovorax > Acidovorax sp. Leaf73. The sequence goes on from NZ_CAKASI010000007.1 coordinate 301,926, forward strand.
ACCTTCAGCTTCACGGGATTTGCGCAACGGGGAGGAAAGACGGATCACCACAGCGATGGATGGGGCATCGCCTTTTTTGAAGACAAAGGCCTACGACATTTTGTAGATCATCAGGCAGCGGTGGAGTCGCCGGTGGCAGAGCTGATCCGCCGATACCCGATCAAAAGCAAAAACGTCATCGCCCACATCCGCAAGGCGACCCAGGGCATTGTCAGCCTTCAAAACTGCCACCCCTTCGTGCGTGAACTCTGGGGACGCTATTGGGTTTTTGCCCACAACGGCGATCTGAAGGATTTCCGCCCCCGCCTCCACTCGCATTTCCGCCCGGTGGGCGACACCGACAGCGAACATGCTTTTTGCTGGATCATGCAGGAGTTGGCAAAGTCCCATGCCAGTGTGCCGTCCGTCCCGGAACTGACTTTGACGCTGAAAGAGCTGGCCGCAGGGATCAGCCCCCACGGCACCTTCAATTTCTTGCTCTCGAATGGTCAGGCGCTATGGTCCCATGCAACCACCAGCTTGTACTACTTGGAGCGCCGGTATCCGTTTGGCCAGGCACAACTGAGTGATGAAGACGTCAGCCTCGACTTTTCCCGAGAAACCAATGAAAAAGACGAAGTGGCCGTGATTGTGACGAGCCCGCTGACGACCAATGAAACCTGGACAGCGTTTGGTAAAAGCGAATTGCTGGTGTTTTGCGAAGGCAGAAGACTGGACGTCTAAGCCCTAGCGCTGCGCGCGCGATGCGATCAAAGGAGCTTGTCTCGGGCGGGAGCCTTTGGCCGCGTAGCTTCAGTGTCCAGAGAGTCGGCATGCAACGCTCTCGGAGCCATCCTGCATTGCATTAGCGTCACGCCCAAAGCAAAAAACCCCAGTCAAATATGACTGGGGTTTTCTGGGCTGTAAGAGCCTGACGATGACCTACTTTCACACGGGAACCCGCACTATCATCGGCGCAAAGTCGTTTCACTGTCCTGTTCG
>NZ_CAKASI010000008.1:0-285737 GCF_916855635.1 Acidovorax sp. Leaf73
CTACCTGATCCACCACCGCCAGCTTAAAGGCCAGTGTGTAGTCCTTCTGCGTTCTCTTAACCCATTGATCCACTTGACTTTCCTTCCTGATGAACAGAAAGGTGTCAACCTCATTCAGGACGGGTCATCCACAATAAAAAAGCGCCGGGAGTGCCGGCGCTTTTTTTTGTGACCGCTGAGCGGGGGATCAGGCCGTCAGCGCCTTCACCACCGCATCGCCCATCTGCGCCGTACCCACCTTGGTGGTGCCTTCGCTGTAGATATCGGGCGTCCGCAGGCCCTGCGCCAGCACCTTTTGCACGGCGGCTTCGATGCGCTGGGCGGCGGCTTCCTGGTTCAGGCTGAAGCGCAGCATCATCGCGGCCGAGAGGATGGTGGCCAGCGGGTTGGCCACGCCCTTGCCGGCGATGTCGGGCGCACTGCCGTGGCTGGGTTCGTACAGGCCCTGGTTGCTGCTGTTCAGGCTGGCCGAGGGCAGCATGCCGATGGAGCCTGTGAGCATGGAGGCTTCGTCCGACAGGATGTCGCCGAACATGTTGCCGGTCACCACCACGTCAAACGCCTTGGGGGCCTTGACCAGCTGCATGGCCGCGTTGTCCACGTACATGTGCTGCAGCTCGATGTCGGGGTATTCCTTGTGCACGTCGGTGACCACATCCTTCCAGAACTGGAAGGTTTCGAGCACGTTGGCCTTGTCCACGCTGGTGACCTTCTTGTTGCGCTTGCGGGCAGCCTGGAAGGCGACGTGGGCGATGCGCTCGATCTCGGGGCGGCTGTAGCGCATGGTGTCGAAGGCTTCCTCGGCACCGGGGAAGTGGCCATCGGTGGCCACGCGGCGGCCACGCGGCTGGCCAAAGTAGATGTCGCCCGTCAGCTCGCGGATGATGAGGATATCGAGGCCCGCGATCAGCTCGGGCTTGAGGCTCGATGCGCCCACCAGTTGCTCGTAGCAGATGGCGGGGCGGAAGTTGGCGAACAGGCCCAGGTTCTTGCGCAGGCCCAGGATGGCCTGCTCGGGGCGCAGGGGGCGGTCGAGCTTGTCGTACTTCCAGTCGCCCACAGCGCCGAACAGGATGGCGTCGGCTTCCTTGGCGAGCTTCAGGGTGGATTCGGGCAGCGGGTGGCCGTGGGCCTCGTAGGCGGCGCCGCCGACCAGGGCAGATTCCATCTCGAACTTCAGGTCCAGGGCTTCCAGAACCTTCACGGCTTCGGAGACGATTTCGGTACCGATGCCGTCACCCGGCAGAACTGCGATTTTCATTGAATTTGCTTTGATTTTGATAGCTGCTACCGCTTATGGATAAAGCGCTAGAGGCCAATTTAAATGATATTTTTTTGATGCCTGCGGTGTCTTACGACACCATGGTGTGCGCAAGCCAGGGCTTGGTCGCCAGGCGCTGCGCTTCAAACGCCTTGATCTTGTCGGACTGGCGCAGGGTCAGGCCGATGTCGTCGAAGCCGTTGAGGAGGCAGTACTTGCGGAAGGCCTGCACGTCGAACGGAATCTCTTCGCCCTGAGGACGCACGATGACCTGGCGCTCCAGGTCGATGGTGAGTTGGTAGCCGGGGAAGGCGTGCACTTCATCGAACAGCTGGGCCACCGTTGCCTCGGGCAGCACGATAGGCAGCAGGCCGTTCTTGAAGCAGTTGTTGAAGAAGATGTCGGCAAAACTCGGCGCGATCACGGCGCGAAAGCCGAACTGGTCCAGTGCCCAGGGCGCGTGTTCGCGGCTGGAGCCGCAGCCGAAGTTCTTGCGTGCCAGCAGGATGGAGGCGCCTGCATAGCGCGGCTGGTTCAGCACGAAGTCGGGGTTGGGCTTGCGGCTGGCCGGGTCCTGGCCCGGCTCGCCGTGGTCCAGGTAGCGCCATTCGTCAAACAGGTTCACGCCAAAGCCGGTCTTCTTGATCGACTTCAGAAACTGCTTGGGGATGATCGCGTCGGTATCGACGTTCTCGCGGTCCATCGGGGCCACCAGGCCCTTGAGTAAGGTGAATTTCTGCATGGGTGCCTTGTTACTTGTTGGCGGCGCGTTCGAGTGCGCCCCCTGCCCGTTGAACGTCCTGGCCTACGCCCTTGACGGTGTTGCATCCGCCCAGCAGCAAGGCGGCAGACAGTGCGATGAGGATGGCGGCGATTTTCTTCATGGCGGGCTCCTTCAGGCGAATTGGCGAATGTCCACAAAATGACCGTGCACGGCAGCGGCTGCTGCCATGGCGGGGCTGACGAGATGGGTGCGGCCACCAGCGCCCTGGCGGCCTTCGAAGTTGCGGTTGCTGGTGGATGCGCAGCGCTCGCCCGGCTCCAGGCGGTCGGCGTTCATGGCCAGGCACATGCTGCAGCCGGGCTCGCGCCACTCAAAGCCTGCAGCCACAAAAATCTTGTCCAGGCCTTCGCGCTCGGCCTGCTCTTTGACGAGGCCCGAGCCGGGAACCACCATGGCCAGCTTCACGTTGCTGGCCACCTTGCGGCCGAGGTTCTTCACCACAGCAGCGGCTTCGCGCATGTCTTCGATGCGGCTGTTGGTGCAACTGCCGATGAACACCTTGTCGATGGTGATGTCGTTGATTGCCTTGCCGGGCTGCAGGCCCATGTAGGTCAAGGCGCGCTCGATGGCGCCGCGCTTGTTGGCGTCCTTTTCCTTGTCGGGGTCCGGCACGCGGGCATCCACGCCCAGCACCATTTCGGGCGACGTGCCCCAGGTCACCTGCGGCACGATGTCGGCGGCGTCGAGCTTCACCACGGTGTCGAACTTGGCGTCGGGGTCGGAGTGCAGCGTCTTCCAGTACGCCACGGCCTGGTCCCATTCGACGCCCGTGGGCGACAGGGGGCGGCCCCTGACGTATTCGATGGTCTTGTCGTCCACCGCCACCAGGCCAGCGCGCGCGCCGCCTTCGATGGCCATGTTGCACACGGTCATGCGGCCTTCCATGCTCATCGCGCGGAAGACGGAGCCTGCAAATTCGATGGTGTAGCCCGTGCCGCCGGCCGTGCCGATCTTGCCGATGATGGCCAGCACCACGTCCTTGGGCGTCACGCCCTTGGCGAGCGTGCCGTCCACCTGCACCAGCATGTTCTTGGCCTTCTTGGCCAGCAGCGTCTGTGTGGCCATCACGTGCTCGACCTCGGAGGTGCCGATGCCGTGGGCCAGTGCGCCGAACGCGCCGTGCGTGCTGGTATGGCTGTCGCCGCACACCACCGTCATGCCGGGCAGGGTGGCACCGTTTTCAGGGCCGATGACGTGCACGATGCCCTGGCGCTTGTGCATGAAGGGGAAGAACGCAGCGGGCGAGATCTGCGCCATGTTGTCGTTCAGCGTGGTGATCTGCTCTTTGCTGATGGGGTCGGTGATGCCGTCGTAGCCGTTTTCCCAGCCGGTGGTGGGCGTGTTGTGGTCGGCGGTGGCCACGATGGAACTCATGCGCCAGACCTTGCGGCCCGCCTCGCGCAGGCCTTCAAACGCCTGGGGGCTGGTCACCTCGTGCACCAGATGGCGGTCGATGTAGAGGATGGAGGTGCCGTCCTCTTCGGTGTGGACGACATGCTCGTCCCAGATCTTGTCGTACAGGGTGCGTCCCATGGCGTGGCTTTCTTTCTGCTTTTCAGGTGGGTGATTGGATTTTAGTGTCGGGGTCTGGCCGGGGTGACAGGTGTTCCACCAGCAAACGGGCCGTGACGGGCAGGGCGTTGAAGTCGCGAGCCACCACACGCAGCTCGCGGTGGGCCCAGGCATCGGTCAGCGGGATGGCTTGCAGGTTGCCCACGCCGCGCATCAGCGCAAATGCCCGGTCGGGCAGCAGGCCCACGCCCAGGCCGTTGTCGATCATGCGGCACATGGCATCGAGCCCTGTGACCTGGATGCGCTGTCGCAGCGGGCGCCCGGCGGCGGCGGCGGCGGCGCGCATGGCCAGGCTGATGCTGCTGTTGGCATGCAGGCCCACGATGTCCCAGTCCAGAACTTCTTCAAAATTGATAGCGTCCAGCGCAGACAGGTCGTGCGCCAGGGGTACAACGAGCACCAGATTGTCGGCGCGGTAAGGGCGGCTTTGCAATTCCAGGGCACCGTTGCCACTGGCCATGCCGATGTTGCAGATGCCCAGGTCGGCGGCGCCCTCCTGCACGGCATGCAGCACGTCGCTGGAGAGGTGCTCCTGCAGGTCGATCTTGATCTGGCTGTGCTCGCGCGCAAAGGCGCCCAGGTCTTCGGGCAGGAACTGGAAGATGGCCGAGATGTTGGCGTGCATGCGGACATGGCCGCGCACGCCGTCGGCGTATTCGCTCAACTCGCCCTGCATGCGTTCGAGGCCAAACAGCACGGTGCGCGCATGGTGCAGCAGGCTCTCGCCTGCGGGTGTGAGCGTGACGCCCCGGCTGTGGCGGTAGAGCAGGGCGGTGTCCACGGCGGTTTCCAGGTCCGACAGGCGCTTGCTGACGGCCGATGCCGCAATGAATTCGCGCTCAGCCGCGCGGCCAATGCTGCCGAGCTCGCACACCGCCACAAACAGTTGCAGCGAGGTTAGGTCGATACGGCGCGCAAAACTGCGCTCGGAGCTTTTCATGGGGTTTTAACTTCTCGAAATGAGAAGGTTGCCTATTTTCTTCCCATTATTGCCACTTTGACATCGCGATACGCGATGGCGGCACTGCCCTTCTGCGCGAGGGTAGAACCGCTGAGGCCCAGAAAGCTAACGTGGCTCAGGCGGTGCAGGTGCTGCCGTGCTCTGGCACAGCGGCACGCCAGCGCAGCTCATGTTCAATGCGCTGACGCAGCAGATCGGCCGCGCCCATTTCACCATGCACCACGTACACCTTGTCCGGCGCGTGCCCCATGCTGTGCAGCCAGGCGATGAGCTGGTTGCCGTCGGCATGGGCTGATGCAGAGGACAGCCGAACCACCTCGGCCCGCACGGCCACGTCCTGGCCGTGGATACGGATGGTTTTTTCGCCCTCTGCCAGCCGCGCACCACGGGTGCCTGGGGCCTGGTGGCCGGTCAGGATGATCATGTTGCGGTGGTCGCCTGCGTGCAGTGCCAGGTGGTGCAGCACGCGCCCCCCGGTGGCCATGCCGCTGGCCGACAGGATGACCATGGGGCCATGAAGCTTGGCCAGCCCCTTGGATTGCTCGGGCGTCTGGACCATGGTGGCGCCATGCTCCAGTGCCTGCACCTCGCGGCCGCTCAGGCGGTGTTCCTGCATGTGGTGCTGGAACAGCCCCGTGGTACTGACGGCCATGGGGCTGTCCAGAAACACCTTGAGCGATGCGGGCACCACACCCTGCGCCTTGAGTAGGCCAATCGCGTGCAGCACGACCTGTGCACGCCCCACGGCAAACACCGGCACCACGGCAATACCGCCACGCGCCGCCAGGCGCTGCAGGGCGGGGCCCAGTTCATCGAGCGGACCTTCGGGCGGGTGCTCGCGGTCGCCGTAGGTGGACTCGATGAGCACGGTGTCGGCCTGGGGCGGCGCGTCAGGCGGGTTCATGAGCAGGTCATCGGGCCGCCCCAGGTCGCCCGAAAACAGAATGCGCCTGCCTCCCACCTCCAGCAGCACGCTGGCTGCACCAAGGATGTGGCCTGCGGGCGAAAACGTCACACGCCAGCCGGGCAGGGGCTCAAACGCCTTGTGAAATGGGTGGATCTGGAACTGCTTGAGGCAGTGCAGCGCGTCGAGCCGGGTGTACAGGGGTAGGGCGGGGCTGTGGCTGCTGAGCTGGTGGCGGTTGAGAAAGGCCGCGTCTTCTTCCTGCAGGTGCCCGCTGTCGGGCAGCAGGATGGTGCACAGGTCGCGTGTGCCCGGTGTGCAGTGGATGGCGTGGGTGTAGCCGTCGCGCGCCAGCAGCGGCAGGTAGCCGCTGTGATCCAGGTGGGCATGGGTCAGCACCACGGCGTCGATCTGGTGCGGCGTGACGGGCAGAGGCTGCCAGTTGCGCAGGCGCAACTGCTTGTAGCCCTGGAACAGGCCGCAATCGACCAGGAGGCTCTTTCCGTTGTAACGCACCAGGTACTTGGAGCCGGTGACCGTGCCGGAGCCGCCCAGGAAGGTGATGTTGACGTTCATGTGCCCAAGCTCCCGGGTGATCATCGATGAGACCCATCCTACTGCGCTGTGCGTGCATCGCACGGGCCTTAGGGAGTTTCTTGCCCTGCGTCAAGAAAAAACCGCCTGGGCCAAAAGGCCACAAGCGGTTTTCGATGGGATGCCGGTGCGCGGTCAGCTGAAGAAGTTCTTCAGCCGGTCCGTCCAGCTCTCGCCGCTGGGCGAGTGGCGGGCGCCGCCCTTCTTGAGCGAATCTTCCAGTTCGCGCAGCAGCTTGCGCTGGTGCTCGGTCAGCTTGACGGGTGTCTCGACTGCGATGTGGCAGTACAGATCGCCCGGGTAGCTGGCACGCACGCCCTTGATGCCCTTGCCACGCAGGCGGAACTGCTTGCCGGCTTGGGTGCCTTCAGGAATGTCGATCGCTGCCTTGCCAGCCAGCGTGGGCACTTCGATCTCGCCGCCGAGTGCTGCCGTGATGAAGCTCACGGGCACCTGGCAGTGCAGGTCGTCGCCATCGCGCTCGAAGATGTCGTGTTTCTTCAGGCGGATTTCGATGTACAGGTCACCCGGTGGGCCGCCGTTGGTGCCCGGCTCGCCGTTGCCGGTGGAGCGGATGCGCATGCCGTCGTCGATGCCCGCAGGGATCTTCACTTCCAGCGTCTTTTGCTTCTTGAGCTTGCCCTGGCCATGGCAGGTCGTGCACGGCTCGGGAATGATCTTGCCCGTGCCGCGGCAGTGGGGGCAGGTCTGCTGCACGCTGAAGAAGCCCTGGCGCATCTGCACCGTGCCCGCGCCCTGGCAGGTGCCGCAGGTCTTGGCACTGGTGCCGGGCTTGGCGCCGGTGCCGTGGCAGGTGTCGCAGCTCTCCCATGACGGGATGCGGATCTGCGCATCCTTGCCGCGTGCGGCTTCTTCGAGGGTGATCTCCATCGCGTACGACAGGTCGCTGCCTCGGTACACCTGTCGGCCGCCGGCACCGCGCCCACGCCCGCCCTGCTGGCCAAACATGTCGCCGAAGATGTCGCCAAAGGCCTCGGCAAATCCGCCAAAACCTTCCGCACCTGCGCCGCCGGGGCCGCGCATGTTGGGGTCCACGCCTGCGTGGCCGTACTGGTCGTAGGCAGCGCGTTTTTGCGGGTCAGAGAGCATCTCGTAGGCCTCTTTGGCCTCCTTGAACTTCTCTTCGGCAGGCTTGGCTGCGTCACCCTGGTTGCGGTCAGGGTGGTGCTTCATCGCCAGCTTGCGATAGGCCTTCTTGATTTCTTCGTCCGAGGCGTTCTTGGGAACGCCCAGGATTTCGTAAAAGTCTCTTTTGGACATGGTCATTCTGAGCCCGGTTGGAACAGGAACGCCGCGCAAGCCCCGTCAAGGGCCCCGCGCGGCGGCTGGGGTCAACGGGGGCGTGCTCAGCCCTTCTTGACTTCCTTCACCTCGGCATCGACGACGTTGTCGTCGTCTGCGGGCTTGGCTGACGCACCACCGGCCGATGCGCCTGCGGCCTCTGCACCACCGGCTGCCTGAGCAGCTTGCGCTGCCTGCGACTCTGCGTACATCTTTTCGCCCAGCTTCTGGCTGGCAGCCATCAGCGCCGTGGTCTTTTCGTCAATCGCGGCCTTGTCTTCGCCCTTCAAGGCTTCTTCCAGCGCCTTGACTGCGGCAGTGATCGCGTCCTTTTCACCTGCGTCGAGCTTGTCGCCGTGTTCGGCCAGGCTCTTGTTCACGCTGTGCACGGCGGCTTCACCCTGGTTGCGGGCTTGCACCAGCTCCAGCTTCTTCTTGTCGTCGGCCGCGTTCAGCTCGGCATCCTTCACCATCTGCTGGATTTCTTCTTCCGACAGGCCTGAGTTGGCCTTGATGGTGATCTTGTTTTCCTTGCCCGTGCCCTTGTCCTTGGCGCCCACGTGCAAGATGCCGTTGGCGTCGATGTCGAACGACACCTCGATCTGCGGAACACCGCGGGACGCAGGTGGAATGCCCTCCAGGTTGAACTCGCCCAGCAGCTTGTTGCCGGTAGCCATTTCGCGCTCGCCCTGGTAGACCTTGATGGTCACGGCAGGCTGGTTGTCGTCGGCCGTCGAGAAGGTCTGTGCGAACTTCGTCGGGATGGTCGTGTTCTTCGTGATCATCTTGGTCATGACACCGCCCAGGGTTTCGATGCCCAGCGACAGGGGCGTCACGTCCAGCAGCAGCACGTCCTTGCGGTCACCCGACAGCACCTGGCCCTGGATGGCAGCGCCCACGGCCACGGCTTCGTCGGGGTTCACGTCCTTGCGGGGGTCCTTGCCGAAGAATTCCTTGACCTTTTCTTGCACCTTAGGCATGCGGGTCATGCCGCCGACCAGGATCACGTCATGGATGTCCGACACCGACACGCCAGCATCCTTGATGGCCATGCGGCAAGGAGCGATGGTGCGCTCGATCAGCTCTTCCACCAGTTGTTCCAGCTTGGCGCGGGTCAGCTTGATGTTCAGGTGCTTGGGGCCCGATGCGTCTGCCGTGATGTAGGGCAGGTTGATGTCTGTCGAGGCCGAGTTCGACAGTTCGATCTTGGCTTTCTCGGCCGCTTCCTTCAGGCGCTGCAGGGCCAGCACGTCATTCTTGAGGTTGACGCCCGACTCCTTCTTGAACTCGTCAATGATGAAGTCGATGATGCGCTGGTCGAAGTCTTCGCCGCCCAGGAAGGTGTCGCCGTTGGTCGACAGCACTTCGAACTGCTTTTCGCCGTCCACATCGGCGATTTCAATGATGGACACGTCGAACGTGCCGCCACCCAGGTCATACACAGCGATCTTGCGGTCGCCCTTTTCCTGCTTGTCCAGGCCAAAGGCCAAGGCTGCAGCGGTGGGTTCGTTGATGATGCGCTTGACGTCCAGGCCCGCAATGCGGCCAGCGTCCTTGGTGGCCTGGCGCTGTGCGTCGTTGAAGTACGCGGGCACTGTGATGACGGCTTCCGTCACGGGCTCGCCCAGGTAGTCTTCAGCCGTCTTCTTCATCTTGCGCAGGATGTCGGCAGACACTTGCTGGGCCGACAGCTTGTTGCCGCGCACTTCGATCCAGGCGTCGCCGTTGTCGGCGGCCACGATCTTGTAGGGCATCAGGTCGATGTCCTTTTGCACTTCTTTTTCGGTGAACTTGCGGCCGATCAGGCGCTTGACGGCGTACAGCGTGTTCTTGGGGTTGGTCACGGCCTGGCGCTTGGCCGAGGCACCGACGAGGATCTCGCCGTCTTCCTGGTAGGCCACGATGGAGGGCGTGGTGCGTGCACCTTCGCTGTTTTCGATCACGCGGGTCGTGTTGCCCTCCATGATGGAGACGCAGCTGTTGGTCGTACCCAGGTCAATGCCGATGATTCTTCCCATGATTTTTCTCCGAATGCTTGAATGGTTTGGATGGCTAGTAACTTGTGGATAACTTGGTGTGGTTCAAGTCTTCCGGGTCGATTTTTTTGAGGCTTACTTGGGAGCCGTCACCGTGACCAGGGCCGGACGCAGCACGCGCTCGGCGATCACATAGCCCTTTTGCAGCACAGCCACCACGGTGTTGGCTTCCTGCTCGGCAGGCACCACGCTGATAGCCTGGTGCTGGTGCGGATCGAACTTGGCGCCAGCGGCCGGGTTGATGGCAATCACCTTGTTGCGCTCCAGTGCCGACGTCAGCTGGCGCAGGGTGGCGTCGGCGCCTTCGCGCAGCTGCTGGGGCGTGGCTTCCTTGATGGCCAGGGCGGCATCCAGGCTGTCGGCCACGGGCAGCAGGCTCTCGGCAAAGCTCTCGATACCGAATTTGCGGGCCTTGGAAACCTCGTCTTCGGCGCGGCGGCGGGCGTTCTCGGCCTCGGCCTTGGCGCGCAGGAACTGGTCGGCCAGATCAGCGCTTTTGGCCTTGAGCTCGGCCAACTCGCCCTGCAGGCGTGCCAGCTCGTCAGAGGCGTGGGCAGCCATTGCGGCTTCGACTTCTTCGGGGGCGGATGCGCTCTGTGCGGGGGTGGTTTGGCTGGTGTCGGACATGTCTTGGTCTGGAAGTAAATGAACGGTACGCGCGGGATCTGGGGGCGTGCCACCACAAATCAAGGTCTGCGCCAGGGGCATAGTCTCACGAGCCCCGTATGCATCGCGGTTTGTTGTATTGCATGTCGGCCCAGCCACTGGTTTTACAAGGGGCTGGACGCATCTATGGCATCTTTTTGTACGCCTAGACAGGGGCGGCGAAGCACTGAGTGTACAAGCGACGCAGGCCGGGCTATAATCGCAGGCTTTCCCTTGCCACACCACTTCAAGACGCAGTGGGTGGTCTTACCCAAAAGGAGTATGCATGCGTCATTACGAAATCATTTTGTTGATCCATCCGGATCAAAGCGAGCAAGTTCCAGCCATGCTGGAGCGCTACAAGGGCATGATCACCGCTGGCGGTGGCAAGGTGCACCGCGTGGAAGACTGGGGCCGCCGTCAACTGGCGTACCTGATCAACAAGCTGGCCAAGGCCCATTACCTGTGCGTGAACATCGAAGCCGATCAGGCCGTGATGGCTGAACTGGAGCACGCCTTCAAGTTCAACGACGCCGTGCTGCGCCACCTGACGGTTCAGAAGAAGAAGGCTGATACGGGCCCATCTTCCATGATGAAGACCGTCGAGCGCGAAGAAGCCCGCAAGGCCAGCCAAGCTGAATATGCAGCGGCCGGTGGTGAGCGCGGCGAGCGCCCAGATCGCGCCGAGCGCTGATCTAGCCCGTTGGAGTGGAGAACCGCGTCGCCTTGACCGCCTGTATCGCAGAGGCTGAACCCCTGCGCTACACGCCCGCCGGATTGCCTGCCCTTACGCTGCGCCTCGAACACGAGTCCCAGCAAACCGAGGCAGGCCACCCCCGCGAAGTCAAGGCTGCCATGAAAGCCATTGCCTTTGGAGCGATGGCCGAGCGACTGGCACGGCAGAACATCGGAAGTCTCTGGACTTTCCATGGATTTCTGGCCAACCCGCGCAATGGCAAGACCGCAGTACTGCACATCCAGGATATTCAACAAAATTAATTTTCAAGGGGTCCGCAATGGCCACGTTCAAGAAGTTCAACAAAGACAAGCGCCCAAAGCGCAACACCCAGTCCCTGCTGTTCAAGCGCAAGCGCTTCTGCCGCTTCACGGTGACCGGTGTTGAAGAAATCGACTACAAGGATGTCGATACGCTGCGTGATTTCATTGCCGAAAACGGCAAGATCATCCCCGCACGCCTGACCGGCACGCGCGCCATCTTCCAGCGTCAGCTGAACACCGCCATCAAGCGCGCCCGCTTCCTGGCCCTGGTGCCTTACAGCGACCAGCACAAGATCTAAGGAGCACAACCCATGCAAATCATCCTGCTCGACAAGGTTGTGAACCTCGGCAACCTCGGTGAAATCGTCAAGGTCAAAGACGGCTACGCCCGCAACTTCCTGATCCCCGCTGGCCGCGCCCGCCGCGCCACCGAAGCTGCCAAGGCAGAGTTCGAAGCCAAGCGCGCTGAACTCGAAAAGGCCGCTGCTGCCAAGCTGGCAGAAGCCCAAGCCCAAGGCGAAAAGCTGGCTGGCACCACCGTCAAGCTGACGCAAAAGGCTGGCGTGGACGGTCGTCTGTTTGGTTCCGTGACCAACCATGACATCGCCGAAGAACTGAGCAAGCAAGGCTACAAGGTTGCCAAGTCGCAAATCCGCCTGCCCAACGGCCCGATCAAGGTCGTGAGCGAAAGCACTGTCAGCGTGGCTCTGCACACCGATGTGGTGGTGGACGTGACCGTGTCGGTCTACGGCGAAACCGCCTGAGATTCACTTCGGTGTTTCACGCAAAGCCGCCTTCGGGCGGCTTTTGTTTTTGTGCGGCTCTGGGTTGTACATGGTTACCCACTGGTTGCCCCAACTTTATCCACAGACTTGTGCCATGACGGCGCGCCGCACGGGCGCTAGCATGCCGGGTTAGCTCCGAGGATTCCATGTCTGCTGTTTTTCCGCCCCTTGACGATGGCTTCACGCCGGTACCCGACCGTGAAATCGCCCAGTTGCGCGTGCCGCCGCACTCGATAGAAGCGGAGTCCAGCGTGCTGGGCGGGTTGCTGCTGGACAACAACGCCTGGGACCGCGTGGGCGACCTGCTGGTAGAAAGCCATTTCTACCGCCATGAGCACCAGATGATCTACTCGGCCATCGGCGCACTGATCAACGCCAGCAAGCCGGCCGACGTGATCACCGTGTTCGAGCACCTGCAGAACCAGGGCAAGGTGCAAGAGATGGGTGGGCTGGCCTATTTGAACAATCTGGCGCAATACGTACCCAGCGCCAGCAACATCCGCCGCTATGCGGAAATCGTGCGCGAGCGTGCCATCCTGCGCAAGCTGGTCACGGCCAGCGACGAAATTTCCACCAACGCGTTCAACCCGCAAGGCAAGACGGTCGAACGGATTCTGGACGAGGCCGAGTCCAAGATTTTTGCCATTGGCGAGGAAGGCTCGCGCACCAAGCAGGGCTTTCAGTCGCTGGATACGCTGGTGATCGACCTGCTCGATCGCGTGCAGGAGATGGCAGACAACCCTGTGGATGTGACGGGTGTGCCCACCGGGTTTGCAGACCTCGACCGCATGACCAGTGGGCTGCAGGCGGGCGACATGGTGGTGCTGGCAGCGCGCCCCTCCATGGGCAAGACCTCGTTCGCGGTGAACATTGCCGAGCACGTGGCGCTCAATGAGGGCCTGCCGGTCGCCATCTTCTCGATGGAAATGGGCGCCGCCCAGCTGGCGGTGCGTATCGTGGGTTCGATTGGCCGGGTGAACCAGGGCAATCTGCGCACCGGCAAGCTCACCGATGACGAGTGGCCGCGCCTGACCGAGGCGATTGAAAAACTGCGCACCGTCTCGCTGCACATTGATGAGACCCCGGGCCTCACGCCCGGCGAATTGCGCGCCAACGCGCGGCGCCTGGCGCGCCAGTGCGGCAAGCTGGGCCTGATCGTGGTCGACTATTTGCAGCTGATGAGCGGCTCTGGTTCGGCGGCCAGTTCGGACAACCGGGCGACCGAGCTGGGTGAAATTTCCCGGGGCCTCAAGATGCTGGCCAAGGAACTGCAGTGCCCGGTGATCGCGCTGTCGCAGCTCAACCGCTCGGTGGAGCAGCGCACCGACAAGCGCCCCATGATGTCCGACCTGCGCGAGTCGGGCGCTATCGAGCAGGACGCCGACATCATCATGTTCATCTACCGCGACGACTACTACAACAAGGACTCCAAGGAGCCCAACGTGGCCGAGGTCATCATCGGCAAGCAGCGTAACGGCCCCACGGGTACCGTGAAGCTGTTCTTCCAGAAGAACCAGACGCGCTTCGAGAACCTGGCGATGGGTTCGGGCGACGATTTCTAATAATAATAGCCACTAGCGCTTATTGGGTAAGCGCAAGTAGCTATCAAATTAGGAGTTTTTGGCCGGGGTAGATGGTGTTGGTCGGAGTTCCGTTAGGGTCGCAGCACCCACACCAGCAAACCCGCACATCCCACGGCAAGAACACCCACAGCCACAGTGAGCAGTTGCTGGCGTTGGCGCAGCACTTCTACCGCCTGCACCACCTGGGCATTCTGTTCGGCCAGTGACTGGATCAGCACGGCGGATTCCTGTTGCTCCTGCTCCAGCATTGCCACCCGCTCGCGCAGATGTTGCAGCTGCAAGGCCACGGGAATGGCGGGTTCGCCCCCAGCGCCTTCGAGTGTTCCCGCTGCAGTTTCAGCCTTCCCTTTTCGGGTGGTGCTCAGCAGCTTCTTGGCCGCCTGGAGAATCTGGGGCGTCGCCTCGATGACGTCGCCCCAGGGCACCAGCTTCAGTGCTGCAACCCAGCCTGCAGCCAACTCAGAGCACCTCGCTGGCGAAATCTGCCAAGCGCGAGCGTTCGCCGCGCGCCAGCGTGATGTGCCCGCTGTGCGGCCAGCCCTTGAAGCGGTCCACGGCGTAGGTAAGCCCGGAGGACCCTTCGGTCAGGTACGGCGTGTCGATCTGCGCGAGGTTGCCCATGCAGATGATCTTGGTGCCGGGACCGGCGCGGGTGATCAGCGTCTTCATTTGCTTGGGCGTCAGGTTCTGCGCCTCATCGATGATCACGTACTTGTTCAGGAAGGTGCGTCCGCGCATGAAGTTCATGCTCTTGATCTTGATGCGGCTGCGGATCAGCTCGTTGGTGGCAGCGCGGCCCCACTCGCCAGCATTGCCGCCGTCGCCCTTGGCCAAAAACTCCAGGTTGTCGTCCAGCGCGCCCATCCAGGGGCCCATCTTTTCTTCTTCGGTACCGGGCAAAAAGCCGATGTCCTCGCCCACGCTCACCGTGGCGCGGGTCATGATGATCTCGGTGTAGCGGCGATCGTCCAGCACCTGGGTCAGGCCTGCAGCCAGGGCGAGCAGGGTCTTGCCGGTGCCGGCCGTGCCGGTCAGGGTCACGAAGTCGATCTCGGGGTCCATGAGCAGGTTCATGGCGTAGTTCTGTTCGCGGTTGCGCGTGGTCACGCCCCACACGGCATTTTTGGCCGAACCGTAGTCCTTCAGGGTCTGCAGTACCGCTGTTTTCTCGCGGATTTCGCTCACGCGCGCAAACAGGCTGGGCTCGCCGGGGGCTTCGAAGTACACGAACTGATTGATCATCAGCTGCGGCACGATGGGGCCGCCAATGCGGTAATAGGTGTGGGCGCCGCTTTGCCAGCTTTCCACGTTCTTGCCGCTCTTGGCCCAGAAGTCGGGGGGCAGGGCCAGCACGCCAGCGTAGAGCAGGTCGCCATCTTCCAGTGTCTTGTCGTTCTGGTAGTCCTCGGCAGTCAGGCCCAGCGCGCGGGCTTTGACGCGCATGTTGATGTCTTTGGAGACCAGCACCACTTCGCGCGGTGCGTGCAGCTTGCGCAGGGCTTCGACCACGCCCAGGATCTGGTTGTCGGCTTTGCCCGGGGGCAGGCTGGTGGGTAGGCTGTAGTCCAGTGGCACCGTCTGGAAGAACAGGTGGCCACCCGCAGCACGCTGGCCGGTGGAGTCAAGCTTGAGGCCCTTGGCCATGTCGGCGCCCTGGGCGGCAGCCAGGGCATCCAGCGTGCGGCTGGCCTGGCGGCCGTTGCGGGCCACTTCGGTCATGCCCTTCTTGTGGCCGTCCAGTTCTTCCAGCACGATCATCGGCAGGAAGATGTCGTGCTCTTCAAAGCGGAAGAGGCTGGTTGGGTCATGCAGGAGCACGTTGGTGTCCAGCACAAAGAGCTTGGTCGGACCTTGCGGTGCGGATTTGCGGGTGCGTGTGGTGGTCGCGGTGGCCGGGGTGGTGCTGGCGGTGACGGCGGCAGGTGTGTCGGTGCTGCGTGCCTTGCGCGTGCCGGTGCTTCGGGCCACGGGGGCGGCGGAGGGTTGGGGTGTGCGTGCTCGGGTCTCAATCTGGACCAATGGAGCTGTGTCAGGCGCTGCCAGCGACGAGGCCACGCTGTCTGCCTTACGTCCGGCGCGGGTGGGGGCTGTAGCGGTGGCGGTGCGCTGGGGCGTAGCAACGGCTTCGTTGGCCGAGGTGGTAGCTACGCGGGGGCGGGCTGCGACTTCAAAGGCTTCTGGCGCGAGGAGTGCAGCGCGCCGGCTGGGGGCGGGGGGCAGGGGCATGGTGGCAGGGCCTCGGTCGGTAAAGGGGTAACGGGTGGGTCAGAAAGCAAAAAGCCGCCTGGAGGCCAAGGCGGCTTTTTGGAGGAGGGCAAACGTTGCGATAACCAGGGGCATAAAACCATTATGCCTACTCTGGATGTCTTGCCTGGGCAAAACAAGCGGGGTGTCGCGCCGATGCCCCAATGTGCAGATCAGGCGGCCTTTTTCAGGGCCTTGATGGATTTGACGGCTTTCAGGACCTCGTCCACGTGGCCGGGAACCTTGAGGCCGCGCCACTCTTGCACCAGCAGGCCATCGGGGCCGATCAGGAAGGTGCTGCGCTCAATGCCCTTGACCTTCTTGCCGTACATGATCTTATTCTTGACCACACCGAACATGTGGCACATCTTTTCTTCGGTGTCGGCGATGAGTTCGAAGGGCAGTTCCAGCTTTTCCTTGAATTCGTCGTGCGACTTCATATTGTCGCGGGACACGCCGAACACGGCAGCGCCTGCCTTCACGAAGTCCTTGTACTTGTCTCGAAACTGCATGGCCTCCGTGGTGCAGCCAGGCGTGTTGTCCTTGGGATAGAAGTAGAGAACCAGAATTTGGCCAAGGTGGGAGGTGTTGGAGACCTTGAGTCCACCGGTAGCGTTGGCTTCAAATTCAGGGAGGGGTTTGTTGACAACGATCGCCATATCACTTCAATCTCTCAGGATGTAGTCGTTGGTAAGCCGGGGGAGCTAGTGTGTTATTGCTCTTGGTGGTGCCCCCGACCGCAACCGGCGATTTTACCCCGAATTCACTCTTCGGCCAAATGTAAGACAGTGTGTCCGGCCCGCAGTGGCGGGCATTTAGGCAAGGCCTTGCATAGGTGCAAGCGCCGGATTTGCAGCTTGCCGCGGCGGTTGCGGGCCTGCAGCTCAGGCTTCCAGAATCAGTGCTGCCACCACGTTGCGCCCTTCACTGGCCAGAATGTTGTACGTGCGGCAGGCGGCGGGGGTGTCCATGGTTTCCAGCCCCAGCCGGCGGGCGATGAGCGGCGCAAGCCACGCCGGTGGCGGGAACCGGTTGCGTGTGCCGCTGCCAAAAATGACCAGCTCTGTCTCCAGGGCTGCCAATTGCGCGAAGTGTTCGGGGGTCAGGTCTTCAAAGCGCGTGCAGGGCCAGGCCTGGCGCAGCCCCGACGAGCCGATGATGACGCTGTGCGTGATCTTCTCGGCATCCACGCCGATCCAGCCGGGGCCGTAGCCGCTGATGGTCTGAGCGTTGGAGCGGTCGGGCTGGAATTTCATGGGTGTTGGCGTCGGTTGCAGGCGCTGGCGCTGCGGGTAGGCCCGGCGCAGGGCCCGGGCGCGCTTGTGATCTGTGGTCAAATTATAGGTTTCGCCAAGGTGCCAGCCGCTCTGGCCGCCACCTGACCCCACTGCACCACCGTCAGCGCATGAAAACCGTCCAAAAATCCGCCAAGCTCGCCAACGTCTGCTATGACATCCGGGGGCCCATCATGGACGCGGCCAAGCAGATGGAGGAAGACGGCCACAAGATCATCAAGCTCAACATCGGCAACCTGGCGGTGTTCGGTTTTGATGCGCCGGAAGAGATTCAGCTGGACATGATCCGCAACCTGCCCAATTCGGCGGGTTACTCGGACAGCAAGGGCATCTTTGCGGCGCGCAAGGCCGTCATGCACGAGACCCAAAAGCAGGGCATCAAGGGTGTGATGCTGGACGACATCTACCTGGGCAACGGCGCCAGCGAGCTGATCGTGATGGCCACCAATGCGCTGCTGGACAACGGCGACGAGCTGCTGCTGCCTTCGCCCGACTACCCCCTGTGGACCGCCGCCGCCAGCCTGTCGGGCGGCACGCCCGTGCACTATGTGTGCGATGAAGCCAATGGCTGGATGCCCAACCTTCAGGATATCCGCGCCAAGATCACGCCCCGCACCAAGGGCATCGTGGTCATCAACCCCAACAACCCGACGGGCGCGCTGTATTCGGACGAATTGCTCAAGGGCATCGTTGCCATTGCACGCGAGCACGGCCTGGTCATCTTTGCCGACGAGGTGTATGACAAGGTGCTGTACGACGGCGCCAAGCACACGGCCATTGGCTCGCTGAGCGAGGATGTGCTCACACTCACCTTCAATTCGCTGTCCAAGAGCTACCGCTCGTGTGGCTACCGCGCGGGCTGGATGGTGGTGTCGGGCGACAAGAAGCCTGCCAAGGACTACATCGAGGGCCTGAACATGCTCTCGAACATGCGCCTGTGCGCCAACGTGCCCGGCCAGTGGGCGGTGCAGACGGCGCTGGGTGGCTACCAGAGCATCAATGAACTGGTCGGCGAAGGCGGCCGCCTGCGCAAGCAACGTGATCTGGCGTACGAGCTGATCACGGCCATCCCGGGCGTGACCTGCGTGAAGCCCCAGGCGGCGCTCTACATGTTTCCGCGCCTCGACCCTGCCGTGTATCCCATCGAGGACGACCAGCAGTTCTTCCTGGAGCTGCTGCAGGAGACCAAGGTCATGCTGGTGCAGGGCACAGGCTTCAACTGGGCGGCGCCGGACCATTTCCGCATCGTGTTCCTGCCACACGAAGACGATCTGCGCGACGCGATTGGCCGCGTGGCGCGCTTCCTGGAGCAATACCGCAAGCGCGTGCAAATGGCGGCTGCGTAACTTGCACGTTGAACGGTGCAGAAACTCATTTTTTCATAGCTGCTAGCGCTTGATGGATAAGCGCTAGAGCCCATTTTGACTGATAAAAATCCCATGAAACCCATCCAAGTAGGCCTTCTGGGCATCGGCACCGTCGGCAGCGGCGTGTTCAACGTGCTCGCGCGCAACCAGGACGAGATCAGCCGCCGCGCTGGCCGTGGCATTGAGATCACCATGGTGGCCGATCTTGACGTGGAGCGCGCCAAGGCGGTAGTGGGTGCTGACATCCAGGTCGTCAATGACGCCCGCGCCATCATTGCCAACCCCGACATCGACATCGTCATCGAGCTGATTGGTGGCTATGGCATCGCCCGCGCGCTCGTGCTCGAAGCCATCGCCGCTGGCAAGCACGTGGTCACCGCCAACAAGGCGCTGCTGGCCGTGCACGGCACCGAGATCTTCGCGGCTGCATCGGCCAAGGGCGTGATGGTGGCCTTTGAGGCGGCCGTGGCGGGGGGCATCCCCATCATCAAGGCGCTGCGCGAAGGCCTCACCGCCAACCGCATCCAGTGGATCGCCGGCATCATCAACGGCACCACCAATTTCATCCTGTCCGAGATGCGCAGCAAGGGGCTGGACTTTGATGTGGTGCTCAAGGAAGCACAGCGCCTGGGCTACGCCGAGGCCGACCCCACCTTCGACATCGAAGGCGTGGACGCCGCGCACAAGGTCACGCTGATGAGTGCCATTGCGTTTGGCATCCCCGTGCAGTTTGACAAGGCCTATGTCGAAGGCATCACCAAGCTCGGCGCGGCCGACATCAAGTACGCCGAGCAACTGGGCTACCGCATCAAGCTGCTGGGCATCACGAAGCGCGCGGACAAGGGCATCGAACTGCGCGTTCACCCGAGCCTCGTGCCCTCCAAGCGCCTGATCGCCAACGTCGAAGGTGCCATGAACGCCGTGGTGGTGCAGGGCGATGCCGTGGGCACCACGCTGTACTACGGCAAGGGTGCGGGCAGCGAGCCCACCGCCAGCGCCGTCATTGCCGATCTGGTGGACATTGCGCGCCTGCACACGGCCGACCCCGAGCACCGCGTGCCGCACCTGGCCTTCCAGGCCAACACGCTGGCCGATGCCATGGACACGCTGCCCGTGCTGCCGATGAGCGAAGTGGTCACCAGCTACTACCTGCGCCTGCGCGTGGCCGACCAGGCCGGTGTGCTGGCCAAGGTCACCGGCCTGTTGGCCGAGGCAGGTGTGAGCATCGACGCAGTATTGCAGCGTGAGGCTGACGAAGTCGGTGGTGAAGGATCTACGCAAACGGACCTGATCATCCTGACCCACGACACCCGCGAAGGCACCATGGACGCCGTGATCGCCCAGATGCAGGCCCTGCCCACGGTGCTGGCGCCCATCACGCGCATCCGCAAGGAGGAACTGAACTGATGCTGTACATCTCCACACGCGGCCACGCCGACCGCAAGCATTTCTGCGACATCCTGCTCGAAGGCCTGGCGCCCGATGGCGGCCTGTACCTGCCCGAGCACTACCCGCAGGTCAGCGACGCGATGCTGACAAAGCTGCGCAAGGCTTACCACGAGCAAGGCTACGCCGAGCTGGCGTTTCAGATCCTGTCGCTCTACATCGATGACATCCCCGCCGCTGACCTGAAGGCCCTGTGCGCCAAGACGTACACCGCCGAGGTGTTTGGCACGGGCGAGATCGTGCCCCTGCGCCACCTCGAAGACGGCCTGTGGCTCGAAGCCCTGTCCAACGGCCCCACGCTGGCCTTCAAGGACATGGCGATGCAATTGCTGGGCAACCTGTTCGAATACGAACTGAACCGCCGGGGTGAAGAGCTCAACATCCTGGGCGCCACCAGCGGCGACACCGGCAGCGCGGCCGAGTACGCCATGCGCGGCAAAAAGGGCGTGCGCGTCTTCATGACCAGCCCGCACGGCCGAATGAGCGCGTTCCAGCAGGCGCAAATGTTCAGCCTGCAGGACGAGAACATCCACAACATCGCCATCGAAGGCGTGTTCGACGACTGCCAGGACATCGTCAAGGCCGTCAGCAACGACCTGGCCTTCAAGCGCAAGTACAAGATTGGCACCGTCAACTCCATCAACTGGGCGCGCCTGCTGGCGCAGGTGGTGTACTACTTCGCGGGCTACATCCAGGCCACCGAGAACAACGACCAGAAGGTCAGCTTCACGGTGCCCAGCGGCAACTTTGGCAACGTGTGTGCGGGCCATGTGGCGCGCATGATGGGCCTGCCCATTGACAAGCTGGTGGTGGCCACGAACGAGAACGACGTGCTCGACGAGTTCTTCCGCACCGGCGTCTACCGCGTGCGCGCCGCAGCCGACACGCACGAGACATCGAGCCCCTCGATGGACATCAGCAAGGCCAGCAATTTCGAGCGGTTCATCTTTGACCTGCTGGGCCGCAACGGCCAGCGCACGAACGCGTTGTTTGCCAAAGCGCTGCCCGCCTATGGCCGGTTTGACTTGAGCGCCGAACCGCTGTTTGCCGAAGCCGCCACCAAGTACGGTTTTGAAAGCGGCAAGAGCACCCACGCCGACCGCCTGGCCACCATCAAGGACAACTTCGAGCGCCACGGCGTCACCATCGACACCCACACGGCCGACGGCGTGAAGGTGGCGCGCGAACACCACCAGGACCCCAAGGTGCCCATGATCGTGCTGGAGACCGCGCTGCCCATCAAGTTTGCCGAGACCATCGTCGAAGCCCTGGGCCATGCGCCCGAGCGGCCCGCCAAGTTCGCGGGCATCGAAGACCTGCCCAAGCGCGTGCAGGTGATGCCGGCCAACGTGCAGTTGGTCAAGCAATACATCGAGCGCCACTGCACGCCCGCCCTCTAGGGTGGGCAATCCGCAGCCGCTCTGTCGCTGCGGATGCGGGAGCGGCTCAGGATGCTGGGTTTGAACAAAAAATGCCCCTGGCGCTTGTCTGGTAAGCGTTAGCAGCTATAAATACAATAGCTAACCAAGGAGCAGTGGATGAAGGTTGTCGGTTTTGCCGGTTTTTCCGGCAGTGGCAAGACCACGCTGGTCGAGCAGTTGATCCCCGAGCTGCGGCTGCGGGGGTTGCGCGTGTCGGTGGTCAAACATGCCCACCATAGTTTCGACATCGACCACCCGGGCAAGGACACGTACCGCCACCGCGAGGCAGGGGCCTTCGAGGTGGTCGCGGCATCGGACAAGCGCCTCATGCTGGTGCGCGAGTTCGAGCAGCCCGCCACGCTCAGCGTGCACCACCTGCTGGCCGAGCTGTACCAGGGCGTGGACTGGGTGCTGGTGGAGGGCTTCAAGGACAGCGACCTGCTCAAGATCGAGGTCTGGCGTGCCCCCGAACCCGGCCAGGTGGCCAAGCCTGTGCGCTACCCCGAAGACGATTTTGTGGTCGCCGTGGCCACCGATGCACCGCAGGGCCTGCCTGTGCCCACCCAGTTGCCCCTGCTGGACCTCAACAGCCCGGCGCAGGTGGTGGACTGGCTGCTCCAATACGAACACCGCTTTGAGTACAACTGGGATCTGCACGGAGGCCTGGTGCCATGCTCCCCCCAATGAAGCCCCTGAAACCGCTCGACGAGGCGCTGGCCGACCTGTTGGCCAAGGCCACACCGTTGCCAGAGGTCGATACGGTTGCCACGTTTGACGCGGACGGCCGCGTGCTGGCGCAAAACTGTGTTTCGGCCCTGCAGGTGCCGCCGCAGGACAACAGCTCCATGGACGGCTACGCCGTGCGCTGCGCCGATGTGGCACAAGCGGGTGTGGTGCTACCGGTGTCACAGCGCATTGCCGCGGGCAGTGCCGGTGATCTGCTCGCGCCAGGCAGTGCCGCCCGCATCTTCACTGGCGCGCCAGTGCCCGAGGGGGCGGATGCCATCCTGATGCAGGAAGACTGCGAAGCCCTCGCCACGGGCGACGGCCTGGGCCAGGTGCGCATCAACGCCGTGCCCCCACAGGGCCAGTGGATCCGCCGCGCGGGCGAGGACATCACCCGTGGTGCCGTGGTGCTGTCGGCCGGCACACGCCTGACCCCGGCCGAGCTGGGCCTGGCCGCCAGCATCGGCTTGCACGAACTGCAGGTGGCCCGTCGCCCCCGCGTGGCGCTGTTCTCCACGGGCGATGAACTGGTCATGCCCGGCGAGGTGCCGCCGGAGCAAATGCGCCCTGGTGCCATTTACAACAGCAACCGCTTCTTCCTGCGCGCCATGCTGCTGCGCCTGGGCTGCGAGGTGACGGACTTTGGCATCGTGCCCGACCGGCGCGACGCGACCATCGACGCCCTGCGCAGCGCGAGCGCAGCGCACGATCTCATCCTCACCAGCGGCGGCGTGAGCGTGGGCGAGGAAGACCACATCAAGCCCGCCGTCGAGTCGCTGGGCACGCTCGACCTGTGGCAGATCGCCATGAAGCCCGGCAAGCCGTTTGCCTATGGCCAGATCCCGCGTGACGGTGGTGCCGCCCACTTCATGGGCCTACCCGGCAACCCGGTGTCGAGCTTTCTGACCTTTGCGCTGCTGGTGCGCCCGTTTGTGCTGCGGCTGCAGGGTGTGGTGGACGTTGCTCCTCAACCCATAGCTGCTCGCGCTGATTTTGCCTGGCCCAAGGCCGATAAACGCCGCGAGTTTCTGCGCGTGCGCCACAATGCGGCAGGTGGGCTGGATCTGTTTCACAACCAGAGTTCGGGCGTGCTCACTTCGGCCGCCTGGGGTGATGGTGTGGTGGACAACCCGGCGGGCCAGACGATTGCATCCGGCGACACGGTGCGGTTCATTGCCTTTTCGGAGCTTTTGTCATGACGGTCACCGTGCGCTACTTTGCCTCCATCCGCGAGGCCATTGGGCAAGGCAGCGAGGCGGTCGATACCGCTGCCACCACGCTGGGTGCGCTGCGCGATGAGCTCATTGCACGTGGCGGCGCCCATGCCAGCAGCCTCGCGCGTGGCCGGGCCGTGCGCATGGCACTCAACCAGACCTTGAGCGATGAATCCGCCACCCTGGCCGATGGGGCCGAGGTGGCGTTTTTCCCGCCGGTGACGGGCGGTTAGCCCGGGCGCTCTCGCGCGCTCTGGCACGTCACCTCAAAGCGCCTTCAAACGATCCTGCAGCGCCTCCGAGGCCGGCATCATCGGCGCGCGCAGTTCGCTGCGCATCCACCCTGCATGCGCCAGCATGGCCTTGAGCGGGGCAGGGTTGGGCTCTGCAAAACACGCTTCCACCCAGGGTTGCAAGGCCTGCCACAAGTGGCGGGCTGCAGGCAGGTCGCCCAGGCGCAGCAATGCCATCAACTCCACAAAACGCGGCGTCTGCCAGTGTGCACAGGCAGAGATGGCGCCTGCACCGCCGAGGGCCAGCGTATGGAAGATCTGCGCGTCTTCACCGGTCAGCACCTGCAGCCGTCCATCGGCGATCAGGGCCTGCGTCTTGGCCGTGTTGCCGCCACAGTCCTTGATGGCCTGGATGCGCGGATGCGCCGCCAGCGCCAGCAGCGTCTCGGTGGTGAGCGTGGCGCCCGTGCGGTACGGAATGTCGTAGATCAGCAGGGGCACCGCGCTGGCGTCGGCAAGGGTGCGGAACCAGTGCAGCAGTCCCTCCTGCGAGGGGCGGATGTAGTGCGGGGCGGACACCAGCAGGCCTGCAACCGGGTAGTGTGCAAGGGTCCGCACCTGTTCCAGCACCTGGCCCTGGTGGTAGCCCGACACGCCCATCACCACGGGCAAACCCTGGGCGGCGCTGAGCACGGTCTCCAGTACCTGCAGTTGCTCGGCCTTGTCGAGGGCTGCGGCCTCACCGGTCGAGCCGCAGGCAACGAAGCCCGCAACGCCGTCGGCACGCAGCCGGGTGGTGAGGGCGGCAAGGGCCGGGTGGTCCACGGCGCCGTCCTTGAACGGTGTGACCAAGGCGATCCAGAGCCCGCTGAACAGCGGCTGGTGGGAGGTAGCGGTATCGGTGGCAGACATGCGAAGCGTCCTTTCAGGGTTCGACCAAGGGAAGAACCGTCCGGAGGGAGCGCGCGCGGAATGCCGGGGAGTGAAACGAGAAAAGGAAATTTCTCTACCAGGTGGTTCCGTCGCTCATCCGGACGGAACCACAGCTCCGGTCAGATGAGCTCTGGTTTTTTGGTTTTGCCCACGCACTGCAACGCCACCGCAAGTGCGGCGGTCATGGCAAAGGGGGTGTGCGTGGACATGGGCCGCAGTATAGCCAAGCGCCCACCGTGTCCCAAGGTTGGTCAGCCTGCCTGCGGTGGCTGGGCCGCGTCGGCTGCAGATTCAGGCTGCGGCGGCACCAGCACGGGGCATTGCCACACCAGCAGCTCGGCCAGCCGGGTGACGATCCATGTCGCTTCGGCCACCGCCACGCCAGATTCGGCCGTGCACAGCCCCACGTGGATGCGCTGCAGGATCTCGGTCTCGGAAGGCGCCTGCACGTGGTACAGCGTCTGCGCGTGCTCCACCAGGTGGCCTGCCAGGTCTTCGCACAGTTCGTAGCGGGCGCGCACGCCGTCCGCCTTTTCCGTCAGGCGCCCTCGGGTGTCGGTGTACACCGCCATGAAGGAGGGCGGCACGTGGATCTGGTTGTCGTCGTACATGGCTTGTTGGGTGGTGGGCGCGGTTCGGGGGCAGGAAAAAAAGCCCGCCAGAGCGGTGCAGTCAGGGGTTGTGCACACCAGCGGACTTATTGTGCGTGGGTGCTTGTGAGCGGGCTTGCAGGTGGTGCTGCGCCATGGCCGCTGTCTCTGCAAACCAGCCCAGCAGGTGCTGCAGCCAGATTTGCAGCTCCGCCTGAAAGCGGGGTGTGAGCGCGACGAGGCCCCGGGGCGCGTCCTGGGTGAGGTGGCCCTGCGCTGCGGCTTCATTGACCAGGTTGCGCACATGCGAGTGCGAAAAACCCAGGCGCTGCGCAAGCTCGCTGGCCCGCAGGGGAAACGGCGTGGACCCTTCTTCTCCAGGGCGGTGCACCCGGCAGTGTTCGCGCAACAGCAGCATGGCAATGCGGCCACCGCCGTCGCGCTGGTCAAACCAGTCCCAGCCGCCAAACCGGCCCCGGGTTTCGGCCAGGCGATCCAGGATGTGGTCGGCCCCGGCCAGAAAGGCGGCAAAGTAGTCCGTATCGCTGTCCAGTCGCTGTGCATGGCCTGGGGGCAGGGCGCCCAGGGCCTCAGCGCAGTGCAGGTGGTGCCGCACCCAGGTGCGCAGGCCGTCCAGCAGCCGGGGGGTGGGCACCAGGTAGCGCACCCGGCGGTCGCCGGGGTCAATGTCCACCGCCACCATACCGGCAAGGCGCAGCACCGCAAAGAACGTGGCCAGCGTGCGCGCACCCCCGGGCATGCGCCGCTGCAGCAGTGCCAGCGTGGGCCGGGGTGCCCCCCGCAATTGCCATTGGTAGTGCTGCACCACCAGCCGCCCCGCCGCATGCGACTGCAGCGCCCGGCCGAAGATCTTGTTGATGAGGCGCTCGTTCCAGTGCAGCCGCAAAATGCCGTCGCAATAGGCCTCTACGGCCTGGGCATAGGTGTCCGGGGCTCGGGAGTCGAGCGCCTCGAAGGATTCTTGCAGGTCCATGGGGCGTGTTGCGGTGCAGGGTTGCTGATTCAGTCCGGCGTGAACAGGCGCTCGAACTTGGCCTGGTCGGACGCCAGCTCAAAGGTCACCACCTGGCCCATTTTCATGTCCGACAGGCGGCAGGCGCCAAACAGGGTGGTTTTGCCCGCCAGCTCCATCACATCCAGGTCGATGAGGGCGTAGGGGTGGGGCACGAACACCTGGTGCTCGAACACGTTGCGGACCGTATTGCGCGGGGACGGGTAGAGCTTGTAGTGAGCGGTCTGAATCGTTTGTGTGGCCATGGGCTTAAGTTGCGGTGGAGGCTGTAGTGCGAGCAAGTGCGGGTACAGTGCGGGCGAATCGTACAGACAAACCTTTTGACCTATTTATGGCACGCAACAAAAGTGAATGGCCCGCCAAGGTGCTGGCGCTGGTCCGGGGCGGCAACCTGCCCGCCGCCATCGCACAGATCAAGGTCGCGCCCACCGTCGGTGACGTCACGCGCCTGCAGACCCTGCTGGCCCAGTTGCCTCCGTCGCCCGCACTGGCGCAGTTGAACAAGGTGGTGGAAGAAGAGCGTGCCCTGCTGGCCGCGCCCCGGTTGCACCGCTCGCCCTGAAGACTCTTTTTGTCTGACTTCCACACGCCCCGTAGAGAGTTTTTTGCCATGACCCTGCCCCGCGTTTCCATCCAGACCGAGGACTTCGACCTGTCCACCGAAGTCGCTGCGCTGCGCCGCGAAAACAAAGGCATCGGCGCAGTGTGCAGCTTTGTGGGCACAGTGCGGGATCGCAACGAAGGCGACCAGGTGTCGTCCATGGAGCTGGAGCACTACCCCGGCATGACCGAAAAATCCATCGAAGCCATGTTGGACGAGGCCTTTCGGCGCTTCGATATTTTTGGCGCCCGCGTGATCCACCGCGTGGGCCTGCTGCAGCCGCTCGACCAGATCGTGCTGGTGGCGGTGACCAGTGCCCACCGGGGCCAGAGTTTTCAGGCCTGCGAGTTCTTGATGGACTACCTCAAGACCCAGGCGCCTTTCTGGAAGAAGGAAGAAACCGCCCAGGGCGCGCGCTGGGTGGATGCCCGCGTGTCTGACGACGCGGCGCTGGCGCGCTGGGGCATTGTGGCGAACAACGCCTAGACAGTCGCTGCAGCGGGCGCCCTGCGGCGTTGCGGATACGCATCCTGCCGGGCACGTCATTCACATCCATGCAATGTTTGGACTTGTGCGCAGCCACGTCCATTTCGAGAATCGCCTCCTGCCCAGATAGGGCCTGAACAGGGAGGAATTCTTCATGAAATCTGTAGCACGAGCGCTGTGGCGCGCGTGGAGGCTGGGCCTGGCCGTCGTCGGTTTGTGCCTGGCGGTCTCTGGGCAGGCCCGTGCTGATCTGGCTTTCGGGGCCGCGACCAGTTTGCGCCTGGGTGGGCTTCCCAGTGAGATGGCGACGGGAGACTTCAATGAAGACGGCCGGCCCGACCTCGTTGTGGTGGATCGCCTGGGCAGTACCGTCAAGATCCTGCTCAACACAGGCGGGGTTGCAGGTTTTTCCGAGGCGGGAGCATTCAGCGTGGGCTCTGCTCCCTATGGCGTGGCGGCGGCGGATTTCAATGGTGACGGGCATCTGGATGTTGCCGTGACCAGCTTCAACAACGGAACCGCCACGATTCACCTGGGGGATGGCAGCGGTGGTTTGTCTGCTCCGGTCACTTTTGGTGCGGGGCTCAATCCGCGCGATCTGACAGTGGCGGATTTCGACGGTGACGGGCGGCTCGACCTGGCCATTGCCGTCTTTTCCGGGGCGCAAAAAGGCGTGTCCGTCTTGTGGGGTGATGGTGACGGGCGGTTTGACGGTCGCCCCCGCACTGACATCGGTTTGGGTGTTGCAGGGCGCCATGTTGTTTCGGGCGACTGGAACGAGGACGGTCATGTGGACATTGTTGCGGGGTCGGGCGACGGTGTGTTTTTGCTGCTGGGCAATGGCGCGGGCGGTTTTGCGGCGGCCCAGCGCGTGACCGGTGACGAGTACGTCCCGTTTGTGGCCGCAGGGGATGCCAATGGCGACGGCCACCTGGACATCCTGGCACTTGTGCAGAACACCTCCGCCAGCCCTGTCCTCCTGCTCGGAGATGGGCAGGGTGGCTTTTCGCGCAGAGGGGTGGGCCCTGCCTTTGGGCGCTTCAGCGGCGGGCAGATCGTGGACGCCACGGGCGATGGCCGGGCCGACGTGGTGCTGTCCCGCTTTAGCGGCACGGTGGTGGTTGTGCCGGGCCTTGCCGGCGGCGGATTCAGTGCCCAGGGGCTGGAATACCCGGTGGGCGAATCTGCCAGCCCCCCGGCAGTGGCGGATTTCAGTGGCGACGGGCATCCAGACATCGTCGTATTGGACGACCAACGTGGCTACCTGGCCAACCTGCGGGGAGACGGCGCGGGCCGATTCGCTGCAGCACGTGCCTACGGAATCCCAGAGCGTTACACCCAGGCGATAGCCGTCGCCGATTTTGATGAAGACGGGCGCGCCGACGTCGCCGTGACGCACCGTGACGATGATGCTGTCTGGATCATGCGTGGCAATGGTGCTGGTGGATTTGAATTCAGCACCCGGCTTGATGCCGGTGCGGGCGCGGGATCCGTGGCTGCTGGCGATCTCAATGGGGACGGGCATGCGGACCTGGCCGTGGTGAACGAGGTTGACAAGACGATCATGGTCTTCCTCGGCAATGGCCGGGGCACCTTCACGGTGGCCGGGCAGCGGTCCTTCATTGGCCTGGCCCCGCGGTCAGTGGTGATTGGCAATTTCCGGGGGGCTGGCTACCCCGCGTACGCGGCCGTGTGGGCGCCAGAGACGGCAGGTGTTTACGAAGGCATCCAGTGGGTCGGCGTGAGCCCGCAGGGCTCCATCGAAATGTTGGATGTGGCGTCGTGGGATGACGTGAAGGGGTTTGCCCCGCTGGATGTCGACCAGGACGGCCGTGCCGACATCGTGGCCGCAACGTCCGTGGGCACCGTGGGCACCTCGCTGTCCTCAGCCTCGTATCCGGGCGATCCCGTCTATGTGCCGGCGGGCGTAGGCGCCCTGAGCGCGATTGCCGGTTGGAGCCAGACGGGCCGGGCAGGGGTGTTTGCCTCCGCAGGAGTGCAGATTGCCTCGTTGGCTGGCGCGCCCGGGCAGGCGCTGAGCATGGTCGGCACCTACGGCGCGGGAATCTCTGCCAGCGTTCTTGCCGCCTCTGACTTTGATGGCGATGGCGGGCCCGATCTGGTGGCCGCTGACGCAGCTTCGGGCGAGCTTGCCATCGTGCGTGGCCAGGGCGCCCCCGGTGGGCTGGGTGCGCCGCTCCTGCGGTTTGTGGGCGGCACGCCCGAGCAGATGGTGGTTGCCGACTTCAACAGGGACGGCCTGTTGGACATTGCCATCGCCAATGGTCTGGGGGGCATCACCGTGCTGGTGAATGCCTCGCCATCCCCCAATGCCGCGCTCGCGTCGCTGGCGTTGTCGCAGGGGGCGCTCAGCCCGGCATTTGCCGGTGGCGTGACGGCGTATACCGCCACGGTGCCCCATGGGGTGGCCCAGCTGTCGCTGACACCGGTGGCGGCGCAGGCCGGGGCGTCCATCACGGTCAACGGTGTGGTGGTGACCAGCGGAATGGCGACTGCGCCGCTGCCGCTTGCGGTCGGTGCCAATGTCATCCAGGTGGACGTGGTGGCTGAGAACGGCGTGGCCCGGCGCACCTACACCCTCACCGTGGAACGGAGTCAACCCGCCCTGCACACGGTCACCGCCACAGCGGGGGCGGGCGGCAGCATCAATCCGGCTGGGGCCGTCAACGTGGCCGAAGGCCAAACGGGCGCCTTCACCGTCACGCCCGCTGCGGGCTACCGCATTGCGGCCGTCACGGGCTGCGGCGGCACGCTGGCGGGCAGCACCTACACCACGGCAGCGGTGACGGCCGCTTGCACTGTGCAGGCGCGTTTTGAAACCCTGCCCACACCCACGAACACCGGGTCGGGGCCGGTCAACGTGGGCGTGGTGGATGGCAGCGCGGGTTGCCAGCTGGACCTGGCGGGCACCGGCCCGGTGGCGGCACCGGCGCCGTACCCCGGCGCCACTTTGCCGCACGGGGCGTTCCGCCTGCGGCTCATCAACTGCCAGCCGGGTGAGACGGTGCGTGTGGCGGTGACCTTTCCAGACCTCACGGGCTTCACGGTGAAGAAGTACGGCCCCACACCCGACAGCCCCTTGTCCAGCCGCTACTACGACCCCGTGAACCTGCAGATCAGCGGCAACACCGTGACCTACGACGTGACGGACGGTGGCTGGGGCGACAACAGCTTTGGCGCGCAGGACGGCACCATCAACGACCCGGTGGTCCCCGTGCTGCTGGCGCCCAGCCCGGCGGCCATCCCCACCCTGTCGACCTGGGGCCTGGGTGGGCTGGCCGCGCTGCTGGGGTTGCTGGCGTTGCGGAGCGGCCGACGCACGTCTGCGCGGTTTGTTGGAGCGGTGGCTCAAACAAGATTTTGAGCAAAATTGGCTGCTAGCGCTTATTGGTAAAGCGATGGAAGCTGTAAATTTTGTAGTGATTGTGAATGGGGCGGATGGAATGTTTCATCTGCACCAGGAGTTCGTCGGCTCACTGGGTTGCGGTGAGGCATCGCCAGGAACCACAAGCAGTCGTCGGGCCGTCCTACAAGGCGGCAGGGGGGGCATCGATAAATTAGCGCTACCGCTGGCAGTGACTGTTGAACGCCACAGTTGCAGCCAGAAAGAAACTCTCCGCACAGTTTCATCATCGCGTGCGCTTCATCTCCTACAAGGCTTCCCATGAAAAAATCCCTGCTGCTCGCTGCACTTATCGTTACTTTTGGTCTTGCCGCTTGCGAGAAAACGGTTGTGACCCCTCCCGCTACTGCCCCCGTGGTCGTGGTCCCGGGCCCGGCCGGCCCTGCTGGCGCTACGGGCGCAACCGGCTCGACCGGTGCCACGGTGGCCGTTCCCGGTCCTGCGGGCGAGACGGGTGCCACTGGCGCCACCGGTTCCTCGGGTGCTCCCGGTTATGACGGTGCCAAGGGTTCCACTGGCGCTACCGGTGCCACGGGCGATACGGGAGCCGATGGCAAAAAGGGCGATACCGTGATCGTCGTTCCCGCCAAGTAATTTCTCGCGGACCCTAAAAAAAGCGCAGGCGGTATTCCGCCTGCGCTTTTTTGCTTTGCGGGCTCGGCGCAGGCGGTCTGAGCCGGCGGTGATCAAATGAATCTGTTCAAGGCATCAGGGCGCCTGGGCGAAGATTGATCTGGCGCAAGGCCTGCGCTGGGGCGTCGTCTTGAAATTCCGGAAGATTTGCCCCAAGTGCAGCGCAATTCGGAGGACATCCACATGCGTCTCGACAAATTCACCACCAAGTTCCAGGAAGCCCTGAGCGATGCACAGAGCATTGCGCTGGGCAACGACCACGCCTACATCGAGCCTGTGCACATGCTCGTGGCCATGCTCAAGCAGGACGACGGACCCAAGGCGCTGCTGCAGCGTGCGGGCGCCAACGTGCCCGGCCTGCTGGCAGCGGCGGAAGCCGCCGTCAAGCGTCTGCCCCAGGTACAGGGCAACGACCAGGTGCAGGGCGGCCCCGAGCTGGGCCGCGTGCTGCAAGCCACGGAGAAAGAGGCCATCAAGCGCGGCGACCAGTTCATTGCCAGCGAGCTGTTTTTGCTGGCCGTGATCGATAGCAAGGGCGAAGCCGCCAAGATCGCCAAGGACAACGGCCTCACGCGCAAGAGCCTGGAGGCTGCGATTGAGGCCGTGCGCGGCGGACAGAAGATGGACAGTGCCGAGGCCGAAGGCCAGCGTGGCGCGCTGGCCAAATACTGTTTGGACCTGACCGAGCGCGCGCGCATTGGCAAGCTCGACCCGGTGATCGGGCGCGACGATGAAATCCGCCGCGCCATCCAGGTGCTGCAGCGCCGCACCAAGAACAACCCCGTGCTCATCGGCGAGCCCGGCGTGGGCAAGACCGCCATCGTCGAAGGCCTGGCCCAGCGCATTGTGGCGGGCGAGGTGCCCGAGAGCCTCAAGGGCAAGCGCGTGCTGTCGCTCGACATGGCTGCGTTGCTCGCGGGCGCCAAGTTCCGCGGCGAGTTTGAAGAGCGCCTCAAAAGCGTGCTGAACGAGCTGGCCAAGGACGAAGGCCAGACCATCGTCTTCATCGACGAGTTGCACACCATGGTGGGCGCGGGCAAGGGCGAAGGCGCGATGGATGCGGGCAACATGCTCAAGCCCGCCCTGGCGCGCGGCGAGCTGCATTGCGTGGGCGCGACCACGCTGGACGAGTACCGCAAATACATCGAAAAGGACGCTGCGCTGGAGCGCCGCTTCCAGAAGATCCTGGTGGGCGAGCCCACGGTGGAAGCCACCATTGCCATCCTGCGCGGCCTGCAGGAAAAGTACGAAGTGCACCA
Organism: Acidovorax sp. Leaf73; assembly: GCF_916855635.1. Lineage (NCBI taxonomy): Bacteria > Pseudomonadati > Pseudomonadota > Betaproteobacteria > Burkholderiales > Comamonadaceae > Acidovorax > Acidovorax sp. Leaf73. The sequence continues at coordinate 32,332 of NZ_CAKASI010000008.1, forward strand.
TGGCGTGGACATCACCGACCCGGCGATCGTGGCCGCGGCCGAGCTGAGCCACCGCTACATCACCGACCGCTTCCTGCCCGACAAGGCGATCGACCTGATCGACGAGGCCGCGTCCAAGATCAAGATCGAGATGGACTCCAAGCCCGAGGTGATGGACAAGCTCGACCGCCGCCTGATCCAGCTGCAGATCGAACGCGAAGCGGTGCGCCGCGAGAAGGATGAGTCCTCGCAAAAACGCTTTGCGCTCATTGAGGAAGAGATCACCAAGCTGCAAAAGGAAATCGCCGATTACGACGAAATCTGGCAGTCCGAAAAAGCCCAGGCGCAGGGCAGCGCGCATGTGCGCGAGGCCATCGACAAGCTCAAATTCCAAATCGAAGAATTCACCCGCAAGGGCGACTTCAACAAGGTGGCCGAGCTGCAATACGGCAAGCTGCCCGAGCTGGAAAAGCAGCTGAAGGAAGCGCAGGCGCAAGAGGCGGGCAAGGACGGCGCCCCTGCCGCGCGCCGCCTGCTCCGCACACAAGTCGGTGCCGAAGAAATCGCCGAGGTGGTGAGTCGTGCCACGGGCATCCCCGTGGCCAAGATGATGCAGGGCGAAAAGGACAAGCTCTTGCAGATGGAGACCAAGCTGCACGACCGTGTGGTGGGCCAGCAAGAGGCGATTGCTGCGGTGGCCAACGCCATCCGCCGCTCGCGCTCGGGCCTGTCCGATCCCAACCGGCCCACGGGCTCGTTCCTGTTCCTCGGCCCCACGGGCGTGGGCAAGACCGAGCTGTGCAAGGCGCTGGCGGGCTTTCTGTTCGACAGCGAGGACCACTTGATCCGCATCGACATGAGCGAGTTCATGGAGAAGCACTCCGTGGCCCGCCTGATCGGCGCGCCGCCCGGCTATGTGGGCTATGAAGAGGGTGGCTACCTGACCGAGGCCGTACGCCGCAAGCCCTACAGCGTGCTGCTGCTCGACGAGGTGGAAAAGGCCCACCCAGATGTGTTCAACGTGCTGCTGCAGGTGCTGGACGATGGCCGTCTGACGGACGGACAGGGCCGCACCGTGGACTTCAAGAACACGGTGATCGTGATGACGAGCAACATCGGCTCGCACCTGATCCAGGCCATGGTGGGACAGGACTCGGACGACATCAAGGAAGCGGTGTGGGGCGAGCTCAAGAACCACTTCCGGCCCGAGTTTTTGAACCGCATCGACGAGACCGTGGTGTTCCACGCGCTCGATGCGCAGCACATTGCCTCGATCGCCAAGATCCAGCTGCAACTGCTGCAAACCCGGCTGGCGAAGATGGATTTGGAGTTGCAGGTGTCCGATGCTGCCTTGGCAGAATTGGCCAAGGTGGGGTTCGACCCGGTGTTTGGTGCGCGGCCGCTCAAGCGGGCGATCCAGCAGCGCATTGAGAACCCGCTGTCCAAGCTGCTCTTGGAAGGACAGTTCCCTCCCAAGAGCGTGATCGCAGTGAGCGTGAACCCGGTGCTGGAACCGGGGGTGTTCCAGTTCAGCGCCGCGCCGCAGGGTTGATCGGGACCAGGGGAAAAGGGGGTAACCCCTTTTTCCCTCTTCCCAGATGTGAAGGAGAGGTGACGTTTGAATGATTTTGTTGCGGGCGTTGTGCGCCTTTTGCTGCGGGTAGTGGTCGTCGCCATGGGCTTGGTGCTGTTTGCCAGCCTGCTGGTGGCGGTGATGGTGCTCGCGCTGGTCTGGGCGTTGCGGGCGGGCTGGGCTCGCCTGACTGGCCGCCCCGTGACCCCGTGGGTCATGCGCATGGACCCGCGCACGGGCTTCAGCACGGTGTTTCGCTCTACCGAGCGCTGGTCCTCGGGCCGCCGTGGCGCCGCGCCAGCGGCGCCTGATGCCAGCGAAGAGACCGCAGCATCGCGCCGAGGTGGCATCCTGCCTGGCGCCGCTGAGGTCACGGACGTCGAGGCGCGCGAAGTGCGCTGAAGGGGCGCTTCTGACCGGGCACTGCCCCGCACCATGCCCCATCCAGTGCGGAGCCACAGGGAGCCTGCACCGGTGTCGCCTCCGTTTTTTTCGTGACGCGCCTGTCGGGGTGTCTTCTATGATCCAACCATGACACCCGCCGATATCCACGCCCATTTCGATCTTCAACGCCAGGCCAGCCGCGCGCATGTGGATGTGCCACTGCTGGTGCGCCGCGAGCGGCTGCTGCGCATCTCCAAGATGCTCAATGAGCATGGCCCGGTGCTGGCAGCGGCCGTGCAGGCCGACTTTGGCATGCGTTCTCCGCGCCTGACCGAGGTGGCCGACTTCTTTGTGCTGCGCACTCTGCTGTCGCATACGCTGAGTCACCTGGCGAAGTGGATGAAGCCCCGCAAGGTTCGCACGCCCATCTTCCTGCAGCCCGCCAGTGCGCACATCCAGCGCCAGCCGCTGGGCGTTGTGGGCGTGATTGCCCCGTGGAACTACCCAGTGCAGCTGGCCCTGGCGCCCGCCATCACGGCGCTGGCGGCGGGCAACCGCGTGATGCTCAAGCCCAGCGAGCTGACACCCCACACCTCGGCCCAGCTGGCGTTGCTGGTGGCCCAGTTTTTTTCACCCGACGAGTTCTGTGTGGTGCAGGGCGATGCCAACCTGTCGGCCCTGTTTGCCTCCCTGCCGTTCGATCATCTGGTGTTTACCGGCTCGACCGCCGTGGGCCGCAAGGTGGCCCAAGCGGCGGCGCAGAACCTGACACCCACCACGCTGGAGCTGGGTGGCAAGTCGCCCTGCATCATCGACGGCCACTGCGACATGGCGGATGCGGCGCTCAAGATTGCGCACGGCAAGCTGCTCAATGCGGGGCAAACCTGCATTGCTCCCGACTATGTGCTGCTGCCGCGCGGCCGCGAGGGCGAGTTTGCGCAGGCCTACCGGGCCGCGGTAGCGCGGCTGTTCCCCACCATCGAGGGCAACGCTGACTACGCGTCCATCATCACGCCGCGCCACCACGCCCGCCTGCGCACCATGCTGCAGCAGGCACAGACGCAGGGGGCCGAAGTGCAGACCATTGACCCCGCTGCTGGCAAGCCCGTTGTGAACACGGTGGGCACCCTGGGCGACGGCGCCAGCCGCCAGATGCTGCCCACGCTGGTGTTTGGCGCTACGTCGCAGATGCAGCTCATGCAGGAAGAGATTTTTGGCCCCATCCTGCCCGTGATCTCTTACGAACGGCTGGACGATGCCATCGCCCACATTAATGCCGGGCCGCGCCCGCTGGCGCTGTACTGGTTTGGCCAGAGCGAGGCCGTGCGCGACGATGTGCTGCGCCGCACCGTGAGCGGCGGCGTGACGGTGAACGACACGCTGATGCACATTGCGCACGACAACCTGCCCTTTGGTGGTGTGGGCGACAGCGGCTGGGGCGCCTACCACGGCGAGCAAGGCTTCCTGCGTTTTTGCCACCAGAAGTCGGTGCTGGTGCAGTCGCGCTGGTCCATGGGCTCGCTGTTCTACCCTCCCTATGGCGCCCGGTTTGACCAGGTCATGGGGATGCTGCGGCGCTGGTTGTAGCCGTCCCCTCGTCGTCGTCCTGCGGCATGCTGTCCGGTGGCACGGGCTGCGGCTGGGTGATGAGCTGCACCATGGCATCGCGCAGCTGGCCGGTGGACACCGGCTTGTGCAGGAGCAGGGCCGAGGTGGACTGCGCATCGCGCAGGCGCTGGGGGGATGTGTCGCCCGTCATGATGATGGCGGGCACGCTGGTGCCCAGGTAGGCGCGCAGGGCCTGCAGCACCTGCTTGCCGGTCTCTTCGTGGCGCAGGCGGAAGTCCGTGATGATGATGTCGGGTGTGATGTCTTCCAGGCATTCGAGCGCATCGGCGCTCGACTCTGCGGTGATGCACTGGCAGCCCCAGCTGTGCAGCAACGATTGCATGCCGAGGCGCACGGCCTCATCGTCGTCAATGGCCAGCACCTTCAGGCCCACGAGGCTGACGGTATCGGGCGCAGGTGCGGTGTCGTCCTCCAGCGCACCCTGCCAGCGGTCAAGCCACAGCCGGAACACCGAACCCCGCCCCGGCTGCGACAGCACCTCGACCGAGGTGTTCATCTCGCGCGCAAGTCGCTGCACGATGGCCAGCCCCAGCCCCAGACCTTTGCGGCGGTCGCGCTCGGGGTTTCCGAGCTGGTGGAACTCCTTGAAGATGTTGTCCCACTGGCTCCGGGGGATGCCCGGCCCCGTGTCCCAGACCTCCAGCGCCAGGCGCTTGCCGCGCGTGCGGCACGCAATCAGCACACCGCCTTTGGCGGTGTAGCGCAGCGCGTTGGAGATGAAGTTGTGCATGACCAGCCCGACCAGCGAGCGGTCGGCAAAGGCCGCTGCCGAAGTCTCCCGTGTGCGGTACACCAGCCCCGCCGTGTCGGCCTGTACGCCGAACTCCTGCTCCAGCGCCGTCAGCAGCGGCTGCACGGCAAAGGCATCGGGCCGCACCTTCACCACACCGGCTTCCAGCCGCGAATAGTCGAGCAGGGTGGTCAGCATCTCGGCCGCCGCGCCCGAGGCGGCATGGGCATGCCCCAGCACGGTGAGCTGGTGGTCGTTGAGCGGGCTGCGCTGCAGCGATTCGAGGAACAGGCCCATCGCGTGCAAGGGCTGGCGCAGGTCGTGGCTGGCAGCGGCCAGGAAACGGGATTTGTCGCGGTCGGCCTTCTCGGCGGCCTCCTGGGCCGCGAGGGCGCGTTGCGATTCGGCGCGCAGCTGGTTCACCAGCCGGTCGTTTTCCAGCTTGAGCGCAATGCTGCGCCGTGTGGCCCGGTCGGCGGTGCGCGCCTGCATGCCCGTGAGCGCGTAGTAGACACCGGTGAGAAACAGCGCGGGCCACATCACAGGCCCGCCAGCCAGCGCCACCGCCATCATCACGCCGCCGATGGCACAGGTGAGGTAGGTGACATAGGCGCGGTACAGCGGGGCCCCCAGCCCGAGTGCGCCCGACGACACCGTGCTGATGATGCCGATGGCGTAGATGACACTTTCAGGGGTGCCCCAGTAGAGCACCACATACCCCAGGCTGCCCCAGCTCAGCCCCATGGTGGCCATGCAGGCGATCAGTTTGCGCGCCGCCTGCTGCGCCGGGTCGGTGAAAGGCGCAATGCTGCGCAGCGTGAGGTACACCCCGGCCACCACGAGTGCGTGGGACACCAGCCACACCGTGATGGCCTGGGGCTCGGCCACCCGCGCCATGACCCACAACGTGCCAAGCGCGGTGGCCAGCGACGCGAGCAGCGTCATCGGAAAGTTGTGCCGCAGCAGGGCCACCTGCTCGCGCAGCACCTCATCGCGCTCCCACGCCGGCCACCCCCAGCGGGTGGGGGGCTGGGCGGCATCCGGCTGCACCGGCAGGGCCTCAGAGGGAGTCATGGAGCTGGGGGGTGGACAGGCCGAGGCGCTGGGCCGCCAGCAAGGCGGCGCTGCGACTGTTGACGCCCAGCTGCGCAAAGATGGCCGCCACGTGCACACGCACGGTGTTTTCGCTCAGGCCCAGGTCGCGTGCGATGACCTTGTTGGGCTTGCCGGTGCACAGCAGCGACAGCACGTCGAGCTGGCGAGCGGTCAGCGACGGCGTGTCCGGCCCGCGCGTGGTGGCGCTGTTGCCGCTGTTGATCGGAAAACACGGCTGCCCCGACAAGGCGCACGAAATGGCCTCCAGGATGTCTTCGGCGCTGGCGGATTTGGGCAGGAAACCATCGGCGCCCCGGGCGCGTGCTTCATGGATCGCATCGGGCGCTACGCTGGCCGAAACGAGCACGATGCGCGCCCGGGGGCAGGCCTGGCGCAACAGGCGCAGCCCGTCCAGGCCGCTCATACCGGGCAGCTGGATGTCCAGCAGCACCAGGTCGGCATCGGCCAGTTGCAGTGCGCAGGCTTCGGCAATCGAGCCCGCCTCGGCAATCGTGCCCACGCGGGGGTGGTCCTGCACGATCAGGCGCAGCCCGGTGCGAAACAGGTTGTGGTCGTCCACCAGCAAAAGGCGGGCAGTCATACAGCAACAGCCCCGGCGCAAACCGGGATGCAACACCCGCCTTGCCTTGGGATGAACCGTTTGCCTGAGCTCTGTTTTGCGTAAGTCATGAGCAAGTATTGCGCACAACACACTGTTGCGGACTAGTCCATTTGTGCGATGGACGCTCCGTTGTGCACTTTCTAGACTTTCCGTCAAGCATTGAAAAGCACCTGAGGGGGTGCGTACCAACCATCCATCAATGCGCAACCTTCGTTTTTCAAAGGGTTTCCCATGACTGCCAATGCACTTCACCCAGGTTCAGCCGCTTCCGATGTGTCCCGCCACCACGGCGAACGACGACCGGGGGCCATCGCTTCGCCGCAGGGCAGCACGGGGCTGGGGGGCAACACGCTGGCCCAGATCGTGGAAGATAACTGCCCGGGCACGCAGGCGTCGGCTGGCGTGGTGATCGAGCACCTGGACGCCCAGGCAGGCACCTGGCAGTTTTCGATGGACGAGGGGCAGACATGGCGTGCCATCCGCACCGATCTCATCAACCGCGATGGCAATCTGGGGCTGGCGCTGGACTGCGATGCGCGGCTGCGCGTGCTGCCTTTTGGGGGCCACCGCGTCAGCGGCGTGCGTGTGGCTTTCCACACGGTGCAGCGCCGCCACGGGCAAGGCAACGGCAGCTACCGCGCCTACGCGAGCGACGAGCGCGAGGATGGGTGTTCGCGCACCGTCACGCTGGTGCTGGGGCTCTCGGCCATCAACGGCGCGCCTCCTGCCGTGCATGTGCCGCGCCCCCGTAACAAGCGCGCGCTGGTGCAGCGTGCTGCGGCGGCAGCCGGTGCGGCGGGGACTTCGCTCTCGGGCTCCATGGCGCTGGCCTGAGATCCTGCTTGGCGCCCGCTGCTGGGTGTTGCTTGCGGCGCAGCCCGCAGCGGCAGTCGCTTTACCGGCGCCGCAATGCTATGTACACAGGCATTTGAGAGGGCCCCACAGAGGGTTTGCGAGGGGGCCGGACAGGGGGAAAAACCGTTTGCGGCGACAATGCCGGTCCTTTCGTTTTTTCTTTCCCTGTTTTCGTTCGGTTTTTTCATGTCCAGTATCCAGGTTCGTCCCGCCACGCTTCGCGATGCCAAAGCCATTGCCCAGATCCATACCGTCTCAGCCCAAGAGGTCTACAAAGGGCTGGTGCCAGACGAGCAGTTGAAATCCATGTCGGTCGAAAAGCGCCAGGCTTACTGGCGCGAGGCCATTGAATATTGCGAGCCCCAGGTCCAGGTGGCCGTGGACGGCGAGAAGATCGTCGGTTTTGTCGGCTACGACCGCTCGCGCGATGAAAAATCCCGCCCCACCACTGGTGAAATCTGGGCCATCTACGCCGCACCTACCCACTGGAACCAAGGCGTGGGTCTGGCTCTGTGGGATGCTGCCCGCGACGGCCTGCAGGAAGAAGGTTGCACCAACGTTACGGCGTGGGTGCCGCTGCGCAACGAGCGCGCCATCCGGTTTCACGAACTGGCGGGCTTCAAGCGCGAACTCTCCACCGCCAAGACGGCTGTGGTGGGGGGCGTCAAGATCGAAGAAGTGCGCCTGAAGCGCCCCATCAACGCGTAGTCACGCAAAGGCACTCAATGATCGAATGGAGCCGCCAGGGCCAGATTCAACAAGCCCAGTGGCGCTCCGAGAGTGGTGCCCCGGCCCCGCGCCGGGTTGTCACCGCCGACGATACCTTGGCCGCCGACACGGCCTACCGCATGGCCTGTGAAGGCACGGGTCTGCTGTGGCAGGGCGACTTCCAGAACGCCCGCATGCTGCTGCAGGCGCTGATGCGCCGGGCCGATGCCAAGTCCGGCAAGGCGGGCAAATCGGCCAAACCCCGCAAGTCCGCTGCCAAGGCCGCCGAAAAAGCTGCTGCCGCCACCCCCGCCGAAGCCTTTCATCTGCACCGCCAAGCGCAGGCGCAGCGCGCGCGGGTGCTGGCGTCGGTGCTCATCCCGCTCGAAGGCGACTACAGCATTGACCTGCGCCGTGCGCCCGATTGGCGCCAGGCCTGCACCGAGGCCTGGGGCCCGGCCACGGGCGAGCGCTCGGTGGCCACGCTGCGTGAGTTGCTGGGCCTGGTGGGCGCGCACGAATGGCGCAAAAAGGGTGTAGAAGTGCCAGCGCTTGGCGCTCCACCGCTCAACCGCATCCACCCGCACTACGGCGTGTTCTCGCCCGTGCGCGGCGAATACGTGGGCCTGGTGGCCGACACGGCTCTGCCTAGCAAGACATTGGCCTTTGACATTGGTGTGGGCACGGGGGTGCTGTCTGCCGTGCTGGCACGCCGTGGGGTGCAGCGCGTGGTGGCCACCGACCAGGACTCGCGCGCCCTGGCCTGCGCGCGGGAGAACCTGCAGCGCCTCGGTGTCATGCCACAGGTTGAGCTGCTGCAGGCCGACCTGTTTCCGCCCGGCCGCGCGCCCCTGGTGGTGTGCAACCCCCCGTGGGTGCCCGCACGGGCCAGTTCGCCCATTGAGCACGCGGTGTACGACGAAGGCAGCCGCATGCTCAAAGGCTTTCTGGCGGGTTTGTCCGACCATCTGGAGCCTGGCGGCGAGGGCTGGCTGATCCTGTCGGACTTGGCCGAACACCTGGGTCTGCGCCCACGCGCGCAACTGCTCGAATGGATTGCCGATGCGGGGCTGGTGGTGCGTGGCCGGCACGATGTGAAGCCGCACCATGCCAAGGCGGCCGATGCGGGGGATGCCCTGCACGCTGCCCGTGCTGCGGAGGTCACTTCGTTGTGGCGGCTGGCTGCGGCCTGATCACGGTATCACTTTCAGAAAATCCGCCCAGCCCCTCAAGCCAGTGCTGAGGGTTGGGTCGAGTCAAACGGCTCGGAGGCCGAAGGCGCAAAAGGCAGCAACTGCTCGAACCTTTCGCGCAGGCTGGCAGCACGTTCGGCCCCCGCGGTCATCGCTACTTCTTCAAACATGGCTTCGCCCACGTCCAGCATGCTCGCGCGGTCCTTGGCGGCGCGCAGCGCCTCGCGAAACTGCTGCGCCAGCACGGGGTCGCGCCGCACAAACAGACGCTCGCAGGTGTCGAACAGGTACATGCGTGCGCCGGCCAGCGAGCGCAGGGCATCGCCGGGCTCCGGGCGCTGGATGGATGGCTTGTTGTGTGCAGCGGTTTGCGCGGCGGAGGGCGGCGGTAGCTCGGCCGGGCCGGCCAGGTAACCCTGGCGCATGAGGTTGTCGACAATCTGCGCGCCGATGCCGTTGTACATGGCCTGCAAGTCGGACAGCGGTTTGCCATCCACCAGGAGCAGCAGAGAACGCTCCCGCAGGCTCAGGGTGCGGACGCCGGGCAAGAGTTCCAGGCGGGCTTTTTCGGTTTTTTGTAGCAGCATGGGGTTCTCCATTCACGGGTGAATGGCTGTGATTGCAGCAAGCCGCCATGACGCTGTGATGACCTCGTTGCCGCACAATGGCGGGCTGCCCCTGGTCGTAGCATGGCTGCAAAAGCGGTATTTGCTATATATTTGATAGCTACTAGCGCTTATCCATCAAGCGCTAGGGCCCTGTTTGATTCATTTTTTGGCTGTGTGCGGGCCGCGCCCTGTGCTGGGGTGCTGGGCCCGGAGACCTTTCTCGCAATGACCTTGCTGCTTGCCCCCATGGAGGGGCTCCTGGATTTTGTGCTGCGTGATGTGCTGACCCGCGTGGGCGGGGTGGACCGCTGCGTCTCGGAGTTCATCCGCATCACCGGCACGCTGCTGCCGGACAAGGTGTTTCTGCGCTACGTGCCGGAGTTGCACAACGGCAGCCGCACGCTGGCCGGTGTGCCGGTGCGTGCGCAGCTGCTGGGCTCTGATCCCGTCTGCATGGCTGAGAACGCCGCACGCCTGGCGGCCCTGGGGCCCGAGGGGATCGACCTGAACTTTGGTTGCCCGGCCAAGGTTGTCAACCGCCACGGCGGGGGCGCGGCGCTGCTGCAGGAGCCCGAGCGCATCGCCACCGTGGTGGCCGCTGTGCGCCGCGCAGTGCCCTCCCATTTGCCCGTGTCCGCCAAGATGCGCCTGGGCTTCAACGACACCGGTCTGATGCGCGAATGTGCGCAGGCCATGCAGGCGGGCGGCGCTGCCGAACTGGTGGTGCATGCCCGCACCAAGGCCGACGGCTACCGGCCCCCAGCGTATTGGGAGCACATCCCCACCATCCGCGCTGCGGTCGGCATCCCCGTGGTGGCCAATGGCGAGATCTGGACCGTGGCCGACGCGCAGCGCTGCCGCGAAGTGTCGGGCTGCGATGCGCTGATGCTCGGGCGCGGCATCGTGGCTGACCCCGGCCTGGCCCGGGCCATCCGCGCGTCGGATGCGGGGCAGCCCGGCGCGGACACGGTGGCCTGGGTCGACCTGCTGCCGCACCTGGCGGCCTTCTGGCAACTGGTGTGTGACGACTTGGAGCCACGCCAGCGGGCGGGGCGGCTCAAACAATGGCTCAACCTGCTGCGCAGGCGCTTCCCGGAGGCTGAGGTGGCCTACCAGCACGTGCGCACGATGACGGACCAGCGGGCGATCACCGCGTGGGTGGATGCATTGCAGCCAGCCGAGGGGTGATCTAGGGATGTCCTGCATAACCCTCGCGAGTCAGTGGTAGTGCGGATCGGGATGGGACGCAAGGCGTCTTTTTGCAGCCAATAGCCCAGCTATTGACAAGAAAAGCAACGCAGCGGACCGCCCGAGACCGCGCTCTCACCGACCGCAGGGAGTTATGCAGGCCATCCCTAGAGCAGGTGATCCGGCGCCAGCGGGCCCAGCAGTTGCAGCATCAGCCGCAGTGGCGCGCTGGCATCGGGTTCGGTGGTGGCATCTGGCAGGCCGCTGCCCTCGGGGGCATGCCACACCAGTTGGCCGCCATCGCGCAACTGCACATGCCAGGCGGCTTCGCGCAATGCCGTTTCGATCTGCGTGGTGGCGCGGCGTGACAGGTCGCTGCTGCGGATCAGCAGCGCGATCTCCGTGTTCTGCCGCTGCGAGCGGATGTCCAGGTTCATCGAACCCACCACCAGCAGGCGGCCGTCCATGATCAGAATCTTGGAGTGCAGCATGGCGCGTGAGCTGCCGACAGAACTGGCCGCACCGCTGATCCCATCACGCCCCCCCGTGCTGCCCGTGGAGCCCAGTGCCCCGCGCAGCACGCCCGTGAGCTCGCTGCGCATTTCGTACAGCTCGACGCCCATGGCCAGCAGATCGGGCCGGTGGCGCGCATAGCCTGCGTGGGCAATGGGTGCATCGTTGGAGGCCAGCGAGTTGGTGAGCACCCGCACCCGAACGCCCCGCGCCCGTGCGGCTGCAAAGGCCTGCTTCATGTCGGGCCCTGGCACGAAGTAGGGCGAAATGATGAGCAGATCGCGCCGCGCCTGTCCCATGAGGTGCAGCAGCCCATCCACCACGGTATCGGTCTGGGCATCAAGAGTTGCAGGGTCGGGGGTAGACACTGCTGCAGTGGCCGATGGGATGCCGTTGGCGGGATTGGACGCTGACGATTCGGGGGGGGCAGCGGCCCCGGCAGCAACGGTCAGGGCTTCGGTGGGGGCCTTGGCTGGCGCACGCGCAGCGCCCCGCGACACGACGGCGAGGGGCGTGGCCCGGGACGGGGGCTTTTCAGGCAGCGCGGCAAGGGAGGTGCCATCGGGCGGAATCTTGGCTGGCTTGTCCACCAGCACCGCCGCCGGGGCCCAGGTGAACTGCGCTTGCGCCAGGTCCATGGGCTGGTAGTCCCAGATGCGCGCACGCTGGGCGGCGGTGGTGCGCCGGCCGTCTTGCACGGGCTGGCTGTCCGGTGCCAGGGCGCCACCCTGGCCTGCGATACGCTCGCGCTGCACGGCATCCGAGTTGCGCATGCGCTCGCGCAGAATGTCCAGTTCCTCCCGCGTGACCAGCGATTGCACGGGGTAGGCGCGCTCGTTGTTCCAATAGCTGTCGAAACTGCGGGAGAGATCCTGCACCACAGGCCCTGCGGCCAGCACGTCCAGGTCCACAAAATTGCCGGAGTCGGCATTGCCGAAATAGGCGTCCCCCAGGTTGCGCCCCCCGGTGACGCCCATGGCGTTGTCGGCGATGAAGAGCTTGTTGTGCATGCGCTGCTGCACCCGCGAAAAGTCGCTCAACGCGCTGAACATGCGCCCCAGCGGCGAGCCCCGTGCCCCGGTGAGCGGGTTGAACATGCGCATCTCGATGTTGGGCACAAAGGCCAGGCGCATCACCTGCGCATCTCGGCCCACGCTGTGAAAATCGTCCAGCAGCACCCGCACACGCACGCCGCGCCGGGCTGCGGCCACCACACTGAGCAGCAGGCGCTCGGTGCTGGCGTCGGCATGGATGGCGTAGTACTGCAGGTCCAGTGTTTTCTGCGCGGCATCCACCAGCGCCAGGCGGCTGCTGTAGGCTGCCTGTGGCCCACTGAGCAGCAGGAACCCCGAGGGGTGGCGGCCGCCTGCCGATGTCCGGCGATCCTCCACGAGTTGGCCCAGGGGCGTCCCTGCGGGGGAGGCCAGGGCGCTCGACACCGGCCGCTCCACGTCCTTGGGCAGGCCGGCGCAGCCGCTGGTTGCACCTGCGACGATGACGGCCAAAAGCGCCAGCCAGCCGTAGCGGGCCGTGTTGCCCAGAAACGCTGGAATGGCAGGGGTCGATAAAAGCATGGCGCGATTGTGACCGTGTGGCGGTGGCCGCGCTTGTCAGACGCGGCGCCAACTCCGCCACAGTAGCTGCCCAGGCTGGCAGCGGCCTCCTCAGCGTCTCACGGGGCTTACCAACTCACTTCGCGGTCTGGCGTGGCGCTGATCTTGTGGATCGACAGGTCAGCCCCGTCAAATTCCTCTTCCTGCGTGAGCCGCAGGCCCACCGTGCTCTTGAGAATGCCATACACCACCAGGCCGCCCACCAGCGCCCAGGCCACGCCCAGGGTGCTGCCGATCAACTGGGCCGAGAAGCTCACACCACCGAGCCCACCCAGCGCCTTGCTGCCAAAAATGCCTGCAGCCAGCCCGCCCCATGTGCCGCACAGGCCATGCAACGGCCACACGCCGAGCACGTCATCGATCTTCCAGCGGTTCTGGGTGAGTGTGAACATCACCACAAAGATTGCTCCCGCCACGGTACCCACCACCAGCGCTCCCAGCGGGTGCATCAGATCGGAGCCCGCGCACACAGCCACCAGCCCGGCCAGCGGGCCGTTGTGCACGAAGCCCGGGTCGTTCTTGCCCAGCACCAACGCCGCCAACGTGCCGCCCACCATGGCCATCAGCGAGTTCACGGCCACCAGGCCGGAGAGCTTGTCCACGGTTTGCGCGCTCATCACATTGAAGCCGAACCATCCCACCACCAGCACCCAGGCGCCCAGCGCCAAAAACGGGATGTTGGAAGGCGGGTGGGCAGAGATGGCCCCGTCCTTGCGGTAGCGGTTGGCGCGCGAGCCCAGCAGGATCACGGCCGGCAGGGCGATCCACCCGCCCATGGCATGCACGACGATGGAGCCCGCAAAGTCGTGGAACTCTTCGCCCGTCAGTCCCTTGATCCAGGCCTGCACCCCAAAGTGCTGGTTCCAGGCAATGCCTTCAAAGAACGGATAGACAAACCCCACAATGACCGCCGTGGCCATCAGCTGGGGCCAGAACTTGGCCCGCTCCGCGATCCCGCCCGACACAATCGCCGGAATGGCAGCCGCAAAAGTGAGCAGGAAGAAGAACTTGACCAGTGCGTAGCCGTTTTGCTGCGCCAGCGATTCCGCGCTCACAAAGAAATGCGTGCCATAGGCCACGCTGTAGCCCACCACAAAATACACCACGGTGGACACCGAAAAGTCCACCAGGATCTTGACCAGCGCATTCACCTGGTTCTTTTTGCGAACCGTGCCCAGTTCCAGAAAGGCAAACCCTGCATGCATGGCCAGCACCATGATGGCCCCCAGAAGAATGAACAGGGCATCAGCGCCCTGTTTGAGTGCTTCCATAACGTCCTCGCGCGATTGGTTGATCTGTTCTGGTGCGTTTCGAGCCTAGCTACCAGATTTGCACCAAGTTGAAGCAAAAATCGCGCCAAAGAATGGTGCGTTGTTTTGCACTGTTTTGGTGTGGTGCGGAAAGGACTGGGGAGGAGAGGTGACAATGGGCCGTGCCGCGAGGGTCGTCGCCGCCCAGCAGCGATGACGACGGCGCGAGCGCGCAACTGCCATCCAGTGAAAGTTGCGAGGTATCTGGCTTGTGCAAAGCCCAAGTTTTGAGCGAGTTTGGCGCTGGTGTCTTTGTGAGAGTTTTTTTAGTATCAAAACGCAGCCGCCTTGCCGAGGCTGTCGTCTTCTGCGGAGGTGGGCTGAGCTGGGTGGTGGTGGCGGGTCATCTTTGTGCTGCGCGGGTGAGCGCCCCTTGTGGTTGGGGGCTTGCGTTGTTTTGCAGGCACTTCCCACTGGGCTGCGCCCGCAGAGCCCACCAGCTGCTGTTGTTCGGTCGTTGCCCCACCCATTTTTTACCTTCCGCATGGCGAAGCCCGTTCCTGCCGGGAGTGTGGGGTGGGGGAGTTAGAAACTGTCGCGTCCCTGCACCCGTGCCACAACACGCAAGTCCGCGCCCAAGGTCTCTACGGACTTGAATTCCAGCGCCAGCCCATCGGCCAAGGCCGTCAACGGGCCAAAGTCTGCTATTCCCCGTCCCGCACCCAAAAGCCGTGGTGCCAGGTACAGCAACAGCTCATCGACCAGGCCTTCTCGGACCAGAGAGCCATTGAGCTTGTGCCCAGCCTCTACATGCAGCTCGTTGATGCCCCGTTGGCCCAGGTCCTGGAGCATTGCCGAAAGATCGACCTTGCCGTTCGCGTTGGGCAGGTGGATCACCGTAGCACCACAGGCTTGCAAAGCTGTCTTCTTGGTTTCGTTGTCAGAGGCTGTGTAGACATAACAATCGCGCCCTTTCATCAGCAGATTGGCGTCGGTCGGCAACTGCAACTGGCTGTCCACCACCACCACATGGGGCTGGCGTGGCGTGGGAACTTCGCGGACGTCTAGTCGGGGGTTGTCATCCAGCACTGTGCCAATGCCCGTCAATATAGCGCACGCCCTGGCCCTCCACGCGTGTCCATCCGCCCGCGCAGCGCGGGACGTGATCCACTGGCTGGCGCCATTGTTCAGGGCCGTAGTGCCATCCAGCGAGCTTGCTACTTTCAGCCGCACCCAGGGTGTACCCCGGATCATGCGGCTGAAAAAACCAATGTTGAGTTCTCGGGATTCTTCAGCCCCAGGGCCGACCACGACCTCCACCCCTGCCGCACGCAGCCGGTCAAACCCGCGCCCGCCCACCAAAGGGTTTGGGTCCGCCAACGAGGCCACCACTTTGGCAACACCAGCTTGAATGAGTGCATCGCAGCAGGGGCCGGTTCGCCCGTGGTGGGAACAGGGCTCCAGCGTGACATAGGCTGTGGCGCCTGCCGTGTCGAACCCCTTGCCGCTGGCGTCGCGCAGGGCCATGACTTCAGCGTGTGGCCCACCCGCATGCTGCGTGAACCCTTGGCCTATCACTTCGCCGCTTGGAGAGACAAGCACGCAGCCAACACGAGGGTTGGGGTTGGAAACAAAAAGCGCTTGGGTGGCGAGCCCAAGCGCTTGGTGGATGTGGGGGGGCGCTTTATGAATCATGGCGCCCAGGATGGTAGCTCAGCGGTTACTTGTTCCAGCAAGTGGCGTCGAAGCCAGCGTCGGTTTGGATTTTCCCGTTGGCACCTCGTATCCCTGTGTGGGTTAATGTGTAGTTGCCGCACTTGTCGCCTGCCTGGGGAGTACCAGCCTTGGGTGTTGCCGTCAGTGTGAATGACGACGTCGTGGCAGGGCCACCAATGGCGATGGTGTAGCGCTTGGTCGGATCAGCGGCCCACGTCAGGTTAGCGGGAAGCGCGGTAGGGTAGGTGCCCGTAGCCGTAGACGCGCGCTCCAGCCACTGTTGGGCCTGCAGCAGCCCTGCCCTTGCATCGGCGCGGTGTCCGCGCCGGATGTATTCGGCGTAGCTCGGGATAGCGACGGCCGCAAGGATGCCAGTGATGGCCACCACGATCATGATCTCGATGAGCGTAAATCCCCGATGATGATGTTTCATAAAAAACTGCTCTTGATTGAGATTGAGCTTAACGCAGTTGCCGCCAGCTGGGGCGCATGCTTTGCTCTGGGAACGTTTGGTTGTCCAGGTTGTCGTCGGTACCGTCCGCCTTTTTGCCTGTGAGACGGATGATGCTCCCGCGTTGAATCATTGTTTGAGAGCCTGCGGTAATCGACACACGCGAAGCCCCCATGTCGGAGGTCAGGTTGTATTTCCCGTCGCCGTTCGTGTCCATGATCTGCACACTGGGACGCTTGCCGTCCATGATATTGATCAGGGTGAAAAACTGACGTTCCTTGTCCACAGAACCTGCTTCACAGGCCTCCACGCTGGGGTCCAGCAGGGATCCCTTGGCGGGGACTTGCGAAAACACGGACAGCATATTGCTGCTGTCGTAAAACTCCATGGGTTTGAGCAAACGCTCACGTGTCTCAGGCAGATCCATGTACCAACCTTTATTGGTAGTCCAGTCCAGCGTGGTAGACGCATCAATGGTCCAGAACTGGTGTCCATCGCGTGTAAAGACCGAGGTAACCGGAATTTGGCGCTGTACCAAATTTGCCTGTGTCACCGATGTCGGCAGATCGTCCGTCGACTTCACTAACTCGTCACACGCTGTGTCAGAAGTGGATGCACATACTGCGATGCGGTCTTTCTTGGCTCCTACCAGCTTGTAGCTTGTGTTGTCCAGCACGGAGTACAAGCTTTGCTTGTTCGCATTCTGGGGGTCATCCGTGGCAATGTTACGCCCCGTCCCAAAAGCCACCATCATGCCGCCAACGGGCACAGTTTTCTTCTTGCCACCGCCAATGTCGATCTCCTTCTTGCGATCATTTGCGCGCACCGTAGGTACTGCGGTGATGGACTGTGCCAGCGTACGCGAATTGGGGGAGCCTTCTGTACCACCCTTGGCGGTGAAAAGTGGAACCCCGTTGGTGGCATGGTTTGTGGTGGTACCTGCCGAACTGCCCCAGCGTGCAACGCCCCAGTTGTTCTCATCACTGTCTGCAATGAGAAACTTCCACACATTGCCTTTGAGGTCGCCGGCATAGACAACGTCAGGGCGGCCATCACTGTTGATGTCCACCAGACGTGGCGCCGAGAGGCCGTTGTCGGTCGTGTTGGTATGGCTGCCTGTTGCAGTTGTGCCTGTCGCTACCAGTCGCAACAGTTTCTTGTCGCCATCCAGATATTGCACCAGCAGCACAGGGCGCTCGCTCTTGCTGTTGTAGCCATTGCCCATCACCGCAGCCCAGCGGTTATTGTTCATCCGCACAATCTGTGTGGTGCGTTGGGGGTTGGTGTCGTCAATCACAGGCTTGGCGAATATGTGGCCCATGTCGGCTGCCGCCAAGCAAGCTTCCTTGTTTGCCACGGGAGTGACCCCTGCATCTTCACAAACCGCCACGGTGGCCACGGACTCGCTGGCATGTCGGGTTTTGTCCATCAGCACCAGTTGCTGGGCGTTGCCCTCTGTAAAGTTGCCTGGGGCTGGCGCTGTAGTGCCCGGACTCGTGATGTCCAGCACAAAGTAACCTTTGCCACCGGCGCCCAACGTGCCTACGAGCATGGTGCGCCAATCAGGAGCATAGATTCCATAATCGGGATCGCTAGGGTCTTTGCCCCCATTGACATCCACATCACCGCTCATGGCAGAACCATCGACGTAATAACGATGATTCTGGTTAAAAGCCGGATCGGTCAAACGGCCCACCGCTGGAATGACGCCCCGTGGCACGTAGGCCAGCTTCTCTGTGCCATCATTGGCGGAAAAACCATGCAGCATGCCATCGTTTCCACCCACATAGATCATGGGCAGGCGATTTTTATTCGATCGGGTAAATGCGGCGTAGCCTTTCCACACGTAGTTACTGGAGGGTGCGCCGACGTACCACACCTCGGAATTCACAATGCTGCCTTGGCGAGACTTTCTTTCACGGAAGGGTTTTGCGGCAGGATAATCGGGCGGGCTTTCTGTGCCTTCTTTGGTACGGTCCCCACGCACGTAGTTCAATCGATCCTGACCCAGGGCATCGCTCGTGCCATCGCTCTTCAAATTGAGAAAGTTCTTTTGCGCGGTGCTGAGATTGGTCTCGTCAGTTGTCCATTTGAAAGGGGTTCCATGCTGGTTCTTGTCATTCCAAGTCAAAATCAGCCGCGCACTTACATTGAAACCTCCTGCATCAAGCAAGTCAGCGGTTGTTTTTCCTGCCCAGCCTGCAGCAGGCACCGTGGTGCCATCCGTCTTGACGGTCTCTGCTTCAACCCAGCCTCTCCAGCCTTCCTTGGGTACATAGTTGGCTACATACTTGCCCACATCGTTGCGTGAGGCATTGCTTCCGCTTGTGGCGGTAGACCCCCGGTCGGGCTCGTTCTGGGTATTGATCTGCTGGATGATCATGCGGAAGGCTTTTTCCAGGTCTTCACCCTGCTCCACCGCAAAGAATCTACCGCGCCCGTTGAGTGCAGCGTGCCACAAGTCCAATGAACGCTTGTTCTCGTTGTCCAATTGAGGCCACGTTTGTGTGCCATTCACCAAATTAGGAAAGCTGCCGTCATACCCAAAGGGGACCATTGCTGTAGGGCGCGTGATGGTTGGAGCGCCTGGCCATGTGTATGCCATGGAACTAAAGCCAATGGTGTAAGACACCATGTGAGCCCAACTGGCAGGGTTGTACTTTGGATTCCAGTATTTAGGCAGGGCCACACCGCCGATTGTTTCCGTCGCAGGGGCTTGGTCGTATTCAGCGATGGGGGTTACAGAGCCTGTGAGGCTAGCCGCTGGTTGAAGGCGGTCTGCCCAACTCTTAAACGCCCAATCGGCCAAGGTGTCGCTAAACGTGTCGTGATAGAGCTGGTTAGGTGGTCTAGCCGCTGCGCTGGTGCTGCCGTAAACCGTGCCATCAGGCAGGGTCTTGTTGACGTTACGGCTATCTTGGGATCCCCCGGATACGCCGCCGTTCCATCGGCCATCGGTCATAAAAAGGTGGTAATTGCGACGGCAGCCAAGGTAGGGGGCTCCAGTTGTTCCTGGCTTTGAGGCCCAGGGGCCGTTCTGATGCAGCCCAAGCCTCATATATTCGTCAGCGTTCTTGAACATTCTGTGAGATGGCGTGCTACTTCCAGGCTTCAGGTTGTTCACAAAACTGAGAAAATTACTCCGATGGGCGGTATCTAGCACCTTCATGGAGTTGGTGTTGGACTGTGCTGTCGTCCCGGTATTAAGTGTTCCTGGCGTGCCATTGTTTGCGTTCATCGCCTGCCACGCCAAGCGAATTTTTCCCTCAGGTAATAGGGAGGTGTCGTTGAAGACCTCTTTGAGCGCATATTTCAATACGTTCATGCGTCGGTCTGTCGTGCGCCAAATTTTCCTATTCGGATCGTCTGCGGTGGGGGCTGCTACGGTCGGCACGGTATTGTTTGTTGCGCCTGTTGCATTTTCCTGATCAAGCCGAAAATCCATACTCCCCGAATCGTCGACGGAAATAATTACATTGGGTGCCACATAGGGCTCTACGGTGCCGGGTGGCGACTGCGCAAAATCCAGCGCCCAGCTAGCGTGCGGTGCCAGTGCTGCACCGACGGCCATGGCAATCAGGGATTTTTTAAAATGTGTGCGGTTACGAATGGCGTGGGGCATGGTGTGCTCCTGTTCGAATAGGGGATGAATTGACTTTTGATGCTTGTATATAAAGCGGCAAAAGCTATCATTTTTGAATAAAAATCAGTCTTTGAGCTTCTGGCGGGCGTAGGTTTGTTGCAGCACCGCTTGGGTAATCGGCACGTCCACACCTGCTATGCGTCTTACCTTGCGCCCATACGCAATAGCGGTAATGCGGTATACGACGTTGGGTTTCATATTCAGCGGCAAGTGATTGGCGCCGCCTGCAATCAACGCTGATTTGTCTGCGTTCGGGTCGTAGGGCAATATCTCGATCCAGTACCACCCGCCCCGGTTGTTTGCGGAACGATCTCGCAAAATGGGATTGCCTTTGGGCTCATTTTCGTCGCTACTTAACTGTGCGCCGCTGTATTGACCGTAGCGCGCACCAACGGTGTCGACCGCCATTTCAGCCAGCGTGAAATCGACAAGGGGGTCTGTTTTGTCGCTGACGTTGTTCCAAAAATCCTGTCTTCCTGTCCGTTTCAGGCAAAGAGCGTTCAGGCAGCGTGGGCCTGTGGTGATATTTTCCAAGTCTGCCCACAATGCAGCAGCTTCCTTGGCTTCTAATGGGATCTGTGCAACAGCGGACTGGCCTCCGCGGCAGGCCGTGGCGGTTGGAATCCTGCAGTCACTGCCATCGGCCTTTTCGCCGCGTATGTCGAGTTCAGCGTCTTGTATCAGTGCCTGTGCCGCTTCAAACGCACGCTGGTAATCGGCGTCGTTGCCAACCACCATTTCGTTGAACACCGAAGTGCGTGACGCCCACAGTGCCAGCAGCATCGAGAGCATGACAAAAACAATCACAACAAACAGTGCGACCCCGCTTTGGCGCCGCTGTTGCTGGAGGAGGGAGAGAGGTAGGGGCATGCGTTGCATGGCAGTGCAGTGTGTGGATTAGCCTGCCAGCCCTTGGCTGCGCAGTTGGTAGACGTTGCGGAACACCATGTGCACGCGCCGGTTCCGAGGCTCCGCCAGCGTGGTCAGATTAACTGCCGTAGCGCCATCGCAGTCTGTGTAGGTGCTGCCTGCAGGTAGGCTGAGCTTTTCGTTGCCAAAGAGCACTAGACAGACTTCCACCGCGAAAACCTGGGCCCAGCCGGGGGTGCCCGGAGCGCCTACTGTGGCGGCGTCTACATAGCGCAGGTTGGGGTTGCCTGTGCCTGCTGCCGTTTGCATCAGGTAGCGGACCTGGAAGTTGGCGACATTGCGGACAATGGGCTGGATGTCATTTCCGGTCACGGTAGGGCCGTTGCAGCGGAGTTCATTGGCTGCAACATTCAACACAAATTGACTTTGGATGAGTGTGGGAGTGCCCTTGCCTGCCAGGCAGTTGCGTAGCACGGATTCTGGATCCAGCGGATTGGCTGGATCTTTGGCGAGATATACAGTCTCTGTGTAGTTGCGGTAACCGGTGGTGAGCTTGTATTCGCTGGCCCCAGGGGAGTCCAGCCCACTCAGGGTATCGGTTGCCAAGGTGAATGTGTTGGTCCCGTCGGTAAAGTCGGTTTCAAATGCCACTGGTTCTGCAACCAAAGGGGGGGTGGTGTCAGTTTCCAACTTGGTCGCCGACATTTTGAGTTTGATGGAGCCTGACTGTCTCAATTGCGAGCCAATCACGCGGAAGGCGTACGAGGCTTGCTGCTGCAGGTCGCTGACATCACTCACGCTGCCTGTAACGCCGCGTGACACCATAAGCGCGCCCATCGCCACGGCGATCGTGAGCAGGCCAATCGTGATGCCGACCAGCAGTTCGAGCAGCGTCACGCCACGCTGTGTGTTTGGCCTCGAAGTGGAATATTTCATGCCGAGCTTGCCTGATAAAAAGAGAGGAGCGGGTGAAGTCAAACGTTGTCAGGATTTGGGGCCTGGGCAGAAGTACTGCACGGTGACATCGGCAAAGTAAGGAGCACAGCGACTGCTGACAGGGATGTATTGGAGGTGGCAGGTGTACCTGGGGGTGGATGTGGGGCTGATGTTGCAGGTCGGCATCCCAGCATCTCCACCCAGGTTGGTTGCCGTTGTCAGCAAATCTGCGAGGTAAGAGTTGTCGGTACTGCGCTCGTTCTCACGCCAGCGGATCATCACGCCCAACTGGCGGCGGCTACCGGCGGTCGTTTCGGCCGGAGCAAAAAAGACGCTGGCGTCTCCCAAAGGAAGAGTGCGCTCAAGAGTGCGTTTCCATTCGCGCAGGTCATAAGCGGCAAACTCTGCATGGGTGCAATTGGTGGCGCCTTCGCAGAGTTTGGAAGCCTGAGGGGTTGGGGCTGGGCCAGGGCGCCAGCCAACGGTGTAGCTGTCAATGCTCACCAAGGCATTGGGGTGGGTCTTCATGCGCTCGCTCAGATCTTCAATCAGGCGAATGGCCTGTGCACGGTGCACGCTGGTTTGGGTGTCACTAAGGGTACGCATCTGTACACCCAGAACGCCCAGAATGCCCAATGCGGCAACAACGATGGCGACCAGGGATTCGATCAGCGTGATGCCCCGCTGATTAGGATGAGCAGTGTGCTGCATAGTCTTTAGCCGGACGTGCATGGCATATCTTCGGATTTAATGGTTCTGATGCGTCCCCCGGAGCTCATGCACAGGCCGCGAGCTGCCAAGTCAGAGATGTTTTTATCGTGAGGGACCAGGCTGAAACCGACAAATGGGCCTGACACCCGGCCCCAGCGGTCAAATTCGATGCTTGCAGCACCGCCGACGCGCGTCACGTCAATGTTCGGTGGGGTAGGGAAGCTTTGCAAAACTTCTTCACCTGCGTCTAATGTTCCATTGCTGTTGGTGTCGGTAAAAACAAACCAGCCGCAATCCCAATTTGCGTTGCCAGGAGCGAGCAGGCAGCCACCGGTGCCAGTGGGGTGCTTGCGGACCGTGACGGTGCCGCCCCGTTTGATGGCTTCTGCGCGTGCGTAGTAAAGGGTGGATTCAAGCCCCTTCACCGCCTGCTGCACGCGCCAGCGCTCTATCAGCGGTGTGAAACTGGGGAGGGCCAGCGCCGCGAGAAGGGCCAAGATGGAAACGACCACCATCAGCTCAATGACGGTGAACCCATGGGGTGCCCGTGGGGTGCTCGGGTTGCGGACACTCCGCCGTAAGCGAGATAGAGAGTGCATGTTC
The DNA here is from genome assembly GCF_916855635.1 of Acidovorax sp. Leaf73. NCBI lineage: Bacteria > Pseudomonadati > Pseudomonadota > Betaproteobacteria > Burkholderiales > Comamonadaceae > Acidovorax > Acidovorax sp. Leaf73. Next base: position 55,202 of record NZ_CAKASI010000008.1, read on the forward strand.
TGCATGGGCGAATGCTATTTGGATAGTTCTGACGCTGCGTGTGTGTGCTTGATGAGTGGCGCCCGCGTGGTGATGAGCGGCTCGCCCAGGGCCACGCCCTGTGGTTTGTGACTATCGCGTGTAGCCTCTGCACGCCCCAGCATTGTGCAAACCTTTGCACTCTCGATACATCCTTCGATCACGTTCGGCGCGTGTTTCTTCGGAGGTGCTTCGTTGGTAGGTCACTTTGCTCACGCCTTTCTTTTTTGCAGGATTGCTCGCTGAGGCCGTTTTGCTGTCGGAGGTGCCTTTCGCAAGTGTGACTTCTGAGCTGGTCAGCAAGAACAATGCGAATGCGACGGTGGAAAGTGTGGGAAACACACTTCGGGGTGAAAGGCTTGCGAGTCTGCGCGCCGATGTCGCGTTGGCTTGTGTCATGGGAGGCTTTCAGTGTGGATCGGAGGTGCGGTTTAGCGCGAGTGTTCTAGATCGCATGGTGCTTGGCAAGGTTAAATTCTTGCCAAGGCTATAATCACGAGGTTTTGCATGGTGCAAGACGCACGCCTGCAGCCGTTCCAGCCGCTGGCGCAAGTAAAAACCACGGCCCAGCTTCCTTTGCGGGCCTTATCAAGGAAAAACAATGATCGCATCCTCCATCAAGGCCGAAGTCGTCAAGGCTAACGCCCGTGCTGCCAATGACACTGGTAGCCCAGAAGTGCAGGTGGCCCTGCTGACCGCCCGCATCAACGAACTGACCCCCCACTTCAAGACGCATGCCAAGGACCACCATGGTCGCCGTGGCCTGCTGCGCATGGTGAGCCGTCGTCGCAAGCTGCTGGACTACCTGAAGGCCAAGGACGCTGACCGTTACACCGCGCTGATCGCCAAGCTGGGTCTGCGCAAGTAATTGCAATCGCATGCGAAAACGCCTGGGTTAGTCCGCTAGCTCAGGCGTTTTTTACTTCGGAGTCGCAAAACAGAGCGAAGCTGTGTCATTCCAATGAAGTTGCCGCCATGGGTTGGTGTGCAGGTTCCCTGGAATGGCATCGTGTTCTGAATTGCTCTCCAAGCCAATCTGGTAGCGCGCTACCAGCTATTAAAACAGGAGCTGAACATGAGCATTTTCAACAAAGTCACCAAGACCTTCCAATGGGGTGACAAGACCGTCATCATGGAAACGGGTGAGATCGCCCGCCAAGCGTCCGGCGCTGTGCTGGTGAACATTGATGACACCGTGGTGCTGGCCACCGTGGTGGCATCCAAGGGTGCCAAGCCAGGACAGGACTTCTTCCCCCTGACGGTGGACTACATCGAGAAGACCTACGCTGCAGGCAAGATCCCCGGCAGCTTCTTCAAGCGCGAAGCCAAGCCCAGTGAGCACGAAACCCTGACCAGCCGTCTGATCGACCGCCCGATCCGCCCGCTGTTCCCCGAAGGTTTCTTCAACGAAGTGCATGTGGTCATCCACACGGTGTCGCTGAACCCCGAAGTGGACGCTGACATCGCAGCCCTGATCGCTACCAGTGCAGCCCTGGCCATCTCCGGCATCCCGTTCAACGGCCCCATCGGCGCCGCACGCGTGGGCTACATCAACGGCGAATACGTGCTCAACCCTGGTCAGACTGCGCGCAAGAACTCGCAGATGGATCTGGTGGTGGCGGGTACCGAGGCCGCCGTGCTGATGGTGGAGTCTGAAGCCCAGCAGTTGTCCGAAGAAATCATGCTCGGCGCCGTGGTGTTTGGCCACGAGCAAGGCAATGTGGCCATCAACGCCATCCACGAACTGGTGCGCGATGCTGGCAAGCCCGTATGGCAGTGGGAAGCCCCTGCCAAGGACGAAACACTGATCGCCAAGGTGGTGGCCCTGGCCGACGACAAGCTGCGCGCTGCCTACCAGATCCGCAACAAGCAAGCCCGCACGCAGGCTTGCCGCGAAGCTTATGCGGCCGTGATGGCAGCCTTGAAGGCTGAGGGTGTCGAGTTTGACGCTGTCAAGGTTGAAGGCATGCTGTTCGATATCGAAGCCGGCATCGTTCGCAGCCAGATCCTGGCTGGTGAGCCCCGCATTGATGGCCGCGACACGCGCACCGTGCGCCCTATCGAAATCCGTGGCAGCGTACTGCCTCGCGCCCATGGCTCGTCGCTCTTCACGCGTGGCGAAACCCAGGCGCTGGTGGTGACCACGCTGGGCACCGAGCGCGACGCTCAGCGCATTGATGCGCTGGCTGGCGAGTATGAAGACCGCTTCATGATGCACTACAACATGCCTCCCTTCGCCACCGGTGAAGTGGGTCGCATGGGTTCGACCAAGCGCCGCGAAATCGGCCATGGTCGTCTGGCCAAGCGCGCTCTGATTGCCGTGTTACCGACGAAGGAAGAATTCCCCTACACCATGCGCGTGGTGTCCGAAATCACCGAATCCAACGGCTCGTCGTCGATGGCATCGGTCTGCGGTGGCTGCCTGTCGCTGATGGACGCGGGCGTTCCGATGAAGGCGCATGTGGCGGGTATCGCCATGGGCCTGATCAAGGATGCCAACCGTTTTGCCGTGTTGACCGACATTCTGGGTGATGAAGATCATCTGGGTGACATGGACTTCAAGGTGGCGGGCACCACGGCCGGTATTACCGCGCTGCAGATGGACATCAAGATCCAGGGCATCACCAAGGAAATCATGCAGGTCGCCCTGGCCCAGGCCAAGGAAGCGCGCATGCACATCCTGGGCAAGATGCAAGAGGCCATGGGTGAAGCCAAGACCGAGGTGTCGAACTTTGCGCCCAAGCTTTACACGATGAAGATCAACCCCGAGAAGATCCGTGACGTGATCGGCAAGGGCGGCGCGGTGATCCGTGCGCTGACCGAAGAAACCGGCTGCCAGATCAACATCGAGGAAGACGGCACCATCACCATCGCCGCCACTGACGCAGCCAAGGCCGACGAGGCCAAGAAGCGCATCGAGCAGATCACGGCCGAAGTTGAAATTGGCAAGATCTACGAAGGCCCTGTGACCAAGATCCTGGACTTCGGCGCACTGATCAATCTGCTGCCCGGCAAGGATGGTCTGCTGCACATCAGCCAGATTGCCCACGAGCGCGTTGAGCGCGTGGGTGACTACCTGACCGAAGGCCAGATCGTGAAGGTCAAGGTCATGGAAACCGACGAGAAGGGCCGCGTCAAGCTGTCGATGAAGGTGCTGGCCGATCGTCCTGCCGGCGGCAGCGACCGTCCTGCTCCAGCAGAGCGCGGCGACCGCGAACCACGCCGCGACCACGGTCGTGACGGGGGGCGTCAGCCAGCGGATCAGCAGCAACAGCAACAGTCCTTGCCTTCGGACAGCGGTTCAGGGCAGATCGTCGGCTGATCGGATTTTTGCTATTGATTTTGTAGCTGCTTGCGCTTTTAAATAAAGCGCTGGTAGCCAAAATCACTCAAAAATTAACCGTCCCATGAATCGCAATATGCGTGCTGTCGAGATCACTTCCTTTGGCGGGCCCGAGGTCTTGCGCCTGGGTGAACGCCCCGTGCCGCAGCCGGGTGTCGGTGAGCTGCTGATCCGTGTCGCTGCCAGCGGTATCAATCGCCCCGATGTGCTTCAGCGGATGGGGCACTATGCCCCTCCGTCCGGCACGTCTGACCTGCCGGGGCTGGAAGTCGCGGGAGTGGTGGAGTCGGGGGATGCTGCAGCCATGGCCGACGCGGGTATCCGGGTGGGTGACCGCGTCTGTGCGCTGGTGGCGGGTGGTGGTTATGCCCAATGGTGCGTGGCGCCTGTGGTGCAGTGCCTGCCGGTGCCTGATGGCTTTAGCGATGTCGAGGCTGCATCACTGCCCGAGACGTTCTTCACCGTGTGGAGCAATGTGTTCGACCGGGGGCATCTGCAGGCGGGTGAAAGCCTGCTGGTGCAAGGCGGTACCAGTGGTATTGGTGTGACGGCTGTTCAATTGGCGCGGGCCTTTGGGGCAACGGTCATTGCAACTGCAGGTAGCGACGAAAAGTGTGCGGCATGCCTGCAGCTGGGGGCCCACGAGGCCATCAACTACAAGACGCAGGATTTTGTGGCAGAAGCCAATCGCATTACGCAGGGCAAAGGCGTGGATGTGGTGCTGGACATGGTGGCAGGTGACTACGTGGCGCGCGAGGTGCAGTGCCTGGCTGAGGACGGCCGCATTGTCATCATTGCGGTGCAGGGTGGCATCAAGAGCGACTTCAATGCGGGTTTGGTGCTGCGCCGCCGGCTGACCATTACTGGCTCCACCTTGCGTCCGCGTTCTGTGGCATTCAAGGGGGCGATTGCGCGTGCATTGCGCGAGCATGTGTGGCCTCTGCTGGTGGCGGGGCGTGTGCGGCCCGTCATTCACAGCACATTTGCGGCGACAGAGGCTGCTAAGGCCCACGCGCTGATGGAGTCAAATCAGCACATTGGCAAGATTGTTTTGACGTGGTAATCATGAAAAACAAGAGAAAACTCATCGCAGGCAACTGGAAGATGAACGGCAGTCTGGCTGCCAACGATGCTTTGCTGAAAGGCATCTTGGCGGGGCTGGCTGACGCGGTTTGTGACGTGGCCGTTGCGGTGCCGGCGCCCTATCTGGCGCAGGTGCAGGCTGCTGCGTTGGGGTCTTTGGTGGCGGTGGCTGCCCAGGATGTATCGCAGCACGAAGCAGGTGCCTACACCGGAGAGGTGTCGGCCGCCATGTTGAAAGACTTTGGTGTGCGGTACGCGCTCGTGGGGCATTCAGAGCGCCGCCAATACCATGGTGAAACCGACGTGGTGGTCGCCGAGAAAGCGCAGCGCGCACTGGCGGCAGGTATCACGCCTATCGTCTGCGTGGGCGAGACTCTTCAGGAGCGCGAAGCTGGGCAGACCGAGGTTGTGGTCAAGCGTCAATTGGCGGCTGTGATCCACCTCAATGGTCACTGCATCAGCGAAGTGGTGGTGGCTTACGAACCGGTCTGGGCCATTGGCACGGGCCGCACGGCGTCGCCTGAGCAGGCGCAGGCAGTGCATGCAGTGCTGCGGGCACAGCTGTCTGCGGCCAGCGAGCATGCGGATCGAATCCGCCTGCTGTACGGCGGCAGCATGAATGCGGCCAATGCCGCCCAGTTGCTGTCCCAGCCGGATATCGATGGCGGCCTTGTTGGCGGTGCCTCGCTGAAAGCGCCCGATTTCCTTCAAATCATTGCGGCCGCCCGGTGAGGCTGCCCTTCAAACTATTCAATCAGGAGTGAACAGAGAATGAACGTGATCGTGAATGTGGTGTTGGCTGTGCAGATGCTGACGGCCTTGGGGATGATTGGCCTGATCCTGATCCAGCATGGCAAGGGTGCCGATATGGGCGCAGCGTTTGGCAGTGGCAGTTCCGGAAGCCTGTTTGGTGCCAGCGGTAGCGCCAACTTCTTGTCGCGCACTACGGCGGTGCTGGCTGCGGTGTTTTTTGTGGCAACGCTGGCACTGGCCTATTTCGGCAATGCGCGTCCTGCCAGTTCGGGTAGCGTGCTGGAAAATCCCGCTGCTGCAGTGCCTGCAGGTGCGCCTTCCTTGTCGGCTTCGGATGCTGCTGTGGCTCCTGCCGTGCCCGCCTCGGGTGCAGCGCAGATCCCCACCAAATAATCTGCACTAAATTGGGCTCCGTAAGCCGAAGCAGGGTTTTTCCGGAGTAGAATTCTGGATTGTCTGGAAAGCCAAAACCGCAAGGTTCCTCATGCCATCCAGATGCAAAAATCAGCCGTCGTGGTGAAATTGGTAGACACGCTATCTTGAGGGGGTAGTGGCGAAAGCTGTGCGAGTTCGAGTCTCGCCGACGGCACCAAAACAAAGGCCTGCCTGCATGACCCGGCTCGGGTCCTGACGGGCAAGGCCACAGCGGTGAGCACATCCTCAAGATGAACCTCGATCAGTACCTCCCCGTCCTTTTGTTCATCTTGGTCGGCATCGCCGTAGGCGTTGTCCCCCTTGTACTCGGCTACATACTGGGCCCCAACCGCCCGGATGCCGCGAAGAACTCTCCCTACGAATGTGGCTTTGAAGCCTTCGAGGATGCGCGCATGAAGTTTGATGTGCGCTACTACCTTGTGGCCATTCTCTTCATTCTGTTCGATCTCGAAATTGCATTCCTCTTCCCGTGGGCGGTGACGCTGCATGAGGTGGGGATCGCTGGTTTCGTGGCGGTCGTTATTTTCCTGGCCATTCTGGTTGTGGGTTTTGCCTACGAGTGGAAAAAGGGTGCCCTGGATTGGGAATGAGCGAGCCTCAACAAGGATGATGCAATGATTGAAGGCGTGATGAAGGAAGGCTTCATCACCACGAGTTACGACTCGGTGGTGAATTGGGCCAAGACCGGCTCTCTGTGGCCGATGACATTTGGCTTGGCTTGCTGTGCCGTCGAAATGATGCATGCTGCGGCGGCGCGTTACGACATTGGTCGTTTTGGGGCGGAAGTGTTCCGCGCGAGCCCGCGCCAGTCTGACCTCATGATTGTGGCCGGCACGCTGTGCAACAAGATGGCGCCTGCGTTGCGCAAGGTGTACGACCAGATGTCCGAGCCGCGTTGGGTGTTGTCGATGGGCTCGTGTGCCAACGGCGGCGGTTACTACCACTACAGCTACTCCGTGGTGCGTGGTTGCGATCGCATTGTTCCGGTGGATGTCTACGTGCCAGGTTGCCCGCCCACGGCGGAGGCGTTGATCTACGGGATCATCCAGCTGCAGCAGAAGATTCGCCGTACCAACACCATTGCTCGTGTCTGAAGGGTTGATGATGACCGCTGTTGCCATTCGGCCTGAAAAACTCAAAGACAATATTGCCGCCGCCCTGGGGGCGATGGTGCGTCAGATCACGGTGGCGTTGGATGAGGTCACCTTGGTCGTTGATGCGGCTGATTACCTCGAATCCATGCGCGTGTTGCGTGACACTGAAAGTTGCCGCTTTGAGCAACTGATCGATTTGTGTGGCGTGGACTATTCGGCATATGCCGATGCCGTGCGTGAAGGCCCCCGCTATTGCGTGGTCTCGCACCTGTTGTCCGTCAGTCTGAATCAGCGTGTGCGGGTCAAGGTGTTCTGCGCCGATGATGATTTTCCGGTGGTGGCCTCGGTCTCCGACCTGTGGAACTCCGCCAACTGGTACGAGCGCGAAGCGTTTGATCTGTTCGGCATTGTGTTCGACGGCCACAACGACCTGCGCCGTATCCTGACCGACTACGGCTTCATTGGCCATCCCTTCCGCAAAGACTTTCCGCTGTCTGGTCATGTTGAGATGCGCTACGACGCAGAGCTGCGCCGGGTGGTTTATGAACCCGTGTCGATCGAGCCGCGGGAGATCACGCCGCGCATCATCCGCGAAGACAAGTACGGAGGCCTGCACTAAGGCGCCCGCGCCCCATGTGAACCACCATGGCTGAAATCAAGAACTATTCCCTGAACTTTGGTCCGCAGCATCCGGCGGCGCACGGTGTGCTGCGCTTGGTGCTGGAGCTCGATGGCGAAGTCGTACAGCGCGCCGACCCGCACATCGGCCTCCTGCACCGTGCCACCGAAAAGCTGGCCGAACACAAGACCTACATCCAGTCGCTGCCCTACATGGACCGATTGGACTACGTTTCGATGATGTGCAATGAGCACGCCTACTGCCTGGCCATCGAAAAGCTGCTGGGCCTGGAAGTGCCCCTGCGTGCGCAGTACATCCGCGTGATGTTTTCGGAAATCACGCGCCTGCTGAACCACCTGATGTGGCTGGGTTCGCATGGCAACGACTGCGGCAGCTCCACCATCCTGATCTATACCTTCCGCGAGCGCGAAGACCTGTTCGACATGTACGAAGCCGTCTCTGGCGCGCGTATGCATGCAGCGTATTTCCGTCCAGGCGGTGTGTACCGTGACCTGCCGGACTCCATGCCGCAATACAAGGTCAGCAAGATCAAGAACGCCAAGGCCCTGGAGGCCATGAACCAGAACCGCCAAGGTTCTTTGCTTGATTTCATCGACGACTTCACCAAGCGCTTCCCCGGTTGCGTAGATGAGTACGAGACCCTGCTGACCGACAACCGTATCTGGAAGCAGCGCACCGTGGGTATTGGTGTGGTGCCGCCAGAGCGTGCGCTGAACCTGGGCATGACCGGTCCCATGATCCGTGGCTCCGGTATTGCCTGGGACCTGCGCAAGACCCAGCCGTACGATGTTTACGACCGTGTGGACTTCGATGTGCCCGTGGGCAAGACAGGTGACTGCTACGACCGCTATCTGGTGCGCGTGCAGGAAATGCGCGAATCCAATCGCATCATCAAGCAGTGTGTGGATTGGCTCAAAGCCAATCCGGGTCCTGTCATTACTGACAATCACAAGGTGGCTGCGCCCGCTCGTGAATCCATGAAGTCCAACATGGAGGAGTTGATCCACCACTTTAAGCTTTTCACTGAAGGGTTTCACGTGCCCGAGGGTGAGGCTTATGCTGCGGTGGAGCATCCCAAGGGCGAGTTTGGCATCTACCTGGTGAGCGACGGCGCCAACAAACCGTACCGCCTCAAGATCCGTGCGCCTGGTTTCGCGCACTTGGCCACGCTGGACGAAATGGCTCGCGGCCACATGATTGCGGACGCCGTGGCCATCATTGGCACCATGGATATCGTGTTCGGAGAGATTGACCGATGATTACCGAATCGACCCGCGCGCGTTTTGCGCGTGAAGTGGCCAAGTACCCCGCCGAGCAGAAGCAGTCTGCAGTGATGGCCTGCCTGTCTATCGTGCAACAGGAGCAGGGGTTTGTCAGTGCTGAAAGTGAAGCGGTGATTGCCGAGTATCTGGGCATGGCCCAGATCGCCGTGCATGAAGTCACGACCTTCTACAACATGTACAACCAGCAGCCGGTGGGCAAGTACAAGCTCAACGTGTGCACCAACTTGCCTTGTCAGCTGCGCGACGGACAGAAGGCGCTGCACCACCTTGAAAAGAAGCTTGGTGTGACCATGGGCGAGACCACGGCCGATGGCCTGTTCACCCTGCAGCAGTGTGAGTGCCTGGGCGCCTGCGCCGATGCGCCCGTGATGCTGGTCAACGACCGCACGATGTGCAGCTTCATGGACAACGACAAGCTCGACCAGTTGGTCGACGGCCTGCGTGCGGCGGAGGGACAAGCATGACCACCGCTGCACAGATCCTCTCGCAGTTCCAGGCCACGGGCGTCCAGACCTGCTTCCACGACCGCCACATCAACCCGCAGATCTACGCGGGCCTGGATGGTGCGAACTGGAACATCAAGGACTACGAAGCGCGCGGCGGCTATGCTGCGCTGCGCAAGATCCTGGGCACCGATGGCGGTGAACCGCTCACGCAGGACCAGGTCATCGCCACTGTCAAGGAATCCGGCCTGCGCGGCCGTGGCGGTGCGGGTTTCCCCACCGGCCTCAAGTGGAGCTTCATGCCCCGCTCGTTCCCAGGCCAGAAGTACCTCGTGTGCAACTCCGATGAAGGCGAGCCTGGCACGTGCAAGGATCGCGACATTCTTCAGTTCAACCCACACATCGTTATCGAAGGCATGATCATCGCGGCCTACGCGATGGGCATCTCTGTGGGCTACAACTACATCCACGGTGAAATCTTCCAGACCTACGACCGCTTTGAAGAAGCGTTGGAAGAAGCGCGCGCAGCCGGTTACCTGGGTGACAAGATCCTTGGCAGCAACTTCAGCTTCCAGCTGCATGCGGCGCATGGCTTCGGTGCCTATATCTGTGGCGAAGAAACTGCGCTGCTCGAATCGCTCGAAGGCAAGAAGGGCCAGCCGCGCTTCAAGCCGCCGTTCCCTGCCAGCTTCGGTCTGTACGGCAAGCCCACCACCATCAACAACACGGAGACCTTCGCGGCCGTGCCGTGGATCATCCGCAATGGCGGCCAAGCCTACTTGGAGTGTGGCAAGCCCAACAACGGTGGCACCAAGATCTTCTCGGTTTCGGGCGATGTGGAAAAGCCCGGCAACTACGAAGTGCCCATGGGCACGCCTTTTGCCAAGTTGCTCGAACTGGCCGGTGGCGTGCGCAAGGGGCGCCAGCTCAAGGCAGTGATTCCCGGTGGGTCCTCGTCCCCGGTGCTGCCTGCCTCCATCATCATGGAATGCACGATGGATTACGACTCCATTGCAAAGGCTGGCTCCATGCTGGGTTCGGGCGCTGTGATCGTGATGGACGATTCCCGCAGCATGGTCGAGAGTCTGCTGCGCCTGTCGTACTTCTATTCCCACGAATCCTGTGGCCAGTGCACGCCATGCCGTGAAGGCACGGGCTGGATGTGGCGCGTGATCGACCGTATTCAGCACGGTCAGGGGCGCGAAGGCGATCTGGACCTGCTCAATTCTGTGGCAGACAACATCCAGGGGCGCACGATCTGTGCGCTGGGCGATGCCGCTGCCATGCCTGTGCGCGCCATGATCAAACATTTCCGTCCCGAGTTTGAGGCACTGATCCGGAACAAGGCCCCGCAGGCCGCGACCTCCGTCTGATCGCGAGAAAACATATGGTTGAAATTGAACTGGACGGTCAGAAAGTGGAAGTCGCCGAAGGCTGCATGGTGATGCATGCGGCCGAGAAGGCGGGCACCTACATTCCGCATTTCTGCTACCACAAGAAGCTTTCGATCGCCGCCAACTGCCGTATGTGCCTGGTGGATGTGGAAAAGGCTCCCAAGCCCATGCCAGCGTGCGCTACGCCGGTGACGCAGGGCATGATCGTGCGCACCAAGAGCGACAAGGCTATCAAAGCCCAGCAGTCGGTCATGGAGTTCCTGCTGATCAACCACCCGCTGGATTGCCCCATCTGCGACCAGGGCGGTGAATGCCAGTTGCAGGACCTGGCCGTGGGCTACGGCGGCTCTTCTTCTCGCTACGAAGAAGAAAAGCGCGTGGTACCTGTCAAGGATGTTGGCCCGTTGATTTCCATGCAGGAAATGAGCCGTTGCATCCACTGCACCCGTTGCGTGCGCTTTGGCCAGGAAGTGGCTGGCGTGATGGAGCTGGGCATGATCCATCGCGGCGAGCACTCGGAGATCACAACGGTCACCGGTGATACGGTGGACTCCGAGCTGTCGGGCAACATGATCGACATCTGCCCCGTCGGTGCGCTCACGAGCAAGCCTTTCCGATACAGCGCCCGTACTTGGGAGTTGTCGCGCCGCCGTTCGGTGAGCCCCCACGATTCGACCGGTTCCAACCTGATTGTTCAGGTCAAGAACCACAAGGTCATGCGCGTGGTGCCGTTCGAGAATGAGGCTGTCAACGAATGCTGGATTGCCGACCGTGACCGTTTCTCGTACGAATCGCTCAACAGCGACGAACGCCTGACCCAGCCGATGCTCAAGCAGGGCGGGGTGTGGAGGCAGGTCGATTGGCAGACCGCACTGGAATACGTCGCCAACGGTTTGAAGAACATCAAGAATGACCACGGCGCCAACAGCATTGGCGCTCTGGTCAGTCCGCACAGCACGGTCGAAGAGTTGTACTTGGCTTCTGCATTGGTGCGTGGCCTGGGCAGTGACAACATTGACTACCGCCTGCGCAATGCTGAATTTGCAGCGCCCGAAGGTATCCGCTGGCTTGGCACGTCCATTGCCTCGTTGTCCACGTTGCAGAGTGTGCTTGTGGTGGGCTCCAACCTGCGCAAGGACCATCCGTTGTTCGCCCAGCGCATTCGCCAGGCAGCACGCCACGGCTGTCAGGTCAGTGTGGTCGATTCGGCCCTGGCTGACTGGGCAATGCCGGTGAAACACTCCCTGCTGCAGCCTGCTGCCCAATGGGTGGCGGCGCTTGGCGGCATCGCTGCTGCGGTGGCGCAGGAAAAGGGTGCTTCTGCGCCTGCGGGGGCAGGTGCCGTGACCGAGGGTGCCTTGGCGATCGCCCGTACCCTGCTGGGTGGCGAACGCAAGGCGCTGCTGTTGGGCAACGCAGCTGCGCACCATGCACAGGCTACGCAATTGCTGGCGCTGGCCAACTGGATTGGTGAGAACACGGGGGCATCCGTCGGCTACCTGACGGAAGCCGCCAATACGGTGGGTGCTCAGTTCGTGGGGGCTCATCCTGTCAATGGTGGCTTGAATGCGGGCCAGATGCTTTCCGGTGGTCTGAAGGCAGCCTTGTTGCTCAATACTGAGCCGGTGTACGACTCCGCTGCGGGCGCCAGCGCTGCTGCCACGCTGTCTGGTGCAGACATGGTGATCACGTTGAGCCCCTTCAAGGCCAACATGGAGTTCAGTGACGTTTTGTTGCCAATTGCCCCGTTCACCGAAACGTCTGGCAGCTTCGTCAATGCGGAAGGCCGTCTGCAGAGCTTCCACGCCGTGGTGCGCCCTCTGGGTGACGCCCGTCCTGCATGGAAGGTTCTGCGCGTTCTGGCCAATCTGCTGGGTGTGCCGGGCTTCGACTTTGAAACCTCGCAGGACGTGCTGGCCCGTGCCACGAATGCCCCAGCGGGCACGGTCACGCAATTGGCGGCTGCTCAGATGTCGAACGCTGTGAGGACGGTGCCAGTCGCTGCGACAGCCGCAGCAGGTGAACCCGTGGTCGCATCCATCTATCAACTGGACGGCCTGGTGCGCCGTTCCACGTCGCTGCAGCTCACTGCCGACGCGCGCATGGCACGTGAAGGAGTGGCCGCATGATCGACGCGATCTACAACGCGGGCCTGAACCTGCTTTCTTTTGGGTGGTGGACTGGCATCGTCTGGCCGGTGCTCTGGATCCTGATCAAGATCGTTTGTATCCTGGCGCCTTTGATGGGTGCGGTGGCCTACCTCACGCTGTGGGAGCGTAAGCTCCTGGGCTTCATGCAGGTGCGCCATGGACCCAACCGCGTGGGTCCCATGGGGTTGCTGCAGCCTATCGCTGACGCGCTGAAGCTGTTGACCAAGGAAATCATCCAGCCCACGGCGGCCAGCAAGGGCTTGTTTGTCCTGGGACCTGTCATGGCCATCATGCCGGCACTGGCTGCCTGGGTGGCTATTCCCTTTGGCCCCGATGTGGCCTTGGCCAATGTGAATGCAGGTCTGCTGCTGGTCATGGCCATCACCTCGATCGAGGTCTATGGTGTGATCATCGCTGGCTGGGCCTCGAACTCCAAGTATGCTTTTCTCGGTGCGCTGCGTGCTTCCGCACAGATGGTGAGCTACGAAATTGCCATGGGCTTCTGCTTCCTGGTCGTGATCATGGTCTCCGGTAGCATGAACCTGACCGAAATCGTGATGGGGCAGGGGCGTGGCATGGCTGCGGATAAGGGCCTGACCTTCCTGTCCTGGAACTGGCTCCCGCTGCTGCCCATTTTTCTGGTCTACCTGATCTCTGGGGTTGCTGAAACGAACCGCCACCCGTTTGACGTGGTGGAAGGCGAGGCGGAAATCGTGGCCGGCCACATGGTGGAGTATTCCGGCATGGGCTTTGCGATCTTCTTCCTGGCTGAGTACGCCAGCATGTGGCTCGTTTCCATCCTGGCTGCACTGATGTTCCTTGGCGGCTGGCTGCCCCCCATCGACAGTGCGTTGTTCAACTGGATTCCCGGCTGGATCTGGCTGGGTATCAAGACCTTCCTTGTGGTGTCCATGTTCATCTGGATCCGGGCGACCTTCCCCCGTTTCCGTTATGACCAGATCATGCGTCTGGGCTGGAAGATCTTTATTCCAGTCACGCTGGTGTATTTGTTGTTTGTCGGCGGGTGGTTGCTCTCGCCTTGGAATATCTGGAAATAAGCGGGGACACAAATGACTGCTGTTGCTGCTGCTGCACCTTTTTCGTTCAAGGATTTCTTCAAGAGCTTCATGCTCGTGGAGTTGCTCAAGGGCATGGCCCTCACGGGCCGCTATGCCTTTCGCCGCAAGGTGACTGTGCAGTTCCCGGAAGAGAAAACGCCTCTTTCACCCCGTTTTCGCGGTCTGCATGCGCTGCGCCGCTATGACAACGGGGAAGAGCGTTGTATCGCCTGCAAGTTGTGCGAGGCCGTTTGCCCCGCCATGGCGATCACGATTGAGTCGGACGTCCGTGCCGATGGCTCCCGCCGCACCACTCGCTATGACATCGATCTGACCAAGTGCATCTTCTGCGGTTTCTGCGAAGAAAGCTGCCCGGTGGATTCCATCGTGGAGACGCACATCTTTGAATACCACGGCGAAAAGCGTGGCGATCTGTATTTCACGAAGGACATGCTCCTGGCCGTGGGCGACCGGTACGAAGGCGAAATTGCGGCAGCCAAGGCTGCGGACGCCAAGTACCGCTGAGCGGTGCAGGCTTCAGCCTCTTTGCCAGACTTTCTATAAAGACCCGATTCATGGACGCCAAGACTGGTTTCTTCTACCTCTTCTCGGTTGTGCTGCTGTTTGCCGCCTTCCGGGTGATCACTGCGCGCAATCCTGTGCATGCCGTGCTCTATCTCATCCTCGCGTTTTCGCAGGCGGCGGCGGTGTGGTTGTTGCTCAAAGCCGAATTCCTCGCCATTGCCTTGGTGCTCGTGTACCTGGGCGCGGTGATGGTGCTGTTCCTGTTCGTCGTGATGATGCTTGATATTCACATCGACACGGTGCGCAAAGGCTTCTGGAAGCACTTTCCCCTAGCCGCCACGGTAGGCGCTTTGATTGCGCTGGAAATGGCCGCTGTGCTGATGGGCGGGTTTCGTGGCATGGACGAGCCCAAGGCCGTCGCCACCATGGTGGATGCTGCGGGGCAGGTGGTCCCGTATTCGAACACCAAGGCGTTGGGCAAGCTGCTTTACACCGAATACCTTTATCCCGTTGAAATCGCAGCTGTGATTCTGCTTGTGGCCATGATTGCCGCCATTGCGCTCACCCTGCGCCAGCGCAAGGACAGCAAGGCCATCAATCCTTCGGTGCAGATCCGCGTCCGTGCTGCGGACCGCCTGGAAGTGGTGAAGGTCGCAGCGACCCAGAAGCCGGTGGACGAGGCACAGGCAGAGCCGGCCGTCGAGGAGAAAAAAGCATGACGCTGACATTGGGACACTTTCTCTCGCTGGGTGCGATGTTGTTCGCGCTCGCGGTGATCGGGATTTTCCTGAACCGCAAGAACCTGATCGTGCTGCTGATGGCCATCGAATTGATGCTGCTGGCGGTGAACATGAACTTCGTGGCTTTCTCCCACTACCTGGGCGACATGCACGGCCAGGTGTTTGTGTTCTTCATCCTGACCGTGGCGGCAGCCGAATCGGCCATCGGCCTGGCCATCCTGGTGCTGCTGTTCCGCAACAAGTCCAGCATCAACGCGGAAGACCTCAACACCCTCAAGGGTTGATGGGCTACCCGTATTCCCAAGGTTCTCAAGAATGAGTCAAACCCTCTCTGCTTCAACGCTCCTGGCCGTGCCACTGGCTCCGCTGGCGGGTGCTTTGCTGGCCGGCATCTTTGGTACGACCTTTGGTGGTAACTGGATAGGCCGACGCCTGAGCCATACCCTGACGATCCTGGGCGTGCTCGTGGCGTTCGTGTTGTCTGCGATGACGCTCAAGAGCGTTGCGATCGATGGCGCGCGTTTTAACGAGACGCTGTACACCTGGATGGTTGTTGGTGGTCTGAAGATGGAAGTGGGCTTCCTGGTGGACAGCCTCACCGCCATGATGATGGTCGTGGTGACCTTTGTGTCGCTGATGGTGCACATCTACACCATTGGCTACATGGAAGAGGACGACGGCTATAACCGTTTCTTCGCCTACATCTCGTTGTTCACGTTCTCCATGCTGATGCTGGTGATGAGCAACAACCTGCTGCAGCTGTTCTTCGGTTGGGAAGCCGTGGGCTTGGTGTCTTACCTGCTGATCGGCTTCTGGTTCAACAAGCCTTCGGCGATCTTTGCCAACATGAAGGCCTTTCTGGTCAACCGGGTGGGCGACTTCGGTTTCATCCTGGGCATTGGCTTGATCGCAGCTTACGCTGGCACGTTGAACTACGGCGAAGTGTTCGCGAAGACGGGTGAACTGGGTGGTCTGCCATTCCCCGGCACCGACTGGATGCTGATCACCGTGATCTGCATCTGCCTGTTCATTGGCGCGATGGGCAAGTCGGCCCAGTTCCCGCTGCACGTGTGGTTGCCCGACTCGATGGAAGGTCCAACCCCTATCTCGGCGCTGATCCATGCGGCAACCATGGTGACCGCGGGCATTTTCATGGTGGCGCGCATGTCGCCCCTGTTTGAACTGTCTGATACGGCCCTGAATTTCATCCTCGTGATTGGTGCCATCACGGCGTTGTTCATGGGATTCCTGGGCATCATCCAGAACGACATCAAGCGCGTGGTGGCTTATTCCACGCTGTCGCAGCTGGGTTATATGACCGTAGCGCTGGGCGCATCGGCTTACTCGGTGGCCGTGTTCCACCTGATGACCCACGCGTTCTTCAAGGCGCTGCTGTTCCTCGGGGCCGGCTCGGTCATCATGGGCATGCACCACAACCAGGATATCCGCTGGATGGGCGGCGTGCGCAAGTACATGCCCATCACCTGGATCACCTCACTGCTGGGTTCGCTGGCGTTGATCGGTACACCGCTGTTCTCGGGCTTCTACTCCAAGGACAGCATCATTGAGGCCGTGCACTTCAGCCAACTGCCCGCAGCCGGTTTTGCGCACTTTGCCGTGCTCGCTGGTGTGTTCATCACGGCGTTCTATTCGTTCCGCATGTATTTCCTAGTCTTCCATGGCAAGGAGCGCTACGACCAGAACCCGGATGGGCACCATGACGACCACCATGGTCATGATGATCACCACGGGCACGATGCCAAGCCACACGAATCCCCCTGGGTGGTGACGGTGCCGCTGGTGCTGCTGGCCATTCCTTCGGTGGTGGTGGGCTTCATGTTCATCCAGCCCATGCTGTTTGGTGACTTCTTCAAGGACGTGATCTTTGTCGATGCGGCCAAGCACCCGGCCATGGCGAAGCTGGCAGAAATCTTCCACGGTCCGGTGGGGATGGCACTGCATGGTCTGCAGACAGCTCCTTTCTGGCTTGCTTTGGCGGGGGTAGCTGCTTCGTACTACATGTACATGGTCAATCCTGCGCTGCCTGCGGGTATCAAGGCACGTGTCCAGCCGCTCTACACCTTGCTGGAGAACAAGTATTACCTCGATTGGATCAACGAGAACATCCTCGCCCGTGGTGCTCGTGCGCTGGGTGTCGGGCTGTGGAAGGTAGGCGATCAGGCCATCATCGACGGCGCTCTCGTGAACGGTTCTTGGAAGTTGGTGCGTGGAGTTTCCGGCATCGTGCGCTGGATGCAGTCGGGCTTTATCTTCCACTACGCGCTGGTGATGATCCTGGGTGTCTTCGCGCTGATGACCTGGTTTGTCTGGGGCGATGCTCTGTTGCAGCTCATCAAATAAGGAAAACAACAAATGGGTCTGTTGAGTCTTGCAATCTGGGCACCGATTGCCTTCGGTGTACTGCTGCTGGCCATTGGGCGGGATGAGCATGCCCGCGCGGTGCGGTGGCTGGCGCTTGTGGGGGCCGTGGTTGGCTTCCTGGTGACGTTACCCCTGTACGATGGGTTCCAGCTGGGCACGGCGGCGATGCAGTTTGTCGAGAAGGCAGCCTGGATCGAACGCTTCAACATCCACTATCACCTGGGTGTGGATGGCATCTCGTTCTGGTTCGTGCCGCTGACGGCATTCATCACGGTCATCGTCGTGGTGGCTTCCTGGGAGTCCATCACCGAGCGCGTCAACCAGTACATGGGGGCTTTCCTGATCCTGTCGGGCCTCATGATTGGCGTATTCACGGCGTTGGACGGCATGCTGTTCTACGTGTTCTTCGAAGCCACGCTGATTCCGATGTACCTGATCATCGGTATCTGGGGTGGCCCCAACAAGATCTACGCGGCGTTCAAGTTCTTCCTGTATACACTGCTCGGTTCGCTGCTGATGCTGATCGCGCTGATCTTCCTGTACAACCAGTCGGGCGGCAGCTTCGACATTGCCACGTGGCACCAGTTGCCGCTGAGCCGTACGGCGCAGACGCTGCTGTTCTTTGCCTTCTTTGCGGCGTTTGCCGTGAAGGTGCCGATGTGGCCGGTTCACACCTGGCTGCCCGACGTGCACGTGGAGGCGCCCACCGGAGGCTCTGCCGTGCTGGCCGCCATCATGCTGAAGCTGGGCGCATACGGCTTCCTGCGTTTCTCCATGCCCATCGCCCCCGATGCCTCGCGCGAGTGGGCTTGGCTGATGATTGCCCTGTCGCTGATTGCCGTGATCTATGTGGGTCTGGTGGCCATGGTCCAGAAGGACATGAAGAAACTGGTGGCGTATTCGTCTGTGGCGCACATGGGCTTTGTGACGCTGGGCTTCTTTATCTTCAACGATCTGGGCGTGTCTGGCGGTCTGGTGCAGATGATTGCCCACGGCTTTGTCTCGGGCGCGATGTTCCTGTCCATTGGCGTGCTGTATGACCGCGTGCATTCGCGTGAAATCGCCGCTTACGGCGGTGTGGTCAACACCATGCCCAACTTCACGGCCTTTGCGCTGCTGTTTGCGATGGCCAACTGCGGCCTTCCAGGCACTGCCGGCTTTGTGGGCGAGTGGATGGTGATCCTTGGCGCTGTCAAGGCCAACTTCTGGATCGGTCTGGCCGCCGCCACTGCGCTGATCTTTGGTGCCGCCTACACGCTGTGGATGTTCAAGCGCGTATACCTGGGGCCAGTGGGCAATGACAACGTCAAGGGCCTGACCGACATCGACAGCCGCGAATTCCTGGTGCTTGCCTTGCTAGGCATTGCCGTACTGGCCATGGGCCTGTATCCCCGTCCGTTCACGGACGTGATGGACACCTCGGTGGCGGAACTGCTCAAGCATGTTGCGCTGTCCAAGCTGAACTAAGAGATTCAAGAAGATGATTGACAACATCAGCTGGCTCGCGATTTACCCCGAAATCGTGCTGTTGACCATGGCCTGCGTGATCGCGCTGGTCGACCTGGGCGTGCACAGCGCCCGCCGCACCGCCACCTACGTGCTCACCCTGCTCACGCTCGCCGTGGTGGCTGGATTGCAGGCCATGTACGCCAGCAGCGGCAACACCTTCTATGGGTTTGGCAACATGGTGGTGAGCGATGCCATGGGCAACTGGCTCAAGTGCTTCGCCACGGTGGCCATGATGATCACGCTGGTCTATGCCCGACCCTACGCGGCAGATCGCGGCATGATGCGTGGCGGCGAGATGTTCACCTTGTCGATGTTTGCGCTGCTGGGCATGTTCATCATGATCTCGGGCAACAACTTCCTCGTGATCTACCTGGGCCTGGAGCTGCTGACCCTGTCGAGCTACGCGCTTGTGGCCCTGCGCCGTGACAACGCCACGGCCACAGAAGCGGCCATGAAGTATTTCGTGCTTGGCGCCATGGCCAGCGGCTTCCTGCTGTACGGCCTGTCCATGATCTACGGTGCCACGGGTTCGCTCGATATCGGTCAGGTGTTCAAGGCCGTCAATTCGGGCCAGATTCGCCACCAGGTGCTGGTTTTCGGCCTCGTGTTCGTGGTGGCCGGCCTGGCCTTCAAACTGGGTGTCGTGCCTTTCCACATGTGGATTCCCGACGTCTACCAGGGTGCTCCCACGGCGGTCACGCTCATGATCGGTGGCGCGCCCAAGCTGGCAGCGTTTGCCATCACCATCCGCCTGCTGGTGGACGGGTTGTTGCCCTTGGCCATCGACTGGCAGCAAATGCTGGCAGTGCTGGCGATTGGCTCACTGCTCGTGGGTAACCTGGCCGCCATCGCGCAGACCAACCTCAAGCGCATGCTGGCGTACTCCACCATCTCGCAAATGGGCTTTGTGCTGCTGGGTCTGATGTCGGGTGTGGTGAACGGCAATGTGGATGCTACGGCCGTTGAGAACGCCTACAGCGCCTCGATGTTCTACGTGGTGACCTATGTGCTCACCACGCTGGCAGCCTTTGGCGTGATCTTGCTGCTGGCCCGCGAAGGCTTCGAAAGCGAGGAAATTTCGGACTTTGCCGGCCTCAACCAGCGCAGCCCCCTGTACGCCGGTGTGATGGCCGTCTGCCTGTTCTCGATGGCCGGTATTCCGCCACTCGTGGGTTTCTACGCCAAGCTGGCCGTGCTGCAGGCGTTGGTGGCCTCAGGCCAGACCCTGTACATCGCGATGGCGGTGTTCGCGGTGATCATGTCGCTGATCGGCGCCTTCTACTACCTGCGGGTGGTGAAGGTCATGTACTTCGACGCACCGTTGACGGCCTCGAACGTGTCCGCCCCGGCGGATGTGCGTGTGGTGCTGACCCTTAACGGCGCGCTCCTGCTGGTGCTGGGCCTTCTGCCCGGCGGCTTGATGGCCCTTTGCGCTGACGCTGTCGTGCGCGCGCTGGCCACCTAAGCCTTCCCCACTGCCTGCTGTTCCTGTGTCGCTAACCGGGTCCGTCTGGCTGGTCATCGTGGCAGCGTTCATTGCTGCCAACCTGCCTTTTGTCAACCACCGCTGGCTGGCGGTGGGGCCGCAGTCCAATCCGAGAAAGCCGCTGGTGGGTCGCCTGGGCGAGCTGATCCTGCTGTACTTTCTTGTGGGTGGCTTGGCGCTGTTGCTGGAACGCAGGGCCGGGCAGATTGCTTCGCAAGGCTGGGAGTTCTATGCGATCACCGGGACGCTGTTCCTCACACTCGCCTTTCCAGGTTTTGTTTACCGTTACCTGCTGCGCCGCCACGGCTGATGGCCGGCGTGCCCAAGGTTTGCCATGAAGGTGCTTGATCTCCAATGCCGGCAGGGCCATGTCTTTGAAGGCTGGTTCGCGTCGGAAGACGATTTCCAGGGCCAGAAGCAACGTGGATTGGTGCAATGCCCGCTGTGCGCGGACGATCACATTGAAAAACGCTTGAGTGCTCCCCGGCTGAACCTGGGGGCGCGCGAGCCAGCTGCACCGTCAGCCATGCCTACACCTTCTGCCGCACCCGAGGGCGGCAGTCTCCAGGTCGGAAACCCTCCCGCACTTCCCCCCGCATTACAGGCTGCTTGGCTGGACCTTGCCCGCAAGATCGTCGCGAATACCGAGGATGTGGGTGCGCGCTTTGCGCAGGAGGCCCGGCGCATACACCACGGTGAGGTGCAGGAGCGCGCGATTCGCGGGCAGGCCACTCCGGATGAGGCGATGGAGTTGCTGGAGGAGGGGATCGCCGTCATGCCCTTGCCTCTGCCCGCCGCCGCCAAGGAAACGCTCCAGTAGGCCATCGATGCTTGGGGCCAAAATATTCAATGTTTTAGGCTGCTGGCGCTTGATGTATAAGACAGTATTGCTATCAATTTGATATCAATATGACGGGCGGCCTGGGATTAGCCGGAAACCCTCCGTAAACCACCACTGCTGGCCGCGATCTGACAGTGCGGGCGTTACGCCGTGAACTGCAACGCCGCCAGGCGGGCATAGACGCCGCCTTGCGCCAGCAGGGCCGTGTGGGTGCCTTGCTCAACGATGCGCCCATGTTCCAGCACCACAATGCGGTCCGCGTTCTGTACCGTGGCCAGCCTGTGGGCAATGACCAGCGTGGTGCGCCGACCTGTGTGGCGCTGCATGGCGGTATCCAACGCCGCCTGCACCATGCGTTCGCTCTCTGCGTCCAGCGCGCTGGTGGCTTCGTCTAGCAGCAGCAGGGGCGGGTTTTTGAGCATGGCCCGGGCAATGGCAATGCGCTGTCGCTGGCCGCCGGACATCCGCACGCCCCGTTCACCCAGGAAAGTGCCATAGCCCTCGGGCAACGCCATGATGAAGTCGTGTGCAAAGGCGGCACGTGTGGCCGCCATGACTTCTTCGTCTGTCGCCTGGGGGCGCCCGTAGCGGATGTTGTCCATGGCCGATGCCGAGAAAATCACGGCGTCCTGCGGTACGGTGCCCGTGTGCAAGCGCAGGGTTTCCAGGCGCAGTTGGCGGATTTCCACACCGTTGAGGCGGATGGCGCCCTGGGGTTGGCCCTGTGCCTCGGTGTCCACGTCGTAAAAGCGCTGCAGCAGCTGGAACACCGTGGTTTTGCCCGCGCCGCTGGCGCCCACCAGCGCCACCGTTTCGCCCGGCGCCAGGTGCAGCGTAAAGTCGTGCAGCGCGGGCTGGTCGGGGCGCGAGGGGTAGTGGAACCACACGTTCTCAAACTCCACCTCCAGCCCCCGTTCCGACACAGGCAGGTCCTGCGGCGCGATCGGGTCTGCCACGGGCGATCGGGTCGCGAGCAATTCCATCAGCCGCTCCGTGGCGCCCGCAGCGCGCAGCAGATCGCCATAGACCTCGCCCAGCACGGCCACGGCACCGGCCAGCAAGATCACATACACCACGGTCTGCCCCAGATGCCCGGCTGTCATCTTGCCCGCCAGCACCGCCTCCGTGCCCCGGTACAGCCCCCAGAGCAGCAGTGCGGCGTTTGCAATGATGATGAAGGCCACGAGCAGGGCGCGGGCCCCGGTGCGCTTGATGGCGACCTGGAATGCGTTCTCGGTGGCCTGCATGAAGCGGGTGGTCTCGCGGGGTTCTGCCGTGTAGCTTTGCACCACCGGCACGGCATTGAGCACCTCGGCCGCGATGGCGCTGGAATCGGCCACCCGGTCCTGGCTGTCGCGCGACAGGCGCCGCACGCGCCTGCCGATCCACATGGTGGGCAGCACCACCAGCACCACGGCCAGCATCACCACCGACATGACGTAGGGGTTGGTCCACACCAGCATGGCCAGCGCCCCGACCCCCATCACGGCGTTGCGCAGTCCCATCGACAGGGAGGAGCCGACGACGGTCTGTACCAGCGTGGTATCGGTGGTCAGGCGCGACAGCACTTCGCCGGTCTGGGTGGTTTCAAAGAACTGCGGGCTTTGTTGCAGCACATGGCCGTATACCGCGTTGCGCAGGTCGGCGGTCACCCGCTCGCCCAGCCAGCTCACCATGTAAAACCGCGCTGCGGAGAACACCCCCAGTGCCACCGCCACGGCAAACAGCGCTTCGAAGTGATTGCGCAGTGCCATCGTTTGGGCCCCCTTGTCGGGGTTCACCAGGCCACCATCGACCAGATTGCGCAAGGCCAGGGGGAAGGCCAGGGTGGCAAGCGCTGCCAGTACCAGGAACACCACCGACAGCGCGATGCGTGCGCGGTACGGTCGCAGAAAGGGAAGGAGGCCCGTCAGGGACCGTGGGGCGCCGCTGGAGGGTTGAGTGGGGGTGGAAGCCATGGGGGTCAGTGTAGAGGGACCGTCCATGCGCCGCTGGGCGCGCCATCATGTCACCGGCAAGACAAGATGTAAGAAAAAAGTCAGTGTTCTGCCTGGTGGGCTGACCCGTGAGCGGCGGCA
This sequence comes from Acidovorax sp. Leaf73, assembly GCF_916855635.1. Taxonomy (NCBI): domain Bacteria; kingdom Pseudomonadati; phylum Pseudomonadota; class Betaproteobacteria; order Burkholderiales; family Comamonadaceae; genus Acidovorax; species Acidovorax sp. Leaf73. The sequence continues at coordinate 78,457 of NZ_CAKASI010000008.1, forward strand.
AGCCACAGGCTGCTTTGTGCGGGGTATCGCCTCCAAAACCAGCAAGGGCGGGCGATGCCGCGCCTGTGCACCGTTGCCATGGGCGCCGCCGCAGGTCGCGATGTCCGAAAGCGTAGGCGTTTATACATAGGCATTAGTCCCAGTATCTACTGCGGGGTAGGGGGGCATACGATGCACTGCGATCACAACGCATGCATGAGAACCTTGCTGGCCAAGGCTTCTTTCCCCAGCACCCAACGGAGCGACCCAGGCGCAATGAGCGACGTCATTCTTGAAACCCACAGCCTGACCAAAGAGTTCAAGGGCTTCACCGCCGTCAGCGATGTGAATCTGGCCGTCCGCCGGGGCTCCATCCATGCGCTGATCGGCCCCAACGGCGCAGGCAAGACCACGTGTTTCAACCTGCTGACCAAGTTTCTCACGCCCACCTCGGGCACCATCCGGTTCAACGGGCACGACATCACGCGAGAGCAGCCCGCACAGATCGCGCGCCGCGGTGTCATCCGCTCGTTCCAGATCTCGGCGGTGTTCCCCCACCTCACGCTGATGGAGAACGTGCGCCTGGGCCTGCAGCGCAAGCTGGGCACCTCGTTCCACTTCTGGCGCAGCGAGCGCACCCTGTCGCAACTGGACGACCGCGCCATGCAGTTGCTGACCGAAGTGGGCCTGGAAGACCTGGCCGACGAGGTGACGGTCAACCTGCCGTACGGCCGCAAGCGCGCGCTGGAGATTGCCACCACACTGGCCATGGAACCCGAGCTGATGCTGCTGGACGAGCCCACACAGGGCATGGGCCACGAAGACGTGGACCGCGTCACCCAGCTGATCAAAAAGGTCTCTGCCGGTCGCACCATCTTGATGGTCGAGCACAACATGAAGGTCGTCTCCACCATTGCGGACCGCATCACCGTGCTGCAGCGCGGCGCAGTGCTGGCTGAAGGGCCCTACGAAGAAGTTTCGAACAACCCACAGGTCATGGAAGCCTACATGGGCACCACCGACGGTCAACTCCAAGGAGCGCATTGATGGCTGTCGCTCCCGCCCTCGAAATCAAGAACCTCGAAGCCTGGTACGGCGAGTCGCACGTGCTCCATGGTGTGGACATCGTTGTGCAGCCCGGTGAAGTGGTCACGCTGCTGGGCCGCAACGGCGCGGGCCGCACCACCACCATGCGCGCCATCATGGGCCTGACCGGTGCGCGCAAGGGCTCGGTCAAGATCCATGGTGTGGAGACCATCCACATGGCCACGCACCGCATTGCGCACCTGGGCGTGGGCTACTGCCCGGAAGAGCGCGGCATTTTCTCCAGCCTGTCGTGCGAAGAAAACCTGCTTCTGCCCCCGGCACTGAAGACCGGCACGCCCGGCATGTCGGTGCAGGAGATCTATGCCATGTTCCCCAACCTGGCCGAGCGCAAGAACAGCCAGGGCACACGCCTGTCGGGCGGCGAACAGCAGATGCTGGCCGTGGCCCGCATTCTGCGTACTGGCGCCAAGTTGCTGCTGCTCGACGAGATTTCCGAGGGCCTGGCGCCGGTCATCGTGCAGGCCTTGGCCCGCATGATCATGATGCTGCGCGAGAAAGGCTACACCGTGGTCATGGTCGAGCAGAACTTCCGCTTTGCCGCACCGCTCGCCGACCGCTTTTACGTCATGGAGCACGGCCGCATCGTCGAAAAATTTGGCGCGTCGGAGCTGGAAGAAAAGATGCCCGTGCTCACCGAACTGCTGGGCGTTTGAACGCGCCCCGAAGTCTTGCTTCCCGTTTTCTTCAACCACACCCACAGGAGACAATCCATGAAGAACAAACTCAAAACGCTGGCACTGGTGCTGGGCGCCGCTGGCCTGGCCACCTCGGCCGCGCATGCGCAAGACAAGGTCAAGATCGGCTTCATCACCGACATGTCCAGCCTGTACGCCGACGTGGAGGGCAAGAACGGTGCGGTGGCCATCCAGATGGCGATTGATGATTTTGGCGGCAAGGTGCTGGGCATGCCCATCGAGCTGCTCACCGCAGACCACCAGAACAAGGCCGACATCGCGGCTTCCAAGGCCCGCGAGTGGATCGACACCCAGGGCCTGACCATGCTGTTTGGTGGCACCAACTCTGGCACGGCCCTGGCATCGGCCAAGGTGGCGGCCGAAAAGAAACGTGTGTACATCAACAACGGCGCCGCCAGTTCGGCGCTGACCAACGACCAGTGCACGCCCTACACCGTGCACTATGCCTATGACACCGTGGCGTTGGCCAAGGGCACGGGTTCGGCCATCGTGGATACCGGCGGCAAGTCCTGGTACTTCCTCACGGCAGACTATGCGTTCGGCCATGCACTCGAAGCCGATACCAGCACGGTGGTCAAGGCCAAGGGCGGCACCGTGGTGGGCACCGTGCGCCACCCGCTCAACGCGTCCGACTTCTCGTCCTTCCTGTTGCAGGCGCAGAACTCCAAGGCACAGATTCTGGGTCTCGCCAATGCTGGCGGCGACACCATCAACGCCATCAAGGCTGCCAAGGAGTTCGGGATTGGCAAGAGCATGAAGCTGGCGGGTCTGCTGATCTTCATCAGCGACGTGCACAGCCTGGGCCTGCGCAACACCGAAGGCCTGCAATTCACCACCAGCTGGTACTGGGATCTGAACGACGACACGCGCAAGTTTGCCGCGCGTTTCTTCGAGAAGACCAAGCGCATGCCCACCGAAATCCAGGCGGCCGATTACTCCGCCACGATGAACTACCTCAAGGCCGTGGAAGCAGCCAAGACGGTGGATGCCGACAAGGTCATGGCCACGTGGCGCGGCATGAAGATGAACGACTTCTTTGCGTCGGGCCAGCTGCGCCCCGATGGCCGTTACGTGCATGACATGTACCTGATGGAAGTGAAGAAGCCTTCGGAGTCCACCAAGCCGTGGGATTACTACAAGCTCGTCAAGAAGCTGCCCGGCGACACGGTGTTCACCACCAAGGCTGAGAGCAAGTGCGCGCTCTGGAAGTAAAGCCCTGAGCCGGACTCAACGCGCTCAGCCGCCCAGATGGGGTGGCCTGGCGCGTTGTGCCCCCTGACCTGAACCCCCTCCACCTGCCGCTGCCTCCCATGGAAATTTTTGGTGTCTCATTGCCGGGCCTGTTGAGCCAGCTCCTTCTGGGGCTGGTCAATGGGTCGTTCTACGCCATCCTCAGTCTCGGCCTGGCCGTGATCTTTGGCCTGCTCAACGTCATCAACTTCGCCCACGGGGCGCTGTTCATGACGGGCGCCCTGATGACCTGGATGGCGATGAACTACTTCGGCATCAACTATTGGTGGATGCTGGTGCTGGCGCCGCTGGTGGTGGGCTTGTTCGGGGTGTTGATCGAGCGCTTGCTGCTGCGCTGGATCTACAAGCTGGACCATCTTTATGGCCTGCTGCTCACGCTCGGACTCACCTTGCTGATCGAAGGCGTGTTCCGCTCCATCTATGGCGTGTCGGGCCTGGGCTATGACACCCCTGAGCTCCTGGAAGGCGCGACCAACCTGGGCTTCATGATCCTGCCCAACTACCGGGCCTGGGTGGTGGTGGCGTCGGTGGTGGTGTGCCTGGCCACCTGGTATGTGATCGAGAAGACCAAGCTCGGCGCCTATCTGCGCGCTGGCACTGAAAACCCACGCCTGGTGGAAGCTTTCGGCATCAACGTGCCCGTGATGGTGACCCTGACCTACGCCTTTGGCGCCGCGCTGGCTGCCTTCGCTGGCGTGCTGGCAGCCCCGGTCTACCAGGTCACGCCGCTCATGGGCCAGAACCTCATCATCGTGGTGTTTGCCGTGGTGGTGATTGGCGGCATGGGCTCCATCATGGGCTCCATCCTGACCGGGCTGGGCCTGGGCGTCATCGAAGGCTTCACCAAGGTCTTCTATCCCGAAGCATCGTCCACCGTGGTGTTTGTCATCATGGTCATCGTTCTCCTCATCCGCCCCGCCGGCCTGTTCGGCAAAGAAAAATAAGGGGCAGCCAGCATGAATCTCAAGAACACTGTCACCATCGGCTACGGCCTGCTACTGCTGGGCCTTATTGCCGCACCCTTCCTTGGTGCTTATCCCATCTTTGTGATGAAGCTCATGTGCTTTGCACTGTTTGCTTCGGCGTTCAACCTGCTGCTGGGCTACACCGGCCTGCTGTCATTCGGGCATGCAGCATTTTTGGGCGGGGCGGCCTACGTGGCGGGGCATGCCATCAAGGTGTGGGGCCTCACGCCCGAGGTGGGCCTGCTGCTGGGCACGGCCGGCGGGGCTTTGCTGGGCCTGCTGTTTGGCTGGCTGGCCATCCGCCGCCAGGGCATTTATTTTTCAATGATCACGCTGGCGTTGGCCCAGATGCTGTTCTTTGTGTGCTTGCAAGCGCCCTTCACCGGGGGTGAAGACGGCTTGCAGGGCGTGCCGCGCGGCAAGCTCTTTGGCCTGATCGATCTGAAGGACGATCTGGTCATGTACTACGTGGCGCTGGTCATCGTGGTGGCTGCGTTCCTCGTTATCGTGCGCACCATCCACTCGCCGTTCGGCCAGGTGCTCAAGGGAATCAAAGAGAACGAGCCCCGCGCAATCTCTCTGGGGTACGACACACACCGCTTCAAGCTGCTGGCCTTTGTGCTGTCGGCTGCGCTGGCGGGGCTGGCTGGTTCGCTCAAGACCCTGGTGCTGGGCTTTGCCACGCTGTCGGATGTGCACTGGACGGCCTCGGGCCAGGTCATCCTGATGACGCTGGTGGGCGGCCTGGGCACACTGTCGGGCCCGCTCATCGGCTCGGCCGTGGTGGTTCTGCTCGAAAACAAGATCGGTGAATTCGGCAACCTGCTGGCGGCGCTGACCAGCGTGGAGTGGTTCAAGACCCTGGGCGAATCCGTCACCATGGTCACGGGGCTGATCTTCGTGATCTGCGTGCTGGCCTTCCGCCGGGGCATCATGGGCGAGATCATTGCCTGGCTGGCACAGCGCCGGGCGGGCAACACGGCCAAGCACTGACCCCCCCATTGCCCGCAACGGCGGGCTGCTACCTGGATGCTGCTCACAAAGCCGCTGCCGCCCTCACAGGCGCAGCGGCTTTGCATATCCGGTCATCTCCAGATAGCCCCGGCCCACAGGCTGCCCGCTGCCGTCCAGCAGGTCGGACAGCCCTTCCCAATAAATCGCGCCGCTGGACCCACTGCTGTCCAGCTCCTGGTTGTCCAGCAGGGCATGCACCTCAAACGGCCCCACCGGCGTCAGCACCCGCCACTGCACGGGGTAGCGCGCGCCGCTGTGCGGGCTGGTCCAGGTGCGCAGCGGGGTAAAGATCACGGCCTGCGCACCAAACACCTGCACGGCCTGCCCGGGTGCCCGCCACGACCCTCCGGCCCAAAGCGCCGACCCATCCGCGCGCCGCAGGCGGAAGGCCGTGAGCGCGCTGCCGTCGGCCAGGTTCATGCCGATCCAGTCCCAGCCCTGGGCCTCGGGGTGCATCAGCGCCTCGCTCCACTCGTGGTCCATCCACGCGCGGCCGGTGCCCGGCTCCACCGCCATGCGGCGGCCCGCCACCGTCAGGTGCCCGCTCACGGCCAGCTGCGGCTGGCTGTAGTAGTAGCTCGCCTGCGTCGCTTCCGGCCCCTTGCGCGACAGGCCTTGCTGGCCCTGCAGCAGCACGGGCTGCGTGCTGTCGAACTGCAGCTCCAGCCCCAGCTCGCTGCCGGTGATGCGCGTGGTGTAGCGGCTGCGCGGCGCCTCACCGGGCGTGCTGCCCGGCACATCACTGCGCTCCAGCGTCCAGTCCTGCAGCCGGATGCGCGTGTCCGCCTCGCTGGCCTGCGCCACGCCAAAACCCGCACGCGCAATGCGCTGGTCGTGCCGCAGGCGCTGGCCTTTCACGTCGGTGATGGCCGCATGCGCAAACAGCAGCTGCTTGGCCGCAAACGCCGATTGCAGGCCCTGTGTGGCATCCACCCGCGACCGGAAGAACGTGAGCTGAAACCCCCACGGCTGGCCCTGCGCTTGCACATGGCCGGTGATGTACCACCACTCGGTGCGCAGCTCCGGGTGGCTGCCGTGGTCGCGCGGAAAGGCCAGAGCACGCGCGGGCAGTGCTTGCGCCGCACCCGGCCAGAGCAGCGCACCCAGCCCGGCTGCCTGCAGGCTGGCCCCCATCAGCCACTGGCGGCGTGTGGAGCTGTGCATGGTGTGGGGATCGAGGTTCGGGATGAAATTGCGGGACGGGGCAGGGCGCTCAGCCCATCAACGCATCCACCTTCTGCTGCGCGGCCGAGCAATCGCCAAACGTACGGTCCACCCAGTCGGTGTCGAAGTACGTGGGCAGGTAGCGCTCGCCCGCATCGCACAGCAGAGACAGGATGGAGCCGCGCTCGCCCCGCTCGCGCATCTCGCTGGCCAGCGTGAGCATGGCTACAAAGTTGGTGCCCGTGGACGGCCCCACACGCCGTCCCAGCAACTGCGACAGCGCGCGCATGGCAGCGATGGATTCGCAGTCCGCCACATCCACCATGCGGTCCACCAGCGTGCGGATAAAGCTCGGCTCCACACGCGGCCGGCCGATGCCCTCGATGCGTGAGCCCGGCGCTGTCAGCGCGGCATCGCCTGTGCGGTGGTAGGCGCTGAACACCGAACCCGCCGGGTCGGCCACACACACCTGCGTGGCATGGCGTTGGTAGCGCACATAGCGGCCAATGGTGGCGCTGGTGCCGCCCGTGCCCGCACCCACCACAATCCAGCGCGGCACCGGGTGCGGCTCGCGCGCCATCTGCGTGAACATGCTCTCGGCAATGTTGTTGTTGCCGCGCCAGTCGGTGGCCCGCTCGGCATAGGTGAACTGGTCCATGTAGTGGCCGCCGGTTTCGGCGGCAATGGTGCGGGCCGCGTCGTACACCGCGCCCGCGCTGTCCACGGAGTGGCAACGCCCGCCATGGAACTCGATTTGCGCAATTTTTTCGGGCGACGTGGTGCGCGGCATCACCGCCACAAACGGCAGCCCCAGCAGCCGCGCAAAGTAGGCTTCGCTCACTGCGGTGGAGCCGCTGGACGATTCGACGATGGTCGAGCCCTCATGCACCCAGCCATTGCACAGTGCATACAGAAACAGCGACCGTGCAAGCCTGTGCTTGAGGCTGCCTGTGGGGTGGGTGGATTCGTCCTTGAGGTACAGGTCAATGCCATGCACGGCAAAGGCAGGCAGGCGCAGTGGGATCAGGTGCGTGTCGGCGCTGCGCTGGTAGTCGGCTTCGATGCGGGCGATGGCTTCGTGGAGCCAGGGGGAAGCGGAGGGCTGTTTCTGCATGGACTGCATTGTCGCAGCCCCCGTCGGGTCACCAGGGTGGTCAAAGCCCGTAGAACGCCTGGTTGGCCTCTATGCGCTGGGCTTGTGCCTCGGGGTAGCGGCGTTCGGCCAGCAGCCGCTGCAGCGCGGCACGGCCCAGGTCGCGGTGGGGGGTGTAGAAGGCGCTTACTGCCAGCTCATCCAGTGCACGCCAGGCGTACACCTGCGTGTCCACAAAAAGAATGTCTGCGGGTTGCGCAATCTGCGACGCCTGTAGCGCAAACACCGTGGCGAGCGCATGTTCGCCACGTTCGCGGTGGTAGCGGGCCAGTTCGCACAGCGGTTCAGCCCGCTGGGGGCGGGCTGCGTAGGCGGCCAGATAGGCCTCGCGCACAGTGGCGGCGGGGGCCTGGTTGCGCTCGTGCAGCACGGCGATCTGGAACAGGGCGTACCAGCGCTCTTCTTCCCAGCCCCCCATGTCCACCCGGCGCTGGTACCACAACAAGCTGGGCTCGATCTTCCCGGCATCACGGCAGCTCTGGGCCAGGTAGAACACGTTACGCGTGTTGGTGGGGTCGTCCCGCACGGCCTGCTCCAGCAAGGCCATGTCGCGCAGGTAAGTCTCCGGGTCGCGTGCACGGGCGCCATCATGGGAGACATGAATGACCGGCCCCTGCAGCGTCTGCCAGGGGCCGTGCTGCTTGGCGGTCAGGTACTCGTGCAGCACGCCCTCCCAGTGCCAGCCAATGCGTGTGGCAATCAGGCTGTTGCGCTGGTATTCCCAGCCGTCCATGTGGCAGGTCAGGGTGTAGCCGTCGGCCGAGAGCGCGGGCCAGGCAAAGTCGGGCGGCACACGCAGTTGCTCGTCGGCATCAATGAAGAGCAGGTAGCCGCCATAGGGGCGTGCCAACTCCAGTGCTTCGTTGCGGTTGTGCGCAAAGTTCTTCCAGGGGCGCTCGAACAGGGTACCGGGAACGTCGTGCATGAACTCGCGGACGATGTCCTGCGTGCCATCGGTGGAGCCCGTGTCCACGATGACCCAGTGGTCTATCCAGGGCTTTACCGAAGCGAGGCACCGGGTGATCACCGGAGCCTCGTTCTTGATGATCATGTTGAGCACGACGGGGGGCATGTGTCGCATAGGTCTTCAGCGTGGGCTTTAGAGGCGGGGAATCCGGACCCCGGCAGATTGCGCGCAGGCCGGTGTTGGCAGTCTGCGCGGTCCCCGCCAGTTGTCCTCTGGCGGGGGCGGTGTCTCCATCCTATCTGCAAGCAAGCAACCAGAAAGCTACGGATCGCATTGACTGGGGCCGGTTATGCCGGGGCCGGCCTCTTGAATCACTCGCAATGCACGGCGCTGATGGCGGTTCCTTCGATCGCGCTTCCCCCAGAGGTAAAGCCGCCAACGTTGGTGGTGCTCATCTGCAGCGCAATGTTGTCAGTGGGCAGGAGGGCCACCGCCGTGGTGCTGGTGCAGGTGGCAGCAGGTGTAGCGCCCACCGTGCAACTCAGACCCGTTGAGGCACCGTTCTTATAGAGCGTCACCGTCAGGGGAATCGTTGGCACGGCCGTGTAGTTTCTCACGTGCAGCTTTGTGGTGGTGCAGGTCGCAAAGGCTGGGGACGAGGCATTGGCGAACACCGTTGGGTCGATGGTGCAGGCCGACCCTGCAGTGAACGCGCATCGCGAATAGTCAAAGTTGCCGCTAGACATGCCTCCGATGCCAAAAGGCACAAAAGCGGCCGAGTCGGTCGTCGCTGGCATGATCGCCGCGGTGCCGAACAGGATGCCACCGCCTCCGCCGCCCGCAGCTCCAGTGGCGCCGGTTGCCCCCGTTGGCCCTGTGGGGCCTGCAATCCCTTGAATCCCTTGGATTCCCTGTGGCCCGGGCACGGTGCTGTCGGCACCAGTCGGCCCGACAGGTCCTTGAACTCCCGGCACACCCTGGATTCCTTGGGGGCCGGGCACCGTGCTGTCTGCGCCAGTGGCGCCTGTTGCTCCGGTGGTCCCGATAGATCCAGTCGCCCCCGTGGCTCCGGTCGCACCTGTTGCGCCAGTGGCACCTGTGCCAGAGGCGCCAGTCGCTCCAGTGGCACCTGCGGGGCCTGTTGCGCCCATCGCGCCCGTCGCTCCTGCCGCGCCGGTGGCCCCCGTGGGTCCGGCAATGCCTGTGGGTCCGGTAGCCCCGGTAGGGCCTGTTGCACCGGTGGCGCCAGAACCGACGCCCCCTGCACAAGGCCCCAGACGGCCTGTGGGGCCATCAAAGCACGTGAGGTTGGTGTTGGCGGTGGCGCCGCTCAGGCCGTGGGCGCGCACCTCACCGCTGTCTTGCACACGAAACCGTTCCTGGCCGCCGGGGCTCTTGACCACAAACCCGCCACCACTGGGGACCGTGAAGGATAAATCCGCCGCCAGGGCCAGCGGCGTGTACGCGTAGGCCACACCCAGGGCGGTCACCAAGGAGAGAGTTGTGTATTTGGTCTTCATGGTTGGTAAGACTGAGAAGAAGGGGATGGGTCGAGAAGCCCCAGAGGGGTGTGACCACTCAGGTCTTGCACTCACGGGCCGAACGAAAGCGGCGCTGCAACGCTGGCTGGCAGTCCTACGGCTGCTGGCGTCACCAGGGTTAGTGGGAACATGTGTTGGGTAGAGACCGAGGAGGTGCAAGCTCCGGTGGTGCTGTCTTCAATGGAGGCTACCGTGATACCTAGCGTGGCTTGTGGAACGGGAGTGGCCAAACCATTGGCGTCGGGGTTCGCAAGGGTGTAAAGCTGGCCTGTTGTCCGATAGATCACGGTCTTGGCAAAACGTGGATTGCCCGAAGTTCCCCCGCTGCCGCCATAAGGCGTACCTGTGCAGTCCGCAGAAGTAAAGTAAATAGAAGATTCGTTCTGAACCGTGCCGTTGAAGCGCAATTTGACGTAGTGCTTTGTCGAAGTCAGGAAGGCTACAAACGACTGGCTGCTGACGGACATGTCGACGACAGTACCAAGGTTGACGCCGTTGTTGTCTTGAACGGTTACCCCGCCACCTGATGTGCCCGCCGCCCCTGTGGCGCCAGTCGCGCCCGTCGGTCCGGTAGGCCCTGCAATCCCTTGAATGCCCTGGAGGCCCTGTGGTCCGGGCACTACGCTGTCTGCGCCGGTTGGCCCCGTGGGACCTTGAATGCCTTGAAGCCCTTGAGGCCCTGCCACCATGCTATCTGCTCCGGTCGCGCCTGTGGGGCCTGTGGCTCCGGTCGCTCCGGTGGAGCCGGTAGGCCCTATGGCGCCAGTCGTTCCCGTGGCGCCTGTCCCGGTGGCACCCGTTGCGCCGGTCGGACCGGTAGGGCCGGTGGCACCCGTGGCGCCAGATCCGATACCTGCCGCACAGGGCCCCAGGCGCCCGGCGTTATCAAAGCAGGTGAGGTTGTTGGCGGTGGGGCCGCCGTTCAGGCTGGGCACCGTGACCTCGCCAGTGCCCTGCACACGAAACCGTTCCTGGGCACCGCCGGGGCTCTTGATCACAAAACCGCCGCCGCTGGGCGGGGTGAAGCTGAGATCGGCCGCCAGGGCCAGGGGGGCGTGCAGTGCATAGGCGGCTCCCAGCACGGCGAACAGGTGGTGCGGTTGGTAGGTGGGTTTCATGGTGCGCCGGGCTGGTTGAGGGTGTTGCTAGAGGGTGAAACTCTGGGGGACTTGGCGAGACAATGCCGGGCCAGGCAGCACCCAGTGGTACGAGCCCGTGCTTTCTGGCCATCGCAAAAGCAGGCGGAGCAGTGTGATGGAGCCTGGTGCGCCCTATCGAGGGCACTGCACATCACAAAGACATTCCATCCCGTGCGTTGGACGGGGCATGTGCGTTGTTGCATCCATGCCCCGTGTGCGGTGCGTGCTGCGAGTAAGTACTCAACTACTGGCAGATGGCGTAGGCTGTGGCTGCAAGCGTATCGAAAATAGTGAACTCACAGGTCCATTGGTCGGTCGCTGACGGGAAACCACCTCCAAAATAGCTGGCGGCTGCTCCAGTCGTAATGCGACACCCCCCGCTGACTATCGTTTTTCCTGCTGTGCAGGTTGCGGTCACCGAGACCGGATCACCGTAAGCGGGGTCTGGTGGAGTGCCTATGACCCAATTTGCACTGTTGGTGACCGTTGTCAATGTCACTGTTGCTGCCCCTGAAGGTCCGGTAGGTCCGGTAGGCCCGGCGGGCCCCGTGGCACCCTGGATGCCCTGTGGCCCGGGCACGGTGCTGTCTGCACCGGTAGGGCCGACAGGCCCTTGAATGCCCTGGATACCTTGAGGCCCCGTAGGCCCCTGCACGGTGCTGTCGGCACCGGTGGCACCCGTTGGCCCGGTGGCCCCAGTAGCACCCGTTGCGCCGGTAGCGCCAGTGGCTCCGGTCGCTCCTGTTGCGCCAGTGGCACCGGTGCCAGAAGCGCCAGCAGCCCCTGTGGCACCGGTTGGGCCTGTGACGCCGGTTGCGCCTGTAGCTCCTGCGGCGCCAGTGACCCCGGTGGGGCCGGATGCACCCGTTGCGCCGGTTGGCCCGGTAGGGCCTGTGGCACCCGTGGCGCCAGATCCGATACCTGCCGCACAAGGCCCGAGGCGCCCGGCGCCATCAAAGCAGGTGAGGTTGTTGGCGGTGGGGGCACCGTTCAGGCCGGGGACGGTGACCTCGCCAGTGCCCTGCACACGAAACCGTTCCTGGGCACCGCCCGGGCTCTTGATCACAAAACCGCCGCCGCTGGGCGGGGTGAAGCTGATATCGGCAGCCAGGGCCAGGGGCGTGTGCAGCGCATAGACAGCACTCAGGGCGCAGATCAGACGCAGAGGATGAAACGATGACTTCATGGATGAAAACTCCTGGTTCCGGCAGTTTCAGATGCGTCGATTGCCCGTTGCGCCTGGGGCACGGCGTTGGTGCCACAAGGCTGCCAAGCCCATCAACAATGCCATCAGCATGAGGCCGTATTCGCTCAAAGTTGGAATGTTGGTGGCTGCTGCCGCGCCGCCGATTTGCACGCCGCCATTGACAGTGGCGTTGTTGCGGGTGACCGTTGCGCCGGGGCCCAGGTTGATGACGGCAGTGCCGCCGCCCGAGGAGACCAGCTGGATGTTTTGACCGGGCGCTCCTTGCAGGGTCAGGGTGCCCAGCACGGTGATGTTGGCGCCTGCGGGGATGACAAAGGTGCGGCCCGTGGTGCTGGACAAGGTCAGGTTCTGGAACACGAAATTGCCACTGATCTGGCTGGTGTTGCCGATGCAGCCGTCGCGCAGCACCACTGTGTTGTTGCCGGTGTCGATGGGGCCTGTGGCGGAGAGATTGCCACCCACCGAGATGATCCCGTTGCTGCCGGAGACGATGGCACTGGAGCCGAAGGTAACGTCGCTGTCTACACTCAGCGTGCCACCGATGTTGAGCGTGCCTTGCATATCCACGGTGCTACAGCTCAAATCAACGATGGAGCCGCTTGGAGCGTCCAGCGAGGCGCCGGGTGGAATGATAATTTGCGCTGCCGCAGGGGCGCACAAGCACAAGGCCATGGCACAACCGGCCAAAAGGCGTGAAATCTTTCGTTGCATTGGATTTTCCCTCGTTGATCAGGCAAACGCTGCACCACAGTGAGGCGCGTTTCGGGCGGATGCCTGCGGCCTGTGTGCTGGTTACAGCGCGATGATTTTTGTAGCGTGTTTACTATCTTCGTGAAAGAGTTTGCAATTTGCAAACAAAATTTGGTCGGTGTGACGTGTCTGCACCAATTTGTTGCATGGGCCTGGTGGACCGTTGCGGGGCTGTGTTCCGCTGGCTACCAGTCTTCCTTCACAGCCATCACCGCATCCCGCCCCGCCGCAGCCCGCCCTGCAAGCCACGCCGTGACGGTGCCCGATGCGACCACGGCCACGCACAAGCCCAGCAGCCGCCCGGCAGGCAGGCTGAGGTCCATGGTCCAGTGAAAGCTCTGCGGGTTGACCACGTGCACCAGTACCACCGATACGCCAAGGCCCAGCAGCAAGCCTGCGGCCGCGCCCACGCCCGTCCAGGCGGCGCCTTCGCCGGCCACCACAGCCAGGATCTGGCGCCGCGTGAGGCCCAGGTGGGCGAGCAGGCCGAACTCCTTGCGGCGCGCGAGGATTTGGGCGCTGAAGCTGGCGGCCACACCAAACAGGCCGATGCCGATGGCCACGGCCTGTAGCCAGTAGGTGACGGCAAAGCTGCGGTCGAAGATGCGCAGCGACCGTTCACGGATAGCGCCTGCGGAGACGAACTCCACCAGGGCCCCGTCCGCCGCACTGGCGCTCTCCCGGGCCGTGGGCACACGGCCCGCCTGCGCGGCTGCCACTGCGCGGATGGAATCCTGCAACGCTGCGATGTCTGCTCCCTCGGCGGGCCACAGCGCCAGGTCGCTGGTGCGGGCATCGCCGGTCAGGCGCAGCCATACGTTGCGGTCCATGGCCACTGCGCCCGACTGCCGGGCGTAGTCGCGCCATACGCCTGCTATATAAAAGATAGCTTGTTGCGCTTGTCTATCAAGCGCCAGGGGGCTAAAAGCATCAGAAAGTGCAGGCCACTCCATACCAGGGCGTAGCCCATACAGGTCCGCCACCGCCTCGCTGATGTAGACGCCAGTGCGCCCCGCGGGCACGCGCAGGGCCTCGCCCACGAGTGGCAGACTTTGCGCCGGATCGTTACCCAGTGGGCGGCTGATGACCGTGAGCGCGGGGCGCGTGGCATCCAGCTGTAGCGGGCTCGCGCGCAGGGCTTGCACACGCGCCAGTCCAGGTAATTGCGCGACGGATTCGGCGAAGCCCGCAGGCAGCAGTGCAGCCTCGCTGCCCGGCACACCCAGGGCCGAGCGCACATACAGGGGCGATGGCAGCACGGCGTCCAGCCACTGCGTGACCGAGCCGCGAAAGCTTGACACCATCACCGTCAGCGCGACGGCCAGGCTCAGGCTGGCCACCACGCCGCCCACTGCGATAGCGGCCGTGCCACGCATGCGCCGCGCGCGCTCCAGTGCCAGCAGCGCCAGGGCGTGGCGTGCGGCCAGCGGCTGCAGGTGGTGCAACAGCCAGGCCATGGCCCAGGGCAGCACGGCAATGCCGCCCACCAGCAGCAGGCCGATGGCCAGATAGGCGGCCAGTGGTATGCCAAAAATGGGCGGAGCGCTTGTCAGTAAAGCGCCAATAGCTATCAAAATGATACCTATCCAGCCTTTGCCCGCCTGGCTGGACACGGTGCCCAGGCCTTTCAAGGTTTGCGCGGGCGGCAGCGTCTGCGCGGCGCGCGCGGGCCACCAGCCACCCACCAGTGCAGCCAGCACACCCAGTGCGCCGTAGACCAGGGCCGCCGGTGCGCTCCACTGCAGCACGGGCTGTACGCCCGCAAAGTAGCCACCGCCCAGGTCGCCCCCCAGCAGGCGCAGCGCGGCGGCGGCCAGGGCCGTGCCCAGGGCGATGCCGGCGGCGCTGCCCACCAGGCCGAGCACGGCGGATTCGGCCAGCACCAGTGCCAGGCGTTGGCGCGGTGTAGCGCCCAGCACGGCCAGCAGCGCAAACTGCGGCGCACGCTGCGCCACGCTGAGCGCCAGCACCGAAAACACCAAAAATGCGCCCGTGAACAAGGCCACCAGCGCCAGCACCGTGAGGTTCACGCGGTAGGCGCGCGACAGATTGCTGATGCGCTGCGCCGCGTCGCCCGGCTGCGCAAACACCACCTGCGACGGCCAGCCGGGCAGCGCGCGCACGGCCTGCTCCCACGCGCTGCGGTCGGTGCCCGGCTGCAGCTGCAGGTCAATGCGGCTGAGCTGGCCCACGCGGCCAAACAGATCCTGCGCAGCGCCGATATCCATCACCGCCAGGGGTGCGCCCCCGGCGGCCACCGTGCCCGCCACCTGCACCGGCCATTGCTGCAGCCCGGCCTGCAGAAGGAGTTGCGGTGCCGGTTCAGTCGATGAGGTGGGCGTGGTGGGCAGACCCAGTGCCTGCAACGCCGCAGCATTGAGGAACACGGTGGCCGGTGCGAAGAGGGCCAGCCGGTCAGCGCCCGCCCAAGGCCGTGGCATAAGCGCGGGCGCCATGGTGGGCAGCAGCAGGGCGTCCACGCCCAGCACGCGCAGCGGGGCGCTGGTGGGGGAGGGCACGCTTGCAGCACCTGGCTGTGGCCGCAGGGCTCGCGCCACGGCCGACAGCTCCAGCAGCGGGCTGGCGCGCGCCACCTGGGGGTGCGTGGCAAGCTGCCCATACAACGCCTCGGGCAGATCGCCCTGCATGGCGCGCAATTCCAGGTCGGGCTGACCGTTGACGGCGCGCACCGCCTGCGAAAACTCGTCCAGCGCCGACGCATTGATCACATGCACCGCAAACGCCAGCGCCACGCCCAGCATCACCGCCGCCACCGCCGCAGCGCTGCGCCAGGGGTGGTGGCGCAGGTCCTGCCAGGAGAAGGTGCGGAGCAATGCAAGCATGGCCTGCATTGTGGCCGCAGGGGCTGGTCCCAGCAGCGTTTGATGCAGGTCAACCTTGCGTTTTGCATCCTCTTGAAGTGCCGAAAGGCTGCGCCTATCTTGGAGCCAGAAGGTGTGAATGAGCCCCGCGTGCCCTACCAGGCTGCCAAAACGTTTCCGATCTAGGCGCAAAGCGCAGCCATAGCTCGGGCTATGGCGAGCATTTGCAACAACGAGCGGGAGCGTTTTGGCGGGATGTGCGCGCATGTGGGGTTCGTTCACACCTTCTCAGGGGCCCGCCCTCCTGCGCAGGCCCAGTTGTTTGTCTCAACCCCTTTTCAGGAGCAAAACCATGAACTCTCTTGTGACACGCGGCAGTCTGTTTGACGACTTCTTCAAGGACATTGCACCGGGCTTTTACGTGCGCCCGCTGCACGGCGACAACCTGCCCAGCCCCGGCCAGATCAAGGTGGACGTGAAGGAAACCGAGGACGGCTACACCGTGTTGGCCGAAGTGCCCGGCGTGGCCAAGGAAGACATCCATGTCTCGCTTGAAGGCAATGTGGTCAGCCTGCGCGCCGAGGTGCGCCAGCACGATGAAAAGCGCGAAGGCGAGAAGGTGCTGCGCTCGGAGCGCTACTACGGCGCGGTGGCCCGCAGCTTCCAGTTGCCCGCCGATGTGGACGCTGCACAAGCCAAGGCCAAATACGACAACGGTGTGCTGACGCTGAACCTGCCCAAGAAGGTGAACAAGGCGGCGCAGCGGTTGAACATCGAGTAACTCCATCGGACTTGCGCGAAAAAATGCAATCCACCGCCCCTCCCAGGGCGAGTGGGGTGGTTGATTCCGTGGGCGCAAGACGAACCTCAAACGGCGGTTGGGTCGCCCGCCAACGGCCTGTCGCATGCAGATCCATGGGGCTGCGTGGCCGGGATCTCTGTGGCCCGTGGAGCGTCGGATGGCCGTCCGGAGCGCCGCCGGATGGCGCTCCCCAATAGATGTTGAACCACTTCTTAAGCCTGCCCACAGCCAGTGCATGCGACCATGCCGGCCATGGCACCCGTACCGTGGTGCCTTTCAGGGAGGCGATTAAATGGTTTGCAGTGATGGAGTCCTTGCCCCGGTACGCCGCCTTGCGTGGCAAGCCCTTGCTGCCGGGGCGCTGTGGATAGCGTTTGCCGGGCACGCTGCAACCACACCCGCTGTGCCTGCCCCTCCACCCCGTTTCGACTGGTCGGGGCCTGCTGACGCCATGGCGGCTGCAGCGCTGGGCCCGTTGCGCGGCGCTGCCGAGGTGGGTGTGTGGCACGACGGCCAGACACGTTTCGGTGCCGCCCGCAACCGCGTGGCTGAGTCGCCCATCCAGGCGCTGTTCGAAGTGGGCTCCATCAGCAAGGTGTTCACCGCCTTGCTGCTGGCGCAGGCGGTGGAGCGTGGCGACATGGCGCTGGACGACACGCTGGGCGGGTTGCTCAACGGCTCGCCCGCACTGG
This sequence comes from Acidovorax sp. Leaf73, assembly GCF_916855635.1. NCBI lineage: Bacteria > Pseudomonadati > Pseudomonadota > Betaproteobacteria > Burkholderiales > Comamonadaceae > Acidovorax > Acidovorax sp. Leaf73. Next base: position 95,645 of record NZ_CAKASI010000008.1, read on the forward strand.
CGCCCGCCTTGCCCGCCCCGGTAGCTGCCATCACCCTGCGCCAGTTGGTCACGCACACCTCGTGTCTGCCACGCTTGCCGGCGGACTTCCGCCACAATTCCGATCCCGCCAACCCTTATCTGCGCTACGACCGCCCCCGCCTGTGGCAAGCCCTGGCCGATGCACGGCTGCCCCAGTCGCCGCCGTGCGCTGGCGCATACAGCAACCTCGGTTTTGCGGTGCTGGGCGAACTGCTGGCCCAGCGCAACGGCAAACCCTGGGCGGTGCTGGTGCACGAGCGCATCACCGGCCCGCTGGGCATGCAGGACACGGTGCAGTCGCTGGGCGACAAGGCACCCCGCCTTGCTGCACCGCACGAGGGCGAGACGCCGGTGTCGGTGTGGGAGTTTGATGCCTTTGCCGGTGCGGGCGCCTTGCGCTCGACCACGGCCGACATGCTGGTGCTCAGCCGCGCGCTGCTGGCGGGCGCGCGAGGGCCCTTGGGCCCAGCGGCCGAGCGCCTGTTCACACCGCTTGCGGACCACGACGGTGGCCAGATCGGCTACGCCATCATGCTGCGCGAGCGCGATGGGCTGCGCACCTGGCTGCATGGCGGCGGCACCGGAGGCTTTCGCAGCGTGTGGTTGCTGGCGCCCGACAGGGGTGAGGCGGTGATCGCCTTGGTGGGCAACGCGCGTGCCGCGCAGCAGGATGTGATGACGCCACTGTTGAAGCAGCGTTACCCCGTGCCGCCCGGTCAGCCCGCCACCGATGCGACCGTGCTTGCCCCGTACGAAGGGGTGTACCGCGTATCTCCTGCCGTCGCCCTGAGCCTTGCCATGGTGGATGGGCAACTGCAAGCCCGCCCCACGGGTGGGGTGTTTGAGCCGCTGCAGGTGCTGGGGCCGGATGCGTTCACGCAGCCAGCCACCGGCCGCCAGTTCCGCTTGGAGCGTAATACGGAAGGCCGACCCACAGTGCTTCACTACACGCGCTTTGGGGCACGCCTGACGGCAACCCGGTCCGAAGAGCCGGTGCTTGGCCTGGTACCACCCCAGGCCCAGGGCGTGCTGGCCCCTTACCTGGGCCGCTACCGGCTGCGCGGCGGCAATGTGCTGGATGTGCAGGCTGAAGACGGTCGCCTGCAGGTGCGTCTGGGCTCGCAGCCGCGCTTCACGGTCTATCCGCTGCCGGGGCAGCCAGACCGGTTTGCGTATGACGCGATACGGGCCGAGCTGGAGTTTGAGCGCTATCCCAGCGGCAAGGTGCGTGCCGTGGTGCTGCACCAGAACGGGCGTTTCCGGGCGCCCCGCCTGGAGCCCTGAACAGGCAGGCCTCTCAGTCAGCCGCCCGCGCTGATGCCGTCGCTGCGCAGCCGCAGCACCCGGTCGGCCCGGGCTGCCGCCGCGTCGGAGTGCGTGACCAGCACCAGCGACGCCCCATGCCCGCGTGTCTGCGCCAGCAGCAGGTCCATCACGCGGGCGGCGGTGGTGGGGTCGAGGTTGCCGGTGGGTTCGTCGGCCAGCAGCAGGGCGGGGCGGTGCACGAGGGCACGGGCAATGGCCACGCGCTGCAGCTGCCCCCCGCTGAGCTGCTGCGGCAGCCGCGCGCCCAGGTCGGCCATGTCTACGGCGTCCAGCATTTGCTGTACGCGCGTCGGGTCTTTCTGGCCCAGCAGCATCAGCGGCAGGGCCACGTTCTGCGCTACGTCCAGGTGCGGCAGCACATGAAAGGCCTGGAAGACAAAACCCACATGGGCGCGGCGCCACAGGGCGCGCTCTGTGTCGCTTAGTTGGCCCAGGTCGGTGGCGCCGTGCGTGATGCGGCCGGTGTCCCAGGTGTCGAGCCCCGCCAGGCAGTTGAGCAGGGTGGACTTGCCCACGCCCGAATCGCCCACGATGGCCACGAACTCGCCCGGCTCGACAGTGAAGTTCACGTGCGAGAACACCGGCGTTTCACCGTAGTGTTTGCCCAGCTGTTCGGCGCGCAGCAGTGTCATGGGGTGGCGGGTTCTTGTCCGCCCGGCTGCTGCTGCAGCCGCTGCAGCACGGCCTGCACGAGCTGGGCGACGGCGTGGGGTTGGTCGCAGGCGATGGTGTGGCGCTCGTGCATGCTGCGCAGCCAGGTGATCTGGCGCTTGGCCAGCTGGCGTGTGGCCGCAATGCCGCGCTCGCGCAAAAAGGCGAGGTTCAGCGGCGCGTCGGGGCCCTTGGCCGCCTGGAAGTCCAGCTCTTCCCACGCCTGGCGGTAGCCCACGCAGCGCATGGAGGGCAGGTCAGGGTGCAGGTCGCCGCGCGCGCGTAGGGCCCGCACTTCGTCGATGAAGCCGCTGGCCAGCATGGCGTCAAAACGCTGGGCAATGCGGCCGTGCAGCCAGGCGCGGTCGTCAGGTTCTAAGGAAAACAAGGCTCTAGCGCTTATCCCATAAGCGCTACCAGCTATCTTTTTAGTAGTATGAAAGCTCGACAGGGGTTGGCCGGATACGTGCCACACCTCCAGCGCGCGCTGAATGCGCTGGCTGTCGGCCGGGGCCAGGCGTGCGGCCGTCACGGGGTCTACGCGGGCCAGCTCGGCATGCAGTGCGGGCCAGCCCTGCTCGGCGGCCTGGGCTTCGATCTGTGCGCGCACGGCAGGGTCTGCGGCGGGCATGTCGTCAATGCCGTCAAACAGCGCCTTGAAGTACAGCATGGTGCCGCCCACCAGCAGCGGCAGGGCGCCGCGCGCACGGATCTCGGCGATGAGCCGCGTGGCGTCCTGCACGAACTCGGCCGCGCTGTAGGCCTGCAGCGGGTCGCGGATGTCGATAAGGTGGTGCGGAACAGCGGCAAGCTCGTCGGGCGTGGGCTTGGCGGTGCCGATGTCCATGCCCCGGTACACGAGGGCCGAGTCCACGCTGATGATCTCCACCGGCGTGCCCTGCTTGCCGAGCACGGCCGCCAGCGCGAGGGCGCCCGCCGTCTTGCCCGAGGCTGTGGGGCCTGCCAGAGCGATGGCAGGCAGAGCGGTGTGCAACAGGGGCTCAGGCATGCTCACGCGGCGCTCCAAATTTTTGCACCAGCGTCCACGAGATCAGGGCCAGCACCACCGACCAGAACCAGATGCCGTTGACCAGCGGCCACACCGTGCCGTCCAGTCGCATGCCCAGCCAGCCGCCGATTCCGAACGCGGCGAGCATCATCATGAAACCATTGAGTGCGGACGCCACGCCAGCCGCTTTGGGGAAGGGCCCCACCGCACCGCTTTGCCCGCAGGGCTGGTGGATGCCGTGGCCCAGCATGAACAGGTAAAAGGGCAACAGTAGCGCCCACGGCTGGTGCCAGCCCATGAAGGCCACGGCCGCCATCAGCGTGCCGCCGCTCACGCTCAGCGCGCCAGCAATGGCCACGGTGCGCAGCAGGCCCTGGCGTACCAGCAGGCGCCGGCACAAGAAAGTGCCCGCGAGGTATGCCACGCAGGCCGACGCCATCGTCCACCCGAACTGCGTGCGGGTGAGGCCCAGGACGTCGATGAAGACAAAAGAGGACGCGGCCAGAAAGGTGAACAGCCCGCCATAGGTGGCTGTGGTCTGCAGCGAGAACGCCCAGAATGTGGGGCTGCGCAAAACCTGCATCCAGGTGCCGACCAGTGCACGGGGCTGCAGGGCTTTCGGGTTGCGGTGCGCCAGGGTCTCGGGCAAGCGCAGCGCCACCAGTGCCAGCGTGGCCACGGCATACACCGTGAGCGCCATCAGCGCCGCCCGCCAACCCAGCCACTCGCTCAGCACCCCACCCAGTGGTGCGCAGATGCAGGCCACAATCCCGAGCCCGGTGAGTGCCTTGGACATGGCGCGCGCGCCATCGAGCGGGGTGTACAGGTCGCGCACGATGGCCCGGGCACACATCACCACCGCGCCCATGGCGGCACCCTGGGCAATGCGCCACACGATGAGCAGTGTCATGGTGGGCGCAAAGGCGCTGCCCAGCGAGGCCACGGTGTAGATGCCCAGCCCTGCCAGAAGGATGGGGCGGCGGCCAAAGCGGTCTGACAACGGCCCCCACACCATTTGCGAGCAGCCAAACGCGAGCAGCAGCCCGCTGAGCGTGAGCTGTGCCGCGGCCATCTGAGCGCCCAGGCTGCGCGTGAGGGCGGGCAATGCGGGCAGGTACAGGTCAGTGGTGACGGGCTGAATGGAGAGCAGCATGGCCAGCACCAGGATGGCCATGCCTGGGTTGATGGAGGCAGGGGGAGCAGCGCCAGCAGCTGCGGTAGAGGGAGCGGACATAACCGCTGGAGCGTACCAGACAGGGCCTTCGATACCGGCGCGGCCCAGGCCAGGGCAGCCGAGCAAGGGCCGCCCCGCAGCGAGGGCTGCGTCCCCCTGCCCACAGCGCGCAGCGCTGCGAGAGCGGGGGGAAGGCGCGCAGCGCCTCAGGGGGGTGTCTCTACCTCAGCTTGAACAGCGATGCCATGGCTTGCCGATACGCTGGTTGCCCTACCGAGTTGGTGTTGTGGTGCGACCCGCCTTCCACCAGCACAAACTGCTTGGGCTCCTGCGCCGCCTCGAAGAGCTTGCGGCCCAGGGCGGGCTGGATCAGGCTGTCCTGGCTGCCATGCACCACCAGCAGGGGCGAGCCGATCTCGGCCACCTTGCGGACGGACTCAAATCGCTGCGTGATGAGGCCCGACACCGGCAACCAGCCCCACTTGAAGGTGCTGACCACATCGGGGATGCTGGTGAACGTGCCTTCCACCATGGTGCCCTGTTCGTCGGGCACCTGGCGGGCCAGGTCGATGGCAATGGCGCCGCCCAGCGAGTGGCCGAAGATGTAGCTGGGCTTGCCCGGTTGCTGCTGGGCCAGCCAGTCCCACGCGGCGCGGGCATCTTCGCTGGCAGTCGCCTCAGACGGCAGCCCGGCGCTGCTTTGGCCGAAGCCCCGGTAGTCGATGGCCAGCACCGAAAAGCCCAGCTCCTGCATGCGCCGGATGCGGCCCGACGAGCCCGCCACGTTCCAGCGTGCACCGTGCAAATAGAGCAGCACGGGCGCATCGGCGCGCTCATGGGCCAGCCACAGGCCATGCAGGCGCTCGGCCTTGCCGCTGGCGTCGGACTGGAAGTCGATCCAGACATCCTGCATGTCCGCCGTGGACTGCGCGCCGCCCCAGCTGCGGTCGCTGGGCTGGAAGATCCATTCGCGCTGCTTGGCGTCGAGGGTGGCGCAGCCCGCCGTCACGGCGATGGCCAAGGTCAGGGTAACCAGGAGGGGGGTGCGCTTCATGGTGGAGACAGACTCGGCTTCGCGTCAGAAAGTTCTGACCGGCGAAGCAGGGTTTGTGCCCGTTTCCTGCAAATGGAGCGAAATGGCGGGCAACGCGCCTTCTTGTCCCATCTTCGGTTGCCTTGCCTTCGGAACCGGGGTTACACCACGCCCTGCGCCAGCATGGCGTCGGCCACCTTCACAAAACCGGCGATGTTGGCGCCGTCCACATAGCTCACGGTGCCATCGCTGCGTTTGCCATAGTGCAGGCAGGCAGCGTGGATGCCCTGCATGATCTGCAGCAGGCGCGCATCCACCTCTTCGCGCGGCCAGGACAGGCGCGCGGCGTTCTGGCTCATCTCCAGACCCGATGTGGCCACGCCGCCTGCGTTGCTGGCCTTGCCCGGGGCGTAGAGCACGCCTGCAGCCTCAAACGCCTTGGCTGCGTCGATGGTCGACGGCATGTTGGCGCCCTCGGCCACGCAGACCACGCCGTTCTTGATCAGCACCGCCGCGTCGTTCGCGTCCAGCTCATTCTGGGTGGCGCAGGGCAGGGCCACATCCACTGGTACATGCCAAGGGCGTACCCCGGCTTCAAAGGTGGCGCCGGTGCGGGCTGCGTAGTCGCTCACGCGGCCATACAGATGATTCTTCACTTCCATGAGTTCGGCCAGCTTGGCAGGGGTGAAGCCGTCTTCGTCCACGATGGTGCCGCTCGAATCCGAGACCGTGACCACCTTGGCACCCAGTTCCATGGCCTTCTCGACGGCGTATTGCGCGACGTTGCCCGAACCGGAGACCGACACACGCAAACCGTCGAGCGAGCGGCCTTTGGACTTGAGCATTTCCTGCGCAAAGTACACCGTGCCGTAGCCCGTGGCTTCGGGGCGCACCAGCGACCCGCCAAACGACAGCCCCTTGCCGGTAAACACGCAGTCGGCCCGGTTGCTGAGCTTTTTCATCATGCCGGCCATGAAGCCCACCTCGCGGCCGCCCACGCCGATGTCGCCCGCTGGCACGTCCGTGTCGGCACCCACGTGGCGGAACAGCTCGGACACAAAGGCCTGGCAAAAGCGCATGACTTCTCCCGGGCTCTTGCCCTTGGGGTCAAAGTCGCTGCCGCCCTTGCCGCCGCCCATGGGCAGGGTGGTCAGAGCGTTCTTGAAGGTCTGCTCAAACGCCAGAAACTTCAGCACCGAGAGGTTGACCGACGGATGGAACCGGATGCCACCCTTGTACGGGCCAATGGCCATGCTTTGCTGAATGCGGTAGCCCCGGTTCACCTGCACGCTGCCGTGGTCGTCCACCCACGACACGCGGAACATGACGATGCGCTCGGGCTCCACCAGGCGCTCCAGCAGGCCGTGCTCGGCGTAGCGGGGGTGTTCTTCAATGAAGGGCCACAGGCTTTCCATCACCTCGGTGACAGCTTGCAGAAACTCGGGCTGCCCTGGGTTGCGAAGGGCGACGTGTGAGAGGAAGCTGCCTGCGGACGCGTGTTTCATATTTCAAAAAACTTTCTGAAGATCAAGGGGCGGTGGCACGCCATGGCGCGCTGCAACATCGAATTATGTCTAAAAGTTATACGTTTATGCGCATGACTCTGCACAATGGTGGGGAATGTGGCAGGGTGATTGCCACTTTTTGGTGCGTTTGGATGGTGCAGTGAAGCTGTCATCCATTCGCAAAACGGGCGTCATCGCCTTGTCACAGGGGGCGCCCACAGTTCGGCGGTTCTAAACACAACGAGGAGAAGAGCATGCACATTTCCGGTGCTAAGTTGGGTGCGCTGGCCCTGGTGGCCACGCTGGCTGCTTGCGGTGGCAGCGATGACAACCCCTATCCCACTTTGAGTGGCGACAAGCCCCTGGTGATTGGCCACCGGGGTGCCGCCGGCTACCTGCCGGACCACACGCTCGAGGGCTACAAGCGGGCCATCGAGATGGGCGCCGATTTCATCGAGCCTGACCTGGTCGCCACCAAGGACGGTGCGCTGATTGCACGCCACGAGCCCAACATCACCGGCACCACCGATGTGTCCACCCGCGCCGAATTTGCCAGCCGCAAGACCAAGAAAGTGGTCGACGGGGTGGAAGAAGAAGGCTGGTTCGCCTCGGACTTCACCCTGGCCGAAATCAAGACCCTGCGCGCCATCCAGCCCCTGGCCGACCGCGACCAGTCGCACAACGGCAAGTACCAGATCCCCACGCTGGAAGAGGTGCTGGACCTGGCCAAGAGCGAAGGCGCCAAGGCGGGCCGCACCGTGGGTGTGTACCCCGAAACCAAGCACCCCACCTACCACGTCCGCCTGGGCCTGCCACTCGAAGACCGCCTCCTCACCATCCTGGCCAAGTACAGCTACACCGCCAAGAGCTCGCCGGTCATCGTGCAGTCGTTTGAGGTCTCCAACCTCAAGTACCTGCGCACCAAGACCCAGATCCGCCTGGTGCAACTGGTGGACGCGAACGACGTGAACCCCGACGGCAGCATGGACCTGACCGCCCCCTACGACAAACCGTACGACTTTGCCGTGGCGGGAGACACGCGCACCTTCGCCAGCCTGCTCACGCCTGCGGGCCTGAAGGAAGTGAAGACCTACGCCGACGGCATCGGCCCCTGGAAGCCCTACCTGATCCCCTCCAAGCAGGTGGACGCCAACAAGGACGGCAAGGCCGACGACCTCAATGGCGACGGCAAGATCGACGAACGCGACCGCGTGATGATGCCCGCCACCGACGTGGTGAAAAACGCCCACGCCGCGGGCCTGCTGGTGCACCCCTACACCTTCCGCAGCGAAGCCAAGCGCCTGGCGTCGGACTTCAAGGGCGACCCCAAGGCGGAATACAAGCTGTTCTATCAGCTGGGCGTGGATGGCGTGTTCAGCGACTTCCCGGACCATGCCAAGGCGGCGCGGGATAACTGAAGCCCACTGAGGCCCGGCGCGCCTTCCCCCCAAGGGGGGCGCGTACCCGGTGGGCCAGCAAGGCCGGTTCCTCGGGTGCACTGGCCTGGGGCTGTGCCGGTTGTGGCGGCTCCTGGGCTTGATGTGCAGGTGGACCATCGGCCCTCGGGCCGATCTTTTTGCGGGTACCTTACCGGCCCCGCAGGAACAGCGCGTCCAGCTCCTTCATGCTGAGCTGCCGCCACGTTGGCCGTCCGTGGTTGCACTGGTCGCTGCGGTCCGTGGTCTCCATCTGCCGCAGCAGCGCGTTCATCTCGTCGATGGTGAGCTTGCGGTTGGCGCGCACGGCGCCGTGGCAGGCCATGGTGCCCAGGATTTCGTTGCGCGCGCGTTGCACCACGGTGGTGGCGTCGTGGGCGGCCAGTTCGGCGAGCACGCTGCGGGCCAGTTCGACCGGGTCGCCCTGGGCGAGTGTGGTGGGCACGGCGCGCACGGCCAGGGTCTTGGGGGAGAACGGCACGACTTCCATGCCCAGCGTGGCCAATACCTCGGCCGATTCTTCGGCGGTGGCGACCTCTTGCGGGGTGGCGGCAAAGGTGGCGGGGATCAGCAGGGGCTGGCTGGCAATGCGGGCGCCGCTGTCCACCTGGGACTTGAGGCGTTCGTAGACGATGCGTTCGTGCGCGGCGTGCATGTCCACGATGACCATGCCCTGGGCGTTTTCGGCCAGGATGTAGACGCCGTGGAGTTGGGCCACGGCCTTGCCCAGCGGCCAGGCGGTGTCGTTGCCGCCCTGGCCCTGGGGCCAGGTGGTTTCTTTCGCGGTGCTGTTGTTGGCCCAGGCCGCAGCAGGGGGGGCGAATGACGTGGGCGTCACGGGCTGCGGCATGGCATCTGCCTCGCCGGTGTTGGCCGCAGCGCCCCAGTTCACCAGCGGTGCGGTGAGCTCTGCAGACGGTGTGGCTACGTCCTCTTTCCTTGGCCCCCACAGCGCCTGCAGGTCCGCCACATGGTGGCCACGTTCTTCAAATTTGATAGCTGCTTGCGCTTGTCTGTTAAGCGCTAGAGGCTGATTTGGCTTGAAATTCTCAATGGGGGCCTGTGCCGTGGAGCCCGTGTCTGCTGAAGAGGCAGCCCCTGCAGCCGCCGCCAGCGCTGCGGCGCGGGGCGCTGCCAGCGCGTTCTCTACGGCGTGGCGCACGGCCTGGTGCACCTCGCGGCTGTCTCTGAAGCGCACTTCGATCTTGGTGGGGTGCACGTTCACGTCCACGCGCGCCGGGTCGATCTCCACATACAGCGCGTAGATGGGCTGCTTGTGGCCGTGCAGCACGTCTTCGTACGCGCTGCGGGCGGCGTGGGTGAGCACCTTGTCGCGCACGAAGCGGCCATTGACGTAGCAATACTGGTGGTCGGGCCGTGAGCGCGCTGCGTCGGGCAGGCCTGCGCGGCCGGTCACGATGACGGGCCCCATGCGGTGCTGCACGGCGACGGACTGGGTGACGAAGTCTTCGCCCAGCACGTCCGACAGGCGGCGGGCCAGCGCATCTTGTGCATCCCCCTGGCCAGGCACGAAGGTGGCGCGCCACTGCTCCACCAGCTTGCCTTCGTGCCAGATGGCAAATCCCACATCGGGCCGGGCCAGCGCGTGCCGGCGCACCGATTCGATGCAATGGGCCAGCTCGGTGGCGTCGGTCTTCAGGAACTTGCGGCGCGCGGGGGTGGAGAAGAACAGCTCCTTCACCTCCACGGTGGTGCCGGTGCTGCGCGCGGCGGGGCGCAGCTCGCCGCTGCGGGCATCCAGCAAAAAGGCGCTGGACTGGGCGATGGGGCGGGAGAGCAGCGACATCTCCGACACCGAGGCAATGGCCGCCAACGCCTCGCCCCGAAAACCCATGGTGGCCACGGTTTCCAGGTCGTTCAGGTTGGTGATCTTGCTGGTGGCGTGGCGGCGCAGGGCCACGGGCAGCTCTCCGTGTGGAATGCCGCCGCCGTCGTCTTCCACGGTAATCAGGCGCACGCCGCCGGCCGACAGGCGCACGGTGATTTGCGTGGCGCCTGCATCCAGCGCGTTGTCCACCAGCTCGCGCACCACCGAGGCGGGGCGTTCCACCACCTCACCGGCGGCGATCTGGCTGATCAGCTCGTCCGGCAGGTCGCGGATGGGGCGCCGGTTGTGGAGGGGGGGCTGCGCCGCTGCAAGGGTGGGGGTGGTGTCGTTCACCCGGCCAATTTTAGGGCGGGGGCCGCGCAGGGGTATCGGCCGGTGCCTATTGGCCGATGGGGATAATGCCCGCAACTTTTTTGCGTCCGGTGCCCCCACCGGCTACCCCATGGAACTGGTGACCTTTCTGATCGACTTCATCCTGCATGTCGACAAGTACCTCGAAGCCTTTGTGCAAACCTATGGCGCCTGGGTGTATGCGCTGTTGTTCCTGATCGTGTTCGTCGAAACCGGTGTGGTGGTCATGCCGTTTTTGCCCGGCGACTCACTGCTGTTCATCGTGGGCGCCCTCTGCGGCGCGGGGATGATGAGTTTTCCGCTGGCCTGCGCGGTGCTCATCGCGGCGGCCATTCTGGGGGACCAGTGCAACTATTCGATTGGCCGCTTCTTTGGCCCCAAGGTGTTCCAGTGGGAGGACTCGCGCTGGTTCAACCGCCGGGCCTTCAACCAGGCGCACGATTTTTACGAGCGCTATGGGGGCATCACCATCATCCTGGCGCGTTTCATGCCCTTTATCCGCACGTTTGCGCCCTTTGTGGCGGGCGTGGCCGAGATGAGCCGGGCCAAGTTCACAGCGTTCAACGTGGCCGGGGCCCTCATTTGGGTGCTGGGCATTTGCTCTGCGGGCTACTTCTTTGGCAACTTTGCCTGGGTCAAGGAGAACCTGGACAAGATCATCTGGGCGATGATTTTTGTGCCCGGCCTGATCGCGATTTTTGGCGCGTGGCGGGCGGGACGGCAGGCCAAGGCGGCCTGAGGTATCGATTGCAAATGCTATAAAAAATATAGCTGCTGGCGCTTTTGGAATAAGCGCTAGCAGCTATTTTTATGCCTGTTCCCCATAGGGTCAGGCACAGCGAGTGGAATTAACGGCGGTAGGGCTTGCGTTGATCGCGGTCTTCGCCGATCTCATGGCCGATGAGGGCACCGGCCGCCGCACCGCCGATGGTGCCCACGGGCCCGCCAAAGACAGCGTTGCCGGCTACACCGCCGACCACGGCGCCTACACCGGTGCCCACCTGGGCGCCCGACGGATTGGAAGCGCAACCACCCAGAGCAAGGGCTGCAGTGCAGGTGGTGGCAAGAAGGATGTGACGGATTTTCATGGCAGGAGTCCTTTATGAATGGAGTCAGGCCTGGGGTCCCAGCAGCGGGTGCGTCGGGGCTCGACCTGTGGCTTCACTATCCATTCGGCGGCTGGGGCCCGGCGTAGGCAGCTGTGGCAAGCGTCTGTAGGACATGGGGCCTCGTGCGGGGCGGGCGCTGCGTTTGGCCGTAAGGCGTCCTTGGCCCATGGGCCAGAGGCCGGTGATCAGGGTTTACGTGGCCTGTGGGGTGGTTGCCAACGGGCGAGCGCAGGAAGATCATTTCTTCTCTCTGCAAACCCATCACATACATCTACAAAAGGGGACACCATGGACCAGCAACCACGGGGGATGGGTGCGCAGCTGACGGTTGCGCAACAGATTGGATTGATTGTGGGGGTGGCTGTTTTTGCGCTGGTGCTCATCCTGGTCCTGAGCTTGGTGCGGGTGCAGACCCTGGGCAATACGGTGGACCGCCTCGCCACCGAGCAGGTCGAGCGGCTGCAGCTCGCACTGCGCTGGCGCAGCAACATTGCCGTCAACTCCACGCGGGTGTTCTCCATCGTCCAGACGGAGGGCGATGACCTGCAGAACTACTTCAAGGAGGTCGTGGCGGCCACCACCGCTGACACCAGCAAGGTGCAAAAGCGCTACACCGAGTTGGAAAACAGCCCGCAGGGGCTGCTCATCCAGGAGGAATTGGCCACCATCCGCAAGTCTTACCTGGAGACGCGCGACAAGTCGCTCGCGCTGAAGAAGGCGGGCGACATGGCCCAGGCGCGCGCCTATGCGCTGGGCAGCTTTGCCCCGGTGCTGGACAAGTACAACGCCGTGGCCGACAAGATGGTGAACTACCAAGTGCAACGCTCGGCCGAGCAGGCGGCCGAGGCGGCGGGCTTGATCCAGTCCTACCGCATGACCGTGCTGGCGGCGGGTGTGGCGGGGCTGGCGCTGCTGGTGGTGTTGTCGTGGGTGGTGGTACAGCGCATCCGCCGCTCGCTGGGGGAAGTGAGCGCCGTCGCCCAGCGCATTGGCGAGGGTGATCTGTCGCAGCCCATCCATGCCAGCGGGCGGGGCGAGGTGGCCGAGATGATGCGGGCGATGGAGGCCATGCAGACCTCGCTGGTGCGCATCGTGGGCGATGTGCGCCACAGCAGCGACAGCATTGCCACCGGCTCCAGCGAAATCGCCTCGGGCAATGCCGACCTGAGCCAGCGCACCGAGGAGCAGGCCAGCAACCTGGAGCAAACCGCAGCCTCGATGGAGGAGATCACCAGCACCGTGAAGAACAACGCCGACACGGCCCAGCGCGCCGCCGTGCTGGCGGGCACCGCATCGGCTGCGGCCGTGAAGGGTGGCGAGGTGGTGGGCCAGGTGGTGGCCACGATGCAGGACATTTCGGCCGCATCGCGCAAGATCACCGACATCATTGCGGTGATAGATGGCATCGCGTTCCAGACCAACATCCTGGCGCTCAATGCCGCTGTGGAAGCCGCCCGCGCGGGCGAGCAGGGCCGGGGTTTTGCCGTAGTGGCCAGCGAGGTGCGAAATTTGGCCCAGCGCAGTGCCGAGGCTGCCAAGGAGATCAAGGCCTTGATTGGTGCCAGTGTGGAGAAGGTGGATGCTGGTACGCACCTGGTCGGCAACGCGGGGCAGAGCATCGAGGACATCGTCGCCCAGGTCAAACGCGTGAGTGACCTGATCGGCGAAATATCGAGTGCGACGGGCGAGCAGACCATCGGCATCAGTCAGGTGGGCGAGGCCGTCACACAGCTCGACCAGGTCACGCAGCAGAACGCGGCGCTCGTGGAGCAGAGCGCCGCAGCGGCCGACAGCCTCAAGCACCAGGCTGCCAAGCTGGCCGAAATTGTGAGCGTGTTCCGGCTGGGGCGCTGAGCGGACACTGATCCGCTGATGGGCCTATGCTGCTTGGGTAGGCTTGAGGCACATGGTGACCAGCAGCGATGCATCCTCCACGGCTTTGAGCGAGTGCAGTGCGCGGGGCGCAAGGTGCACAAAATCGCCCGCGCGCAGTTGCTGAACGCCGTGCTCGCTGACAAATTCCACCATGCCTTCAATGCACAACACGGTGCCCTCGCCGGGGGTCTGGTGTTCTTTCATGGATTTGCCCACCGGCAGCACCACGCGTATCACTTCAAGCTGACCTGCTTTGAGGATGGCGGTGGTGACGGTTTCGGGCAAACGGTCGCCCAGGGGGCGCATGCTGACGATCTGGCCGGATTGGGCGTGGGGTAGTGCCATGGCATTCCTCCTTTCCTGCCGGTGCGCGGTGCGCGCCGGGCTGGGACGATGAAGGCTACTGTGCCTGCACTTCGCGGCCCGCGCAAGGCGGGGGAGTCACCATTGGGGTGTCTTGAACAGGTTCTTACACCGAACGGCTGCGCGCCAGCGGCGGGTTCTTGGCAAAGTAACGTGTGATGCCGCGCATCAGCGCATCGGCCAGTTGTTCCTGGTAGGCACTGCTGCGCAGGCGCTTTTCTTCTTCGGGGTTGCTGATAAAGGCGGTTTCGACCAATACGCTCGGAATATCGGGCGCCTTCAGCACGGCAAAACCTGCCTGCTCCACGCGGGGCTTGTGCAGCTTGGCCATGCCGCCGATCTCGCCCAGCAGCACGGTGCCCAGCTTCAGGCTGTCGTTGATCTGTGCGGTGGTGCTCATGTCCAGCAGCGCGCGCTGCACGTGCTGGTCTTTGGACTGCACGTTGATCCCGCCCACCAGGTCGGCCTGGTTTTCCTTGTTGGCCAGCCAGCGGGCAGCCGTGCTGGAGGCGCCACCCTGGCTCAGCGCAAACACGCTGGCGCCCCTGGCGGCGGGGGTGGTGAACGCGTCGGCGTGGATGCTGACGAACAGGTCGGCCTGCACGCGCCGGGCCTTTTGCACGCGGGTGCCCAGGGGCACAAAGTAATCGCCGTCGCGCGTCAGGTAGGCGCGCATGGGGTTGCCGCCCACGGTGGTGGCGTTGATGCGGTCGCGCAGCAGGTGCGCCACGCGCAGTACTACGTCTTTTTCGCGCGTGCCTGCAGGGCCGATGGCGCCGGGGTCTTCGCCGCCGTGGCCAGGGTCCAGCGCCACGATGATGATGCGGTCCGTCTGGGTGGATGTGGCTCGGTTGCCGGGGCGCGCGGGTTCTGGCGGTGGCGGCGCGGTGGCCACCATGGGTGGGGGCTCGGGCGGGCCAGGGCGCTGGCTGCGCTGCGCAATCAGGTCGCCCAGCGGGTCGTGCTCGGGCGCTGTGGGGGCGCGCGCTGCGGCGGCGTTGGCCGCAGCAGCGGCCGTCAGCGGCGGATTGGGTGCGGGGGCGGGCTTGGCGGGGGCCTCGCGCAGGCGTTCGGCAATCAGCGCCTCCAGCGGGTCCACCGGTGCGGCGGGGTACAGGTCAAACACGAGCCGGTGCTGGTAGGCCGCCACGGGGGGCAGCGTGAACACCTGGGGCATGGCCGCCTGTTTCAGGTCGACCACCAGACGCACCACGCCGGGTGCGTTTTGGCCCACACGGATACCGGCGATGTTGGGGTCGTCTGGTTTGACCTTGGCCACCAGCTCGCGCAGCTCGGGGCTCAGGTCAATGCCCTCGATATCCACCGCCAGCCGGGGCGGGGTGGTCACGAAAAACTGCTTGGCCACCAGCGCACCGTCGGATTCGATGGTCACGCGCGAATACTCGGGGGCGGGCCACACGCGCACGGCCAGGATGGTGGCGCCGCGTGCAATCTGCTGCGTGCCCAGCAACAGCACCAGACTGCCCGCCTGCAGCACAGCGCGGCGCGAGGGCAGGGGGGCAGCGGGGGGATGAGCGGGCAGGGTGGGTTCGTTCACGGCGTCTCAGAGTGCTTGCAGCAAGGCACGTCCGATGGGGGTATGGGCGTGCACGGTGACTTTCCTTTCGGTGTCGTCGATTGCTTCAATGTGGATAGCAAGGTCCGCAAGCGGGGTAAGCGCTGCAGCCTTTTCCGGCCATTCTGCCACCTTGAGACCGGGGTTGGCAAAAATGTCCCTGAAACCCGCATCCTCCCACTCGCGCGGGTCGTCAAAGCGGTAGAAGTCAAAGTGCCAGATGGCGAGGCCCGGGGCCTCGTGTGGCTCCACCACGGCGTAGGTGGGGCTCTTGATGCGGCCCTGCACGCCCAGGGTGCGCAGCAGGTGGCGCACCAGCGTGGTTTTGCCCGCGCCCAGGTCGCCGTGCAGGGTTACAAAGGCATTGGCCAGCAGAGGCTGTGCGGCCAGGCGCTGCGCGAAGGCAGCGGTGTCGTCCTCGCTGTGCCAGGTGAAGTGGCGCGAAGCTTCGGCATGGTGGGCAGAAGCAGCATGGTTGCCACTTTCTACAATCTGGCCGGTATGTGGTGCAACAGTCAACTCGTTCCTCAAATGCAGGAGTGGGCCCGCGAGCTGGGATTTTCCCAAATCGGCGTGGCGGGGGTGGACTTGTCTGCGGCAGAGCCCGGGCTTGAGGCCTGGCTGGCGCAGGGCTTCCATGGTGACATGCATTACATGGCATCCCACGGCATGAAGCGCGCACGCCCGGCCGAACTGGTGCCCGGCACGGTGAGCGTGATCACGGCGCGCATGGATTATTTGCCGCGCGATACCGCGATGGATGCGCCCGAAGGCTGGCAGACGGCGGAGCTTTCGCGCCTGCAGCGCCCGCAGGAGGGCATCGTCTCGGTCTACGCCAGGGGCCGGGACTATCACAAGGTGCTGCGCGCGCGCCTGCAAAAACTCAGTGACCGCATCGCCGAGGCGATTGGACCGTTTGGCCACCGCGTGTTCACCGACTCGGCCCCCGTGCTGGAGGCGGAGCTGGCCGCGCGCAGCGGCCAGGGCTGGCGCGGCAAACACACACTGGTGCTCAACCGCGAGGCGGGGTCGATGTTCTTCCTCGGCGAGATCTATGTGGACATGGCCCTGCCCGAAAGCGCGCCCGTCACCGCGCATTGCGGCAGCTGCAGCGCGTGCATTGACGTGTGCCCCACGCAGGCCATCATTGCGCCGCACCGCGTTGATGCGCGGCGCTGCATCTCGTACCTCACCATCGAACACGCCGGGCCCATCCCCGTGGAACTGCGCCCGCTGATGGGCAACCGCATCTATGGCTGCGACGACTGCCAGCTGATTTGCCCCTGGAACAAGTTTGCCCAGGTGAGCCGCCTGCCGGACTTTGACGAGCGCAAGGGCCTGGCGGGCCAGCAGCTGGTGCACTTGTTTGCGTGGGACGAGCCGACCTTTTTGCGCATGACCGAAGGCGGCCCCATCCGCCGCATTGGCCACGAGCGCTGGCTGCGCAATGTGGCTGTGGCGCTGGGCAATGCGCTGCGGGCGACGGGCGACGAGGCGGTGCGTGCGGCATTGCAGTCCCGCGCCGACGACACCAGCGAGCTGGTGCGCGAACATGTGGTCTGGGCGCTGGATTTTGAGTGAAATTGGCACCTGGCGCTTGATGGATAAGTGCAAACAGCTATCAAAATAAGAGCATTGGTGCCAGCTTTGCTGGGGCGTGTTGCTTTTGCTCTTGCGGCTACCGCGCCAGCAAACCTGTGTCTTTGAGGGTCAACACCAGCCCCTGGGTAAATTCTTCATACCCCGCAGCATTGGCATGGATCTGGTCCGCCCGCAGCCGCTCCTGCCCCAGTACACCCGACCAGCCTTTGCTGTGCAGCGGCACTTTCAGTTCGCCGGCGATCTCTTCGTACATCGCGTGGTCGCTCAGGCGGCCTACCGCCGCCAGCATCGTCAGTTCGGGCACCGCCACCAGCAGCACCTGTGCGCCGCTGGCCTGAGCATCGGCGCAGATCTGGCGGATGTTGCTGCGGGTGGCGGTGGCGCTCTGGCGGCGCAGAAAGTCGTTGCCGCCAATGCTCACGATCACCAACGCCGGCTTGTGCTTTTGCAGCAACCCCGGCAGGCGCGCCAGCGCATCGCCCGAGGTGTCACCCGAAATGCCACCATTGACCACCTTCCAGCCTGTCAGGCGTGCCAGCACGGCCGGGTAGGCGGTGTCGGCCGAGGCACCCACGCCCGATGTCAGCGAGTCGCCCAGGGCCAGCACGGTGGCATCGGGCGGCAACGATTGCGCGCGCGGGGTTTTGCGCCCGCAGCCCACCAACGGCACAAGCGCCAGCGCCACCAGGCTTGCCATCAGCGCGCGGCGGCTTGCCAAGGCGTCGGAACCCAGGGCTCTGCGGGAATCGGTCATCGGAGAAACCCCAGCGCAAACGGCAGGCTGACCATGCCCAGCAATGTGGAGAGCGTCACCAGCCCCGCCACATACGGCCCGTTGTAGCCCATGCGCGCTGCCAGCACATAGCAGGTAGAGGCAGTGGGCAGGGCCGAGAAAGCGAGCAGCATGGTGGTCTGCACGGCATTGAGCCCAAACAGCCGGGCCATCGCAAACGCCAGCAGGGGCTGCACCAGGTGCCGGATGGACAACACCGCCACGCTCAGGGCCTTGCCGCGCGAGAGCAGGCCAAATTGCAGGCCTGCGCCGGCTGCCATCAGCCCCAGCGCGAGCGACGCCGCACTGATGCGGCTGACCGTGGGGCTGGCCCATTCCGGAATCTGAAAGCCCAGCAGGTTGGCCACCAAGCCCGACACCGTGGCGACGATGAGCGGGTTGCGCACCAGCTCGCGCGCAAAGCTGTGCTGGCCATGCCGTGCCATGGGCCACACGGCCGCCACGTTGAACAGCGGCACACACACGCCGATCAGCACGGCAATCATCAGCAGTCCCTCAGCGCCCGCCAGGCGCTCGGCAATGGCCAGGCCAATGAACGAGTTGAAGCGGAACGCCACCTGCGCGCTGGCCGCGTGGTCGCGTGCGTCGATGTGTTGACCCAGCCCGGGCCAGTGTGGCAGGCTGTAGGCCAGCGCAATGCCCGTGATGCCCATGGTCAAGCCCGCAGCGATGAGGCCGGACGCAGCGCCGATGTCCACCGGGCTCTTGACGATGGACTGGAACAACAGCACAGGGAAGAGCAGGTAGTACACCAGGCTCTCCACGGGTTGCCACACCGAGCGGTTGAGGGCGGTGTACCGGCAGATGAGGTAACCGCAGAGGATGAGGGAGAAGTCCGGGATCAGGAGCTGGGCGTAATTCACGTGCCGAGAATACTTGATCCGTGTCAGTCTCTGCGGGTTAGCCCTTATGTGGAATCCGCAGGGCTCCAAAGCAGCCATTGCGCATACCATCAGCGCTGTTTGTTACCCCCGCTCGAAGGAGAACTCCATGCATCGTCGTCAATGGCTCGCGCTGACCGTACTGGCTGCCGCCGCAGGCACCGCAGCCGCCCAGGGCTACCCCAACAAGGTAATCAAGCTGCAGGTGCCGTTTGCACCCGGTGGCACCACCGACATCATTGCGCGCGTGATCGCCGACCCGCTGGGCAAGGCCCTGGGCCAGAGCGTGATCGTGGAGAACAAGGCCGGTGGCGGCGGCATCGTGGGTGCGGCAGAAACGGCACGCTCGGCACCAGACGGCTACACGCTGGGCGTGGCCACCGTGTCCACCACGGCCGCCAACCCCGCCATCAACCCCAAGACCCCGTACAACCCGCTGACGGACTTCACGCCCATCATCAACATTGCGGCCACGCCCAATCTGATTGCCGTGAACCCCAGCTTCCCCGCCAAGGACTACAAGTCGTTTGTGGCCGAAGTGCAGAAGAACCCCGGCAAGTACTCGTATGCATCGTCGGGCACGGGCGGCATTGGCCACCTGCAGATGGAGCTGTACAAGAGCCTGTCCAACACCTTCGTCACGCACATCCCCTACCGCGGTGCGGGCCCGGCGCTGAACGACACCGTGGCCGGCCAGGTGCCGATCATCTTTGACAACATTCCATCCGCGCTGCCCTTCATCAAGGACAACCGCCTCGTGGCCATCGCTGTGGCCGCGCCACAGCGCGTTGCCGCACTGCCCAATGTGCCCACGTTCAAGGAACTGGGCCTGGAGCCCGTGAACCGCATGGCCTACTACGGCATCCTGGGCCCCAAGGGACTGCCCAAGGACATCGTTGACAAAATCAACGCCGCCGTGCGCACCGCACTGCAAGACCCGGCCGTGAAGAAGCGCATCGAAGACACCGGCTCCATCGTGGTGGGCAACACGCCCGAGCAGTTTGCCGAGCAGATCAAGGCCGAGTTCGCGGTCTACAAGCAGGTGGTCGCCAAGCAGAAGCTGACGCTGGAATAAGCAAGCGCCGTATTCCATACTTCTCAGTCAAAGCCGCCCGTTGCCACGGGCGGCTTTTTTACGTGCTATCGTTTTTTGCATGCTTGCCACCAGCCTGACCGCCATCGACACCTTTGTGGACGCCCTCTGGCTGGAGGTCGGGCTTTCGCGCAACACGCTGGCCGCCTACCGGCGTGACCTGACGCTGTACGCGCAGTGGCTGGCCGACCAGCAGCCTCCGCAGGCGTTGGACGGCACGGCCGAGCACCATCTGCAGGGTTACTTCGCCGCCCGGCATGCGCAGACCCGCGCTACGTCTGCCAACCGGCGCCTCACGGTGCTGCGCCGCTACTTTCACTGGGCGCTGCGGGAGCGGCGCATCACGGTCGACCCCACGGTGCGGTTGCAGGCTGCACGCCAGCCCCTGCGCGTGCCCAAGACCTTGTCGCAGGCGCAGGTGGAAGCCCTGCTGAATGCGCCAGACGTCGGCAACCCGCTCGGGCTGCGTGACCGCACCATGCTGGAGCTGATGTACGCCAGCGGCCTGCGCGTGACGGAGCTGGTCACGCTCAAGACCTTTCAGCTGGGCCTGAACGAGGGCGTGCTGCGGGTCATGGGCAAGGGCAGCAAGGAGCGGCTCGTGCCGTTTGGCGAAGTGGCCCGCCAGTGGCTGGACCGCTATCTGCAGGAGGGCCGCAGCGCCATCCTGGGCGGGCAGCAGACAGACGACCTGTTCGTCACCCAGCGGGGCAGCGGCATGACGCGGGTCATGTTCTGGGTCATCGTGAAGAAATGGGCGCAGGTGGCGGGCATCACCGTGCCACTGTCTCCCCACACGCTGCGGCACGCGTTCGCCACGCACCTGCTCAACCACGGTGCAGATTTGCGGGTGGTACAGCTGCTGCTGGGCCACGCCGATATTTCCACCACCACCATCTACACCCACGTGGCGCGCGAGCGGCTCAAATCGCTTCATGCGCAACACCATCCGCGCGGGTAGCGCAGGCGCCCCGCCCTGGTTGTGGTGCCCCTGCGGATACACGCCCTTTCACCCAAGGAAACATTCATGAAAAAACTATTTGTCGGCGCGTTGCTGCTGAGCACGGTCACCCTGGCCATGGCGCAGGCCTGGCCCACGGCCAAACCCATTCGCATCGTGGTGGCCTACCCCGCCGGCGGCGTGAGCGACACGGTGGCCCGAGCGCTGGCCGACAAGCTGGCTGTGCAGCTCGGCACCCCCGTGGTCATCGAGAACAAGGCCGGTGCGAGTGGCAGCCTGGGCGTGGACGCGGTGGCCAAGGCGGCTCCCGACGGCTACACCCTGGGCTTTGCGGCGGTGAGTCCGCTGGCGCTCAATCCGCACCTGGGCAAGTCGCCGTTCGATCCCCAAAAGGACATTGCACCGGTCGTGAGCGTGATGTATTCACCCGTGCTGCTGCTGGGCACATCCGCCAGCAAGGCGGCGGATTTCAAGGACCTCATCGCCACCGCACAGGCCAAGCCGCGGGCTGTGCGCTGGGCGACCTCGGGGCAGGCGTCGCTGGGCCACATCATGCTGGAGCAGATCATGGGCAAAAGCCAGGTGCAGATCACCCATGTCCCCTACAAGGGCGGCGGCCAGCAGATGAACGACGCGCTGGGCGGCCAGTACGAGGTGTTGTCCACCAACGCGGGCCCTGCCGTGCTGCAGCACATCAAGGCGGGCAAGCTCAAGCCGCTGGCGGTGGGCGCACCAGCGCGGCTCGACTCGCTGCCCCAGGTGCCCACGCTGGCAGAGCTGGGCCAGCCTGCTGCCAACCTGTCTTCGCTGTTTGGCATCTATGCGCCAGCGCAGACGCCTGTGGCCGTGCTGGAGCGCATCAATACCGAGGTGAACAAGGCGCTGGCTCTGCCCGACATCCGCAACAAGCTCGAAGCCACGGACAACGTGCCGACCGGCGGCACGGCTGCCGAATTCGCGCGCCAGATTGCGCAGGAGTCGGAGAACAACGCGCGCATCATCCGCGCGGCCGGTATCCAGGGCAATCAATGACCGCCTGAAAAACCACGGGCCCTGGATGACCAGGGCCCGTGCAGGCAAAGGTGTTTCTGGGACGAATCAGTCTTCGTTGAGGCTCTCGGCCCAGGTCAGTGCCTGCAGGTGGGCCCAGTTGACCTGGCGATTGGACAGGTGCAGCGCATCGGCGTTCTTGGCAAAGGCCACTTCGTCGCCGCTTTCGCAGGCCTTGGTCAGTTCCAGGAAGGGCGCGAACACACCGGTGCCGCGCAGCAGGGCGTCCATCACGGGCTCGGGCAGGGCCACGGATTCGAGCGCCTTTTCAATCGGAACTCCCAGCATGGTGTCCAGCAGCGAGAACACGCCCACCACAAAGGCGTTGTCACATTCTTCGGGTGGCAGCAGCTCGGCGGCCAGCAGCTCCATCAGGCGGCCGCGCACCACGGCGGTCTGGCCCACGGCGGGGGGCGCGCCGCCGGCGCGGGACGTGGTCATGAGCAAGGCCGCCCATCGGAACAGCTTCTTGAGGCCCAGGATCATCACCGCATGGCGGAACGAGGTGATCTCGCACGACAGACCAAAACCGGAGGAGTTGATGAAGCGCAGCAGGTTGAAAGACAGCGTGGGGTCTTTCTTGAGCAGATCTTCGATCTCGGCCGTGCTGGCCTGTTTGCGCACCAGGTTGATGAGCTGGATGATCGTGGCCTGCGAGGGGCGGATGGTGGTGGCCTTCACCAGCGAAGGCTGGGCAAACCAGTAGCCCTGGAAGAGCTTGACGCCCAGGCCGCGCATCAGCTCGTACTGTTCGGCAGTTTCCACCTTTTCGGCCACCAGCGTGGCCTTGCTGTGGGTGGTGGAGAACTTGACCAGCGGCCCAGCCAGTTCAGGCTTGAAGGCCTGCATGTCGAGCTTGATGAAGGAGGCCATGGGCAACCAGCTGGTGTAGGCGCGCTTGAGGGCCTGCTGGTCGAATGCCAGGCGAAAACCGCGCGTGCGCAGGGCTTCCAGCGTGGGAATGCGGCCTTCGATCTCCTCGGGCGTGGCGCCGTCGGGTAGAGGGGGGACTTCCAGCACCACCTTTTCGGGGTGGATCAGTTCAAGGTGGCCGCCCGAGAGGCTGTCGTGCGTGCAGTTGATAAACACCGTCTTCTTGCCGACCAGGGCCTCGGTGCCGGCGTACGACAGGGCGTTGAACAGCAGGGCAGCGTCGCTGGCCGCTGTGTGAGCGTCGGAGGCGGTGGACCGGTCAAACAGCTCATAGCCATAGACAGCGCGGGATTCGTCCACGATGGCCTGGCGCGCAATGATGGCGATGTTCTCGTCTACAGGGTCAACCGCAGGCGATGCAGCTTCGGGGGCGTCTTGTTCAGGTGTGGTCGACATGGGGTCTGCTGGAGTGATGTGCTGGGGTCTGCAATGATTCTAGACCTGCACGTGGCGTGCGCCTATCAATCAATATGAGCTTCAGTCGGTGAGTTGGTCCGCCCAGGCCAGGGCTTGCAGGTGCGCAAAGTTGATCTGCTGGCTGGTCAGGTGCAGCAGGCCCGCCGTGCGGTCGAACACCACATCGTCGCTGGATTCGCAGGCTTCGGCCAGGGTCAGCAGGTCTCCCAGGAAGCCTTCTCGCCGCAGCAGCGCCGCCGCCACGGGCTCAGGCACGTTGAGCAGGCCGAGCGCGGATTCCATGGGCATGGACAGCATCACGTCCAGCAGCGAGAAGATGCCTACGACGAAGGCCTGGTCGGCTTCTTCGGGCGGAAGGGTTTCGAGCGCCAGCAGTTCCATGAGGCGGCCCCGCACCACGGCGGTCTGGCCCACAGACGATGGGGTGCCGCCCGTGCGCGAGGCAGTGAGCAGCAGCGCTGCCCAGCGGAACAGTTTTTTCAGGCCCATGAGCATCACGGCCTGGCGGAAAGACGTGATCTCGCGCGACAGGCCAAAACCTGCCGAGTTGATCAGCCGCATCAGGTTGAAGGCCAGGCCAGCGTCTTTCTTGAGCGTTTCTTCGATGTCATCGGTGCTGGCCTGTTTGCGCACCTGGTTGATGAGTTCAATGATGCTGGCCTGCGACGGGGTCAGCAGCTTGGCCTCGACCAGCGCGGGCCGTGCGAACCAGTAGCCCTGGAACATCTGCACGCCCTGGCTGGAGACCATGTCGTACTGCTGAGCAGTTTCCACCTTTTCCGCGATCAGTTCGGCCTGGCTGTGGCGCCCGGCGTAGCTGATCAGCACGGCCAGCTGGTCGGGCGCCAGCACCGAAAGATCCAGCTTGATGTAGTCCGCCAGCGGCAGCCACGGGGCATACGCGGACTGCAACACCGTGTGGTTGAACGCCAGGTGAAAGCCCCGGTCGCGCAGCTCGGTCAAGATAGGCAGGCGTGTGGCGACTTCTTCGGCCGCAGTGTGGCCCAGTGGAGGAATTTCGAGCACCACCTTGTCGGGCTCCACGAGTTCGAGGTGGCCACCGGAAAGGCTTTCATGCGTGCAGTTCACGAAGATGAGCTTTTTGCCCACCAGCTCTTCGGTGCCAGCGTGCGAAAGGGCGGTGAAGACCAGGATCACGTCGGTGGCGGCCGTGTGTGCGGCGCCGCTGCGCGAGCGGTTGAACAGCTCATAGCCGACCACCACCTGCTGCGCATTCACGATGGCCTGCCGCGCGATCATGGCGACCGAGGACTGGTTGCCGGAGGGCGGTGCGGTGGGAGTGCCGGGGGCAGTGGGTGAAGTCATGGAGGGAGTATCGAAGAAAGAGGGGCCAGTGTCAGCGGGCGGGGCTGGCGCGGCAAATTGTAGGAGCCGCTGCGGGCGCGCGCTGCAACCAGGAATTCAGACAGGGCTTGCATACATCGGGATGCGCCAGCCTTCTCGCCCTGGGACTGGCCGCTTGACGGAGCCTTTTTTTGCGCAAGCCATGTCAGATCTGCTGGAGCCAGCGCAGCTCGTTGTCAGTGAACCCGGCCTTGCGGCGGGCGGCTTCGTTGAACGGCGGTTTCAAGCGGGGGGCTTCGTACTGCTTGACCAGGGTGCCATAGTGGGTTTCAGGGTCTACCCCCTGGCGCTCGCACAGCCAGCGGTACCAGTGGTTGCCGATGGCCACATGGCCGACCTCGTCGCGCAGGATGATGTCCAGAATGGCCACGGCGGCGAGCGCATCGGGCGTGCCCACCTGGCGCAGCTTGGCCTGGATCTGGGGCGTGGCGTCCAGCCCCCGCGCCTCCAGCGTGCGCGGCACCAGGGCCATGCGGGCCAGGATGTCGTGGCTGGTTTTCTCGCACATGGTCCACAGGCCCTGGTGGGCCGGGAAGTCGCCATAGTCATGGCCCTGGCGGCGCAGGTGATCGCGCAACAGGCGAAAGTGCCGGGCCTCTTCCCCTGCGACCAGCATCCAGTCGGTGTAGTAGCTGCGGGGCATGCCGTCAAAGCGCCATACCGCGTCGAGTGCCAGATTGATGGCGTTGAACTCGATGTGCGCAATGGCGTGGATCAGAATGGCGCGTCCCTGTGGAGTGGCCGGCGAACGGCGGGCGACGTCGGTATGGCGAAGCAGCTCCGGCCGCTCGGGACGGCCAGGCAGTGCACTGGCGTCGGATGGGGGCGTGGGGGATTGTTTTGCTATCGAAAGAGTAGCTGATTGCGCTTGCAGGTCAAGCGCTGCGGCCGCTTTTTGTTCAGGGTCTGCAAGGCACAAGACCTGCAGTGCACGGTGGCGAAGCTCCATCCTTACAATTCTAGGCCCTGCCATGCGGAACACGGCGCACGCTTTGTAACGTCTGGCGACTTCCCTGGGCCTGTGCAAACGCTGGCCTTTCCTCTTTTTTGGAGTGGTGCATGGCGATTTACGAACTCGATGGCATGGTGCCCCAGTTGGCGGCATCGGCCTGGGTGGCGGACAGTGCCCAAGTGATGGGCAATGTGGTGCTGGGCGAAGACGCCAGCGTCTGGTTCGGCACGGTGATCCGCGGCGATACCGAGACGATCACCATCGGCGCTGGCTCCAACATCCAGGATGCCAGTGTCTTGCATGCAGACATCGGCAAGCCCCTGGTGGTGGGTGAGCGTGTGACGGTGGGCCACCAGGTCATGCTGCACGGCTGCACCATCGGCGACGAATCGCTCATCGGCATTGGCGCCGTGGTGCTCAACGGCGCCAAGATCGGCAAGCATTGCCTGGTGGGCGCGGGCGCGCTGGTGACCGAGGGCAAGGAGTTCCCGGATGGCTCCATGATCATCGGCAGCCCTGCCAAGGCAGTGCGCGAACTGACTCCCGAGCAGATTGAAGGCCTGCGCCAGAGCGCCCAGCACTACATCGACAACGCGCGCCGCTATCACAACGGCCTGCACAAGCTCGCCTGAGCGGCGGCCACTTTTTTTCGTTGCTGCCGTCCATTTTTCTCCTGGAACCCCTGCGTGTCTGAACTCCACAAGTTTCTTTTCGACGGCCTGCCCGTGCGCGGCATGATCGTGCGCCTGACCGATGCCTGGACCGAAATCCTGCGCCGCCGCGCCAGCAACACCAGCACGGGTGCCTACCCTGCGCCCGTGAGCGAGCTGCTGGGCGAGATGGCCGCCGCCGGTGTGCTCATGCAGTCCAACATCAAGTTCAACGGCGCACTGGTGTTGCAGGTGTTTGGCGATGGCCCCGTAAAGCTCGCCGTGGCCGAAGTGCAGTCGGACCTGAGCCTGCGAGCCACGGCGACCGTGAACAGCGAGGTGCCAGAGGGCGCAGCCCTGAGCCAGATGGTGAATGTGGGCGGTGGCGGCCGCTGCGCGATCACGCTCGACCCCAAGGACCGCCACCCAGGCCAGCAGCCCTACCAGGGCGTGGTGCCGCTGTATGGCGACCGCCACGAGAAGCTGGAGCGTCTGTCCGACGTGTTGCAGCACTACATGCTGCAGTCCGAGCAGTTGGACACCATCCTGGTGCTGGGCGCCAATGACCAGGTGGCTGCGGGCCTGTTGATCCAGCGCATGCCGATCAAGGGCGAGGGCAATTTGGCCGCAGGCCTCACGCACCGCGAGAACGAAGACCAGATCGGCCACAACGAAGACTACAACCGGATCGCCCACTTGGCTGCCAGCCTCACGCGCGAAGAGCTGCTGACCCTGGACGTGGACACTATCCTGCGCCGCCTGTTCTGGGAGGAAAAGCTGCTGCGCTTCGAGCCCCAGCAGGGCGCCAGCGGCCCTCGGTTTGCCTGCACCTGCAGCCGTGAACGTGTGAGCAACATGCTGCGCAACCTGGGCGTCGAAGAAGCCGAGAGCATCCTCTCCGAACGCGAAGACATCGAGGTGGGCTGCGAGTTCTGCGGGCAGCAGTACCGCTTTGACGCGGTCGATGCCGCGCAGATTTTTGTGCCACCCACCGTCAGCCAGCCGCCGGGACCCACCGGCATCCAGTAGGGCATCCGGTAGGTCTTCCGGCGCCCGTCGCAGCCACGGCTGCCTGCGCTCCACGGGCCAGCCGACGTGCCGGGCGGATGACCATCGTTGACAATCGCACGCGCTTTATCACGCTGTGCGCCCCTAAGATGTCGCCTTCCACACGGCAGGTTCTCTGCAAGGCCACCCCAGGGGCAGGCCCGCAGCCGCACCGCTTTCTTGGTGTGGTGCTGCAAGTGCAAGAGGAGCTATGGGGTTACTACGCCGTGTGTTTGGGGGTGCCCGGGGGCAAGAGGCTGTGCCTTCCCTGGAGCTGTGCGACAGCAGCCGGGCTTCCGGCACGCAGGATTCGCTGCGCGCGGACACCGTGCTGGCGGCCCTCGACATCGACGCCGCCATCAATGCCCACGAGCGCTGGAAAACCCATCTCATGGACTACCTGGAAGGCCGTACCACCGAGGGTCTGGACCCTGAGGAGGTGCGCCGCAGTGACCGGGGTGCCCTCGGGCGCTGGCTGCATGGGGTGGGCGGTGAATTGCTGGGCGACCAGCCTGCGTATGCGGTGCTGATGGCACGCCACCAGTATTTCCACGAACAGGCCGCGATGCTGGTGGAGCTGGCCCAGCAGGGCGAGTGGGACAAGGCCGTGCAGGTGCTCCATGGCGGCTACCGCTATGGCTCGAGCCAGGTGGTGCTGCTGCTCAAGGAGCTCAAGCGCGGACTGGTGCAGCAGGCCTGATCTCATCCCTCTACCTCCATCCCCTCCACGTTTTTTGGGGATATGCCTCGGGTCGCGGGTTTTAGGTGGAGCCTGTGTCCCGCCCCATCAGTGCAGTGA
This sequence comes from Acidovorax sp. Leaf73, assembly GCF_916855635.1. NCBI lineage: Bacteria > Pseudomonadati > Pseudomonadota > Betaproteobacteria > Burkholderiales > Comamonadaceae > Acidovorax > Acidovorax sp. Leaf73. Next base: position 123,465 of record NZ_CAKASI010000008.1, read on the forward strand.
AGAGTCGGTGTTCGCATTCGGGATCACTGCATTTTTCGCAGTTCCAGGCGCGCAGGCGGGGCACTGTCCGGGTACTGGAGCCAGAATCTGAATCGAAATTGCCTCTGGCGCTTGATGGGTATGTGCTAGAAGCTATGTTTTTTATAGCATTCAGCGCATTGGCAATGCGCTGCTCACCGTGGCCATACACAACGCGATAGCCCATACCCACCTGGGTCAGATCCGCACGCAAACGTGCATCGGCGGCTTCCTGTGCGGCCCGCTCGCTGGTGGGGCAGGGCAGATCCAGCCCCATGAGCAGAATCAGGCTGGCATCCACGACCCCCTCAGAGGGCAGGCCAGGGTTGCAGAGAATTTGCGCGGAGCCGGGGGCAAGTTGCGCGTGGAGCGCATCGCGCAGCGCCTGGGCCCCGGTGCCGGGCGCGCCGAGGAGAACAAGGGTGGGCGGGAAGGGCACGGTGGCAGGGGGGCAGAAGGTGGGGCGTCGTCCCCAATCCACCATCAAGACATCCGACGGGCGGCTTTTGGGGACCGGGGCACTGAACCCCGGAGGGGCGAGCACAAGGACTCAGCGTGGCGTGAACTGCACGTAGACCTCGTTGGGCTTGACCATGCCCAGTTCGCTGCGCGCCTTTTCTTCCACCATGTCGAGCCCTTCCTTGAGGTCATGCACCTCGGACGACAAGCGCTCGTTGGCCAGCTTGGCCTGGTCATTGGCAGCCTTTTGCACATCGATTTGCCGCTGCATCTCGTTGACGCGCGGCACGCTGCCCCGCCCGAGCCAGAGCTGGGCGTGCAGCGCTGCCAGCAGAGTCAGCAGGATCACAGGCACAAGGCGGGAGCCCATGGCTCGCTCGGGCTGGATGGGGATCAGCGCAGGTTATAGAACGCAGCGCGGCCGGGGTACTGAGCGATTTCACCCAGGTCTTCCTCAATGCGCAGCAGCTGGTTGTATTTGGCGATACGGTCCGAGCGGCTCAGCGAGCCGGTCTTGATCTGGCCTGCGTTGGTGCCCACGGCGATGTCGGCAATGGTGCTGTCTTCGGTTTCGCCCGAGCGGTGCGAGATCACGGCGGTGTAGCCTGCGCGCTTGGCCATCTCGATGGCGGCAAAGGTTTCGGTCAGCGTACCGATCTGGTTGATCTTGATCAGGATCGAGTTGGCAATGCGCTTGTCGATGCCTTCCTTCAGGATCTTGGTGTTGGTCACGAACAGGTCGTCACCCACCAGCTGCACCTTGTCGCCCAGGCGTTCGGTCAGGTGCTTCCAGCCGTCCCAGTCGCCTTCGTGCATGCCGTCTTCGATGCTGATGATCGGGTACTTGTCCACCCAGGCCGCCAGCATGTCCGTCCACTGCTGCGCAGTCAGCTTGAGGCCGCCTTCGCCTTCCAGCACGTAGTGGCCGTCCTTGTAGAACTCGCTCGCGGCGCAGTCCAGGCCCAGGGCGATCTGTTCGCCCGCCGTGTAGCCAGCGGCTTCGATGGCTTGCAGGATCAGGCGGATGGCCGCCTCGTGGTTTTCAACGCTGGGGGCAAAGCCGCCTTCGTCGCCCACGGCGGTGCTGATGCCCTTGTCGTGCAGAATCTTCTTGAGCGCGTGGAACACTTCGGCGCCCCAGCGCACGGCTTCACGGAACGTGGGAGCGCCCACCGGGATGATCATGAACTCTTGCAGGTCCAGGCTGTTGTTGGCGTGCGCGCCGCCGTTGATCACGTTCATCATGGGCACGGGCAGTTGCACGCTGCCCATGCCGCCCAGGTAGCGGTACAGGGGCAGGCCGGACTCTTCGGCGGCAGCACGGGCCACGGCCATCGACACAGCCAGCATGGCGTTGGCGCCCAGGCGGCTCTTGTTCTCGGTGCCGTCCAGGTCGATCAGGGTCTTGTCCAGGAAGGCCTGCTCGGAGGCGTCCAGGCCCAGCACGGCTTCGCTGATCTCGGTGTTGATGTATTCCACGGCCTTGAGCACGCCCTTGCCCAGGTAACGGCTCTTGTCGCCGTCGCGCATTTCAATGGCTTCGCGGCTGCCGGTGGAGGCGCCCGATGGCACGGCGGCCCGGCCCATCACGCCCGATTCGAGCAACACGTCGCATTCGACGGTGGGGTTGCCGCGGCTGTCCAGAATTTCGCGACCTACGATGTCAACGATTGCGCTCATTTTTTTCCTTTGGATAGATAGAGGTCAGACCGGGGCGTCAACGCCTTCGACCAGCACCATATTGAAAAACTCGGTCGCACCGGCGCGCTTGCTGCGCGCGGCACGGTACAGCTCGGCGTCGTAGAAAGCCTTGGCGGCATCGAAACTGGGAAAGCGCAGCATCGCCACGCGCGCGGGCGTCCAGTTGCCTTCCAGGGTCTCGAACTTTCCGCCGCGCACCAGGTATTCGCCACCGTGGGCCTTCACGGCTGCGGGCGCGGCCGCCATGTAGTCTTTGTACTGTTCGGGGTTGGACACTTTCATGTCCACGATGATGTAGGCAGCTGGCATGGGGTCGTCCTGTTAGTTGAAATTGTTTTCGAGAAATCCGCTTTTCTTCGTGATGTCGTCCAGTGCCACCAGGGTTTCGAGCAGCGCCTTCATGTGCTTGAGCGGCACGGCGTTGGGGCCGTCCGACCAAGCCTCAGCAGGGCGGGGGTGGGTTTCCATGAACAGGCCCGCCACGCCCACGGCTACACCGGCGCGGGCCAGCACGGGCACCATGTCGCGCGCGCCACCACTCACGGCACCCAGGCCGCCGGGTTTTTGCACCGAGTGGGTGACGTCAAACACCACGGGCGCACCGGAGTTGCGCATCACGGCCAGGCTGGTCATGTCGGCCACGAGGTTGTTGTAGCCAAAGCTCACACCGCGCTCGCAGGCCAGGAAGCGGTCTTCCGACAGGCCAACTTCGGCCGCTGCAGCCCGGGCCTTGTCGATGACGTTCTTCATGTCCCAGGGCGCCAGGAACTGGCCCTTCTTGATGTTCACCGGCTTGCCGCTTTGCGCCACCGCGCGGATGAAATCCGTCTGGCGGCATAGGAACGCAGGCGTTTGCAGCACGTCCACCACGCTGGCCACCTCGGCCACGTGCGAGGTGTCGTGCACGTCGGTCAGGATGGGCAGCTGCAGCTGGCGGCGCACTTCATCAAGGATCTTGAGGCCAGCGTCGATGCCGACGCCGCGCTTGCTGGTGCCGGAGGAGCGGTTGGCCTTGTCGAACGAGCCCTTGTAGATCAGCGGAATGCCCAGCGGCGCGCAGGCTTCCTTGAGCTGGCCTGCGACGTCGAGCGACATTTCCAGGCCTTCAATGGAGCAAGTGCCCGCGATCAGGAAAAAGCGCTGGTCCAGGCCAACGTTGAATCCGCACAGCTGCATGCTTGAGTCCCCTTATGCTTTTTTTGCGGCTTGCTGGTGTTCCACTGCGGCCTTGATAAAGGCGTTGAACAGCGGGTGGCCGTTCCAGGGCGTGGACTTGAACTCGGGGTGGAACTGCACGCCGATGAACCAGGGGTGCACGGTTTGCGGCAGCTCCACGATTTCGGTGAGTTCTTCACGCTGGGTCAGCGCCGAGATCACCAGGCCCGCCTTGCGCAGCTGGTCCAGGTAGTTCACGTTGGCTTCGTAGCGGTGGCGGTGGCGCTCGGTAACCACGTCGCCGTAGATGCTGTGGGCCAGCGTGTCCTTGGACACATCGGAGCTCTGCGCGCCCAGGCGCATGGTGCCGCCGAGGTCTGAGTTCTCGTCACGCTTCTTGATCGTGCCGTCCGCATCCTTCCACTCGGTGATCAGCGCGATCACGGGGTGGGGCGTGGTGGGGTCGAACTCGGTGCTGTTGGCGTTGGCCAGGCCTGCCACATGGCGGGCGTATTCGATGGTGGCCACCTGCATGCCCAGGCAGATGCCCAGGTAGGGCACCTTGCGCTCGCGGGCAAACTGCGCCGTGGCGATCTTTCCTTCCACGCCACGCTGGCCGAAGCCGCCGGGCACCAGGATGGCGTCGTATTTGGCGAGCTTGGCGGCCGCGTCGGCGCTGTCGATGGTCTCGGAATCGACATGGTCGATCTTCACGCGCACATGGTTGCGCATGCCCGCGTGGCGCAGGGCCTCGTTGACGGACTTGTAGCTGTCCGACAGGTCCACATACTTGCCGACCATGGCGATGGTGACTTCGCCCTGGGGGTGTTCGGTTTCGTACACCAGGTCGTCCCAGCGCTTGAGGCTGGTGGGTGGGGTGTTCAGACGCAGCTTGTCGCAGATCAGGCCATCGAGGCCCTGTTCGTGCAACATTCGGGGCACCTTGTAGATGGTGTCCACGTCCCACATGCTGATCACGCCCCACTCGGGCACGTTGGTGAACAGCGAGATCTTGGCGCGCTCTTCTTCAGGGATGCGGCGGTCGGCGCGGCACAGCAGCGCGTCGGCCTGGATGCCGATTTCGCGCAGCTTTTGCACGGTGTGCTGGGTGGGCTTGGTTTTCAGCTCCCCCGCTGCAGCGATCCAGGGCAGGTAGGTCAGGTGCACGAAGGCTGCGTTGTTCGGGCCCATGCGCAGGCTCATCTGGCGCACGGCTTCCAGGAACGGCAGCGATTCGATGTCACCCACGGTGCCGCCGATTTCGACAATGGCCACATCCACGGCATCCGGCGTGCCGATGCCGGCGCCGCGCTTGATGAATTCCTGGATTTCGTTGGTGACGTGCGGAATGACCTGCACGGTTTTGCCCAGGTAGTCGCCGCGACGTTCCTTCTCCAGCACGGACTGGTAAATCTTGCCCGTGGTGAAGTTGTTGGTTTTCTTCATGCGCGTTTCGATGAAACGCTCGTAGTGGCCCAGATCCAGGTCAGTTTCTGCGCCGTCGTCGGTCACGAAAACCTCGCCGTGCTGGAACGGCGACATGGTGCCCGGGTCTACGTTGATGTAGGGGTCAAGCTTGATGAGGGTGACTTTGAGTCCCCGCGATTCGAGGATCGCGGCAAGGGAGGCTGAGGCGATTCCCTTACCGAGGGAAGACACCACACCGCCGGTGACGAAGACAAATTTGGTCATGTCTGAAGGGGGCCTCTCACGAGAGGTCTCCTGGTGGTGGGAAATTGGGATTATAGATGGCACCCCGGCGACACCCCGCCGGGCAGGGTCGCCCCCGTCTGCTAAATTCGCCCCATGAATGAGCTTGTTGGCAAACACATTGTTCTGGGTCTGAGCGGGGGCGTGGCTTGCTACAAGGCGGCTGATCTGTGCCGCCAGCTCATCAAGGAGGGGGCCACCGTGCAGGTGGTGATGACCGAGGCGGCTGAACAATTCATCACGCCGGTCACCATGCAGGCGCTGTCTGGCCGCACGGTGTACGGCTCGCAGTGGGATGCGCGCGAGCCCAACAACATGCCCCACATCAACCTGAGCCGTGAGGCCGACGCGATCCTGATAGCGCCATGTAGCGCCGATTTCATCGCGCGGCTGGTGCAGGGCAGGGCGGATGAGCTGCTCAGCTTGCTGTGCCTGGCCCGCCCTGCGCAGCGGGTGCCGTTGCTGCTGGCTCCGGCCATGAACCGCGAGATGTGGGCCCATCCGGCCACGCAGCGCAACCTGGCCCAGGTGGCGCAGGATGGCGCGGTGGTGCTGGGTGTGGGCAACGGAGACCAGGCTTGTGGCGAGACGGGCGATGGCCGCATGCTTGAGCCTGTGGAGCTGCTGGAAGAGTTGATTGCCTTCTTCGCGCCCAAGGTCCTGGCGGGGCGCAAGGTGCTGGTGACGGCGGGGCCCACTTTTGAGGCGATCGATCCCGTGCGTGGCATCACCAACCTCTCGAGCGGAAAGATGGGTTTTGCCATTGCCCGTGCGGCCCGCGAGGCCGGTGCCGAAGTCACTTTGGTCGCTGGGCCTGTGCATGTGCCCACGCCACGTGGGGTGCAGCGTGTGAATGTGCAGTCGGCCCAGGAGATGCTGGCGGTTGTACAGCGCCATGTGCAGGCGGCGTCGGTGTTCGTTGCCACCGCTGCCGTGGCGGACTGGCGGCCCGCCAGCCAGTCCTCCCAGAAAATCAAGAAAGACGGCTCGGGCCAGACACCGACCCTGGGTTTCGTGGAAAACCCCGACATCCTGGCCATGGTCGCGAAGTCATCGCATGCCCTGGAGGGTGATCTCTTTTGCGTCGGTTTTGCTGCTGAAAGCCATGATCTGCTGGCCCACGCCACGGCCAAGCGTGCGCGCAAAGGGGTGCCGCTGCTGGTGGGCAACATTGGCCCTGCCACCTTTGGGCAGGATGACAATGCCCTGCTGTTGGTGGACGCCCAAGGGCACCGCGAGCTGCCCCGGGCTTCCAAGCGGGTGCTGGCCCAGCAGCTGATCGGGGAGATTGCGGCGCGGTTGTCCCCTGTGGGTTCCTAGAGGCCTTTGCCGGGAGGCCGTATGAAGACTGGTGCCACCAAGCCTGAATGGGATACGCCGCCCGATGGCGACTTTGCACGCTACGTGGAACGGCTGACCGCGCCTGCACCTGCCAGAGGTGTACAGGCTCCAGCCCCTGGCTCCACCACCGCCCAGAAGCCCGCTGGGGCGGGTGGGGTGCGCCCGGCGCCCCAGTCCGGTCCGCCGGATCTCGCTCTGGTTCTGAAGCCTTTGCTGGGCGTTGTGCGTGCGGTGCGCGCCGTGCTGCTGGTGTTGATTGCCTTGCACGGGGTGGCGCTGTTCATGTTCAGTCAAGGGTCTTTGCCGGGGCTCGCGGTCATGGCGGCCACCTGGTGGGGGTTGGGGCGTTTGATTGACGTGGCTCCCAAGGCCCTATCATCCGCAGCCTTCGGGGCCGCGTCTGGCGTGGAGCCCTTGCAGGAGCGGCTGCGGCAAGTGGCCCAGCAGCGCACAACTGGAAAGAAGAAATAACCGTGAAGATTGACGTGAAGATTCTGGATCCGCGCATGGCGGACCAATTGCCCACCTATGCCACCCCCGGCAGTGCTGGCCTGGACCTGCGCGCTTGCCTGGATGCTCCGCTCACCCTGCAGCCGAATGCCTGGCAACTGGTGCCCACGGGCATTGCCGTCTACCTCAAAGACCCCGGGTACGCCGCGCTGATCCTGCCGCGCTCGGGTCTGGGCCACAAGCATGGCATCGTGCTGGGCAATCTCGTGGGCCTGATTGACAGCGACTACCAGGGGCAGCTCATGGTGAGCGCCTGGAACCGCAGCAGCACCGCATTCACGCTGGAGCCCATGGAGCGGCTCGCACAGCTGGTGATCGTTCCGGTGGTGCAGGCGCAGTTCAATGTGGTGACTGAGTTTGCAGCGACGGAGCGGGGCGAGGGTGGCTATGGGTCAACCGGGAAGGCCTGAGCACCGGGCTGAATGGGGTCGTGGCAGGTTGGGGTTGTAAGACGCCGCTTACCTTTGGATGGGTTTGTTACTGACGCAGGCGCAGCCCCTGCGTCTACGGGACAGGGGGCTGGGGCGTTGTTCCAATCTAGGTATGCGCACCAAGGCCGGATTCCCTGCAAGCCGTGTGCACCCCCTGACTTTAGGAGTACGAAAATGCTGCAAATTACCCGTTCTTTCGCCATCGTTGGCGCCGTGGTCCTTGTGGGCTCGTTGGCCGCCTGCGGCCACAACCGATCGGCCCCTGCGCCACAATATTCGGGGGGCTACTCGGGCGGCTACCAAACGGCGCCGGCCTACCCGAACAATCCGGCCGGCACGGAGTACGGTCGGGTTTCCAATATCGAAGTGCTGCAGGGGCGGTCGCAAGGCCAGACCTCCGGGGCTGGTGCTGTGATCGGCGCTGTCGTCGGTGGTGTTCTGGGCAACCAGATCGGCAAGGGCTCCGGTCGTGCCGCCGCAACCGGCGTGGGCATTGTTGGAGGCGCAGTAGCAGGCAATGCCATTGAAGGTCGCAACAACAGCCAGGAGGTACAGGGCTACCGCCTGTCGGTGCAACTCGATCACGGCGGCTACCGCGTCTACGACGTAAGCAGCCCCGGCGATCTGCGCATTGGCGACCGTGTACGCCTGTACAACGGCCAGATTTCACGCCTTTAATCGACCATTCGGGCTTGGCTAGGCTCTGAAAACCGTTCAGGGCCTTCCTTTCGCCTAGCTCAGTGGAGCAGGTTACTGCCAGGCGCCTGCGGCTGTACCCGAAAAAAGCCTGTGCCGGCGCTGCCCCGGCCAATTTCCTCTTCGGTGGCTTCCCGCACGGCCTGTACGGTCAACTGCAAGCGCAGTGCAATTCCCGCCAGCGGGTGATTGCCGTCCAGGACCACATGCTCCGGATAGATCTCCGTGACCGTGTAGAGCCCCGTGCGGGGGGCATCGGGATTGCAGCCCTCGGGCAGCGCGGCGCCGTCAAACGTCATTCCCTCTTCGATCTCTGCCGGAAAAAGATCGCGTGGCTCCAGGAACAGCAGTTGGTCGTTGAAGTCACCAAACGCATCTTCGGGCTCCAGGTGCAACGCCAGCGTGGCACCGGGGCCGTGGCCTTGGAGGGCTTCTTCGATGCGGGGTAGAAGGTCGTCGCCGCCCACCAGAAACTCTACGGGATCGTCGAGCACATCCAGTTCTTCGCCAAGGGTGTCTTTCAGTGTCCAGGTCAGTGCGACCACACATTGTTGGGTAATTTCCATAGGAGAATTGTCGCAGTTTGACCAACGGCTCCGCAAAGGGGCAGACCAGTTCCCATGGATATCCAGCAACCTCTTACCCTGCTCGGTGGCCTGACCCCCGCCCAGTTCATGCGCCGCCATTGGCAGAAGAAGCCCCTGCTGGTGCGCCAGGCCATTCCCCAGTTTGCTCCCCCTGTGTTGCGGTCGGACCTGTTCGCGCTGGCCGCCCAGGAGGGCGTGGAGTCCCGCCTCGTGCAACTGGCCAAAGGGGCGTGGAAGCTACGCCATGGACCCTTTCAAAGGCGTGCCCTGCCTGCGCTCCAGCAGCCCGATTGGACTTTGCTGGTGCAGGGCGTGGACCTGCACAACGACGCCGTGCATGCGCTGATGCAGCAGTTCCGGTTTGTGCCGGAGGCGCGGCTTGATGACCTCATGATCAGTTATGCGTCCGACGGCGGTGGTGTGGGCCCGCATTTCGACAGTTACGACGTCTTTCTGTTGCAGGCCCACGGAACGCGGCGTTGGCGCATTGGCCGCCAGAAGGATCTCACGCTGCGCGAAGGTATTCCCCTCAAAGTGCTGGCGCAGTTCGAGCCTGAAGAGGAGTACCTGCTGGAGCCGGGCGACATGCTGTACCTGCCGCCGCGTTATGCCCACGATGGCATAGCCGAGGGCGAATGCATGACTTATTCGATCGGCTTTAAGGTGCCGTCCCGCGCCGAACTGGGCCAGGAATTGTTGGTGCGCCTGGCCGAGGATGCTGCGGATCAAGACAAGCCCCTCCTGTACCGCGATGCCCAGCAGGAAGCTGTGTCTCAACCTGCGGCCATTCCGGCGGGTTTGCAGGACTTCGCGCGGGATGCTTTGAGCCGCGCACTGGCGCAGCCCCTTGTTTTGGAGCGCGCACTGGGGGAGTATCTGACTGAGCCCAAGCCGAATGTGTGGTTTGAACCCGGCGATACAGGCGTGATGCTGGAAGGGGTGCGCCTGGACCGCCGCAGCCGCATGATGTACGACACGCACCATGTGTTCATCAATGGCGAGAGCTACCGTGCAGCAGGCCGCGACGCAACGCTAATGCGCCGCCTGGCTGATGAACGTCAGCTGACCGCCCGTGAGCTTGCGCGCGCCAGTGACGACGCGCTGGAGCTGCTGTCGTCCTGGTGTGATGCGGGCTGGGCCCACGTCTGGGCTGGATAGATCGAAGCACTCCAGGAGACACCGCCATGACCGAGATTTCTGCCAGTTCCGCCGATTCGCGGCCCGATCTCCCGGTGGGTCGTTTCAGCAGCCGTGAAGCGTTTCAGCAAATGGTGCGCGACGCGATTGCCACAGCCGCCCGGGATGGCTGGAAGGAAATTGTGATCAGCGATGCGAATTTCCATGACTGGCCCCTGGGCGAACGCAGTGTGGTGGAGGCCTTGCAGGATTGGGCCCATGGAAGTCGGCGTTTCACCATGCTGGCGTGCAGCTACGATGATGTGATCCGTCGGCACGCGCGTTTTGTGCGTTGGCGGGGCACCTGGGACCACATCATCAATTGCCGTCGCAGCCCGGCGGCTGATCCCCTGGATATTCCCAGTGCATTGTGGTCCCCGCACTGGGTGATGCAACGGCTGGACCCGGAGCGGTGCGTGGGGGTTGCAGGCTTTGAACCAGATCGCCGTGTGCTGCTGCGCGAGACGCTCAACGAGTGGGTGCGCAGCAAAAGCACGCCCGGTTTCCCCGCATCGACGCTGGGGTTATGAGCAAAATGCGCGCTTTGCGCCTTGTCAATTGGGCGTAAAGGTTTCGTCAGTGTTAGTCTGTATTGACTAAATACCAATATAATCAGCGGCTGCGCCGAAAAGGTGCAAGCCAAGCGCATTGTGCCAAAGCGTACCGGGGCTTCCAAAAAGCCTGACGCCGTGGCTTTTCAAGATTCTGTCTGTCCAACTAGGAAAATCGAAATGAAGAACTCTCTCGTTCTGGCCGCCCTGATCGCCGCTGCTGCACTCGCCGCTTGTGGCAAGAAGGAAGAGCCCGCTCCTGCTCCAGCACCAGCTGCCGTGGAAGCCCCAGCTCCAGCACCCGCACCAGCTCCTGCCGCTTCTGAAGCCGCTCCTGCCGCTTCCGACGCTGCCTCGGCTGCTGCTGCACCTGCTGCTGATGCTGCCAAGGCTGCCGCTGACGCTGCTGCCACCGCTGCTACTGGCGCTTCCGCAGCCAAGTAATTCGCTGCAGGCCGTAGCGGGTTGCAAAACCTGCTGTCGACCGAGAGCCCCGCACCGCAAGGTCGGGGTTTTTTCTTTTGGGAGGCGCTTTCCTTCCCCGGGGGGGCGTTGGCGGCGTTACGGGAGTCACTTCATCCTGCAACTGCAAGCCAGGGCGTTCCCACCGTTGGGCTGGCGACGGTGATTTCCTCGGCGGACCACTCCAGTGCAAGGCCTAGCGCCTGTTGAGCGAGGCTGGGTGCATTGTTCTGTGCGCTCAGGTGGGCGGCCACCACACGCTGCAGGCCAGGGTGCCGCACGGCACGCAGGATGTCGGCTGCCGCAAAATTGGCCAAGTGCCCATACGGTCCCCCGACGCGGCGTTTCAAGAAGGTCGGATACCGGGATGCTTCGAGCATTGCGGGGTCGTGGTTGGCTTCAATCATCAACGCATGGCAGCCTTGAAGTTGCTGCAGAACATGGTCGCTGGCGTGGCCCAGGTCGGTGAGCACGCCCAGGTGGAATGCGCCGTCCGAGCAGCGCAGCTGCAGCGGCTCTCGCGCATCGTGGGGCACCGTGAAGGGCAGGGCGCTGAAGGTGCCGAGGTCCAGAGCCTCCATGTCGTGTGCGATGCGCAGCATGCCATCAAAGTCGGGGGCTCCGAGGGCGGCGTAGGTGCCCTGGCTCATCCATACCGGGATGCGGTAGCGCACGGCCACGGCCAGTGCACAGCCGATGTGGTCCGAGTGTTCGTGGGTGATGAAGACGGCATCCAGGTCTTCGATCTGCAACTGCGCTTGCGCCAGGCGGGTCTGCAGTTGCCGGATGCCGAATCCGCAATCGATCAGCAGGCGGCGTACCTGTGTGCCGCTGCTGCCTTCCACCACCGTGGCATTGCCCGTGCTGCCGCTACCCAGGTTCTTGAAACGCAGCATGTCGTGGTTGAAGGCGCTTGCCGCGCAGCACCTCTGTAGCCTGGGCCCCGGGCCCAGGCAGGGGGAGCGAAGAGGCGCGCGGTTCGTCGCTTATTTCAGATCGTCGGCAATCACGCGGACGATGCGCTCGGCATTGGCGGACGATTCGGGGACGCCGGCTTCGTTGAGCACCGATACCGTGGTGGACTCCCCTTGGCTGCGCACCAGAATGCGGTACTTGAGTGGAGGTGTGGCGTTGGACGAGCTGAAGAGTTTGCCGAAGAACCCTGGCTCCTTCTTCTCGGCATTGGGCGCCACATAGCGCACAAAGTAGGTGCCTTCATTGCGATTGCGGTCTTCCACCGTGAAGCCAGTGCGGTCCAGGGCCAGGCCGATGCGGCGCCAGGCGCGGTCAAAACCCTCGTCAAGCTGGACCACGGGTTTGTTGTCTACCGTGGCCATGCGGGCCGACTGAGCGCGTGGGGCGGGGGCTGCAGCCACTGCCTTGGACTGCTCTTGGCTCACGCCCAGCTTGACCATCAGGCGGCGCAGGAATTCGGTTTCGAGTTCCGGGTCGGAAGGGCGGGGTTGCCACACGGTGCTGTCTTTGGAAACGTTGCCGTAGACCTCAATCATGCCGCGGTGGGTGATGTAGATCTCGGTGCCGCCATTGGCGTTGCGCTCCAGGCGCGTGCGGAACTTGTCGCGTTCACCGGTGGAGTACAGCGAGTCGAGCAGCTTGCCCAGGGTCGAGCGGATGAAATCCTGCGGCAGCTTGGCACGGTTTTCGGCCCAGTCGGTTTCCATGATGCCCACGTTGGCGTCTGCCTGCGCCAGGTTGAAGCCGCTTTCCTGCCAGAAGTCGCGCACGGGTTCCCAGAGCTTGTCGGCCGGGCGGTTGACCACCAGCCAGCGCTGGTTGCCGTCGCGCTCGATGCGCACGTCGCCCAGTTGCAGGGCTGCGGCGTTGGCGGTGCCCGATGGCTGAGCAGCCTGGCCGGCCTGCATGGCGGCGGCCGAGACGGCGCCGCCTGGGACGTTGTAGCGTGAATCACGCGACAGCTGGGTCAGGTCTGGCGGGACTTCCAGGGTCGAGCCTTTGGTCGCGCTCTTGTAGTCGATCTTGTCGCCCTCCAGGGCGGCACAGGCAGACAGGGCCATGGCAAGGGCCAGCAGGCTCAGGCGGGTGGTAGCAGCTTTCACGCGGAAATCCTTGGAGAGTGTCTCGGGGAGCGGGCGCAGCCCGGATTAGATCAGGCCGCTGGTGCGCAGCGCAGATTCGACCACAGCCTCGTTGCTGGTGGTCAGCGGCGTCATGGGCAGGCGCATCGTGCCACCGCACAGGCCCATGCGGGCCATGGCCCACTTGACCGGGATGGGGTTGGCTTCGACAAACAGGTTCTTGTGCACCGGCATCAGCTTGAACTGGATTTCCATGGCCCGGCGTGCATCGCCCGCCAGGGCAGCCACACACAGTTCGTGCATCAGGCGCGGGGCGACGTTGGCCGTCACGCTGATGTTGCCGTGGCCTCCGCACAGCATCAGCGCCACAGCGGTCGGGTCGTCGCCCGAATACACGCCAAAGCCCTGGGGCACATCGCGGATGAGCCACTGGGCGCGTTCGATGTTGCCGGTGGCTTCCTTGATGCCGATGATGCCGGGCACCTGGGTCAGGCGCAGCACGGTGTCGTGTTGCATATCGGCCACCGAGCGGCCGGGCACGTTGTACAGCACGATGGGCAGGTCGCCCGTGGCTTCGGCAATCGCCTTGAAATGCTGGAACTGGCCCTCTTGCGTGGGCTTGTTGTAGTAGGGCACGACCTGCAACTGGCTGTCGGCCCCCACGCCGCGCGCGAACTTGGCCAGCTCGATGGCTTCGGCGGTGGAGTTGGCGCCACAGCCCGCCATGATGGGCACGCGCTTGGCAGATTGCTCCACGGCCACGCGGATGATCTCGCAATGTTCTTCGACGTTGACGGTGGGCGACTCGCCCGTGGTGCCCACCACGCCGATGCAGTCGGTGCCTTCGGCAATGTGCCAGTCGATCAGTTTGCGCAGGGCCGGGTAGTCCACGCTACCGTCCTCGTGCATGGGAGTGACGAGGGCGACGATGCTGCCGGTGAGAGCGACGGAGGAAGAGGTCATGTCCGCAGTGGTAAACGGTAAAAGAGCATTCTAACTAGCCCACATGGGCAGAAGATGTCGTGAGGGTCCCCCAGGCGGCGGGAGTTCCCGCATGGCCGTGATGCGTTGCACGAAACGGTCGGGTTTTTTTTGGAAGCCGTCTTCATAGGCCAGCGTGCGCAGCCCCGTGCAGGCGGTCAGCAGTTCTCCGGGCTGCAGCAGGAATTCCGGCCGGGCCGGGCGGCCCACAGTTTCGTTGCCGTGTGCAAAGGTCTCGTAGATCAGCACACCGCCTGGGGCCACGCTTTCCACCAGGGTGGCCAGCAGGGGCCGCCACAGGTAGTTGGTGACCACCACGGCACCAAACTGGCGGCCTGCAAAGGGCCATGGGCCGCTCTCGATGTCGGCCAGTACCAGTTCACCCAGACCCTCGCAAGCGGCCAGAGCCTCGGCAGAGCGGTCCACCCCCACCACGGAGTGCCCCAGGCCGCGCAGCCAGCGCAGGTGGCGCCCGGCGCCGCAAGCCACGTCGAGCACCGTGCTGCCCGGCGCAATCAGGTGGGACCAGCGGCGGACCCAGTCGGAGGGAGCTTCGTTACCGTGCATGTGCTATTGAAAAAATAGCTATCAGCGCTTGTCCATCAAGCGCTAGCGGCCAAAAAACTTGAAAGAGGAAGGCGCGGGCTCAGAAGCACGCCCACATCTGGTCGGCCAGCATCACCATGAAGTCCGGCACCGTGTACATGCCAAACACCGCCAGGCACAGCACCACCGCCGTGATCCAGCCAAGCCAGCGCCATACCCGTGGCACGCTGCTGCCGGGCGGGGTGGTGGATGCGCTGACGGTGGGCATGAAGAAGTTCTTTGCAGGGGATGGTCAGGCAGGTTGGGCTGCGCCGCGCTGGATGGGGCTTTCCCGGACCGGCAGGTTTACCAGCCCGGCAAAAATACCCAGGCCGATGGCGATGTACCAGACGATATCGTAGCTGCCCGTCGCGTCATACAGATAGCCCCCCAGCCACACGCCCAGGAAGCTGCCGATCTGGTGGCTGAAGAACACGAAGCCGCCCAGCATCGACAGATGCTGCACGCCAAAGATTTGCGCGATGGTGGCGTTGGTGGGCGGGATGGTAGACAGCCACAGCGTGCCCATCACCGCCGAGAACACATACACCGACAGCGGCGACAGCGGCACCAGCAAGAACACGCTGATCGCCGCAGCCCGCGCAAAGTAGATAAAAGCCAGGATGAACCGCTTGGGTATGCGCTGGCCCAGCGTGCCGGCCACATAGGTGCCCAGCACATTGAACAGGCCAATCAGCGCCAGTGCATAGCTGGCCACCTGGGGCGACAGGCCGTGGTCCTTGAGGTAGCTGGGCATGTGCACGCCGATGAACACCACCTGGAATCCACAGACGAAGTAGCCCGCCATCAACAGGTTGAAACTGGGGTAGCGGAACGCCTCGCCCAGCGCTTGCAGGATCGTCTGCTCGCGCTTGACCGGGGCCGCTCCCGCGAAGTTGGGCTCGCGCAGCCCAAAGGCCAGCGGCACGATGAGCAGCACCATCAAGGACAGCGCCAGCAGCGCCTGCTGCCAACCCAGTCCGGCAATCAGCCAGCCTTCCACCGGCACCATGAGGAACTGGCCGAACGAGCCTGCCGCAGCAGCCACACCCATGGCCCAGGACCGGCGTTCGGGTGCAATCTGGCGCCCCAGCACACCGTAGATCACGGCATAGGTGGTGCCTGCCTGGGCCGCGCCAATCAGCACGCCCGCCGTCAGCGCAAACAGCGTGGGCGTGGGCGACAGTGCCATGCCCGCCAGGCCCAGGCCGTACAGCACGGCACCGCCCATCAGCACGCGGAACGCGCCAAACCGGTCGGCCACCATGCCCGCAAAAATGCCGATCAGGCCCCAGGACAGGTTCTGGATGGCAATTGCCAGTGCGAACGACTGGCGCGTCCAGCCCATCTCCTGGGTGATGGGCAAGAGCCAGAGCCCGAAGCCGTGGCGGATGCCCATCGACAGGGTCACGATGGCCGCGCCGCAGGCCAGCACCTGGAACATGGACAGTTTGGGAGGATTCGTATGCATGCGCAGGAATGTAGCCAGATTGCGTGAAACGTGCTGATACACCGGGGACCAATACAGTTGGTAGCAGGGGCGAAGGTGGGGCTGGTTTTATATCCAGCTATTGCTGCGTTGCCGCACTACAATCCGCCCCATGTCTGCCAAACCGTCTTCTGCATCCGCCAGCGAATATTCCGAAGGCTCGATCCGCGTGCTCAAGGGCCTGGAGCCCGTCAAGCAACGCCCGGGCATGTACACCCGCACCGACAACCCCCTGCACATCGTTCAGGAGGTGCTGGACAACGCGGCCGACGAGGCGCTGGCCGGGCACGGCAAGAAGATCCGCGTCACGCTGCATGCCGACGGCTCGGTCAGCGTGGAGGACGACGGCCGGGGCATTCCGTTTGGCATGCACCCCGAGGAAAACGCCCCGGTGATCGAACTGGTGTTCACCCGGCTGCACGCGGGTGGCAAGTTCGACAAGGGCAAGGGCGGGGCCTACAGCTTCTCGGGCGGCCTGCACGGCGTGGGCGTGAGTGTGACCAACGCTTTGGCCACACGGCTGGAGGCAACGAGCTACCGCGAAGGCAAGGCGGCACGCCTGGTGTTCTCGGCCGGTGACGTGATCGAACCCCTGGTGGCCCGACCGCTGGAGGCGGGCGAGCGCAAGCAGGGCACGTCGGTGCGCGTATGGCCCGATGCCAAATATTTCGAGTCGAGCGTGCTGCCCATGGGCGAGCTCACCCACCTGCTGCGCAGCAAGGCGGTGCTCATGCCCGGCGTGACGGTGCAGCTGGTGAACGAGAAAACCCGCGACACGCAAACCTGGCAGTACAAGGGCGGCCTGCGCGACTACCTCATGCAGACGCTCAACGGCGACCCGGTGATCCCGCTGTTTGAAGGCGAGGGTTTTGCCGACCGCAACAACGAAAGTTTTGCCGAAGGCGAGGGCGCATCCTGGTGTGTTGCCTTCACCGAAGACGGCCAGCCCGTGCGCGAGAGCTACGTCAACCTGATTCCCACGAGCGCGGGCGGCACGCACGAGAGCGGTCTGCGCGACGGCCTGTTCAATGCAGTCAAGAGCTTCATCGAGCTGCACAGCCTGCTACCCAAGGGTGTGAAGCTGCTGCCCGAGGACGTGTTTGCGCGCGCCAGCTATGTGCTCAGTGCCAAGGTGCTCGACCCGCAGTTCCAGGGCCAGATCAAGGAGCGCCTGAACTCGCGCGACGCGGTGCGGCTGGTCAGCGGCTTTGTGCGCCCCGCGCTCGAACTCTGGCTCAACCAGCATGTGGAATACGGCAAGAAGCTTGCCGAGCTGGCCATCAAGGCCGCGCAGACGCGCCAGAAGGCGGGCCAGAAGGTCGAAAAACGCAAGGGCTCGGGCGTGGCCGTGTTGCCCGGCAAGCTCACCGACTGCGAAAGCAAGGACATCGCCCACAACGAAGTCTTCCTGGTCGAGGGCGACTCGGCCGGGGGCAGCGCCAAGATGGGCCGCGACAAGGAAAGCCAGGCCATCCTGCCGCTGCGCGGCAAGGTGCTCAACACCTGGGAGGTGGAGCGCGACCGCCTGTTTGCCAACAACGAAATCCACGACATCTCGGTGGCCATCGGCGTGGATCCGCATGGCCCCAACGACACTCCGGATTTGAGCGGCCTGCGCTACGGCAAGGTTTGCATCTTGAGCGACGCCGACGTGGATGGCTCGCACATCCAGGTGCTGCTGCTCACGCTTTTCTTCCGCCACTTCCCCAAGCTCATCGAAACCGGTCACATCTACGTGGCGCGCCCGCCGCTGTTCCGCGTGGATGTACCCGCGCGCGGCAAGAAGCCCGCCGCCAAGATGTATGCGCTGGACGATGGCGAACTGACGGCCATCCTCGACAAGTGCGCCAAGGACGGCGTGCCCAAAGAGAAGTGCCAGATCAGCCGCTTCAAGGGCCTGGGCGAGATGAACGCCGAGCAGCTGTGGGAAACCACGCTCAACCCCGACACCCGCCGCCTGCTGCCCGTGCAACTGGGCGACATGGACTTTGCCGCCACCGAAGGCCTCATCACCAAGCTCATGGGCAAGGGCGAAGCCGCCGCGCGCCGTGAGCTGATGGAGTTGCATGGCGATGCGGTCGAGATCGATATCTGACCGCATCGACGCGCTCCGCCCGGTGTTTGTGATCAAAATATGAATAAAAACAGTGCCCTGCGCTTGTCTGTATTGGGTTTGCTGCTATGTTTTGTGCAGCAAATGGCCCATGCGGACCTGTGGGCGCATGTGGACGAGCGTGGCGTGACGCACTTTGCGGCCGAGCAGGTCGATGCGCGCTACCAGCTGTTTTTTCGCGGCAACGACTTTGACTCCACCCGCGACGCGCCTGCCAATGCGTCGCCCATGCCCTACGCGCTGCCCGCAGCGGGCGCGCGCCTGCTGGCCTTTTTTGACATCGCCCCCGACTACAAACGCGTCAAACACCACCTGCGCGCTGCGTCCGCCAAACACGGTGTGGACTACGAGCTGCTGCAGGCCGTGATCGCGACCGAGTCCGGCTTTGACGCCACCGCCGTGTCGCCCAAGGGCGCCGTGGGCCTGATGCAGGTGATGCCCGCCACCGCCAACCGCTTTGGCGTGAGCAGCGACGCCAAGCGCACGGTGGAACAAAAACTGGCCGACCCGGCGGTGAATGTGCCCACTGGCACCCGTTACCTGCGCCACCTGCTGGACCTGTTCCCCGGCCGCATGGACCTGGCCGTGGCGGCCTACAACGCCGGTGAAGGTGCGGTACAGCGCGCGGGCAACCAAATCCCCGCGTACAAGGAAACGCAGAGCTATGTGCGCACCGTGCTGGGCCTGTATGCCCAGCTCAAGCCCCCGGCACCCGTGCTGGCACAGCGTGCAGCGCCTGGCCGCGTACGCATGGAGCTCTCGGGCGGTGCCACCAACAGGGGCAACTTGCCGCCCACCCGCGTCGCGCAGACACGCGACCAGAACCTGAATCAAGAACCTGTAGTTAACGAATGAGCGACCAACCGACTTTGGATTTCACCACCGCAGGCGATGACGGGGGCGACTCCCTGGGCCTGGCAGGCTATGCCCAGCGCGCCTACCTTGAATACGCACTGTCGGTCGTCAAGGGCCGCGCGTTGCCCGATGTGTGCGACGGCCTCAAGCCCGTGCAGAGGCGCATCCTGTATTCGATGGACCGCATGGGCCTGGGCTACAGCGGCCCCACGCGCAATACTGCCGCCAAGCCGGTCAAGAGCGCCCGCGTGGTGGGCGATGTGCTGGGCCGCTTCCACCCGCATGGTGACCAGTCGGCCTACGACGCGCTGGTGCGCATGGCGCAGGACTTTGCCCAGCGCTACCCGCTGATCGACGGCCAGGGCAACTTCGGCAGCCGCGATGGCGATGGCGCCGCTGCCATGCGCTACACCGAGGCGCGCCTGTCGCGCATCACCAGCCTGCTGCTCGACGAGATCGACGAAGGCACCGTGGATTTCATGCCCAACTACGACGGCAGCACCGAGGAGCCGCGCCAGCTGCCCGCGCGCCTGCCGTTTGCGCTGCTCAACGGCGCCAGCGGCATCGCTGTGGGCCTGGCCACCGAGATCCCCAGCCACAACCTGCGCGAGATCGCCGACGCCTGCATTGCACTCATCAAGACACCTTCGCTGAGCCAGGACGAGCTACTGGCCATCGTGCCCGGGCCCGACTACCCCGGCGGTGGCCAGATCATCAGCAGCCCCGGTGACATTGCCGATGCCTACCGCAGCGGCCGGGGCAGCCTCAAGGTGCGCGCGCGCTGGAAGATCGAGGAACTGGCGCGTGGCCAGTGGCAACTGGTGGTGAACGAGCTGCCACCGGGCGTGAGCACGCAGCGCGTGCTCGAAGAGATCGAGGAAATCACCAACCCCAAAGTCAAGGCCGGCAAGAAGGCTCTGAGCCAGGACCAGACGCAGCTCAAGGCCAGCATCCTGGCTGTGCTCGATGTCGTGCGCGACGAGTCGAGCAAAGACGCGCCCGTGCGCCTGGTGTTCGAGCCCAAGACGGGCAAGACCCCGCAGCAGGAGCTGATCACCGCGCTGCTGGCGCACACCAGCCTGGAGACCTCGGCCCCGATCAACCTGACGATGGTGGGGCTCGACGGCAAGCCGGTGCAAAAGTCGCTGCGGGTGATGCTGGAAGAGTGGATCGCCTTCCGCCAGACAACGATCACGCGCCGCAGCCAGCACCGCCTGAACAAGGTGCTAGAGCGCATCCACATCCTCGAAGGGCGGCAGACCGTGCTGCTCAACATCGACGAGGTGATCGCCATCATCCGTGCGGCCGAGGAGCCCAAGGCCGCGCTGATTGCGCGCTTCAACCTCAGCGATCGACAGGCCGAAGACATCCTTGAAATTCGCCTGCGCCAGCTTGCGCGGCTCGAAGCCATCAAGATCGAGCAGGAACTGAAAGAACTGCGCGAAAGCCAGGGCAAGCTCGAAGACATTCTGAACAACCCCGGCTCGCTGCGCCGTACCATGGTCAAGGAGATCGAAGCCGATGCCAAGACCTTTGCCGATGCGCGCCGCACGCTGATCCAGGCCGAGAAAAAGGCTGTGGCCGAAGTGAAGGTGGTGGACGAGCCCGTCACGGTGATCGTCTCGCAAAAAGGCTGGGTGCGCGCTCGCACCGGCCATGGCCACGAGGCTGCCAGTTTTGCCTTCAAGGCGGGCGATGGCCTGTATGGCACGTTTGAATGCCGCACGGTCGATACCTTGCTGGCCTTTGGCAGCAATGGCCGCGTGTACTCGGTGGCGGTGTCATTGCTGCCCGGCGCACGCGGTGACGGCCAGCCGGTGACCACGCTCATCGAGCTGGAAGCCGGCACGCAGCTGCTGCACTACTTTGCAGGGCCCGCCAACGCCACGCTGCTGCTGTCCAACTCCGGTGGCTACGGCTTTCTGGCGGCGGTGGAGAACATGGTCTCGCGCCAGAAGGGCGGCAAGGCCTTCCTCACGTTGGGCGAGGGCGAGACGGTGTGTGTGCCTTCGCATGCTGCGGGCACCACGGGCAGCAAGCCCGTGCTGCCTGCCACGCATGTGGCCTGCGCCTCCACGGGCGGACGCATCCTCACGTTCGAGATCGCCGAGCTGAAAACCATGGTCAACGGCGGTCGCGGGCTGATGCTGATTGACCTGGAAGACAAGGACTCGCTGGCGGGCGCGGCGGCGTACACACGCAGCATTCGCCTGGATGGCATTGGCCGGGGTGGCAAGCAGCGCGACGAGACGCTGGAGATCCGCAGCCTGAACAACGCCCGCGCCGCGCGAGGCCGCAAGGGCAAGGCGGCGGACCTGGGCTTCAAGCCCAACGCAGTGACGCGCGTGGAGTAAGACTGTGGCGTCGCGCTCACCCACGCTGGATGAGCTGCGCCGCTACGCGATTGCGCGCAGCCTGTTCAAACCGCTGACGCTGCCCGGCGCAATCCGCAAGCTGGGGTTTGTGCAGGCTGACCCGATGCGAGCACCCGCGCGGGCGCAGGACCTGATTTTGCGTCTGCGGGTGCGCGACTACCGCGCGGGTGACCTGGAACGCCGCTACGAGCGCTTAGGTATTGAAGAAGACGCCTTCGTTAACTACGGCTTTGTGTCCCGCGAGATGCTGGCGCTGCTGCACCCGCGCACGCCGCGCAGGCCGTGGGACGCCGCCACTACCGAACGTGCGCTTGAGGTGCTGGCGTTTGTGCAGGAGCGGGGCATGGTGCACCCGCGCGAAGTGAGCGAAGCGTTTGCGCACCATGGCCGCGTGGCGGGCTACTGGGGCGGCGAGCTCAATGCCAGCACACGCCTGCTGGATGCGATGCACCACCACGGCTGGTTGCGGGTGTGCCGCCGCGAGTCGGGCACTCGGGTGTATGCACCCGTTGCGCATCCCGAGCAGGACATCAGCCCCGCTGCACGTTTGGCCCGCGCCGAAGCCCTGGTGGATCGCATCGTGGCGCTGTATGCCCCGTTGCCTGCCCCCAGCCTGGGTTACCTGGTCACGCTGCTGCGCTATGGCGCACCGCAGCTGGCTGCCGAGGCGCGCGCGGTGGCCAAGGCCGCACCGTCACGCTACGGCCATGCGGTGGTCGATGGAACCACCTGGTTTTGGCCTGTCGCTGAAAGTCCGGCATCGCGCCGCCACCAGCCGGATAACGGCGTGCGGCTATTGGCACCGTTCGATCCCGTGGTGTGGGACCGACGCCGCTTCGAGATGCTGTGGGGCTGGGCGTACCGGTTCGAGGCGTATGTACCGGCGCCCAAGCGCACCATGGGCCACTATGCGTTGCCGGTGCTGTGGGGCGAACAGATGGTGGGCTGGGCCAACCTGCGCGTGGAGCGTGGTCGGCTGCAGCATGCTCTGGGTTTTGTGGCCGGGCGCCCACCACGCGACGCGGGGTTCCGGCGCGCGCTGGGCGAGGAACTGGCGCGTTTTGAGGCCTTCCTCGGCTCCGCAGCCTGACAGCCCGCTCATGCACCCGGCACCCCGGGCCTGCGAGTTAGCACCTGTCGCCAGTTTTTTTTCAGGGTGTTGCAGCGGGCGACAGGGGCCGCTGGCACCGCGCTTTTGTCGACGATGGGCGTACAGATGGCATGCGAATGGGGCATTTGCCCGAGCGACACGACTTGCTGAAACCCCGTGGCCGAACCCTGGCGGCGCGATGATGCCCGCCCCGGGAGGTGTGGTGGGACCCATGCAGGCAGGGCAGACCCTGATGTGCAGTGCCGGAGTTTGTGCAATCGTGAAAAAGCGTGCAACATCTGTACACAAACACAACGCTTCAGGAGGCAACCATGCCCAAGCATCTTCGGATGGCTCACAAGCTCTGGCTGGCGGTGATTTTGATTGTGGTCATGCTGGTGGCGGTGGTGGGCTTTGCGGCCTACCGGTCTGCCAAGGTACAGGCCCATGCTGATGCGGTGAGCAAAGACATGGAGTCGCGCGTGCAGGCGGCATTGCGCTGGTCGGGTCTTACCGAGACCAATGCCGCCAGAACCCAGGCCCTGATCGTCAGCAGCGACCCGGCCGTCGAAGCCGAGTTCAAGGATGTGATCACGGCCACATCGGCGCAGATCAGCGAAGTGCAAAAGTCGCTGGAATCCATGGCCCTGTCAGAGGCCGACAAGCAGCAGATGGCCAAGATCGCCGCTGCGCGCAAGACCATGATCGACCTGCGCGGCGAGGCCCGCAAACTCAAGAGCGATGGGCAGCAAGAACAGGCTGTGACGTTGATCACCCAGAAGTACAACCCTTCGGTGGCGGCCTACACCACCACGCTGCGTGAGTTCGTTCAGCAGCAGCAGCAAGGCGCCGAGGCCGTTCAGAAGCAGATGGCGGCAGAGCGCATGCTGACGGTCAAGATTGCTGCCGTGGCCGTAGGCCTGCTGCTGCTGGCCATCATTGTGGGTGCCTACTACCTGATCGGCAGCATCCAGCGGCCCTTGGAGCAGGCCAACGGGCTGGCCGAACGCATTGCGGGGGGCGACCTGAGCATGCAGGAATCCGTGACCCGGGGCGACGAGTTTGGCGACCTGCTGCGTTCGCTTTATGCCATGAGCAGCGCCTTAGGTCGCATGGTGCACCAGGTGCGCCAGAGCACCGACAGCATCGCCATCGCCAGCGCCGAGATCGCTACGGGCAACCACGACCTGTCGGCCCGCACCGAGCAGACCTCCAGCAACCTGCAGGAGACGGCGGCCGCCATGGAGCAGTTCACCAGCACCATCCAGCAAAGCGCAGGCAGTGCGCAGCAGGCCAGCAGCCTGGCGGCGGGCGCCACGGGCGTGGCGCGCCGGGGCGGCGAGGTGGTGAACCAGGTGGTGGCCACGATGGAGGACATCAACCACAGCAGCAAGAAGATCGCGGACATCATTGGCGTGATTGATGGCATAGCGTTTCAGACGAACATCCTCGCGCTGAACGCCGCTGTGGAAGCTGCCCGCGCGGGTGAGCAGGGCCGGGGTTTCGCGGTGGTGGCCAGCGAGGTGCGCAGCCTTGCCCAGCGCAGCGCCGAGGCCGCCAAGGAGATCAAGTTGCTCATCAGTGCATCGGTCGAGAAGGTGGAGACGGGCTCGCGCCTGGTGTCGGACGCGGGCACCACCATGACCGACATCGTGCAGTCGGTGCAGCGCGTGACCGACATGATTGGCGAGATCACCGCAGCATCGTCCGAACAGAGTGCGGGGGTGTCGCAGGTCAACAAGGCGATCAGCAACCTCGACCAGATGACGCAGCAGAATGCGGCGCTGGTGGAAGAAAGCGCCGCCGCCGCCCAGAGCCTGCGTGAGCAGGCAGACCACCTTGCGCGCGAGGTGTCCATGTTCAAGGTGAATGCCGCCAGCTATGGGCCCGCGCAGGCGGCCATTGGTGCGGCGCGCGCTACGGCTGCCCAGCGGCCACAGGCACCCGCCGCTACCGCTGTCCCCTCGGCACCCGCACGGCCTGCACCGGGTTCTGGTGCGAAGGCACTCCACGGCACGCCCGCTGCGGTGGCCAAGGCTCCGGCTGCAGCGGCCGCTGTTGCCAAGGTATCTGCCGCACCCGCCAGCCGCAAGCCCGCGGTGGCCCAGGGATCGGAAGAGGACTGGGAGTCTTTCTGACGCTCTGACAACTGGCAGCCATGGTGTCATGGCGGCTGGGAGGGGCGTATCCGTCACCGCCCAGCGCAGAAAACAAAAAAACCCATGGCAGTCATGCCATGGGTTTTTTTTGGTGAGGGGGGTGGGGTCTGTCAGGCCAGCTCTGCGATCAGCTCGATTTCCACGCAGGCGCCCAGGGGGATCTGCGCCACGCCAAAAGCACTGCGGGCGTGCACGCCTTTTTCGCCAAAGACCTGGCCCAGCAGTTCGCTGGCACCGTTGGTCACCAGGTGCTGCTCGGTGAAATCACCCGTGGAATTCACCAGGCTCATGACCTTGACGATGCGCTTGACGCGGTTGAGGTCGCCGCCACAGGCAGCCTGCAACGTGCCCATGAGGTCAATCGCTACCGAGCGTGCAGCTTCCTTGCCTTCTTCGGTGCCGATATCGCGGCCAAACTGCGCGGCCCAGGGCTTGCCGTCCTTGCGTGCGATGTGGCCGGACAGGAACACCAGGTTGCCCGTCTGCACATAGGGCACATAGGCTGCAGCGGGCACCGACACGGGGGGCAGGGTGATGTTGAGTTCTTTCAGCTTGTCGTAAACGCTCATGGTCTTTCCTCGGTTTGGCGTGAAGGTGGATGGCGGGGGCTGGCCGGTGCAGGTGCGCCGGCACGGCCTGCTGGTCAGCGCGGTGGCTTCGCGGTCCGGCGGCACCCGGATGGCCGCGAGTGTTACACAGCCTGGTGTGCAGAATCCAGCGGCCAGCCCCCAGGCATCGCATTAGCATCAGCCCATGCCCGCCATAAGCGCCCCTAATGCCATTTCATCCGCCCCTGTGGGCCTGGATGGCGCCGTGGCCAGCGAAAGCTCCGCGATGGTCGCCGCCGTTCCCTGGCGCTTGCCTGCGTGGCTGCTGGGGGCCGTATTGGGGGCCGCGCTGCAGCTACAGCAGCCGGTGTTGTGGCCCGGGGTGGTCTACGGGGCGGTTCTGGTGGCGGCGTGTGTGGTGGGCGGGTGCGCGCGGGCAGCGTCCAGACGCAGCAGATGGGGCGCTCATGCTGCCACCGCGCTGGCCGTGGGCGCCGGAGTGCTGGTGATGTTCGCCCTGTGTGGGCTGCGCGCTGTGGACTATGCGGCCCAGGGCCTCGCGCCCGCGCTGGAGGGCCAGGACATCCGGGTGACCGGCGTGGTGGCGGCCATGCCCCAAACCAACGAGGCTGGCACCCGCATCCGCGTGGACGTGGAGGCCGCGCGCCTGAACGGTGCCCCGGTGACGCTGCCGCCGCGCATCGATGTGGCCTGGTACGGCGGCCCGTTCCGCGATGCGGCCGGAACCTTGGACCTGCAGCGTCCACCGCCCGCCCTGAAAGCCGGCGACCGCTGGGCGTTGACGGTGCGTCTGAAGGCGCCGCACGGGCTGCGCAACCCCCATGGTTTTGACTACGAGTTGTGGATGTGGGAGCAGGGCGTGCAGGCCACAGGCTACGTGCGTGCAGGGCCCAAGGACGAGCCGCCGGAGTTTGTGGCTGCAACCTGGCGGCATCCGGTGGAGCGGGCGCGGCAGTCGGTGCGCGATGCGATCCTGGAGCGCCTGGCGGGCGACCAGGATGGCAGTGACCCGGCCCGCACGCGCGTTGCGGGCGTGGTGGCGGCGTTGGTGACGGGTGACCAGCGCGCCATTGACCGTGCCGATTGGGATGTGTTCCGCGCCACGGGCGTGGCTCACCTCATGAGCATCTCCGGGCTTCACATCACCTTGTTTGCCTGGCTGGCCGCGCTGGTGGTGGGTGCCCTGTGGCGGCGTTCCACCCGGCTGTGCCTGGCGGTGCCCGCGCCCTCTGCAGCACTGGCCGCCGGGGTGGTGCTGGCGGCAGCCTACGCGCTGTTCAGCGGCTGGGGCGTGCCTGCAGAGCGCACGGTGATCATGCTGGCGGCCATTGCCGTGCTGCAGCTCAGCGGCCGCCGCTGGCCCTGGCCGCAGGTGTGGCTGTGGGCCTGTGCAGCTGTGGTGGTGGCAGACCCGTGGGCGCTGGCGCAGGCAGGCTTCTGGCTGAGCTTTGTGGCGGTGGGTATTCTGTTTGCTACTAATTCAATAGCTGGTAGCGCTTATCCAACCAGCGCTAGGCACCATTTTTATGCATTGATTCGGGAGCAGTGGGTGGTGACGCTGGCGCTCACGCCCCTGACCCTGCTGCTGTTTGGCCAGGTGTCGGTGGTGGGTTTTGCCGCCAACCTGGTGGCGATTCCCTGGGTCACCCTGGTGGTCACCCCGCTGGCGTTGGGCGGCGTGCTGTGGGCGCCCTTGTGGAGCCTGGCCGCCCTCAGTTTGCAGCCGCTGGCAGCTCTGCTGCAATGGCTGGCGTTGTGGCCCTGGGCCGTGGTCTTCCTGCCTGCCGCGCCGTTGTGGGCGGGCATGCTGGCCGTGGCCGGAGGCGCGCTGCTGGCCACGCGCCTGCCCTGGCGGCTGCGGCTGCTGGCATTTCCCCTCCTGTGGCCCGCGCTGTGGTGGCAGCCGGTGCGCCCGGCGGCAGGGCAGTTTGAACTGCTGGCCGCAGACATCGGCCAGGGCAATGCGGTGCTGGTGCGCACCGCCACCCACACGCTGCTGTACGACGCAGGGCCGCGTTTCAGCCGCGAGAGCGACGCGGGCCACCGCGTGCTGGTGCCGCTGCTGCGGGCACTGGGGGAGCGCGTGGACACCCTCATGCTCAGCCACCGCGATGCAGACCACACCGGCGGTGCGGCCGCGGTGCTGGCGCAGCAGCCGCATGCGGAGCTGGTGGGCTCGATCGAGGCAGAGAACACCTTGCAGGCCTTGCGCCCAGTCCAGCCCTGCCTGGCGGGCCAGCGCTGGGAATGGGATGGTGTGGCTTTCGAAGTGCTGCACCCGCAGCCGGACGACGCGGCGGTGCGCAGCGTGCGCCCCAATGCGCTGAGCTGTGTGCTGCGCATCACCTCCGCCGGGCCGCAGGGCGTGTCGGCCTTGCTGGTGGGCGACATCGAAGCCCCGCAGGAACAGGCCCTGCTGGCGCGCGGTGCGGCGCTCCAGGCCGACCTGCTGCTGGTGCCCCACCACGGCAGCAAGACATCATCGTCCCCGGCGTTTCTGGATGCCGTCCAGCCGCGCACTGCTTTGGTGCAAGCCGGGTACCGCAACCGCTTTGGCCATCCAGCCCCGCAGGTGTTGCAGCACTATCGCCTTCGCGACATCGAGGTGGTGGAGTCTTCGCGCTGTGGCGCCGCGACCTGGGCCTCTGCCAAACCCGCAGCAATAGGGTGTGAACGCGATGCGGGCCGACGCTACTGGCAGCACCAGATGGTGCCCCGGGCGGACTCAGCAGGCGCGATGCCGTAGTGCCACCAGGGGCCGTTTGCAGAGTGTGGGCGCGCAACTTGCTATCCTGTCTTCAGGAGGCCAGTTCATGCAGAAATTTGACGAGATGTACGCCATGCTGCCTTTTGATGGCAGCGATGTGCGGGAACACTACAAGCGCTACGCGCAGTGGTTGAGCAAACAGCCCCCTGATGTGATGCAGGCCCGCAGGGCCGAAGCCGAGATGATCTTCCGGCGCGTGGGCATTACCTTCGCCGTTTACGGCGCAAAGGACGAGGGCGGCGCGGGCAATGAGCGGTTGATTCCGTTTGACCTGATTCCGCGCATCATTCCGGCCCATGAGTGGAGCAGCATGCAGCAGGGGCTGGTGCAGCGGGTCACGGCGCTCAATCGCTTCATCCACGACGTGTACCACGGGCAGGACATCATCCGCGCCGGCATCGTGCCTGCCGACCTCATCCTCAACAACGCGCAGTACCGGCCCGAGATGGCCGGGTTGCATGTGCCGCAGAACATCTACGCGCACATTGCCGGCATCGACATCGTGCGCGCCCCCAACGCGCAGGGCGAGGGCGAGTACTACGTGCTGGAAGACAACCTGCGCGTGCCCAGCGGCGTGAGCTACATGCTGGAAAACCGCAAGATGATGATGCGGCTGTTCCCCGAGCTGTTTAGCCTGCACAAGGTGGCGCCCGTGGCCCACTACCCCGACATGCTGCTCGAAACCCTGCGCGCCAGCGCGCCCGCAGCGGCCGACGAGCCCACGGTGGTGGTGCTAACGCCCGGCATGCACAACAGCGCGTACTTCGAGCATGCCTTCCTCGCGCAGCAGATGGGCGTGGAGCTGGTCGAAGGGCAGGACCTCGTCGTCAAGGACAAGTTCGTCTACATGCGCACCACGCGCGGCCTGCAGCGGGTGGACGTGATCTACCGCCGGGTGGACGACGACTTCCTCGATCCGCAGGTCTTCCGCCGCAACTCCACGCTGGGCTGCCACGGTCTCATGGAGGCCTACCGCGCAGGCAACGTGGGCATCTGCAACGCCGTGGGAACGGGCGTGGCCGACGACAAATCGGTGTACCCCTACGTGCCCGAGATGATCCGCTTCTACCTGGGGCAGGAGCCCATCCTCAAGAACGTGCCCACGTGGATGTGCCGCAAGCAGGAGGATCTGCAGCATGTGCTGGCCAACCTGAAGGACCTGGTCGTGAAGGAAGTGCACGGTGCCGGTGGCTACGGCATGCTGATCGGCCCGGCCGCCACGCAGGCCGAGATCGAGGACTTCCGCCGTGCCCTGCTGGCCAACCCGGCGGGCTACATCGCCCAGCCCACGCTCAGCCTGTCGAGCTGCCCGACCTATGTGGAAAGCGGCATCGCCCCGCGCCACATCGACCTGCGCCCTTTCGTGCTCAGCGGTCGCGAGGTGCAGATGGCCGCAGGGGGCCTCACGCGCGTGGCGCTGCAAGAGGGCTCGCTGGTGGTGAATTCGTCGCAGGGCGGCGGCACCAAGGACACCTGGGTGCTGGGCGAGGGTGCGCCTGCCGCGCAACCCAAGGCCGTGCAATCCCAGTCGCAATCGCAATCCCAGGGCCAGTCGCAAAGTCAATCGCAAGGGAGTCTCTGAACATGCTGAGCCGCACCGCCGACCATCTGTTCTGGATGTCCCGCTACACCGAGCGGGCTGAAAAGCCCCATGCCATGGGGCTTTCGACACAACACCGCGTGCGTGCGCAGCACGTGCGGGGTTCTCAGCCCTGCTCGATCAAGGAGGCCGCATGCTGAGCCGCACCGCCGACCATCTGTTCTGGATGTCCCGCTACACCGAGCGGGCTGAGAACACAGCCAGAATGCTCAATGTGAGCTACGAGACTTCCCTGTTGCCCCAGGCTGCCGATGTGGCGCAGAAAGGCTGGGAGGGCCTGCTGTCCATCAGCGAGCTGATTCCTGCCTACACCGCCAAGCATGGCGAAGTGACGCCCGCCAACGTGCTGGAGTTCATGGTGCACGATGGCAACAACCCGTCGTCCATCCTGTCGTGCCTGCGTGCAGCGCGCGAGAACGCGCGGGCCGTGCGCGGTGCGTTGACCACCGAGGTGTGGGAAACGCAGAACCAGACCTGGCTGGAGCTGCACCGCCAGCTGGAGGGTGGCGCCTTTGAGCGCGACCCAGGCCAGTTCTTTGAATGGGTGAAGTACCGCTCGCACCTGTCGCGCGGTGTGGTGCTGGGCACCATGCTGCAGGACGAGGCGTTTCACTTTTTGCGCATGGGCACCTTCCTGGAGCGCGCGGACAACACCGCGCGCCTGCTGGATGTGAAGTTCCACGCCGTGAAGAATGACTTTTTTGGCCGCCCCAGCGACCGCAACCAGGAAAGCGACTTCTACCACTGGAGCGCCATCTTGCGCAGCGTGTCGGCGTTCGAGGTGTACCGCAAGGTCTACCGCGATGTGATCACGCCGGGGCGCGTGGCCGACCTGCTGATCCTGAGCCGCGATATGCCCCGATCGCTGCACGCCTGCCTGCGCGAGGTGGTGGACAACCTGGCCGTGCTGGCCAATGGGCAGTCCGCCGAAACCAGCCGCAGGGCAGGGCGCTTGCTGGCCGACCTGCAGTACGGTCGCATCGACGAGATCCTGGCGACCGGGCTGCACGCGTTCCTCACGCAGTTCCTGGACCGGGTCAACGACCTGGGTGGCGGCATCAGCCGCGATTTTCTGGTGACGTCCGGCGATTGAAAACCAGCATGGCGGCGCCATGCAAGGCCAGCCCCGCTGCGTAGGGAAGGAGTGGTGCCCAGGGAGAGCCCAACCAGGCTCTTGCCTGCGCGCCACGCAGCCAGTCGGGCATCACTGCGCCCCAAGGGGCGTGCAGGCTCGTCTGCAGAAACCCATAGGTCGTCAGCCCCAGACCTACAGTCGCACCCAGAGCGATGCCGTAGGCCACCGGCAGCTTGCGGCGACCCGCCATGGCCATGAAGGCTGC
The DNA here is from genome assembly GCF_916855635.1 of Acidovorax sp. Leaf73. NCBI lineage: Bacteria > Pseudomonadati > Pseudomonadota > Betaproteobacteria > Burkholderiales > Comamonadaceae > Acidovorax > Acidovorax sp. Leaf73. Next base: position 154,242 of record NZ_CAKASI010000008.1, read on the forward strand.
ACTGAAGAAAACCCCCAAGAACATGGTGGCCAGCCACGCCACGGGCCACCATCCTGCATCACCCCTTCCGGACTGAGCCGCCAGCAAAGCATTGAACCCACCGATGACGCCCAGCGTCAGCAGGGGGACCAGAAAATTGCGATACCGTGCGCTCAGCCGTGCCGAATACGCATTCGGGGTTGGCGATGCTTGGGGCGTGGTAGCGCGCATTGCCAGTCATTCTTGCGCGTTGCGCCGCTGGTCGCGCAGCATGAAGAGGTAAAGGCTCTCGACCTTCTCGCGCGCCCAGGGGGTTTTGCGCAAAAACTTGAGGCTGGAGCCCACGCTGGGGTCGATCTGAAAGCAGCGGATGGGGATCTGTCGGCCCAGCTCGTCCCAGCCAAAATAGTCTGCCAGGCCCACTACCATGGCTTCCAGCGTTACGCCGTGCAGGGGGTTGCGGGGCTGTTTGGCAGAAGCTGCTGGAGGTGTGGGCTCAGCAGCTTGCGCGGTGTGGCCGCCCTCGGTGGTGCGCGCGTCAGGGGTGGGGGTGGACTCGGTAGCGTTCATGGGCCCAAGCATAAAGGCCCCTGCCCGCCTTTGTGGAATGCCTTCACTGCGTGCGTTGCAGGTGGGTCTCGCGCTGAAACAGCTCGGCCGCCCAGTCCACAAACGCACGCACCTTGGCGCTCAGGTGGCGGTTGGGTGGATACACCACGTACACAGGCAGTGGCGGCTGGGTCCACTCGGGCATCAGCCGCACCAGGGCGCCATTTTGCAGGTGTTGTTGCGCCTGGTAGCTGGTGATCTGCCCGATACCCAGCCCCGCCAGCACAGACGTCACATAGGCATTGGCTTCATTCACGCTCAACTGGTAGGGACCCGTGATGTCGATGGATTCGGAGCCCTTGACGAACTCCAGCGGGTAGTGCCGGCCGCTTTGCGGAGAAAAATAGATCACGCTGGCGTGTTTTTCCTCAATCTCCAGCGGATGGGTGGGCGTGCCCTTGCGCGCCAGATAGTCGGGCGATGCCACCGTGATGAACTCCAGGTTGCCCACCCGCCGCGCCACCAGCGACTGGTCGCTGAGCTCGCCACCGCGAATCACGCAGTCCACGTTGTCTCCGATCAGGTCCACGATGCGGTCGCTCACCCCCAGGTCCACCTGGATGTCCGGGTACCGCGCATGAAACTCTGCCAGGTTCGGAATGATGAGCAGCTGTGCCACCGACGTGCCGACATCGATGCGCAGGCGACCGCGCGGATTGGCGCGTGCATTGGTCATGCTGGCCTCAATGTCATCCAGGTCGGTCAGCAGCCGGACGGTGCGGTCGTAGTAGGCGGCGCCGTCGGGCGTCACTGTCACGCGCCGCGTGGTGCGGTTGAGCAGCTTTACGCGCAGACGCTCCTCCAGCGCCTGCACATGCTTGGTCACGGTGGCTTTGGGCAGCGATAGCGAATCCGCTGCCCGGGTAAACGTGCCGGCCTCCACCACCCGCACGAATATGCGCATGGCCTGTATTTGGTCCATGGCTTCTCCTTGAATCTGGAACGTCAGCACCCACCAGTGGGTGCTGCGGAATTCTCACACGGGCACTGCCATTTGATTGTTGAGCTTTTGGAAACAGTGCGGTGGTGTTTGACCTGTTTATCTGAAAGGCCCGAGCCACTACATTTCATCCATCGTCAATCCAATGGGTACATGCCATGCAGCCCGACCAGCCGTCCTCGCTATCTTCCACATTGCCACCCGTTGCCAAACCCACCGAAGGGGGCAAGGCTGCCTCCGTGTGCTCCGACTCCACTATTGAAGTGACCAAGGGGCAGGATGTGGCCGTGCGCATGTATGGGCGCAAGAAGACGGGCCAGGCGTCGCCGGTGGTGGTGCATTTTCATGGAGGCGCATTTACCTCGGGGGGGCTGGACAACGGCTGCACCGTGGCCTCGCTGCTGGAAGGTGTGGGGGCCGTTGTGGTGTCGGTGGCGTACCCGCTCACCCCGTTCCCGCAGCCGGTGGACACGGGCTACGACGTGCTCAAGTGGGTGCACCGCAACCGCACCAAGCTCGGCGGGCAAGGTGCACTGGTCTACCTGGCGGGTGAAGAAGCGGGCGGCAATCTGGCAGCGGCTGTGGGGCTGATGGCGCGCGACCAGTCGCACCCGCCGCTGGCCGGGCAGATCCTGCTCTCGCCCATGCTGGACCCGTGTGTGGGCACAGCCTCGCTGCGCGAAGCCACGGGCAATGCCACTGGCTGCAAATGGGCCGAAGGCTGGCGCAATTTTCTGCGTTGCCCGCGCGATGCCGAGCACCCCTATGCGGTGCCTGCCGCAGCACACCGTCTGGCCGGCTTGCCGCCTACGCTGGTGCTGGTGGGCGACACCGACCCCATGCACGATGAGGCACTGGCCTATGCCGCCCGGCTGGAGGCGGCGGGCCTGCAGGTGACCCGCCATGTTTTCTCGAAAACGGCGCAGTGGCCCGATGCCTTGCTGCAAACCGGCCCCCACGAATGCCCTTGCGCAACCGGTGCGCAGGAACAGTTCCGCCTGTTCTTTGAAGCCACCCGATGTCCGGTGCCTTCCTGAGACCCTGAACCCGGCAAGGCTGTCTCCAGAAAGTCATTGACCTCAACTTTGGTTGAGGTTTGATACTGCGGCCTTACCGCCAACCACCTGGTTATCAACGCTGATTTTTCCGGCCCACACGTGCCGGAGGGAGAAGCTTTGCCCACGTATTTCTGCACGCCGGGCCCATCAGGGCGCAGACGGCGGGCAGGTGCCATTGATGTCAACGATACATACGGAGGAAATCACACCATGAACAACCCGTTGGGCGACTTGCGTGTCCGCAGCCACGGCTGTCACAACACACAGTGTTGCCGCGTCTTCTGACGTCGGTTCTCAGTGTCCCGGCGGTGTGCTGCCGGGGCCTTGACTTTGCCACGGTGTCATTGCCGAGACTGCCCATCTGCCCACGGTTGTGACACCTTTTTTGATTCTTGTCGGTACAACGCCACCTACCGGGGCGCGGCAGAAAACCTCCACTGGCTCGCTCCACAAGGGCGGCCTTAACGATTGAAACGACCATGAACTCCAATCCTCTCTCCAAGAGCCGCCCGCTGGGCCTGGCCACCCTTGCCACTGCTGTGACGGCCACCGTGGCCGCCATCATCCTTGTGTTCCAGGCGCCCGCCGCCCAGGCCGATGGCACCCCTGCTGCGCCCCCGGCCATGCCGGTGTCGGTGGCGGCCGTGCTCCAAAAAGACATCGCCCTGTGGGACGAGTTCTCCGGCCGGCTCGAAGCCGTGCAGCGCGTGGACGTGCGCCCGCGCGTCTCGGGCGCCGTGCAGGCCGTGCACTTCCGCGAAGGCTCGCTGGTCAAGCAGGGCGACCTGCTGGTCACGGTGGACCCAGCCCCCTACGCTGCGGAGGTGGACCGCGCCGAAGCCCAGGTGGTCGCTGCGCAGGCCCGCCTGTCGTACACCCGCAGCGAACTGGAGCGCGCCACGCGCCTGCTCGAAGAAAAAGCCATTGCCCAGCGCGAGCATGACGAGCGCCTGAACGCCCAGCGCGAGGCCGATGCCAACCTGCGCGCCGCCCAGGCCGCGCTGCAGACCGCGAAGCTGAACCTGGGCTACACCCAGGTGCGCGCCCCGGTGGCGGGCCGTGTGGGCCGCATCGAAGTCACGGTGGGCAACCTGGTGGCGGCCGGTCCGGGCGCTCCCGTGCTGACCACGCTGGTTTCCGTGAGCCCCATCTACGCGAGCTTCGACACCGATGAGCAGATCGTGGTGAAGGCCCTGGCCGACCTGCAAAGCGGCCAGCGCGGCAACAGCGCCCGCCAGCTCATCGAGCGCATTCCTGTGCAGATGGGCACCGGCACTGCGGGCGGCACGCCGCACGCCGGTCGCTTGCAGCTCATCGACAACCAGGTCGATGCCAAGAGCGGCACCGTGCGCGTGCGCGCCGTGTTCGACAACGAAGACGGCTCGCTCATCCCCGGCCAGTTTGCCCGCGTCCGCATGGGCCAGGCCCGCAACACGCAGGCGCTGCTCATCAACGAACGTGCGGTGGGCACCGACCAGAACAAGAAGTTCGTGATGGTGGTGGGCGAGGGCAACAAGGCCGAGTACCGCGAGGTCACCCTGGGCGCGCCGATTGACGGTTTGCGCGTGGTCACCTCGGGCCTGAAGGCGGGCGAGAACATCGTCGTCAACGGCCTGCAGCGCGTGCGCCCCGGCGCCGTGGTGGCGCCACAGCCTGTGCCCATGACCGCCAAGGCCGAGATTGCGGGTGATCGCAAGGAAGCCAAGAACGCCGCCAAGTCGCCAGCCGCCTGAGCGCGCTGGACACCAGGAATTTGCATCCATGAACCTGTCCCGTTTTTTCATCGACCGCCCCATCTTTGCCGGGGTGCTGTCGGTGCTCATCTTCCTCGGGGGGCTGATCGCATTGCGCGGTCTGCCCATCTCCGAATACCCTGAAGTCGCGCCGCCGTCCGTGGTGGTGCGCGCCCAGTACCCGGGCGCCAACCCCAAGGTGATCGCCGAGACCGTGGCCACGCCGCTGGAGGAATCCATCAACGGCGTGGAAGGCATGCTCTACATGGGCAGCCAGGCCACCACCGACGGCGTGATGACGCTGACCGTGACCTTTGCCCTGGGCACTGATCCCGACAAGGCCCAGCAGCTGGTGCAAAACCGCGTCTCGCAGGCCGAGCCGCGCCTGCCCGAGGAAGTGCGCCGCCTGGGCGTCACCACTGTGAAGAGCGCGCCGGACCTGACCATGGTGGTCCATCTGGTCTCGCCCAACAACCGCTACGACATCGACTACCTGCGCAACTACGCGGTGCTCAATGTGAAGGACCGCCTCGCCCGCATCGGCGGCGTGGGCCAGGTGCAGATCTTCGGCGGCGGCGACTACTCCATGCGTGTCTGGCTCGACCCGCAAAAGGTCGCGCAGCGCGGCCTGTCGGCCAGCGACGTGGTGACCGCCATCCGCGGCCAGAACGTGCAGGCCGCTGCCGGGGTGGTGGGCGCATCGCCCGGACTGCCCGGCGTGGACCTGCAGCTGTCCATCAACGCGCAGGGCCGTCTGCAGACCGAAGAAGAGTTCGGCGACATCATCGTCAAGACCGGTGCCGACGGCGCGGTGACGCGCCTGCGCGACATCGCCCGCCTGGAGCTGGGCGCGGCCGACTACTCGCTGCGTTCGCTGCTCAACAACGACCCGGCCGTGGGCATGGGCGTGTTCCAGGCGCCGGGCTCCAACGCGCTCGACATCTCGTCGAACGTGCGCGCCACCATGGACGAGATCCAGAAGAACATGCCCGAAGGTGTGGAGTACCGCATTGCGTACGACCCCACGCAGTTCGTGCGTGCCTCGATCAAGTCCGTGATCCACACGCTGCTCGAAGCCATCGCCCTCGTGGTGCTGGTGGTGATCCTGTTCCTGCAGACCTGGCGCGCGTCCATCATCCCGCTGCTGGCTGTGCCGGTGTCGGTGGTGGGTACGTTTGCGGTGCTGCACCTGCTGGGCTTCTCGATCAATGCCTTGAGCCTGTTCGGCCTGGTGCTGGCCATCGGCATTGTGGTGGACGATGCCATCGTGGTGGTGGAGAACGTGGAGCGCAACATCGAGGCGGGATTGACCCCGCGCGAGGCCACCTACCGCGCCATGCGTGAAGTGTCCGGCCCCATCATCGCGATTGCGCTGGTGCTGGTGGCAGTGTTCGTGCCGCTGGCCTTCATCAGTGGCCTCACAGGCCAGTTCTACAAGCAGTTCGCGGTGACCATCGCGATCTCCACGGTGATCTCGGCGATCAACTCGCTGACCCTGTCGCCCGCCCTGTCAGCACTGCTGCTCAAGGGCCACAACGAGCCCAAGGACGCGCTCACGCGCGGCATGGACAAAGTGTTCGGTGGCCTGTTCCGCGGCTTCAACCGCCTGTTCCACCGTGGCTCCGAGGCCTACAGCGGCGGCGTCAAGCGCGTGATCGGCCGCAAGGCGCTGATGTTCGTGATCTACCTCGCGCTGGTGGGGGCCACCATGGGCCTGTTCAAGATCGTGCCCGGCGGCTTCGTGCCCGCGCAGGACAAACAGTACCTCATCGGCTTTGCGCAGTTGCCCGACGGCGCCACGCTGGACCGCACCGAGAACGTGATCCGCCGCATGGGCGAGATCATGAAGGAGAACCCCAACGTCGAAGACGCGATTGCCTTCCCGGGCCTGTCGATCAACGGCTTCACCAACAGCTCCAACGCCGGCATCGTGTTCGCCACGCTCAAGCCCTTTGCCGAGCGCACCCGCGCCGACCAGAGCGGCGGCGCCGTGGCAGGCCAGCTGAACCAGGCCTTTGGCAGCATTCAGGACGCGTTCATCGCCATGTTCCCGCCACCCCCGGTGGCGGGCCTGGGCACCACGGGAGGCTTCAAGCTGCAGATCGAAGACCGTGCCTCGCTGGGCTACGAAGCCATGGACGGCGCCGTGAAGGCCTTCATGGCCAAGGCCTACCAGACGCCCGAGCTGACCGGCATCTTCAGTAGCTGGCAGGTCAATGTGCCGCAGCTGTACGCCAACATCGACCGCACCAAGGCACGCCAGCTCGGTGTGCCGGTGACGGACATCTTTGACACGCTGCAGATCTACCTGGGCAGCCTCTATGCCAACGACTTCAACCAGTTCGGCCGCACCTACAGCGTACGCGTACAGGCCGATGCGGCCTACCGCGCGCGGGCTGAGGATGTGGGCCTGCTCAAGGTGCGCTCTGCAACCGGCGAGATGGTGCCCCTGTCGGCGCTGATGAAGATGGAGCCGAGCTTCGGCCCCGAACGCGCCATGCGCTACAACGGCTACCTGGCTGCCGATGTGAACGGCGGCCCTGCACCCGGTTATTCATCGGGCCAGGCGCAGGCAGCCATCGAGCGCATCGCCAAGGAGACGCTGCCCCAGGGCATCACCTTCGAGTGGACCGAGCTGACCTACCAGGAAATCCTGGCGGGCAATTCTGCCGTGCTGGTGTTCCCGCTGGCCATCCTGCTGGTGTTCCTGGTGCTGGCCGCGCAGTACGAAAGCCTCACGCTGCCGATCGCCATCATCCTGATCGTGCCCATGGGCATCCTGGCGGCCATGACCGGCGTGTGGCTGAGCAACGGCGACAACAACGTGTTCACGCAGATCGGGCTCATCGTGCTGGTGGGGCTATCGGCCAAGAACGCGATCCTGATCGTGGAGTTTGCGCGCGAGCTGGAGTTTGCCGGGCGCACGCCCGTGCAGGCCGCCATCGAGGCCAGCCGCCTGCGGCTGCGCCCCATCCTGATGACCTCGCTGGCCTTCGTCATGGGTGTCCTGCCCCTGGTGCTGTCCACCGGTGCCGGCGCCGAGATGCGCAGCGCCATGGGTGTGGCGGTGTTCTCCGGAATGATCGGGGTGACGGCCTTCGGCCTGTTCCTCACGCCCGTGTTCTACGTGCTGCTGCGCAAGCTGGCAGGCAACCGCCCGCTGGTGGAGCATGGCACGCATGTGGCGCCTATCTCGCACACCCCGGGCAGCGGCGGCATTGCCCACCCGGTGCTGGCAGCGCCGCGCAAGGAGCACGAATGATGCTTTTGAAAACGGTGACAAGAAAAATCTTTGTGGCCCTCGCCACGTGCTCCGCGCTGCCGAATGCAGCGGGCGTAACGACTGGGGCAGGAGAACAACCATGACCGATTTGCTATTGAAGAAAAACTCCACCGAGGGTGCTGCCTTTGGCGTGCGCAAGCGCAGCCTGCTGGCGCCCCTGGCCGCCGCCCTGGTGCTGGCCGGTTGCATGACCCAGCCCGTGGCTCCCGCGCCGCATGCGGGCGTGCCCGTGCCCACCAGTTTCACCGCAGGTGGCGACGCGCTGCCCGCCGCCCCCTGGACGGTCGCCGCCCCCGCCGAGGCACAGCCACGCGGCGAGTGGTGGCTGGGCTTTCAAGACCCGGTGCTGGCCGACCTGGTGCAGCGCGCGGGCCAGGCCAACACCAGCATCCAGCAGGCCGCCGCGCGGCTGGCCGAAGCGCGCACGCTGCTGCGTTCTGCCGACGCCGCGCGCTCGGTGCAATTGGGCGCCTCGGCGGGCGTTGCGCGCCAGGCCGGTGCCAACAGCACGGGCAGCGTGGTGCCATCCACGCTGGGCACGGCGGGGCTCAATGCCTCGTACGAGCTGGACCTGTTCGGCCGCCTCTCGCAAACCAGCGACGCTGCGCGCTTGGACGCCGACACGCGCGAGGCCTTGCTGCAGAGCACGCGCCTTATGGTGCAGGCCGATGTGGCGCAAACCTACCTGCAGCTGCGCGCCGTGCAGGCCGAGCAGGTGCTGGTGCAAGAGAGCTTGGCCGCCTACCAGGACACCCTGCGCCTGACACAGCGCCGCCTGCAAGCCGGCGATGTGGCCGAGCTGGACGTAGCCCGTGTACAGACCGAGGTGGCGGCCACCGAGTCCGATGCCCTGGCCTTGCAGCGCCAGCAGGCCCTGCTGACCAACGCGCTGGCCGTGCTGGCCGGCGAGGTGGCCAGTGGTTTTGTGCTGCCGCCCGCGACGGGCGACGCCGCGTTGCCGGTGATCCCGCCCGGCGTGCCTGGGACGGTGCTGGCGCGCCGGCCCGATGTGTCTGCCGCGCAGACTGCCGTGCTGGCCGCGCAAGCGCGCGTGGGCGTGGCGCAAAAGGCCTGGTTCCCGGCCGTCACGCTCACCGGCAATGCGGGGCATGCGTCGCCAGAGCTGGGTGACCTGTTCAAGTGGTCGGCCCGTGCCTGGGGCGTGAGTGCGCTGCTGTCGCTGCCGATCTTTGACGGCGGCCAGCGCGATGCACAGATCGAGGGCGCCAAGGCCCGCCTGGAGGCTGCGCTGGCGGACCATCGGGGGCAGGTGCTCAACGCGTTTCGTGACGTTGAGGACCAGTTGACCTCGCTGCGCTTGTTGTCTGGCCAGGCCGAGGCGCAAGGGCGTGCGGTGACTGCGGCGCGGCGGGCCACGCAGTTGTCGGATGTGCGGTATCGCAATGGCTTGGTGAGTCAGCTGGAGTTGCTGGACGCGCGGCGCAGCGAATTGCGCAATCGGCGGCAGGAGTTGCAGGTGCGGACGGCGCAGTATGTGGCGACGGTGGGGTTGATTCGGGCGCTCGGAGGCGGGTGGGGGGATCAGCCTGCTGTGAAGGTGGCGCAGGTGGCGCAGTAGGTTTTTTGAGTGATTTTGGCTGCTGGCGCTTATCTATCAAGCGGAGGTTGCTATTATTTTTGTAGCTACTGGGGTTGACTTGGGCCGTTCGGTCTGAGCTTGTCGAAGCTGGGGCGTGCTGGTTTGAAAAGCATGCTGGGGTTGAGGGCGGAGGCCGGGTTGTCGCCCCGGCGGGCGACTCACTTTTCTTTGCTTCGCCAAAGAAAAGTGAGCCAAAGAAAGGCGACCCCCAGTCTGCGACCCCTGCGCTTCGCTACGGGGCAAACCTGCGTCGTGTCGATTGCGGGGTGCGCCGTGGAAATCGCTTTGCGCTGCGCGCGCCGCTCGGACAACCACGGCGAGTCAGAGCACGAAGCACGCGCGCTACGACGCGCGTGCCACCCCGCGACCGCCCCGCCGCAGGCGCAGCCAGCAGGGGGTGGACAGCCGAACATCCAACAGCCGAACAGCCCCACGAGCCATTGCTTCGCTCGGCCCTGCCTGCGCAGCGCGTGGCGCTTGCGCCCGCGAGAGGGGGCCGAGCGAAGCGATGGCTCGTGTGGATGCCCGATTCGCGGGTTCCCTTCTGTATGCGCCTGGGGCGCGCAGGGCGCGGGGTGGCATGCGCGCCTTCGCGCGCATGCTTCGTGATCTGACTCACCGCAGTTGTTCGAGCGGAGCGCCGCAGGCGCGCAGCGAGTTCTGCGGTGCACCCCGTGACCGAGTACCCCTGGTTGCCCCGGAGCGCAGCGAAGGGGTCGCAGACAGCAGGGTCGCCCTTTCTTGGGTTCCTTTCTTTCGGCGACGCGAAAGAAAGGGACTCGCCCGCCGGGGCGACAACCCGGCCTCCGCCCTCAACCCAAGCACGCCGCTCAAACCGGAGAACGAGCTTCCCCCGGCTTCGGCAAGCTCAGCCCGAGCGGCAGGAGCAAGACTAACGACTATAAAAACAATAGCTACTACCGTATATTCCACAGGCGCCAGCAGCCAAAAACGTTCAAAAATCCCTTTCCATCACCCTTTCAACCACCCCCTCAACCTCTCCACCCCTTCCCCCAACCGCCCCACATCCCGGCTCGCAAAACACCACCGCAACCACCCCGACGCCTCCCCCCCAAACGCACTGCCCGGCGCCAGCCCCAACCCCGCCTCCCGCACCAACCGCTTGGCCAGCGTCAAACACTCGTCATGCCCGTCGATGTGAAAGAACGCATACATGCCCCCACGCGGCGTGGCCACCGACACTCCCGGCACATCGGCCAGCAGCGGCACCAGCGTGTCCCGGCAGTTGCGTAAATGGTTCACCAGCGCAGGCGTCACCTCATCCGTGCGCTGCAGCGCCACCGTGGCCCCGCGCTGCACAAACACCGGCGCGCACGAGGTGTTGAATTCGATCAATTTGCCCACGGCGGGCGTCATGGATGGCGGCAGCACCAGCCAGCCCAGTCGCCAGCCGGTCATCAAAAAGCTCTTGGAAAAGCTGTGCGTCACGATCAGCCGGTCCTCGGGCTCGGCCACATCCAGAAAGCTGGGGGCCGCGCCATTGGCCGTGTCGCCCGCGTAGTACAGCCGCTCGTACACCTCGTCCGCCAGGATCCAGGTGCCCGTGCGACGGCAATGCGCCAGGATGGTGGCTTGCTCCTCGCGCGTCAGTGTCCAGCCTGTGGGGTTGTTGGGCGCGTTGACGACCAGCAGGCGCGTGCCTGGCGTGATGGCGGCCAGCAGCGCACCAATGTCCAGGCGCCACGCGCCGTCTGCATCCGCCACCAGCGGCACGGTGTGCACCTGTGCGCCCAAAATGCGCGGCTGCGCAACCAGGTTGGGCCACACGGGGGTGACCAGCACCACCTCGTCGCCCGCGTCCACCAGGGCCTGCACGGCCACCATCAGGCCGTTCACGCCGCCGGACGTCACTGCGATGCGGTCGAACCACGCATCGGTGTGCTGCTGCGAGTGCAGGCCGTGCATGTAGCCCGCAATCGCGTGGCGCAGTTCGGGCAGGCCCAGGTTGTGGGCGTAAAAGGTCTCGCCCTTTTGCAGCGACGCAATGGCCGCATCGCGGATGAAGTCGGGCGTCACCTCGTCGCTCTCGCCAAACCAGAACTTCAGCACATCGCTGCGCCCCAGGCCTTCGTTGGCCACTTCGCGGATGCGCGACTCTTCGAGGCTTTGGACTACTTCTCGCATGCAATCTCCTTGCGTCAACAACTCTCCCATCATCGCAGCGATTCTCCAACCTGCTGATGTCGTCACGTAGCACCGAAGGCCGCGGAGCAGGCTTCGCCTGGCCACTGGCGTTGTCCCCCGGTGGGGGAAGGCGACGAAGGCGACTCAGGGGGATTTCGTCGCTGCAGGCGTATAGTCGTTTTTTTGATTTTTTTGGCTGACTCCAACGCTCATGACCTATCCCAACACCCAGCTCTTCATCGCAGGCCAGTGGCAAGACGCCGCCGAAGGCAAGACCCTTGCCGTGTTCAACCCCGCCACTGGCAAAGAAATCGGCCGTGTGGCCCATGCCACCAAGGTGGACCTGGATCGCGCCCTGGATGCGGCACAGAAGGGTTTCGAGGCCTGGCGTGACATCCCTGCCGCCGAGCGCGCCAAGACCATGCGCCGCGCCGCCGCTCTGATGCGCGAGCGTGCCGACACCATCGCCGCCATCATGGTGCAGGAGCAGGGCAAGCCCCTGGCCGAGGCCAAGGTCGAGACCATGGCGTCTGCCGACATCATTGAATGGTTTGCCGACGAGTCGCTGCGCGTGTACGGCCGCATCGTGCCCTCGCGCAACCTCAAGGCCACGCAGATGGTGCTGAAGGACCCGGTGGGCCCGGTGGCGGCCTTCACGCCGTGGAACTTCCCCATCAACCAGGTGGTGCGCAAGCTGGCCGCCGCGCTGGCTGCAGGCTGCTCCATCCTGGTGAAGGCGCCCGAAGAAACTCCCGCCAGCCCGGCCGAGCTGATCCGCGCATTTGCCGATGCGGGCGTACCCATGGGCACCGTCGGCCTGGTGTACGGCGACCCGGCTGAAATCTCCAGCTACCTCATCCCGCACCCCATCATCCGCAAGGTCACGTTTACCGGCTCCACGCCCGTGGGCAAGCAGCTGGCCGCGCTGGCCGGCAAGCACATGAAGCGCGTGACCATGGAACTGGGCGGCCACGCCCCGGTCATCATTGCGGAAGACGCCGACTTGGAACTGGCCATCAAGATCGGCAGCGGGGCCAAGTTCCGCAACGCAGGCCAGGTCTGCATCTCGCCCACCCGCTATCTGGTGCACGAGAGCATCCGTGCCGATTTCGTGGCTGCCTTCGCCAAGTACGCGCAGGGCCTGAAGGTGGGCGATGGTCTCACGGCCGGCACGCAGATGGGCCCGCTGGCCAACCCCCGCCGCATCACAGCGATGGCCGACCTGATGGCCGACGCCGTGCAGCAGGGCGCCACGCTGGTGACGGGTGGCGAGCGCATTGGCAGCGAAGGCAACTTCTTCCAGCCCACGGTGCTGAACGACGTGCCCCTGTCGGCCCGCATCGTGAATGAAGAGCCCTTCGGCCCCGTGGCCGCGATTCGCGGGTTTGAAAAGATTGAAGACGCCATTGCCGAAGCCAATCGCCTGCCGTTTGGCCTGGCCGGTTATGCCTTCACTTCGTCGCTGAAGAACGCGCACCTGTTGGCGCAGCGCCTGGAAGTGGGCATGTTGTGGATCAACCAGGCCGCCGCGCCCGCAGCCGAGCTGCCGTTTGGCGGCCTGAAGGATTCGGGCTATGGCTCGGAAGGCGGCCCTGAGGCCATCGAGGCGCACCTGAACACGCGCCTGGTTTCGATCATGAACGTGTAAGGACGAAACGCCGGAGAGCTGGCGCGGCTGGGCTGTCGCGCGCAGCCCGGCTGCGGGTGCAGCCCGGCTGCGGGTGCAGCCCAGTCAAAGCCTGCGGGCGATCTTTCAGGAGCCTTCCTGCGAGATCGTCCGCAGGCTTTTGTTTTTGCGCGTTGGAACCAGTCTGGCAAGCAGTGCCAAAGCAGCCGCGAAGAAATCGATTGACGCGATCTGTGAAATACATATCATGATATATATCCAAGGAAAAAACATGATCGAAGACGTCGTCAAGGAACTCGGCTTCCTCACCCTCGGCACCCGCTTCAAGCGCATTGGCGAGGCGCTGCAGGCGCAAACGCAGGCACTGCTCACCCAACACGGCATCGACATGCCTGCAGCGCACTTCCCGTTGTTGGCGGCGCTGGATTGGCATGGTGCGCTGGGCGTGGGCGAGCTGAGCCAGGCCGTCGGTGTCAGCCAGCCGGTGGTCACGCGCTCCTTGAAAGGTCTGGAAGACAGCGGGCTGGTGCAGTCGGAGGCGGTGGAGGGTGACCGGCGTGTGCGCCGCGTGGCGCTCAGCTCGCAAGGCCAGGCCCTTGTGCAGCGGGCGCAACGCGATGTCTGGCCTGTGCTGGAAGCCTCCGTAGCCCAGGTGTGTTCGTCGCTTGAAGGGCCCCTGCTGGACCAGTTGGCGGCGCTGGAGGCGGGGCTTGCTCGCACCTCGTTGCTGCAGCGCTCGGCTGCCACCATCGCCGCAGAGCACGCCACAGGCCGTCGCCAAAAAACTCCCCGTGCCCCAGGAAAGGAAACAGCACGATGACCACCACCAACCCCTTCGACCGGCCCGTCTGGGCATCGCTGACCTCCACTCCCGGCCTGGCAGAAGGTGGCGACCTGGCCAAGCGCTACCGGCGGGACGTCAACCTGTTTGCTTCGGCCCGGGATGACGCCGATGACGCCAGCCTTGCCGCGCTGGCCGGTCTGGTGGCCGAGGGGGAATCGGTCTTCGTGCTGCAAGCGCAGCCCATGCCTGTGCCCAAGGGGCTGCAGGCCCTTCGCCGCGCCGAGGGCGTGCAGATGGTGGCCGGGCGGGCTATCGCAGCCGAGCCCGGCGCGGAGGCCGTCGTCGTGCTGGGTGATGCCGATGCTGCCGCCATGCTGGCCCTGGCGCAGTTGACTGAGCCCGGCCCGTTCCTTGCACGCACCCACACCATGGGCCGCTTTGTGGGCATCCGGTCCGAAGGTGTGCTGGTGGCCATGGCGGGTGAACGCATGCGTTTTGAAGGCGGCACCGAAGTGAGCGGCGTGTGTGTCCATCCCGAGTTTCGAGGGCGCGGTTATGCCCGCCGGCTTTCATCCGTGGTGGCCCACGCCATTCAACAGCGGGGGGACCAGCCCTTTTTGCATGCCTGGACCACGAATGAAGCCGCCATTGCCTTGTACGAAAGCCTGGGGTTTGAAATCCGCACGGAGGTGCAGGTGGCTGTCTTGGGAAAATAACGCAGCAAACCAGCTGAGGACACGCCATCCCAAACCGTCGCATTTATGTCGGCCATCTCAAAAGGGATCAAGCGGACTTGGGATATTGAAATTCTGAAGAGTGAAAATAAAATGCACCAAAGCATTCGATATTTTTTGCAGGAGCAATTGAATTAAGCAAAAATTAATCTGGCATGGCTAGCATGGAACCATCATTCCATTGGAGGCCTGTCGATGAACCATGCTGTGAGAAGCGCCGCTGCGAGTGCGGTGGGGGCCTTGGCCTTGGCTATGTCCGCGCTTGCGGCGGAGGCCGACAAGCCGCCCGTCCAGTCGGCGGGGCCAACCAGTTTCAGCCGTGAGCGCACTGAAGATGTGTGTACGCGGGAGCCGCGAAGTCAGTGGTTGCCTGAGGCGGAAATGCGCCTGCTGGCGGAGTTTCGTGGCTACAAAATCGCCACATTCAAAATCGCCAATGGCAGTTGCTACGAAATATACGGATTCAAGAGTGGCAATATGGTCGAGGCCTATTTCGACCCCGTAACGTCGAAACTCGTGCGGCAGAATATTGCCAAATAAAACCGCTGCAAAAAAGCTGGATGCTGTAGCGTAAAAAAACCCCGCACTCCGAAGAAGTGCGGGGGTAAATAGCTGTATGTCTGCCCTCCCACCAGTTAGGGCAGCAGCGGGATCAGGCCATCAGAAGTTGTGGCGCACACCCATCGCGAAGGAGCTGAAGTCGTTGCCCGCAGTGGCCACGCCGTAGCTGGCGTTGTGGTTGTTGTTGATGCGGGTGTAGTACGTGTAGATCTTGGTGCGCTTGCTCAGGTTGTAGTTGTAGCCCACGGTGTACTGGGTGGCGGCGCTGTCGGCCACGTTGGAGTACTTGCCGGCACGGCCCACGTTCAGGTGGAATTCCGACACGCCCATGATGTAGGCACCCGACAGGCGCACGTTGGTGCGGTTGCCGCCGTTGGCGAAAAACACGTTCTTGTCGCGCTGCACGTAGGCGCCCACCACGAAGGGGCCGGTCGAGTACGAAGCACGCACCGCGAACTGGTTCTGGTCGTCCAGCTTGGAGTAACCGGCGCCCAGGCCCAGCTTGCCGATCTCGTAGTTGGCAGCCAGGTCGAGGCTGTTCTTGCCGCCGGTGCCGCTGGCTTGCTCATGCATGGCCCAGCCGGCTTCGAACGTGGCGCCGCCCAGGCTGGGGGCGCGATAGGCGATCTTGTTTGCGTCGCGGGCAGGGTAGGCGTACAGCGCATCCGACGACGAACCGGTGTCGTGGTTGTGGTTGCTGATGAAGTCAGCGGTGGCGTAGTAGGACTCCGAAGTGAAGTTGCCCAGACGCAGCATGCCGAAGCCACCGGCAAGGTTCACTTCGCTCTGGCGGCCGAAGAAGGTGGAGCTTGTGGCGCCGGTGCTGGAGTCAAAGCCGCTTTCCAGCTGGAAGCCTGCCATCAAACCGCCGCCCAGGTCTTCCTGGCCCTTGAAGCCGAAGCGGGAGGAGTTGTTGAACAGGCCGGTCTTGGACACATTGCCTTCTTTTTGGTGCTCGAACGTGGTGTTGACCCGGCCGTACAGGGTGACGCTGCTCTGTGCAAAGGCAGCAGACGTACCCACCAGGGCCAGCGCGGCGAGGGCGCAGCGGTTAATCGTTTTCATTAGCAAGGTTTCCTTAAATCAAATTTTGTTTGATGACAAATAATCACCGGCCAAAAACGCACAGGGGTGATGCTTTCGGGCCGTCGCTACAAGCAAGTTTGATGCCTGTGGTGATGTGATCGTTGCACTTTGCAACGGAGGGGGATGCTAATGGCCTATTTGTATGTCCGCCACAGGGGTAAACACCTTTTACCCGTGGGGGTGTTGGTGCTGTGCAACAAAGTGGAACATTTTTCCTGGAGCGCCCCGGCTGGGCTCTCGGGCGCTTCGTCGATGCCGATGGTGCAGGCCCGTCCGGGCGAGCACCGATGCGGCGCACAGGGGCTCTGTGGCGGCAGGCCCAGAACGCGGCGTGTGGGTGGTGTAAGCCTGATCGCGTGCAGTTCCGACGATCAAGTCGTGACAGGCTTCAGAGACTTTGGGACCAATCAAATGCTCGGATGGATATGGTGCCCATCAGGAACGATATTTCTGAGGTGGCTAGATAATCGCTTCTACCAGGGCGCGGGCCATGGCGGGTGCTGTTGAGTATTTGCCGGTGTCGACGGATATATAGTTTCCGAGTCTTTGAATGCCATATTCCGAACGGGAGTGCAGTGTGGAATCTCGGTCCGAAAGCACACCTTGCCCGACAGCAAAGACCCATCCGCCTTGAATGGTGGAGCGCTCCGCTTGCTCGCGAATTTGTGCTACCCACGGTAACAAGGATTGGAGATGGTCGAAAATGGAGTTTGGCAAGTTCTCCAAGTTCTGGGCAGTCAAATGAGGCTCCGGTGGTGAAATATCGGAGCTGTCCACGCGCAAGCCATCGGAATACCAGGAGAGATAAAAATCCCGCCCATTGTAATTTTTGATGTCTCCGAAGGGGCCGGTGGCAATGACCACGCAAGGCGTATGAACCGGTTCTTTGGTGCGCAAGAACAGTGACTGGCGGTATCTGTGTGACCAAACTCCCGTGGGCTCCAGCCCAGCAGTCCGATCTATGGCCAATCGGCCTTGCCACAGCGAGTTGATGACGTAGTCGAATGGTCCAAAGATGCCTTCGGATGTTTCAATTTCCCACTTGCCGTCGATCCCATCTTTTGCGGGGCGCACCGCCGTGATGCGGGTTTTCATAAACTGCTGGATCGATGCTTCTGCGTCCATCGCAGGTATGAATCGTTCAGCCACCCAATTTGTGTCAACGGATCTCTCAGGAGTCCGAAAGCCCGCAACAATCTCTGTCGATGAGGTCAATCCAGCCAGTTCGGAAGCGCTCAGCGTGTGAATCCGACTGCCAGACGCATCTGCCAGGTATTGCGCCGCATCTGGGTGATTGCGTACACGCTCGACGACCTTCTCCATGTACGTCTTCATTTCTGCTGCAGATGTCACGGATTTGCGGTGACACAGGTACAGATCATCTTCGGAAGTGATCGCTGGAGCGAGGGATGTGCCGACCAATTCCTCGATCAAGGGGCGAAATTTGAGCCCACCGGGAATGACACGGTCCGCCGTGCTCAGGGACGGATCTGCGCTGTAGAGGCAGCCTAAGTGGATTTTCCCTTCATTCCATCGGCTCGCTGCGCTGAATGGTTGCTCTGCCATATCGAAGACAGATACTTCAATTCCTTTGCGGGCCAGAAATATCGCAGTCGAACAGCCCATGATTCCGGCGCCAAGGATGGCAATTCGGGGAGTCTTTCGCATTTATATCAGTTCCAGGTGGATATATATGACTCTGGATCATACGGTTCGCTGGCCAATACCAATAGTACGGAATTCGAGACGAGGTAAGTCTGGCGGCACCACACGCCTGCGCCCAAAAGGAGGCCTGGCCCCGCTGGGGTGAGCGCCGTAGTGGCTTCTTCGTACCCCTTTCTGAGCAAAAGGTCGATTTTCCCTTGCAGGCAAACGAGCAGTTGTTCCCCACTGCGGTGACCATGCTCCCCCCGGATGGAGCCGGCGGGGACGCCTGTTACGGTGAATACGCGGCGTGGCATGAACGGGAGGCTGTCGAAGTCGAGCGGTAGCAGGTTGCCACGCTCGTCTGAATGAATGGGGAGATCAACCAGGCGAGCGCGCCCTCCAAACCAGCTCGAACAGGATGCCGGGTCGGTGGTATTTATCACTTGCCCTCGCCGAGTCGATCAGGATTATTGTGGTAGAGCCATCTTGCCAAGGGACTGGCAAGCGTGAGCTTTTGCTCAGTGGTTAGGCCTGAAATCCATATTTCGCGCATTATGGCCGCGTAAACTTCATAGATCTGGTGTTTGGAAAACTGCCAGCTTCTCGATAAGCTTCCAAGCTTGTAATACTTGTAGCACAGGGTTTTGGGAACCCGTGCGAATTCTCCCAAAAGGCTCATATGGAACAGCCATGGCCAGTCTGCCGAAAACTCTCCCGCGTGGTGGGTTTTGAGGCCGTTGATTTGCCGAGCTTGACCAAGGCGGAATAACCCTCGGTTGGGCACCCACCATTTATTTTTTCCACTCATCATGAGAACACCCCGCTGAACCGGGTCACGAACGCCTTCAAGTTCGGTGAATACCCAGTGTTCTTCCGTTCCGTTGGTGTTTGTGAGGTGAACGTCCGAATAACTCATGACGACCTCTGGCCGTGCGTCAAGCACTTCTGCCAGCAGCGTGATGTAGTCAGGGTTCAGGATGTCATCATGAAATGCAAAAAGTACGTAATCAGCTTCGGCCTGATTGAGCAAAAAGTTGCAGTTGCCCACATACCCTAGCCGCTGCGATTGGCGGATTACTCGGAAACGAGAATCTTTCTGAGCATGGGCGATGCAAATCTCATAGGTCGAATCATTGCACTCATCGACAGAGACGATGACTTCCAGGTGTGGGTAAGTCTGGGCTGAGAGAGAGTCGAGGGTTGCTTGAATGAACGCCGAAGACTGCCACGCCGGAACCAGCGCGGCCACTTTGGAGGGCTTCGAATGGGGTTGCATGGGTTGGGTGAAGTGAACGCCAACGCCCAGTGTAGTGGGACTGAACAGGTGGGCGGTGCGGTAACCCGCCCACCTCCACTTCACGCCTGCTGTGTGCATGAATGCCGAGGCAGAGTGGGGGCTAAGTTGGGGCACCCCACGGCGTACCCCCAGTGCGCTTGGGGTGCCCCTTCCAGTCGTTAGAACCGATACGTCGAAGTCAGCGTGTACGTCCGCGCCTGCCCATAGAAACAATCCCCTCGCGCCAGGCACTGCGTGATGTGCACCTTGTCCGCCAGGTTCACCACGTTGAAGGCCACGCGCCAGTCGCCTGCGTCATACGCCACCATGGCGTCGGCCAGCGTGGCAGCCGGGGTGCTGATGGCGCTGGTGCCGCTCCACTGCGAGCCGGTGTAGCGCACGCCAGCGCCCACCGTCCAGCCGCCACGGCCTTCGCTGGCGAAGCGGTGGCTCAGCCAGGCCGATGCGGTGTGCTTGGGCACGCTGGCCACGGGTTGGCCCTGGTCGCCGGTGTTGCTGCGGGCAATTTTTGCATCGGTGAAGGCGTAGCCCACGGTGAAGTCCCAGTTGCGCGCCAGGCTGGCTTGCACCTCGGCCTCAAAACCTTTGACCTTGACCTCGCCGATCTGCAGGCTGTTGAGCGGGTTGCCCGGGTCGGTGGTCTTGCGGTTCTTTTCGCGCAGCTGGTAGACGGCGGCAAAGGCGTTGATGCCCTGGCCAGGCGGCTGCCACTTCACACCGGCCTCCCACTGCTCGCCGCGCTGGGGCTTGTAAGGCGTTCCATAGGCGTCCACACCGCCCAGGGGCTGGAACGACTCGGAGTAGCCCGCATACGGTGCCCACCCGCCATCCATCTGGTAGGTGACGCCAGCGCGTTTGCTCCAGGCCTTGTCGTTCACCGCAGCTGCGGGGCGGCCTTCGGTGTCGGTCTTGGCGTTGTCGTGGCGCAGGCCCACCGTGGCGGTGAAGCGATCCCACTTGATCTGGTCCTGCAGGTAAAAGCCCAGCTGCTTCTGCTCCACGCTGGGCTGGCGCACCAGCTGCGACGCGGTGGGCGGCGTGAAGTTGCCGTACACGGGGTTGTACACGTCGATGGCGGGCGCCACGGCGCGCCAGGCCTGCTGGCCCGTGTGGTTGCGCTGCACGTCCAGGCCCGCCAGCAGCGTGTGTTCGGTGCTGCCTGCCTTAAGCTTGCCTTCCAGCTGCGTGTCGATCAGCAACATGCGGCCGGTGTTGATGTTCCACACCGCGTCGCGCACCACGGTGCGGTTGTCCGCGTTGAACACGGGGCGTGCTGGGCGGCCCGTGGCTGCGTTGGCGGTAAAGCTGGTGTAGATGGTGCGGTAGTCCACCTCGCTCACGGTGCGACGCAGGTTCTGGCGCACCGTCCAGTCGCCGTTCAGGCGGTGGCTAAAGAGGTAGCCCCACGAGTTGTTGGTGGTGTCATACGCATCCCAGCCCGGCTCGCTGATGAAGGTGTTGCGCGGGATCTGGCCGTACTGGCTGGCCAGCTGCGTGCCCTGCCACGGAAAGAAGCCGATGAGCGAGCCGCTCTTGTCCTTTTGGTGCAGGGCCTGCAGCGTCAGCGACGTGTCGGCATTGGGCTTCCACGTCAGCGATGGCATCAGCACCATGCGGTCGTCGCTCACATGATCCACCTGCGAGCCGCTGTCGCGTCCCACGGCCACCAGGCGGTAGAGCCACTGGCCGTCCTTGTCCAGGGCGCCGGTCATGTCGGCCGCAATCTGCTTGCGGTTGTTGTTGCCCAGCTGCACCTGCACTTCGCGCAGCGTTTCGGCCTGCGGGCGTTTGCTCGTGAGGTTGAGCACACCGCCTACGCTGCCCTGGCCATACAGCACCGACGTGGGCCCGCGCAGAAACTCCACGCGCTCCAGCGTGTACGGGTCGGGGCGGCTGGTGTTGTAGGTGCCGTAGGTGCGCAGCAGCCCGTCCTGGTACTGGCTGACGGTGCCGCCGCGTGCGCTGAAGCTATCCACGCGGCTGTCGAAATAGTTGGACACGGCGCCTGCCGTGTACGCCGTCACCTGGCGCAGCGTCTGCACGCCCTGGGCCTCCATCTGGTCGCGGGTGATCACGCTGATGGCCTGCGGGGTTTCGATGAGCGGGGTGTCGGTCTTGGTGGCGCTGAGGGCGCGCTTGGCGACGAAGCCGGTGACGGGTGCGGTGGGGCTTTCCTGCTCGGCGCCCGCACTCACGGTGACGGGGGCCAGGGCCTTCTCTGCAGTGGGCGCCGCGGGTGCGGTGGGGACCGTGGGTGTGGCCTGCTGCGCATGGACCGCGCCGCACAGGGCGAGCAGGGCCGCGTGTGCGATGGCGGTGCGGCAAACGGTGATGCCAGATTGCATGGTGCTGTTTCTCCGATGGTTGAAAAAAGGGGGCGGGCCCGAAGGCCAGGCACGGCGCGTGGCGCGCCTGGAGTGCCAGGAGCGCTTGGCTTTCGGGGCTGGCGATGGGACAGGCGCAGCCTTGGCGCCGGTCTTCAGAACGTGTAGTCCAGCGACACCTGCAGGCTGCGTGGCGTGCCGGGCACCACGGCGCCAAAACCGGCGGCGGTGGTGGTGCCGTCGATGTAGTAGCGGCGATTGCCCGCGTTCTTCAGGTTGGCCTGCAGCCGCACGCCACCCGCAAATTGGTAGCCCACGGCCAGGTCGACCACGGTGTAGCCTGGCAGGCGCCACTTGTTGTCGTTGGCCGTGAACTTGTCGCCCTGGTGCACTAGGCCACCACCCACCCACAGGCCGGGCAGTTGCGGCAGGCGGTACTGTGTCCACAGCGATGCGTTGCGGCGCGTGGCCCGCTCGACGCGGTTGCCCACGTTGGCACCGGCCGTGGTGTCGGCCAGCACCTTGGGGTCGTGGAAGCTGGCGTGGGCCGTCACCGTCCAGCCGGGCGTGATGCGGCCCTGCAGCTCCAGCTCGATGCCCTTGATGCGCTGGCGTGCGGTGAGCACCGAGTAGCCGGGGTGCGCCGGGTCGGTGGCGGGGGCGTTGGTCAGTTCCAGGTCAAACGCCGACACGGTGGTCATCAGGCGTTGGTTCAGCCATTCCTGCTTCCAGCCCACCTCCAGCTGCTTGCCCTCTGAGGGCGGGGCCGACTGCGCGCCCCACACCATCGTGCCCGAGTTGGCCTGGAAAGAGCGCGCATGGCTCGCGTAGAGCATGCTGCCCGGGCGGGGCTCCCAGCTGATCGCCGCGCTCGGCTGTGTCTTGCTCACGTCGGTGACGGGCGTGGTGTAGGCGTCTTTGAAGCGGTCGTGGCGCAGGCCCAGCAACAGGCCGAAATCGCCCAGCACCATCCGGTCTTGCACAAACACACCGGTGTTGCGGGCGTCGGAGGAGAGCTTGCCCACGCCGGTGGAGGCCACGGGTGGCACCAGGCCTGCAACGGGGTTGTAGAGGTCGATGGCGCCCAGGTTGCCTGTGGTGCGCGCGCCATAGAAGCCCGCAATGGCGCGCCAGTCCAGGCCTGCCAGCACCGTGTGCTTGACCGCGCCGGTCTGCAGCTGCGCGCGCAGTTCGGCCAGAGCCGTGTCCGACGTGTATTTTTGCCCCGGCGCCATCCAGTAGCCGCGCGCCACGCGGCCGTTGGTCACCGGGCCCATGGGCGACACGATGTTCACGTTGCGAAAGGTCTCGTTGCGCGACAGGTGCACGCGGCCTTCCAGCTGGTCCGAAAAGCGGTGCTGCAGCTCGGTGGAATAAAAGCGCAGATGGCCATCGGTTTTCAACCAGGGCTCGCCGTAGAACGCGCCCACCGGCAGCACATCCGCGCTGCGTGGATTCTTGGGGTCGGGCACGGCCAAACCGGAGGTCGAAGTGCCGTCGATGCTTTGGGTCTCGGCCTGCGCGCGCCAGACGGTGTCGGGCGTGATCTGCCACTCCAGGCTGCCCGCAATGCCTTGCTTGCGCGGGGTGTTGCCATCCACAAAACTGCCGCCCCGGCTGGCGCCGCCGTCCAGGCGGTAGCGCAGCGTGCCATCGGTGGTGAGCGGGCCGGTCAGGTCGAAGTCGGCGCTGCGCCAGCCATGGCTGCCTGCGCCGATCTTCACGGTGCGCAGTGGGTCGGCCTGGGGGCGCTTGCTCACGTAGTTGACGAGGCCGCCCGGTGCGACCTGGCCAAACTCCAGCGCGGCCGGGCCCTTGATAACTTCCACCCGCTCGACGTTGAACAGCGGTGGATCCAGAAGGTGGACGAACTTGGCGCCGTCGCGCAGGAAGTTGTAGGTGTTGTTGGCCCACAGCCCCCGGATGGAGAACTGTGAGTACGAGCCGTAGTACTCGCTGCGCGAGGACACGCCCGAGGCATTGCGCAGCACATCGCGCTCGGTGGTGGCCATCTGCTGCTCCAGCAGCGCGTTGTCGATCACGCTGACCGAGCGCGGCGTCTCCAGCACCGACAGGCCCAGGCGCGAGCTGCTTTGCGCGCGCCGTGCGGGCGTGGCGGCTTCGCCTGCCGTGGAGTCGATGACATCGACCTGGCGCAAGGAGGGGGCGGCTGCTGGAGCGTCGGAGGGTATAGGTGCGGATGCTGTGCTGTTCTGCGCGAACGCGGTGCCGCACACAGCCAGCAATGCGGCTTGCGCCACCGCGGTGCGCAAGAGATTGGGGTGAATCATGGCGCTATCGAAGTAATAGCTGTCGGCGCTTTTACGTAAAGCGCTACAGCCCATTTTTAGTGATAGGAATGCCAGCCGCCCGAGCGTGCCAAGGCAGTACCACGCGCCGCGAGAGGGCGGTGGTTTGTGCGGCTAGCAAATCGGCGGTGGCGGCAGCCGGGGCTCAGTGGGCCTTGGGCGGCTCGGGCAGGGCGGGCGACGCCATGCCGTCGGCCAGCACAAAGGTGAGCGTGGTCACGTAGCTGGCTTCGCCGTACTTCTCGCCTTGCACTTCGCCGGGGGTCTTGTCGCTGTGCTTTACCTCGGCCACGTACTGGCCCTTCCAGGGGGTGACGAAGGTCACCGTGCCGTCTTCACCGGCCTCGGCTTCGCGCGTCCAGCCCGACGGGGCGGCCAGCTGCACCTTGGCCTTGGGCAGCGGCGCACCCTTGTAGACCACCTTCAGCTCGCCGGGCTTGCCGGTGGGCACCAGGTCCAGCGGCGCGGTGGGTGCCACGGGCTTGGCCAGACTGGCCACCCAGCGGGCCGAGGGCTGCCAGATCATGGCCGGCAGGTTGCGCTTGCTGCGGTCGATCAGCGGGTAGCTGGCGGCGGCGAACAGGGTGTCGGGCGTGCCCGTGGTGGTGTAGACAAAAGCGTCTTTGGCGAGCTGGCCTTCCACGCGCTGGGCGGCGGCACCTGCGCGTTGTTGTTCCAGTGCAGGCACACCCTTGAACTGGTCCAGCCGGCCGGGCGAGGTCTCGCGCAGGTTCTCGTTGAACTCGCCAAAGTGCAGGCGCGCCTGGCCGCCAGCGTTTTCGAGCCAGACCTGGTGGGCTTGGGCGGAGTTCACCGCGGTGAGGGCGCCGCAGGCCAGCAGGGCGGACAGCAGCGGGGCTTGGAGGCGTTGGTTCGAGGACATGGACGTTTTCCTTTCGGTGGTTTTAGTGACAGCAAAAAACAGCGGAGCGCAGTGCTCCACACCCCCGGCGCTACGGGGGAAAAAACTCATTTTTTGATAGCTGCCTGCGCTTGTTGGATAAGCGCTGGGTGGCTTTTTGACCCTGAAATGGGTCTTGGCAGTGCCTGTGTGGCGCGGGTTGCCGCTTTAGAAGTCCACGCTCACGCTCAGCGACAAGGTGCGCGGCGCACCCACCACCAGGTAGCCCGAGCCGGGGTAGCCGCCGACTGAGGCCCAGTGGTTGCGGTTGGTCAGGTTGTCGATGCGGGCGCGCAGCGTAACGAGCTTGCCTTGCACTTCCGTCATATAGCGGGCACCCACGTCGAGCCGGTTCCAGCCGGGCACGCGCAGGGTGTTGGTGGCGTTGGCATAACTGGCGCCGGTGTGCACCCAGCGGCCGTCCACGGCCAGGCCCGGCACGCCGGGCACGTCCCATTCCGCCCCCAGGTTGGCTTGCAGCTTGGGGACACCGATGACGCGCTGGCCGTCGGTGGCGGCAGCGCCGGTGGTCAGCTGCTTGGCATCCAGCCAGGTCAGGCCGCCCAGCAGGCGCAGGCCCTGGGTGGCCTCGCCTTGCACGGCCAGCTCGATGCCCTGGTGGCGGTCCTTGCCGCTGGTGCTGAAGAGGTTGGCCGCGTTCAAAAACGCACGCGGCTTGGTGGTGGAGAACAGCGCCACGCTGCCGCCCACGCGGCCGGCGTCAAACTTGATGCCCACTTCCTTTTGTTTGGAGACATACGGCGCCAGCATCTCGCCCCGGTTGGTCGCCGTGCTGGGCGCGGTCTGGCCCTGGCTCAGGCCTTCCACATAGTTGGCATACACCGACAGGCCCTTGTTGACCTTGTAGACAGCCGCCAGCAGCGGGCTGGTGCGGCTCTGGTCGTAGCGGTCGGTCTGCAGCCCGGTGCCGTAGTCGTAATTGGCGATCTCCATCTTCTGGTGGCGCAAACCCACGGTGAAGAGCAGGCGGTTGTCCATGAAAGCCATCGTGTCGCCCAGCGCAAAGCTGGTTAGGCGGGTGCTGCCGGTGCGCAGGGGATTGGCCAGATCGCCGCCAAACAGGGTGTTGGCGCTGAACCCCGGTAGGCTGGTGGCTATGGGGTTGTAAAGATTGGTGGCGTGCGTGTTGCGCCAGTCCATGGCGTAGGCGTTCTTCTTTTCGAAGTCGTAGTGCGACGCCACCGCCACCCATTCATGCCCAACGCTGCCGGTCTGCAGCTTGCCACGCAGGCCCAGCTCGCCGGTGTTCACGCTGTCCTTGCGGGTGTTGTCAAAGCGGTAGGTGGTGGCGGCACCGCCGGCGGCGTTGGTCACCGTGAGGTTGGCCAGTGAATTGGCTTCTTCGCCACGGCGCGCGCCCGCCGCAGCCCAGGCCGTGGTGCTGGGCGACAGGTCCCACTCGCCACGCAGCGTGCCGAACACATCGCGTTCGTTGGAGTAGCTCCAGGGCTGGGCAAAGTTGGTCTGGTTGTCGGGCACGCTCGGCACCGTGGTCACAGCGCTGCCCAGCGTGACGTTGGTGCGGGTGTTCTTGAGCTTGTGGTCTTGCCAGCCGATGTCGCCCGACAGGCGCACATCGCGGCTGCGCCAGTCCAGGCCCACGGCCAGCAGGCCGAGCTGCACGTCTTCGTGGTCCACCGCCGTACCGCCATTGCGGGCAGCAGCATTCACGCGGATGCCCGTATTGCCATCGGGCCCAAAGCGGCGGGCAATGTCGGCCGCCACCTGCGTCTGGCCGCCGCTGGCCACGCCAAAGGTCACGCGGTTCAAGGGTTCGTTGGGCGCGCGCTTGGGCAGCAGGTTGATGCTGCCGCCCAGGCCGCCGCCGTTGGGACTGGCGCCGTTCAAAAAGGCCGATGCACCGCGCAGCACCTCCACACGCTCGAACAGTTCGGTGGCAATGTATTGGCGCGGCAGCAGGCTGTACAGGCCGTTGTAGGCCGTGTCGTCCGAATCGAGGATGAACCCCCGGATGAAGAACGCCTCCTGAAAATTGCCAAAGCCACGTGCCACGCGCACCGTGGGGTCGTTCTGCAGCACATCGCCCACGCTGCGGGCATGGCGGTCCTGGATCAGTTCGTTGGTGTAGCTGGTGATGGAAAACGGCGTGTCCATCGCGTCCTTGGTGCCCAGGATGCCCGCGCGGCCCCCACGGGCCACCTGGCCGCCGGGGTAGGCGGGCGACAGGCCTTGGGCCGATGCGTCGGCGCTGGCGTTCACCGTGACGGTGGACAGGGTTTTGCCGTCGGGCTCGGTGGCGCTGGTCGTCGCTTGCGCCCATGCGGCAGGCGCGCCCAGTGTGAAGAGCAGGGCGGCGGCCAGTGCGGCTGGGGTCAGGGCAGGGCGGCGAGGGGAATGGGGATTGCGCATGGCGTGGTGAAGGTGCGGGGAATGTTCAGAGTGGCGTGGCGTTGGCGTTGGTGCCCGCTTCGTCGGCATCGCTGTGGGGTTTGTCATGGGCGCGTTGCGCAGTGGCCTTTGGCGTGGTGCGCGGCCAGCAGGTCCAGCCCATCACCGCCACCGGAATGCCCAGACCCACCCACGACCACCAGTCGCCCCAGGTGTCAGACACCAATGCCGTGATGAGGCCGGTGGTGGTCAGCACACCCATCACGAGGGGCCAGCCCCACAGCGACCAGAAAGGGCTCGCCTTCATGCGCGGCCCTCCGTGCTTGGCAGCGCGCCGCCAGTGCGTGCGGCAGCCGTTGGCGGCAGGCCGGTGTGGCCGTGCACGGTGGCGGCCGCCGTGGCGGTGCTGGTACTGGCGTTGCCCGCCTGCGCACCTTTGCGCAACCACAGGTACAACCCGCTGCCCAGCACCACGATGGTGGCAATGTCGAGCAGCGCCCAGAGGATCTTCATCGGCATGCCGCCGTAGTCGCCAAAGTGCAGCGGCTGCGAGACCAGCAGCGCAGTCAGGTACCACGGCAGCTGGGGCGCTGCTGTGACCTGCGCCGTGCGCGCATCCACCAGCACGGGCTTGAGCAGGCGCGAGGTGAGCGGCTCGTTGCCCCGCAGGAAGAATGTGTTGTGATGCGGGCTGGAAAACGCCGTGCCCGGGAACGCAATGAACGACAGCTTGGTGCCCGGCGCCTGGGCCTGCGCCACCTCCAGCGCTTGCTGCAGCGGCCCGCGCTCTGCGGCGGGCACGATGGGCTGGCCCTCATAGGGCTTGAGCAGCACCGACAACTGGTCGTACTGCCAGTACTTGATGAGCAGATCGGCCCACGTGTTGATCATGCCCGTGCCGCCCACCACAAACGCCCACACCAGCGTGACGATGCCCAGCAGGTTGTGCAGGTCGAGCCACTTCACGCGCGTGGAGCGGTCCCGCCGCACCTCGCCAAACGCCAGCTTGCGCATGAAGGGGGCATACAGCACCACGCCGGTGACGATAGCCACCAGCAGCAACAAGCCCATGAAGCCCAGAAACAGCTTGCCCGGCAGCCCCGCAAACAGGTCCACATGCAGCTTGAACATCACGTACATGAAGCCCTCGTCAAACCGTGGCTGCGCCAGCACCTGGCCCGTGCGCGCATCCACCGCCACGGAGCGGAAATCGTCCGTGGGCGCCGGTGTGGGCGTGAGCGTGACGAACCACACGTTGTCATCGTCCTCGGCGTGCGACGCGAACTGCACCACACGATCCGGGTGCAGTGCCTGCGCGGTGGCCAGCACCTTGTCAAGGCTGGCGCGCGGCGTCTTGGCGGGCATGGCGGGCGCCTCGACCTCGGTGCCCAGCAGGTGGCCAATTTCGTGGTGAAAGATCAGCGGCAGGCCGGTGAGGCACAGCAGCAGCATGAAGACGGTGCACACCAGGCTGGACCACTTGTGGGTCCAGCTCCAGCGGCGCAGGGCGGTGGGGCTCAGCATGGCGTGGGGGCGGGGTGGCAAGGGCTGGGCTGGCGCACACCCGCAGGGCCGGCCCACAGCGCAGAGGCGGCAATGGCGGCAGCAGAAGGAGTGAAGAAGTGGTTCAAGCCAGACAACCCGAATACATCGAAGGACGGTGGGTGCTGGCTGCAGCCTTAGAGCAGGTCTAAGGGGGAGGCTGTGGCTTGCGGAAACTGAATTTTACATTGCAAATGGGAATTGTTTGTATTTGTGGTGATGTTGTGATTCAGGCGGTTGCGAAAACCGCAAGTAGATGGTGCAGAAAAGTGATTCGAGAGGCTGGATGAACCCTCTGCAGAGCTGGCGGTCGGTGGCCTCTGCGCAAGGGCTAAAGTGCTACGTTCTGCCAGAACCATGCACCAGAAATTTCCGCCTAATTTCCTGTGAAGCTATGCACGGAAACGAAACTTCACGACCGGAGCTTGAACGGCGGCTTGTGGCCATGGTGCGCTCTTCAAGCCACTTGATCGCAGCGCTGTTGGCGGTCCGTTCTCTTGGATTGGACTCTTTGTGCATTGGCGCTGGCGCCGTGCGGTCTCTGGTGTGGGATGCTCTCCATGGCTTTGAAACCCCCTCGGTGCTTGAGGATGTCGATGTCGTCCACTTTGACCGCAAAGTTCTCGGCCCGGAGCAAGATGCATATCTCGAAAACCGCCTCCGCGCGATCATGCCGACGGTGCAGTGGGAAGTCACCAACCAAGCCACGGTGCATCAATGGTTCGCCAGCAACCTGGGGCAGTTGGTGCATCCTCTTGGGTCCCTCGAAGAAGGCGTGGCAACCTGGCCAGAGTTCGCGACAGTTCGCGCTTCGCGTGAGGCACAACCCGATCAGAGCGAGTTTCGCCATCTACCGGCAACGTGTGAAATCGAAGCGGTTTAGCGAACGATGGCCGCTGCTTTCGATAGACGCATGTTGAAGCTGAGCCCCAAAGTTGGCCCAAGCACGCAGCTTGGCTGCAGCCCAAGCTGGATGCCGTTTTCAAGATGGTGCCATGTCAAAATATTCCGATCCGTCGAGCTTGTCTCGCAAGTTCTGCGGGATACGGCGAGCTAGCCGTCACAACGAGCACTGGAGGCCCAACTTGGACCTGATCGTCCGTCAAGCACTTGCAGGCGACGCTCCTGCCGCACGCCAATGCGTCGTAGAAGCCTTCAGCCCTTATATCGCTAGGATCGGCAGGCCTCCAGCGCCGATGCTGCTCGACTTCAACGCACACACCCAGGACGGTCATGTCTGGGTCGCGCAGTACGAGAACGCGATCGTCGGCGCGCTCGTTCAGTACGAAACAACAGAGGGCTTCTACATCGACACAGTAGCCACCGTCCCTCATCTGCGCGGCCACGGGGTCGGCAGGGAGTTGCTCATGTTTGCAGAGCACGAGGCGCTGCGTCGCGGCTTCGACAGCTTGTACCTGTGCACGAATTCCAAGATGGTTGAGAACCAGGCCCTCTACACGAAGATCGGCTACGTCGAGTACGAGCGCAAGCATATGACGGGCTACGACAGAATCTTCTACCGAAAAGCACTTCAAGCTTCCAAAGGGAGGCCCCCGGCTGGGCCGGGGAAAGTTTGACTTTTCAGGGGGGTGTCCACCGTAGAGACTTTCGATCGTGAGCCGCCAAGCAACGAAAGAACGCACACGGTGGACAGGGATGAAAGCGGTTCACATATCGAATGCGCTCGGCTTCGCCGGGGAATGGTTCCCTAAGTGCCGCCGGACACATTTTTACTGCCACAGGTGAGTAAGCAGATGATTGAAGCCCCGACTCCGGACGACTTGCAAAAGATTGCTCTGTCCCTGGTTCATGCCCGGCAAGCTATCGTGGATATTCTTCATGCTGAACTCGATGGATCAAAGCGCGACCTTGACCTGATTCAGCGAGCGCTCGACTCCGGCGTTATTGATGCAGAGGCGGAATACACCATTCACGCCCTTGGCATAGCCTTTGGAAAAGTCTTCGTTAACGCCGAGCCAGACTACGACTGGTGGATGATTGACGATGAATATGGTCGAGACCCGGCCGTCCGGTATCTGCAGTCAAGCTTGACTTTTCATCCGCAGGACATGCTCATTAAACGGATTGAGCGGGGCGAGAAGGTGGACGTCACAGAACTCTATGAAGGTTTGCGTTCGCAACTTCAAGAGATCATCGAGGGTGGTGTGGACGGTGCCTGACAAGCTCGACAAGCTTGATTGCCATGGGCGCCCCCTCCAACAACGGCTGCGTCGACGAGACTCCATACTTCCCATCGCGGCACTTGGTGCCGTACCCTGCAACTACGCGCATCGCTCGGGGCGGGGACGCCACTCTCATTCGTTAAGTAGCACCAAGCCAGTCCTAGCGCATATCAATGTCGAAACCACGCTTGCTCCTCGTTATTTGGCTAGGTCTCTCTGTGTGCGCTGGAGTTTTCCTGTGGCAAGGGCATCCCGAAGGTCTGCTCCGTTGGCTGCTTCTCGCAATGTTTGCTCCACCGGCCTACCTCCTGCTCAGCGCGGCCGGGGATCTACTAGGGTTTGTCTACTCCCGTTTGCCAGGTCTCCGCCACGCTAATGAGTTTGTTGAGCAAAAAACCAAGCAGCGGTCGATCTCGGGGCTTCGCGTACTGTGGTACCTCATTTCTACGCTTGTTGCCGTTGCATTCGTAGCTGCAGTCGCATGTGTCGTCCGCGCGCATTCCTAAGCAAAAAGCGAATTTCGCAAAATAATCCATCGGTCTGGTCACGCCTCTCATCTCCTTTCAACAAACCTTGAATCGCATGGGTTGCATAATTCATTTCGTGGGCCGCGAGGCTGATGTGGAAAGCCTCGTCGCGCTGAGTCCGGTTGAACCGTGCAACATTTGGCGGCGAGGTGTGCCGCGCAGTTCCCGGCCGAATAGTCGGCCTGCAGTGACTTCTGGGCTGACCTTGGTGGTGAGTGACGCTGAGTTTGAAGACCTGGAGCAGCAACAGGCCGATGCAATCCAGTTTCTCCGTGCCCATTCAAGCATCTTGAAGAACATGAGCGAAGTCGCAGGCGTGGAGCACGCGACTTTGGACTTTGGGATCGCTATGCGCGATGTGGTCGTACAGTCTGACCATTTTCCCGCCGACCTGACTGCGGCGCTGGCGGTCGCTGGCTGCGGCATGGAGTTAACTCAGTTTCCGACGGGACGCAAGGCGAAGAACCTCAAACGCTATCGCAAGGCGCTGCGTTCCGGTCAGCTTCGACGTTAAACCTCTGCAGTTCCTGCCCCATGCTTGCCTCCGGTCGTTTCGAGCTCCGCCCCTTCGCTGAATCCGATCTCCCCTCCTTCGTCGAGGCCGTTCTGGAGTCCACTGCCACCGTCGGGAAGTGGATGCCCTGGGCCCATCCCAATTACTCAACCGCCGATGCTGCGTCCTGGTTTGCGCATTGCGAGGCCGAGTGGGAGCGCGGTTCCAGCTACGAGTTCGGCATTTTCGACGCCGGGTCCAATACCCTTGTGGGCGGCTGCGGCCTCAATCAATTCAACCTAGTCAACGGCTTCTGCAACCTGGGCTACTGGGTCCGCCAGTCCTGGCAGCGCCAAGGCGCAGCGCTCGCCGCCGTTCAGGCACTCAGTCAGTTCGCCTTTGCAGAGCTCAAGCTGAGCCGCGTTGAAATCGTCGTGGCCCAGCACAACACACCCAGTCTCAGCCTGGCCGAGCGGTCGGGCGCAGTGCGGGAGTGCCTCGCGCGGAATCGGCTCAAGGTGCATGGCATCTTCACCGATGCCTATGTCTTTTCCCTCGTCCCGCCTCAATACCGCGCCTTGAGCGCCACCGTCACACGCCGGGGCTCGCCATAAAAGTTCTGGCGCGAAATGCCTGACACCTTCTCGTAGTAGGTCTTGTCCAGCAGGTTGTCCACCGACAGGTTCAGAGACAGGTGGTCGTTGATCTGGTAGCCCACCTGGGCGTTGAACACTGCGTAGCCCGGTGCGTTGATGCGCAACGCACCGCTTTGCGCAAAGAACTCGCTGCGGTAGGTCATTCCGCCGCCCACGCTGAAGCCGCGCAGCGCCGGGCTGGTGAAGGCATAGCGGGTGAACAGGTTCACGCTGTGGCGCGGCGTGACGGGGCTGAACACCTGGCCCTGCTGCGCCACGGGGGCCTGGAGGTAGCGGGTGTCGTTGTAGGCGTAGCCCGCCACGATGTCCCAGCCGGGCTGGGGCTGGCCGCTGATCTCGGTTTCG
This sequence comes from Acidovorax sp. Leaf73, assembly GCF_916855635.1. Classification (NCBI taxonomy): domain Bacteria; kingdom Pseudomonadati; phylum Pseudomonadota; class Betaproteobacteria; order Burkholderiales; family Comamonadaceae; genus Acidovorax; species Acidovorax sp. Leaf73. The sequence continues at coordinate 186,975 of NZ_CAKASI010000008.1, forward strand.
AAGCCTTGCGCGCGCACCTTGCCGCCGGCGATGTAGGCGTTTGCCACCACCGGGTCGGCGATGGCGCGGTTCTCGTCAATGATGCGAAACAGCGCTGCATGGGCCTGCAGGCGCTTGTGCAAAAACTCGCCCTTCACGCCCAGCTCCACCTGCTTGCCTGTGCGTGGGGCAAGCAATTGCTTGGCCGCGTTGAGCTGGCTTTGCACCACGAAGGTCTCTGCATAGCTGGCGTAGCCGGTGTACTGCGGGTGGAAGTCCCACATCAGAGCCAGCGACGGCACGAACTGGCGGCCAGGGTCTGCCGATGCGGTGACTGCGCCCGTGCTGGTGCTGCGCGTCACCACCTCCGCCCACGACAGACGCCCGCCTGCCAGCAGCTTGACCGTGTCGGTCAGGCCGATCTGCGCCTGCCCGTACAGCGCGTTCTCGCGGCGCGTGACGATCGAGGTGAAGCCCGGTAGCCGGATGTCTGGGTAGGCCAGGTCGTAGTGGGGCTGCAGCAGGTTGAACGGCACGCTGGGGCCGTAGGCGTAGTTGCCGTCCCAGCTCTTGCCCTCGTTATGGCTCGCGCCCACCAGCAGCTTGTGGGTGCGGCCTGCCATCTGCACCGGTGTGGCCAGGAAGGCGTCGTAGTTGCGGGTGCGCACGTGAAAGTCGCCGTCCACGGTTTCCATGGTGAAGCTGCCGTCGGCGGCCAGGGCACTGTTGGCGCGGGCCGAGCGGTAGAACGCCGTGCGGTCGATGTCGCGCGCGGACAGGCGCACCAAGCCGCCCCCATCCAGCCGGTGCTCCAGCTCTGCGAAAACGTCGGTGGTCTCCAGGTCTTGGCGGTTGGCACGCAGGCCGGCAAAGGCACTGCGGGGCAGGTCGGCCGGGCGGCCATCGGCATAGGTGGGCAGGCCCTGGTCGATGGCGGCGCGCACGCGCTGCTGCGCCGCGCCCACCGACACGGTGGTGGAGGGGGCGATGTCCCATTCCAGCGTGCCGTAGCCCAGGCGCTTGTTGTTGAACAGGGTGTCTACAAAACTGTCTTTGTCTTCCACCACCGCGACGGCGCGCGCGCGGATCGTGCCTTCGGCATTGAGGCCGCCGCCCACGTCTACAGTGCCCCGGCGCAGGCCGAAGGAGCCCACCGCCGCATCGGCGCCAATGGCCAGCTTGGCCGGGGCGCGCTTGCGCACCAGGTTCACGGTGCCGCCGGGCTCGCTCGCGCCCTGCAGCAGCCCGGCCGGGCCGCGCAGCACTTCGATGCGGTCATACATGGCCGTGTCGAGCGTGCTGTAGTTGCCCTGGGGGATCGGAACGCCATCGAGCTGGATGGAGCCCAGATCGAACCCGCGCGCCTGGAAGGTGTTGTAGTTGCCCGCACCATCAAAGCGCGTGACCGTCATGCCGGTGCTCAGCTTGATGGCGTCTTCCACCTTGGTCAGGTTGCGGTCATCCAGCTGCTGGCGCGTGACCACGCTGAGGGACTGCGGCGTCTCTCGCGGTGCCTGCAGGAGCTTGCCTACGCTGACTTCGCGGGCGGTGTACTGGCCCGAGCCTTCGGTCGCCGCGCTGTTGGCCTCGTCGGTCACCTTCACTTCGGGCAGCGCTGTCGTGGTGGGGGTGCCCGTGGTGGGGCCGGAGCTGGTCTGTGCTTGCGCCGTTGCCACGGTGGCCAGCAGGGCGGCAAAGGCCAGTGGGTGCATTTGCATGGTGCTTCTCCTCCTCGGTGTTTGATATTTGCTATCAAATTAATAGCTGCTATCGCTTATCCATCAAGCGCTAGCAGCCAAAAATTCTTCGAATTTGCGTGCTGTGCCTGCAGGCGCAGCGTCAGAACCGCGTGCGCAGCGTCACCTGCACCGCGCGCGGCGAGCCGGGCAGGATCAGGTTGTCGTTGCTGCCGTGGGCCGACACGTAGTACTTGCGGTTGGCCAGGTTCTTGATGTTCACGTCCACATCCCACTGGCCCAGCGTGTACTGCAGGGCCGCGTCCAGCGTGGCGTAGCCGGGCAGGGTGACCAGATTGGTCAGCGAGGTGAAGCGCGCACCCACATAGTTCACGCCGCCGCCCACGCGCAGGCCGTGGCCCAGGTCTTTCATGGCCCACAGGAACGCCGAGTTGCGCGGCGTGAGCGCGGGCACCTTGCCTTGGGCGGCGATGGCGGCTGTGGGCAGCTGTGTGGATGTGGTGGTGGCCAGTGACTTCGTCATGCGGCCGTCCAGCCAGGCGTAGCCGGTGCTCACGTCCCAGCGGCCGGGCAGGCGGCCGTTGGCGGTCAGCTCCAGGCCGTTGGTGCGCTGGGTGCCCACGTTGATCTGACGACCGGGATTGGCGGGGTCGGTGTTCTTGATGTTGGTGCGCTCCAGGTTGAAGAGCGCGCCGGTCACATTCATGCGGCCATCGAGCAGGTCGAGCTTGACGCCGATTTCCTTGTTCTCGGTGATCTCTGGTTCGGCGCCGGTGTTGTTGGCGGCCAGCGCAAACGCTTCGGCCGAGGGCTGGAAGGATTTGCTGTACGACACGTAGTACGACACCACATCGCTCGGCTGCCACACCAGGCCCGCGCGAGGGCTGAACTTTTTGTCGGTGCGCGAGAGCGTTGCGAGCTTGCGGTCGAACGTGGTCTCTTGCCCGAAGACGTCGTAGCGGGCGCCCACCAGCGCCTTCCATTGGGGCGCCAGCGTGATCTGGTTTTGCCAGTACAGCGCGGCTGTGTCTTGCGTGGTGTGGCTGGGGATGGCGCTGTCGGCGTTGTAGTTGGCCGCTGGGATGGCGGGAGCAGGGCGGTTGCCGGGGTTGAAGAGTGGCACGCGGTCTGCGCCACCGGTGACGGACTCGGAGCGTTTCTTTTGCTGGCCCACTTCCACACCCATCAGCCACTCCTGCTTCAAGCCGCCGAGCTGGTTGCGCCACGTCACGTCGGTCTGGTTGAAGAAGCCTTTTTCATCGCGCAGGATGAACGAGCGCGTGCGGCCCACGGTCAGGTTCACCGGGTCGGTGGTGCCGCCGGGCAAGGTGTTGTAGCGGTCCAGCGTGTAGTCGTACAGGCGCGTGACGTTGCGCACCGACCAGTCGTCGTTGAAGCGGTGGTTCAGCGTGGCCGCGAACGACTGCATGGTGCTGGTGGTGGTGTCGTCCTGCGCGGCGTTGCTGGAGCCGTAGTAGGTGCTCGCGGGCACGTTGACGGGGCGGCCATTGAGTGCGGGAATGCCGAAGTCCGTCAGGCGCTTGTCGCGCGCGTTGGTGTACTGCAGCAGCAGGTCGGTCTGCGCCGCGAGCTTGAGCGCGAGCGAGGGCGCGAAGTTGTGGCGCTTGACGAACTGCTGGTCGCGGTAGCTGCCCGAGTCTTCGACGGCGGCGTTGATGCGGAAGGCGGCGGTGTCGCTGATGCCCACATTCACGTCGGCCGTGGCGCGGCGGTAGTCGAAATTGCCCAGGCCCAGCGATGCCTCGCCCGAGGTCTCGCCAAACTTGGGCTTCTTGGTCACGCGGTTGATCAGGCCACCCGACGATCCGCGCCCGTACAGCACGGCGGCAGGGCCCTTGAGCACTTCCACACGCTCGATGTCGGCCAGGTCGCGGAAGTACAGCGCGTCGTCGCGCACGCCATCCACAAACTGGTCGGCAATGGCGGTGAAGCCCCGGATAACCACCTGGTCGCGCTGGCCGTCGCCGTGGCTCATGGCCACGCCGGGCACGTTGCGCAGCGCGTCTTCCATGGAACGCGCACCCTGGTCGCGCAGGAGCTGCGCGGGCACCACGTTCACGGCCTGGGGCACATCGCGCAGCGGCGCGCTGCCCTTGGTGGCCGTGCTGGCGGCGGCGGGTGAATAGCCGTCGTCGTCCGCGCTGGATTGCACGGTGACCTCGCCCAGCGTCTGCGGCGTGGTCTGCGCAACTGCAGGGGGCGGCGCCGTCGTCTGCGCCAGTGCCGTGCCACACAGCGTGGCAAGCAGGGCGGCCACCAGCGGGTGGAGCCGATAGGGGGTTGGTGTGTAAGCGTGCATGGTTTTCCTTGGAGTGAGCGCAACGCGGTTGGCGAAAAGCCCTTGCACCTCGTGGCCTGGCGCGCGCCGCGAAGGCCCGCTGTCTGGGATGTGGTGGGGCCGTGAAAACAGAAAAGCGAGTTCGAGCCCGAGCGGCTCAGCGCACGGCTGCGGGAGCGTGGAGCCTGTCCATCACCACCCCAGCGCCCGCGCCAGCAAGCCCGCCAGCAGGGCGGCGCCAGCCAGTTCGGGCGTGCGCCGGGGCTGCCAGGTGACGGTTGCCGTGACCGCCACGGCGGCCACCGACAGGGCCACGGACCATGCCGTTACGCCCAGGGATGCAGGCACGCCCCCCGGCGGGTGCGCCGCTGCCAGCCACAGCGAAAGCACCAGCAGCAGCCAGCCCGAGCGGCGCAACGCCACCAGGCGGCGCGCGGCGCCTTCCTGGCCCAGGGCGTCTTCGTGGTGGCGATCCATGCCCAGCGCAATGGCCGACCAGGCGGCAAAGCACAGAAGAAAGGCAGACATGGCTCAGGCTCCCGAGGTGGAGGTTTCGGCAGGCGCCACGGGCACCGACGGGGCAGGTCGCGCGGGTCGCGCACTCCGTGCAGGCGCACCGCGCCGGGGCGTGCGACCAGGGCGCACGCGCCACGCCAGCCAGCCCAGCAGCAGCCCGGTGGCCAAAAACGACAGGTCCATGCTGACCCACACCCATTCGCGCGCGGGCAGGCTCACGCCCAGGTGGGTGTGTGTGGTCAGCGCGTTGATCAGCGGCAGCGCGACCCACACCAGGCCCGCAGCGGCCAGCGGCACCGTCCAGCCCAGGCGGTGCGGGCGCACCACCGCGCAGGCCAGCGCCCACAGCAGCGTGATGCCCCAGGCGCTGAAGAACCAGGCCAGCTCTGCATCCGCTCGGCCCTCGATGCCCACAGGGATCAGGCGGTTGGCGGCCAGGTACACGCCACAGGCCAGCGGCAGCCCGGCCAGTGTCGCGATGTTGATGCCAGCCACCAGGCGCTCGCCGAACGGCGCTTTGGGGTGCGCAGCGGGCGCGTTGCTGGTTGTGTTGCTGGTCGTTTTGGCCGCCCCTTGGCGGCTGGCCTGTGTCTGCGACTTGGCGCTGCGCTTGACCGACCACAGCACCATGCCCGTGGCAATCATCAGGCTGCCCAGCACCCCAAAACCGAACAGCGCCCAGCGCAGGCCCACATCGGCAAACCGCGCCATGTGCAGGCCATACAGCACACCATAGGTCTTGACGGCGGGGCTGGTGGCGTCGGCATGGTCCAGCCACTCGCCGGTGGTGGCATCAAACAGCAGGCGCGGTGGGCGGTACTGCAGGCGGTCGCCTTCGTGGCGCGTTACCTCCACCACGGCGCGGCCGTTGGCATCGCGGCGCGCCTGCACGCTGCCGATGCGCCCGCCCTGCCAGCGGGTGGTGGCCGCGTCGATGATGGGCTGCAGGGTGATGGCGGGCAGGGGCGCCACCTTGTCGCCCGCACCCCGGCGGGGACGGCTTTCGGGCTTCTCGCCCTGCAGGTCGGCAAAGTACGCGTTGGAGTCCACGCCTTTCTCGTTCTTGTAGTTGGCGGCAATGCCCGCGGGCATGTACAGCGTGTGGAAGATCATCAGCCCGCTGAAGGTGATCATCAGATAGAACGGCAGCACCAGCACGCCGCTGACGTTGTGCGCATCCAGCCAGGCACGCTGCCCGCCCTTGGTAGGGCGGAAGGTGAAGAAGTCCTTGAAGATGCGGCGGTGTGTGATCACGCCGGTGATCAGCGCCACAAACATCAGCATCGTGGCCACGCCCACCACCCAGCGGCCTTGGATAGTCCAGCGGCCCTTTTGCGCGGTACGCAGCTCGAAGTGAAAGCGGTAGAAAAAATCACCGCCCATGGTCTGGCGCGCCTCGATGGGCTCGCCCGTCTGCGGGTTCATGCGCAGCGTTTCAAAGCGCCCGTTGCCGGTGCCGCGCCAGAGCATGTTGACGGCTGGGTCGCGGTCATCGGGCAGGTGCAGGATCCACTGGGTGACGTCGGGGGCCTTGCGCACTAGCGCGTCCACGGACTTCTGTGCCACCTGCGCATCGGCCGCGTCGGTGCGCGGCAGCCCGTGCATCTCGGGCCGCATCCACAGGTTGAACTCGTTCTTGAAGAACGACAGCGTGCCCGTGAGGAAGATCGCAAACAGCAGCCAGCCGAGGATGAGCCCTGCCCAGGTGTGCAGCCACGACATCGCTTGGCGAAAGCCTTCGCGGTCGGCGCTCTTGCGCACGGTGGAGGTCGCTGTTGTCATGGCGTTCCCCTCATCCATTGCGGCGCCATGGCGCACGCGCCCAGTGCCAGGGCGGGCAGCAGCGTGCCGCCCCAGGCGCCCCAGGCCGTGCGCGCATAAAACGCCCATCCCGCCGCCATGGTATAGGCCAGCCAGGCCAGCATGGTGGCGGTCAGCACGGCCTCCACGCGCGGCATCCACAGCGCCAACACCAACGAAAGCGCAGCGGTGAACCCTGCCGCCAGCGCATAGCCGCCAGCGATGGCCGCCATGGCGCGGGAGGTGATGACCAGGCGGTAGCGCCAGTCAACGCGGGCCGCCTTCATGGCCGACCTGCGGCGGCACCCAGGGCGGTGCGGCCTTCAAAAAAGGAGAGAAGCAGAACTCCTGCAGGGCAGGGGCTGGCGGTGCTGCGCGGCATCAGAAAGGCTCCAGGCAGTAGGTGTCGTACGGCAAACGTACAAACGCTGGCTGCAGCGGCGGAGAGCCCGGCTGACTGGCTGGCTAGGTGTTAAAGGGAATCACGGGACCTGCCCTTGCAGATCGGGAGCTGCAAGAAGGAATGGCCTTGGTCGTAAGAACGCATTCTACTTTTGTTGAGAAGCATTCGCATTTATAAAAATGCTATTTGCGCTGGTTTGATGTGTGCTTGCAACAGCTTGTGACATCGGGGTAGGGCTGTGCTTCGCAGCCCCGTGCAATCGGGGGAGCTTGGTGATGGCGTGGGCACAAAAAAACGGGCCTCGGCCCGTTTTTTGTTGTTCTTCTTGGTACTTTTCGTGGAGCGCTCTGGTGCAGTCTTGGCGTTACTCCACGTCACCCATCTGCGATTGCAGGTAGTTCTGCAAGCCCACCTTGCCGATCAGATCGATCTGGGTTTCCAGGAAGTCGATGTGCTCCTCGGTGTCGTCCAGGATCTTTTGCAGCAGGTCGCGCGAGACATAGTCACGAACCGTTTCGCAGTGGGCGATGCCATCCTTGATGGTGGCCTGGGCGCCTTGTTCGGCGCGCAGGTCGCAGGCCAGGATCTCTGGTACGTCTTCGCCGACCTGGATCTTGGCCAGGTCCTGCAGGTTGGGCAGGCCATCCAGCGTGAAGATGCGGTCCATGAGCCAGTCGGCATGCTTCATCTCGCCGATGGATTCCGAATACTCCTTCTTGGCCAGCTTGTCGAAGCCCCAGTGCTTGAGCATGCGGTAGTGCAGGAAGTACTGGTTGATGGCCGTGAGTTCGTTCTTGAGCTGGGCCTGCAGATGGCCAATGACCTGTGCGTCACCTTTCATGGGGACTCCTTGTTGTGTTGTGTTGATTCGGCCCCGATTGTCGTGAGCCATATCAACACGCGCAAGGCATATCCCTGCTAGAGCGCGCTGGCTGCGTGTGAGGTTGATAGGCGTTCGCGTTCACCCCGGCTGACCCCATCCGGCCCGGTAGGCCCGATGGGGCTGCGCAGGCCGTGCGCGGGGCTATTGTGCGGCGCGTGGCGCGGCGGCCTGTGTGCCCATGGCGGTTGCGGCTGCAGACGATGGCGCCGTGCGCCGCTCACGCCAGTGCGCCAGGCCCAGCCATACCGTGGGCACCAGCACCAGGGCCAGCGAGATGGCCTGGGCAATGGTGCCTTCGGCCAGATCTTCGGTGGCCGCATGCCAGTAAGCGTTGTCGATGCCGGGTATCGCTGCGCCTTCGGTGAACTCATGGAACGCATACACCACCAGTTGCACCGCAAACACCGCCATGAACCACGACGTGACGCGGAAGAACCGCGCAAGGTTCACCGCGCGACCGTAGCGCGTCCAGGCCCAGGCGATGGCAATGGCCAGCGCCAGGCCCGCCAGACCGCCCCAGGCCATGTAGCCCAGCTCGGCGCTGCGGGCCAGGGCGGCGAGCATGGTGGCGGTTTCCACGCCTTCGCGGCCCACCATGAAGAGGGCAAACAGGAACACCGCCACCCAGGCGCGCGGGCCTTCCAGCACACTGGCGCGGTCCATGCGCTGGGCAATGTCCTGGCCCATGCCTTGGCCCGCACGGCGCATGTGCACCACGCACCAGGCCACGGTGGCGGCAGCCACCAGCGCCATGCCACCCTCGGCTGCGGGCGACAGCGCACCCACCTGCGAGAGCACCCAGCCCAGCACCAGCGAGAGCAGGGCTGCCACGCCCACGCCCGCGCGCAGTGGCAGCAACAGGTGCAGGCGCCCGGTCTTGCGCAGGTACAGGGTGGCAATCGCCACCACCAGCAGGGCTTCCAGCCCTTCGCGGAAACAGATCAGAAGTGTTTGGAACATGGTGTTTGAGGTCTTTGCTATAAATTTATGAGCTGCTTGCGCTTATCAATAAAGCGCTGCAGGCCGTTTTGACCAATATTTCAGAGGCGTCGAGCTTTGGCTGGCCCACTGCAGCAAAGTGGCATGGGCGGCGTTGCTGCAGTGCGGCAGATGATAAAACTAAACGCGAATCAGTTGTATTTGAATGTTTGATATGCCGCAAGGGTTGACCAGGTGGGCGGTGGTTCGTGCAGCGGCTTCGTGGCGGTCTTTGGGGGTTTAAAAGGGGGCAAAATGCCCGCCCCGGCCTGAGGGCAGGGTGTCACTGTATAGTCACAGGCAATTGATTCAATCAAATCAATTAATTGGATTGATGGTCTCGAAAAGCCTAGACTTCAGTCCTGTTCAGTTAACCAACCACCAAGGAAACAGCAATGTCCCTGATCAATACGCAAGTTCAGCCCTTCAAGACCACCGCTTTCGTCAACCGTGACGGCAAGGGTGAATTCATCGAAGTGACCGAGCAGTCCCTCAAGGGCAAGTGGTCCGTGCTGATCTTCATGCCCGCAGCTTTCACCTTCAACTGCCCCACCGAAATCGAAGACGCTGCCGACAACTACGCAGAGTTCCAGAAGGCCGGCGCCGAGGTCTACATCGTGACCACCGACACCCACTTCTCGCACAAGGTGTGGCACGAAACGTCGGACGCCGTGGGCAAGGCCAAATTCCCCCTGGTTGGCGACCCAACGCACCAGCTGACCAACGCTTTCGGCGTGCACATCCCTGAAGAAGGCCTGGCACTGCGCGGCACGTTCGTGATCAACCCCGATGGCGTGATCAAGACCCTGGAAATCCACTCCAACGAAATCGCCCGCGACGTGTCGGAAACCCTGCGCAAGCTCAAGGCTGCCCAGTTCACCGCCGCCAACCCTGGCCAAGTCTGCCCCGCCAAGTGGAAGGAAGGCGCCAAGACCCTGACGCCTTCGCTGGACCTGGTCGGCAAGATCTAAGCATTCGCTTTTCTCGGCCTCTGAAGCCGGACAGCGTCATGGCGCCTGTGCGCCGTGCCGTCCGGCTTTTTTACGCCCGGAGTTTGACCCGCAGGCTTGATCTGAATCCCGCTTGCCATCACGCTCCCCACATACAACTCCAAATTCAAAGGACACCACCATGCTCGACGAACAACTCAAGACCCAACTCGCCGCCTACCTGGAGCGCGTGCAGCAGCCGTTTGAGCTGGTGGCATCCCTGGACGACAGCGAGACTGCGCGCGACATGCGCGAGCTGCTGACAACCATCCAATCCCTGCGCAGCGACAAGATCACCCTGCGCACCGACGGCAACGATGCGCGCAAGCCATCCTTCAGCCTGCAGCGCGCGGGCGTCACCAACAGCCTGCGTTTTGCCGGCCTGCCCCTGGGCCATGAATTCACCTCGCTGGTGCTGGCCCTGCTGTGGACGGGCGGCCACCCGCCCAAGGTCGAGCAGGACGTGATCGATTCGATCAAGGCCCTGGATGGCGACTTCAACTTCGAGGTCTACATGAGCCTGACCTGCCACAACTGCCCGGACGTGGTGCAGGCGCTGTCGCTCATGGCCATCGTCAACCCCAAGGTCAAGACCACCGTCATCGAAGGCGGCGCCTTCCAGCAGGAAGTGACCGAGCGCGAAATCATGGCCGTGCCCATGGTGTTTTTGAACGGCCAGGTCTTCGGCTCCGGCCGCATGACGATTGAAGAAATCGTCGCCAAGCTCGACACCGGCGCCGCCGCCCGCGAAGCCGCTAAGCTCAGCGCCAAGGCACCGTACGACGTGCTCATCGTCGGCGGTGGCCCAGCAGGCGCCGCGGCCGCTGTGTACGCCGCCCGCAAAGGCATCCGCACCGGCGTTGCTGCCGAGCGCTTTGGCGGTCAGGTCAATGACACGCTGGCGATTGAAAACTACATCTCGGTGCTCGAAACCGACGGCCCCAAGTTTGCCGCCGCACTCGAAGCCCACACCCGCGCCTACGGCGTGGACATCATGAACCTGCAACGCGCCGACAAACTCATCCCCGCGGCCGAGCCAGGTGGCCTCATCAGCGTGCAAATGGCCAACGGCGCCACGCTGCAGTCCAAGACGGTGATCCTGTCCACCGGCGCCCGCTGGCGCAATGTCAACGTGCCCGGCGAAGCCGAGTACAAGAACAAGGGCGTGGCCTACTGCCCGCACTGCGACGGCCCGCTGTTCAAGGGCAAGCGCACGGCGGTCATCGGCGGCGGCAACTCGGGTGTCGAGGCTGCCATCGATCTGGCGGGCATCGTGGCCCACGTCACGCTCATCGAGTTTGCCGACCAGCTCAAGGCCGACGCCGTGCTGGTCAACAAGCTCAAGAGCCTGCCCAACGTGACCATCCACACCAACGCGCAGACCACTGAAATCACCGGCGCCGACGGCAAGGTCAACGGCCTCAAGTACAAGGACCGCGCCACCAACGTGGAGCACCTGGTGCCGCTCGAAGGCGTGTTCGTGCAGATCGGCCTGGTGCCCAACACCGAGTGGCTCAAGGGCACGGTGGAGCTGTCCAAGTTCGGCGAAATCATCGTCGACTCGCACGGCCGCACCAACATCCCCGGCGTGTTCGCCGCGGGCGACTGCACCACGGTGCCTTTCAAGCAGATCGTGATTGCTGCGGGCGACGGATCGAAGGCGGCGCTGAGTGCGTTTGACCACCTGATCCGCATGCCGGTGGTGGCTGCGGCCGAAGGCGCCAAGGCTCCCGAAGCGCAGCGCGAAGCCGTGGCAGCGTAAAGCTGCACCGCACGACCCCTCTCCCTAACTCTTTCCCGCAAAGGTAGGGTTAGTGATTGGGGGGAATATTCCAACAAAGTTGCCCTCTGGCGCTTGATGGATAAGTGCTAATAGCTATAAAAATAAGAGCGACTGGATGTTTCGGCATCCAGTCGCTTTGTTTTTGGGTGTCTGTCCGGGAGGGGCTGGAGTCGCCCAGGCGGTGTTACGTTGGATGGCTGGATGGCGCCGGCGTTTGCGGAGAAAGCGGCTGTGCTTGGGCCTGTAAAGCACCATCAAGAAGGGTTTTAAATTGTTGCTATTGAGAATTATTCTCATATAATTTCATCCCATCAGCCAGCCACAACCGCCCGATCTTCTGCGCGCAGAAGCCAAGGCCGTCTGCATGGAGCCAGCTCTGTATTCGTTGTCGTTTCAGAGAAGGACTCCCCTCCGTGGCGCAGGCATTCCGTTCCCCTCCGTTTTCTTCCCGGTGCGCACAGGCGCGCCCCTCCGATCAATGGTTGCAAGGCCGTCTGCTGCCGCTTGCATGGCTGGTGGCCTGTGCGTGCGCCGCCATCGGCAACGCGCATGCGCAAGATGCGGCCCAGTTGGTGGCTGCAGCGCCGCAGCTCAAAGAAGTGGTCATCAGCGGCTCGCGCAGCGAGCAGGACCGTGACGAGCTGCCCATGAGCATCGACGTGATCAATGCGCAGGCCATCGAGGAAGGCCAGGTGCGCGACATCCGCGACGTGGCGCGCGAGTTGCCCAACGTGTCGGTCACGCGGTCGCCCGCACGCTTCTCGCTGGCCAGTGGCTCCACCGGGCGCGAGCAGAACGCGGGCTTCAACATCCGGGGGCTGGACGGCAACCGCGTGTTGATGATGGTGGATGGCATTCGCCTGCCGCGCAGCTATGTCTTCAGCGCCAATGCCTTCGGGCGCGACTACCTGGACATCGGGCTGCTGCAGCGCATTGAGGTGGTGCGCGGCGCCACCTCGGCGCTGTATGGCTCCGATGGCATGGCGGGCCTGGTCAACTTCATCACGGCAGACCCCTCGGCGTTTCTCGATGGCGACAAGCGCATCGGCGGCCGGGTGAGCCTGGGCTATGACGGCGACGAGCACGGCAAGCGCGTGGGCGCCACGGTGGCAGGCAAGGCGGGCGACACGGTGCAGTGGTTGCTGGGCGGCAACGTCACCCGCGCCAGCGAGCTGGACAACATGGGCACCAACGATGCGGCCAATGCCGACCGCACCAAGCCCAATCCGCAAAAGGACAGAAGCGGCGCTTTGCTGGGCAAGGTGGTGCTGACGCCCGGCGGCGGCCAGCGCCATGTGTTCACGCTGGAGCATGTGGACAAGACGTCCGACTACGAACTGCTCACCGCACGCTCCAAGCCGCCGCTGGCTGCCACCTCGGTGCTGGGCTCCACCTCGTTCACCGACATGCAGCGCAGCCGCGCGACGTGGGAAGGCAACTGGCGCGTGAACACCGCGTTTGCCGACGATGTGAAGGCCACGCTGAGCTGGCAGGACGCCCATTCGCGCGAGTACATCACCGAAGACCGCAACACCGCCGCCGACCGCGTGCGCGACGTGACCTATGACGAGCGCACCTGGCAGGCCAACCTGCAAGGCAGCAAGGTGCTGCGCAATGGCGGGCCATGGGTGCAGAAGATCACCTACGGCCTGGACTACACGGCGGCCAAGGTCGAGAACCTGCAGACCGGCGTGACGCCGCCCACGGGCGAGACCTTCCCGCTCAAGCGATTCCCCGACACCACCGAGACCAGCACGGCCCTGTATGTGCAGGACGAGTTCGTGAGCGGGCCCTGGAGCATCACCCCCGGCGTGCGCTTCGACACCTTCCGCATCAAGGCCGACCAGGCGGGCTTTGGCGCGCAGGCGGTGTCGCTGTCGGGCAATGCCACCTCGCCCAAGTTCGGCGTGCTGTACCGTGCCAGCGAGCAGTGGAGCGTGTTTGGCAACTACGCGGCGGGCTTCCGTGCGCCCAATGCGGGGCAGGTCAACGCCTTTTTCGAGAACCCGGTGGGCAACTACCGCACGGTGCCCAACGCCAACCTCAAGCCGGAGAAGAGCCAGAACTTTGAGCTGGGCGTGCGCGGGCGCCTGGAGCGCCTGTCCATCGAGGCTGCCGCGTTCACTGGCCGCTACAAGGACTTCATCGAAGACCTGCGCCAGGTCAGCGGCACGGGCGCACCGGGCAACCCGCTGGTGTTCCAGTCAGTCAACATCGGCCGCGTCAAGCTGAGCGGCTTCGAGGTCAAGGGCGACATGCGCTGGGGCCAGTGGGCGGGCGGGCAGTGGAGCAGTCCGTTTGCCTACGGCCAGACGCGTGGCCGCGACACCACTACCGGCAAGCCGGTGAACACCGTGGACCCATCGCGCCTGACGGCGGGCCTGCGCTACGACAGCGGCGGCTGGATGGCCCGGCTGGACATGACCCATGCCGCCGCCAAGAAGGCCAGCGACGTGAGCGTGGCTACAGGCAGCACGCAGTTCCTCACGCCGTCGTACACGGTGCTGGACCTGGCCGCCCAGTGGCGCATTCGCAAGGACTTGCGCCTGAACGCGGGCATCTACAACCTCACCGACAAGAAGCACTGGCGCTGGGCCGACGTGCGCGGCCTGGCCGCGAACGCCAGCTTCATCGACGCCTACAGCCAACCTGGCCGCGCAGTGCGCGTTTCGCTGGTGGCGGACTTTTAAGGCACAGCCCATCCCGATGAACCCCATCAAGGAGACAGACCATGAGCCATGCACCTGACATGCCCGATTTGCCCACATCCGGCGCCCACTGCGATGAGGAATACAGCCTGCCCTGCGCCGAGGCACTGCTGGCGGGCACCCTGGCGCTGATGACGGGCTATGTGCAAGCCTGCTGCGACAGCCACCGCGACGCCATGGGCAGCAAGATCGCGGCCAACCTGCAGATGCTGGCCGACGCCCAGGGCTTCACGCCGCACTTTCGCACCGTGGTCTGGAGCCTGCAAGGCCGCTGGGACCAGCAATGCAAGGCGCGCCAGGACGTGGCCGCCAGCGCCGCGATGGTGGCTGCCGAACAACGCCGTGTGCTGTGGCACACCGCACCGGAGGCCGTGCAATGAATGCCGCTGCAACGAACCCCCCAAGCGCTCCGGCCCATCCGCCGCAGGCCGCCCCCGATATCCGTGAGCGGTTCGCCGCAGCCCGCGCAGCGGGCAAGCGTGCCAAGGACGCCGCCGAGAGCCTGGGGCTGTCGGAAGGCGCCGCCGTGGCCGCCCATGCGGGCGAGCATGGCCACCCGCTCAAGGCCGTGCCTCTGCAGGGCTCGTGGCTGGAACTGCTGCAGTCGCTCGAAGCCTGCGGCCCGCTGATGGCGCTCACGCGCAACGAGAGCACGGTGCACGAGAAGACCGGCGTGTATACGCACGTGTCGGCCACCGGGCCGGTGGGGATCGCACTGGGCGAAGACATCGACCTGCGCCTGTTCTTTGCGCAGTGGCATGCGGGTTTTGCGGTGACGGAGCTGGCGCATGACGCCGCCCAGGACCCCACCAAGCCGCCATCGCGCAGCCTGCAGTTCTACAACGCGCATGGCCGTGCTGTGCACAAGATATTCACGCGCGATGCCACCGACCTGGCTGCGTTCGACGCAGTGGTGAGCCGCTTCGTGCAACCCAGCGCCGGTTACGTGTTTGGTCCGGAGCCCGCGCCAGCGGCTGTGCTGCCCGACGCCGACATCGACGCCCAGGGCCTGCGCGAGGCCTGGGCTGCCATGCAGGACACCCACGAGTTCTTCGGCCTGACCAAGAAATTCGGCGTGGAGCGCCAGCAGAGCTTTCGTCTGGTCGAAGGCCAGTTTGCCTGGCGCGCCGCACCGCAGGCTGTGGCGCGCCTGCTGGACGAGGCCGCGGTGGACGGCCTGCCCATCATGGTGTTTGTGGGCAGCGGCGGCTGCATCCAGATCCACACCGGGCCGGTGCGCAATATCCAGCCGCTCGATACGCCGCGTGCGCAGTGGATCAACGTGCTGGACGCGGGCTTCAACCTGCACCTGCGCACCGACATGATTGCCAGCGTGTGGGTGGTGGAAAAGCCCACGGCCGATGGTGTTGTCACCTCGGTCGAGGCGTTCGACCACACGGGCGAGCTGATGGTCATGTTCTTCGGTGCACGCAAACCCGGCAAGCCCGAACTGCAGGGCTGGCGCGACCTGGTGGCACGCTTGCCTGGCGTGCAGGAGCTGGCCCATGCTGCGTGATCCGATGGCCGTGCAAAGCCGGGGGCCAGGTGGCGCGCGTCGGCGGCTGCTGCGCGGTGTGGTGGCGTTGCCTTGGTTGTCTGCGTTGGGGCCAGGGGCCGCCTGGGCGGCCCGCCCTGCGCGCATCGTCTCGCTGGGCGGCGCGCTGACCGAGGTGGTCTACCTGCTGGGCGCCCAGGGCCAACTGGTGGGTACTGACACCACCAGCCTGTTCCCCGAGGCCGCGCTCAAGACCGCCAAGGTCGGCTACATGCGCCAGCTCTCGGCCGAGGGTCTGCTTTCCCTCAAGCCCGACGCTGTGGTGGGCACCACCGAGGCCGGGCCGCCCGTGGTGCTGGACCAGGTGCGCAGCGCCGGTGTGCGCGTGGAGCTGGTGCAGGCCGACCACACCTGGGACGAAGTGCGCCGCAAGGTTGCCACCGTGGGCCGCGTGGCGGGCCGCGAGCGCGAGGCCCAGGCCCTGCAGGCGGACCTGGATGCGCAGTGGACGGCGGTGCAAAAGCAGGTGGCAGCCGCCACGCGGCGCCCGCGCGCCATCTTCATCCTGTCGCACGGCGGCAGCCCCATGGTGGCGGGCACGGGCACGGCGGCCGATGCGCTGATCCGCTTTGCAGGCGCCACCAATGCCATCACCCAGTTCGCGGGCTACCGGCCGCTCACAGCCGAGGCCATGGCCAGCGCCGCCCCCGATGTGCTGCTCAACAGCACGCAGGGCATCGAGGCGCTGGGTGGGGAGGCCGCTTTCTGGCAGCGGCCTGAGCTGGCACTCACGCCCGCTTACCGCCGCAAGGCCCTGGTGGCCATGGAGGCCAGCCACTTGCTGGGCTTTGGCCCGCGCCTGCCTGCTGCCGTGCGTGAGCTGCACACCCGCACCCAGGCGATCACCGCGTGAGCAGCGTGGCCGTGGCGCAGTCGGGTGCGCGCTGGAGGCCCGGGCGTCTGTCTCCCCGCACGGCGATAGGTCTAGGGGCAGTGCTGGTCGTGCTGGCCTTGGTCTGGGCCAGCACGCGGGGCGCGTACGCCATTGCACCCGCCCAGCTGTGGCAGGTGCTGCTGCAGGCCCTGGGCGCAGCGCCTTCTGCCGAGCAGGCACCCGAATACCTGGTGTTCATCAACATCCGACTGCCGC
Organism: Acidovorax sp. Leaf73; assembly: GCF_916855635.1. Taxonomy (NCBI): domain Bacteria; kingdom Pseudomonadati; phylum Pseudomonadota; class Betaproteobacteria; order Burkholderiales; family Comamonadaceae; genus Acidovorax; species Acidovorax sp. Leaf73. Next base: position 203,655 of record NZ_CAKASI010000008.1, read on the forward strand.
GCCTGTTGATGGGCGTGGCCGCTGGCGCCGGCCTGGGGCTGGCCGGTGCGCTGATGCAGGGGCTGTTTCGCAACCCGCTGGCCGACCCTGGGCTGGTGGGCGTGAGCAGCGGCGCCGCGCTGGCGGCGGCCATCACCATCGTGCTGGGCAGCCACTGGCTGCCCGACCTGCCGCGCACGCTGGGCAGCTGGACACTGGTGGGCATGGCCTTTGGTGGCGGCTTGCTGGTCACGGCGCTGATCTATGCACTGGCGCAGGCCGATGGCGGCACGCGCATGGGGCTGATGCTGTTGGCGGGCGTGGCGGTCAATGCGCTGGCGCTGGCGGGGCTGGGCTACCTCAACTTCATCTCCACCGACGAGCAGCTGCGCAACCTACAAATGTGGCTGCTGGGCAGCCTGGGCGGTGCGCGCTGGAGCGCCGTGGCGCTGGTGGGCGCCATCGTGGCAGTGGCCTGCGGCCTGGGCCTGGTGCTGGCGCGCCCGCTCAACGCGATTGCCCTGGGCGAGGCGCAGGCCGCGCTGCTGGGCGTGCCGGTGGAGCGCACCAAGCGCCTGGCCGTGCTGGTCACCGCGCTGGCCGTGGGCGCCGTCACGGCTGCCACCGGCATCATCAGTTTCATCGGCCTGGTGGCACCGCACTGGGTGCGCCTGGTGGCGGGGCCAGACCACCGCGTGGTGCTGCCGGGCTCGGCCCTGCTGGGCGCTGCGCTTGTGCTGGCGGCCGACGGCGTGGCGCGCACCATCGTGCAGCCTGCCGAGCTGCCGCTGGGCGTGCTCACGGCTTTCATTGGCGTGCCGCTGTTTCTGGCCATGCTGCGCCAGTTTCGGAGCAAGGTATGAATGCCGCCGTCGCATCTCCGGTCACCACCACCGCCGATCTGCTGGTGTGCGACCAGCTGGGTGTGGGCGTGTCCGGCAGGCCCTTGCTGGCCACCGTGCATACGCAGTTGGTGCCCGGGCGCGTCACGGCCATCCTGGGGCCCAACGGCGCGGGCAAGTCCACGCTGCTGGCCATGCTTTCGGGCCAGCGCGCGCCGCGCTCGGGCCATGTGTGGATGGGCGGGCAGCCGGTGTCTGGCAAAGGCGCCCAGGGCCTGGCCCGCCAGCGCGCCGTGCTGCCGCAGGACACGGCCGTGGCCTTCGACTTCACGGTGCAGGAAGTGGTGGAGATGGGGCGCTTTCCCCACCGCCAGCAGCCCAGCCGCCAAGAGGCGCGCATCGTGAACGAGGCGATGCAGGCCACCGGCGTGGCCCACCTGGCCGGGCGCAGCATCAACACCTTGTCGGGCGGCGAACGCGCCCGCAGCCACCTGGCCCGCGCGCTGGCCCAGATCTGGGAGCCTCTGCCCGATGGCGCCACCCGCTGGCTACTGCTGGACGAGCCCACCGCCGCCCTCGACCTGGCGCACCAGCACCACACGCTGGCCCTGGTGCGCCGCTGGGCGGTGGAGCAGGGCGTGGGCGTGGTCGCGGTGCTGCACGACCTGAACCTGGCCCTGCGCTACGCCCACGACAGCCTGCTGCTCGCCCCGGGCCTGGCGGGCCCGCGCAGCGTGCACGCCACAGCCCACCTGCTCACCCCCGCCACCATCGCGCAGGTGTGGGGCGTGCACAGCACGCCAGTGCTGGCGGCCGACGGGGTGCCGCAGTACCTGGTGGCGGCGCAATGAATGGCGTTTTATGACAAAAGTGGCCTCTGCCGCGCTATGGGTCTCAAAGATTGCTATCAAAAATGAAGCGTCTGCATGGTGTGCCTGTGCAACCCATGGAGGTAGGCCCCTCAACCCGTCAGGCTATCTGGCGGGGCGGGTGGTGCGGCCTGCTTAGAATCCCGCTGCCCATGCGCCGCTTGCTGCTCGTCTTTCTGTTGGTGTTCATGCCGCTCCAGTCCATCTGGGCGGCGGCCTCGCCCTATTGCGGGCACGAGTCAGCGCCGCAGGCTTCGCACTTTGGCCACCATGTGCACGAGCACCATGGCGACGAAGGGGCCGACCACTCGGTCCCGGGGGGCTCCCCCAGTACCCTGGCCGACATGGACTGCCATGCCTGCCACGGCACAGGCGGCGGCCTGGCGCACAGTGCCAGCGCCCAGGCCATCGTGGTGGCCGTGGCGCACCCGCCGGGCCAGGCCGCACCCGCCTGGCCACCCGCACCCCTTACGCGGCCCGAACGCCCCAACTGGCCTGTCCTCGCCTGAGCGGCGAGGCGGGGGCTTGGGTGGCTCCGTTTCTTTTCCTGATGCTGTTGGAGACCTGCCTTCCCAGGCAGTAGCGGTGCTCGTCTTGCTGTTGGCATGCGTGCCCCTCTGACGTCCCCTCCGTGCATCGCGCCTCGCCGATTTCAACCTGTGGCCCCGGCCACTGCAGAGGAATCGGATGCAACCAACGAAACAACGACAACACACGTCCATTGCCGCGCTGGCGGTGATGGCACTGGGCTGGGCACTGCTGGGCAGTGCCGCACAGGCCCAGACCGCACCCCCCGGCACAGCGCCGCTCACGCTCCAGGCCCTGTTCGAGCAGGCCTGGCAACGCCAGCCAGACGCGCAGTCTGCAGCTTTGCGGCGCGAAGCCGCGCAGGCAACGCGCAGCGCCGCAGCGGCCTGGACGGCCGAGCCCGTGGCGCTGGAGCTGTCCACCAAAACCGACCGCCCCGGCAGCAACCAGGGCAGCCGCGAGGCCGAAGTGGGCCTAGCCCTGCCGCTGTGGTTGCCGGGCGAGCGCGCCCGCAAGGCCGCGCTGGCCGACGCCGAAGTGCAGGCGCTGGACAGCCGCCAGCGCGCCGCGCAGCTGCAACTGGCCGCCACTGTGCGCGAAGCCTGGTGGACGGCGCTGCGCGCGCAGGCCGACTGGGCCCTGGCGCAAGACCGGCTGCTGAACGCGCAGCGCCTGGCCGCCGACGTGGCGCGCCGCGTGCGTGCAGGCGACCTGTCGCGTGCCGACCAGGCGCAGGCCGACGGCGCCGTGGCCCAGGCCGAAGCCGCCATGGCCGAGGCCCAGGGCGCACGGGACGCAGCGCAGGCCGCACTGGCCGCCTGGGGTGTGCAGGCCGCGCCCACCATGGCGCTGGCGGACGGGGCAGAGCCCGAGCCCCCCGTGCCCGATGCCACGGCAGCCGCTGCCCAGCACCCTGCGACGGCCGACTGGCAGGACCAGGCCGAGGTGGCGCGCCGCGCCGCTGACCTGGCCGCCGTGCAAACCCGTGCCAACCCCGAGCTGACGGTGGCCGCCACGCGCGGCCGCGAGCAGGCGGGCGACCGCTATCAGCAGACATTCACCGTGGGCCTGCGCATACTCCTGGGCGGGGGCGACCGTGCGCAGGCAAAACAGGCTACAGCACGCGCCGATGCCATCGATGCCGAGGCGCGTGCTGCCGTGGAGCAGAGGCGCCTGGCCGCCGACATTGCCGCCGCCATGGCCCGCGTGAAGGCCACGCAGGCCCAGCGCGATGCGCTGGCACGGCACGCGGCGCTGGCGCAGGGCACGCGCGGCTTTGTCGACAAGGCTTTCCGCCTGGGCGAGGCCGATGGCCCCACGCGCCTGCGTGTGGAGCTGGAGGCCGCCCAGGCTGAACGCCAGCTGGCCCGCGCCCGCATCGATGCGGCCGCCGCCATCTCCCATCTGCGCCAGGCCCTGGGCCTGCTGCCGCAATGAACTCCCTGTGAATCCCGACCAATTTTTAAGACAACCATGACACTCTCTTCCGCTTTCTCCACACTGGGCCTGGCCCTGCTGCTGGGCTTGCTACCGCCGACCGCGCTGGCCGGTGATGGCCATGACCATGGCGAAGCCCCCGCAGCCGCAGCGGGCACAGCCCTGCCGCGCTTTGCCGCCACCTCGGACCTGTTTGAACTGGTGGGCGTGCTCGACGGGCAAAAAATCGCGCTCTATCTGGACCACGCGGGCGACAACAGCCCCGTGAAGGACGCCCGGCTGGAGCTGGACATTGCGGGCACCAGCGTGCCCGTCACCCGCGTGGCCGAGGGCGAGTTCCAGGCCACCCTGGCCGCGCCGCTGGCCGAGGGTGTGAGCCCCGTCACCGCCACCGTGGCCGCAGGCACTGACACCGACCTGCTCGCAGGCGAGATCGACCTGCACCCCGCCGCCCACACCGATGCCGCACCGGCAGGGCTGGCCCGCCGCACCGCGCTGATCGCAGGCGCCGTGGCCGCCGTGCTGTTGGCGCTGTTTGCCGCTTGGGGACTGCGTCGGGGCCGTGCTGCCCGCATTGGCAACACCCAGCGCGTGGGAGGTGCAGCATGAAGCGCTTCCACCCCATGCCTTCCTTGCTGGCTTTGCTGATGGCCGCCGCGCTCAACGCCCCCCTGCCAGCCCTGGCAGGCCCCGGCCACGACCATGGCGACGCGCCGCCTGCGCCCACCGGCAACGGCCCCAGCCGCCAGCCCGATGGCAGCGTGTTTCTGCCCAAACCCGCACAGCGCCAACTGGGCGTGCGCACTCTGGTGGCAGCCACCGGGCAGCACGCCAAGGCCTTTGAACTGGCAGGCACCGTGGTGATGGACCCCAACGCAGGCGGCAAGGTGCAGGCCGTGCTGGCCGGGCGGCTGGAGGCCGGGCCCAAGGGCCTGCCGGGCGTGGGCCAGGCGGTGCGCAAGGGCGAGGTGCTGGCCTATGTGGTGCCCACGGCGGGCGCCATCGAGCGCTCCAACCAACTGGCCCAGCAGGCCGAGCTGCGCGCCGCCCGCGACCTGGCTGGACGGCGCGTGGCGCGCTTGGCAGAGCTGGCAGACACCGTGCCGCGCAAGGACATCGAGGCGGCCGAGAGCGAGCTGCAGAGCCTCACCCAGCGCCTGGGCGCCGTGGGCGCGGGCCTGGCCACACGCGATCCGCTGGTGGCCCCGGTGTCGGGCGTGATCGCCTCGGCCAATGCCGTGGCCGGGCAGGTGGTGGATGCGCGCGAACTGGTGTTCGAGGTGGTCGACCCTGCGCGCCTGCGCATCGAGGCCCTGGCCTACGACCCGGCACAGGCCCAGAGCGTGGCCGGTGCCACGCTGGCCGTAGCCGGGCAGCGCGTGCCACTGCGCTTTCTGGGCGCAGCGCGCAGCCTGCGTGATCAGGCGCAGCCGCTGCAGTTTGCGGGCGACTCGTCTGCGCTTGGCACCTTGGCCCTGGGCCAGCCGGTGCGCGTGTTCGTGCAGTCCACCGACAAGGTCGATGGCGTGCAGGTGCCCGCCGCAGCGCTGCTGCGCAACCCGGCCAACCAGACCATCGTCTGGGTCAAGGAGTCGCCCGAGCGCTTTGCGCCACGGGTGGTCACGGCGGTGCCGCTCGATGGCACCTCGGTGGCCGTGACCTCGGGCCTGAAGCCCGGCGACCGCGTGGCCACGCAGGGCGCCACGCTCATCAACCAGGTCCGCTAAGGAGTCACGATGTTCAAGTGGCTTCTCGAAAACAGCCTGGTCAACCGGCTGCTGGTGCTCATCGCCGCCGCCGTGCTCATGGCCTATGGCGCCTTCACGCTCTCGCGCACGCCGGTGGACGTGTTCCCTGACCTCAACAAACCCACCGTCACCCTCATGACCGAGGCGGGCGGCATGGCCGCCGAAGAGGTGGAGCAGCTCATCACCTTCCCGCTGGAGACCACGATGAATGGCCTGCCCGGTGTGGAGAGCGTGCGCTCCACCTCCAGCGCGGGCCTGTCGTTCATTTACGTCACCTTTGACTGGAGCACCGACATCTACCGCGCGCGCCAGATGGTGTCCGAACGCCTGTCGTCCATGGAAGAAGGCCTGCCCAGCGGCATCACGCCGCGCATGGGGCCCATCAGCTCCATCATGGGCGAGATCATGCAGGTGGCCATCCCTATCGACGCGGGCAAGACCACACCCATGGCCGTGCGCGAGTACGCCGACTGGGTGCTGCGCCCGCGCCTCATGGCCATCCCTGGCGTGGCGCAGGTGATCCCCATCGGTGGCGAGGTGCGCCAGTTCCAGGTGCTGCCCGACACGGAGCGCATGGCAGCGCTGGGCATCACGCACGACCAGCTCACGGGCGCGCTCAAGGGCTTTGCGGCCAATACCTCGGGCGGGTTCTTGGAGCTGGGCGGGCGCGAATACCTCATCCGCCACCTGGGCCGCACCTCACGGCTCGAAGACCTGCAGAACCTGGCCCTCACCGCCAAAAACGGCCAAAGCGTGCTGCTGCGCCAGGTGGCCGATGCCACCTTTGCCGCCGCCACCAAGCGCGGCGACGCGGGCTTTGAAGGGCAGGGCGCCGTCATCCTGGGCATCCAGAAGCAACCCACGGCCGACACCATCGGGCTCACGCGCAGCATCGAGGCCGCGCTGGTGGACCTGAAGAACTCGCTGCCCGCAGGCATGGAGGCACCGCGCGTCACGTTCCGCCAGGCAAGCTTCATCGAGGCCTCGGTCACCACGCTGCAAGGCAAGCTCATGGGCGCCTCGGTGTTTGTGGCGGTAATCCTGTTCGTGTTCCTCGGCACGCTCCGGCCCACGGTGATTGCGCTCACGGCCATCCCGGTGTCCATCTTCATCACGGCGCTGGTGTTCAAGTATTTCGGCCTGTCGATCAACACCATGACGCTGGGCGGCCTGGCCATTGCCATTGGCGGCCTGGTGGACGACGCGGTGGTCGATGTGGAAAACGTGCTGCGCCGCCTGAAGATGGACCGCTCCAAGCACCCCCACCACCGCCTGCACCCCATCGAGGTGGTCAAGCTCGCGTCCATGGAGGTGCGCTCCGGCATCCTCTACGCCACGGCCATCATCGTGCTGGTGTTCTTGCCGCTGTTTGCGCTGCCGGGCATCGAGGGGCGGCTGTTTGTGCCGCTGGGCATTGCGTTCATCGTGTCCACGCTGGCATCGCTGCTGGTGTCGGTCACCGTCACGCCGGTGCTGGCCTTCTACCTGCTGCCGCGCATGAAGAACCTCGACCATGGCGACACGCGCGTGGTGGCCTGGCTCAAGGCGCGCTACCGCAACGGGCTCTCGGCCGTGCTGGCGCGCCCGCGCACGGCCCTGGCCGTGAGCGCGGTGGCGGTGGCGCTGTCGGCAGCGGCGGTGCCGTTTTTCCCCACCACCTTCCTGCCGCCGTTCAACGAAGGCACGCTGCTTATCGGCATGCGGCTCAACCCCGGCGTCACGTTGGCCGAATCGAGCGCGCTGGCGCGCCAGGCCGAGGTGCTGGTGCGCCAGGTGCCCGAGGTCACGCACGTGGGCCGGCGCAGTGGCCGGGCCGAGCTGGACGAGCATGCCGAAGGCGTGCACGTGAGCGAGCTGGATGTGGGCCTGCTGCCTGCGGCCGAGCTTAAGCGCAGCATGGCCGAGGTGCAGGCCGACATCCGCAGTAGTCTCGCGCATCTGCCCGCTGCCATCGCCATCGGCCAGCCCATCTCGCACCGCATCGACCACATGCTCTCGGGCGTGCGCTCGCAAATCGCCATCAAGCTCTTTGGCGACGACCTGGACACGCTGCGGGGCCAGGCGGAAGCCCTGCGCGCACGGCTGGCGGGCATCCCCGGCCTGGCCGACCTGGAGGTGGAAAAGCAGGTGCTGGCACCGCAGATCACCGTGCGCGTGGACTACGCCGCCGCCGCGCAAATGGGCGTGCCCGCACCCCAGGTGCTGGCCGCGCTGCAGACGCTGGTAGAGGGCGAGAAAGTGGCCCAGGTGGTGGAAGGCAGCCGCCGCTTTGCGCTGGTGGTGCGCCTGCCCGACAGCGCACGCTCCATCGACGGCCTGGCGCGCGTGCTGATCGACACGCCACGTGGCCCCGTGCCCCTGTCGCGCCTGGCCACCATCGAAGAAGGCGACGGCCCCAACCAGATCAGCCGCGACGATGGCAAGCGCCGCATCGTGCTCTCGGCCAACGCGCAGGGCAGGGCGCTGTCCGACGTGGTGGCTGACATCCGCCAGGCCGTGGCTGAAACCCGCCTGCCCGAGGGCTACTTCATCACCCTGGGCGGCCAGTTCCAGGCGCAGGAAGAAGCCAGCCGCCTGGTGGGCCTGCTGGCCGCCGTCTCGCTGGTGCTGATGTTTGTGGTGCTGTACACGCGCTACCGCTCGGCCACGCTGTCGGCACTCATCATGGCCAACATCCCGCTGGCGCTGGTGGGCGCGGTGCTGGGGCTGTGGGTGTCGGGCCAGCCGCTGTCGGTGGCGGCGCTGATCGGCTTCATCACGCTGGCGGGCATCTCGGTGCGCAACGGCATTTTGAAGGTGAGCCACTACCTCAACCTGATGCGCGTGGAAGGCGAGCGCTTTGACACCGCCATGATCGTGCGCGGCTCGCTGGAGCGCTTGAGCCCGGTGCTGATGACCGCCCTGGTCACCGCCTTTGCCCTGGCCCCGCTGCTGCTGGAGGCCGAGCGCCCCGGCACCGAAATCCTGCACCCGGTGGCCGTGGTCATCTTCAGCGGCCTCATCAGCTCCACGCTGCTCGACACCTTCCTCACCCCCGCCCTGTTCTGGCTGTTTGGCCGCAAGGACGCCGAACGCCTGCTGGACGACAAGAACGCCGAGGCGTTCTGAGCTTTTCTTGTTTTGTATTTGTTCTCTTTGTTTGTTCGTTTGCTTTTTCATTCACCCGTTGAAAGGACTCTCATGAAAACCACCCGCCAACTCTTCGCCGCCCTGGCCCTCGCAGCTGTGGCCACCACCGCCGTCCATGCCGCTGGCGACCACGGCGCAGGCCACGACCACAAGCCCCAACACGGCGGCATCGTGGCCGAGGCTAACGATATGGACTACGAACTCGTCGCCAAGCCCGACACCATCACCCTGCACCTGCGCGACCACGGCAAGCCTGCCAAGACCGAGGGCGTGAGCGCCAAGCTCACCCTGCTCAACGGCACCGAGAAATCCGAGGCCGTGCTTGTACCGGCCGGCGAGGGCAGACTCGAAACCAAAGGCATCTTCAAGGTCGCAGCAGGCACCAAGGTGGTGGCGCTAGTGACGTTGCCGGGCAAGAAGGCGGCGAATGTACGGTTTGTGGTGAAGTAAGCCGCTGCCAAAGAGGGCAAGCGTTGAGCTCGACGCGCCGCCGCGCTGGCTTTTGCTGGCGTGGCGGTGTGGCTTGTCCTAGTTGCAGTGCGCCATGAGCGCGGGCGAGGTGGGTGCGCGCGTGGTTTCAGTGGGGAGGTATGCTGAAATTTGAAGAAAATCGGGCTCTACCGCCTGTCTATCAAGCGCTTATAGCTATCAAATTGGTAGTGAGGTGGTTGATGCTGGGCGCAAGGTGCTGAGCTTCCGTGGGCGGGAATAGGCAGATTTCCCTGGGCGGAGTGTCTGGCTGTTTTAGGCTGAGAGCGGTCGGTCGGGTTGGCCCTTCTCACTGTCTGCGTTTGCCGATACCCGACATCGGGGAACTGGTGCGACGAGCGATCGCGATTGGCCGAAAGCGGACATGCCAGATGGGCATTACTTTTACTTTGTTCGAGAGCTTGACCCAGAGAAGAAAGTCGGCCGTGACTCCTGGTATCAAGATGCCCTCTAGCGGCGCAATAAATTCTTGTGGGGTCATGCCGTCTCCGGCGATGGGGGTGGTGACGAATGGGTTCCAAGCCAACGAGTGGGGTCTAGGACGTCGGCAATGGCATGCAACATCTCTCTCACCCGCGCTGGATCTGATCGTGCAAGCGCTCTTTCGGCGTATGAGTGCGAATAGCCGTCTCGATACTTATCGGCTTCTTCTCTGAGGTTCTCCGCTTCACGAAACATCTGCTCTGGATTCAAGTTCTTCGCCTTCAGGCGGGCAGTCTCGACCTTCGCTGCCATCGCCCTGGAGTCGCCCAATTCGCACCAAAGCTGAATTGCAGCAGCCGCCAGCATTCCTCGCTCAAGACTTCCCCAGCCGTTTGCCTCCTGGCCGACCTCCATCGCCCAACGGATGATGATTGCCTGCGCACGCTCGCAAACTTCAGTTGCGTCGAAGCGTGCAGCGCCCTGTGCGACCCGGAAACACACGTCTCCGAAGCTATTCGACTCTAAGCGGTGGGCTGCATTTTTGTCAGTCGGCGCCCAAGAAAGCACCGACACCAGCCAAAGCGCGTGCTTTTCAAGTTCAGCCTTTCTCCGTGCGCTTGCATGGGATGCCGTCAGCAACAATGCCTGGGGGATCATCTCGATCCAGTGCAGTAGGTGGAATGTGAGGCTAGAGCCCTTCGTGACAGCTGGTTCGAAAAGGCTTCTCGTGAAATCGGATTGCCTGTCAGCCCATTCGGCGATGTGACCGCATATGCGCTCCCTCCGGGTGTCGTCTTCTATGTCACCCAGCGCATTCGCCAGATTGACGAAGCTGTGAACAAAAGACCCACTGTCTGTGGCTCCGAAGTAAGGCGCCAACCAGGCGCCGTGGCCGCTGGCGAAACCTTCGTCAGGCGTCTGGAGGACTGCAAGGGCGAGTGTGCGAATGGAGCTTCGGCATTCCTGCAGCGCAAACCCCACATCGTTTCCTCGCCCCTTCAGGACAGCAAGCTCAATTGCCGCCAGCTGTCTCGCTGCCGTCATCGAGACTACTAAGTCTCTGCGGGCAGCAATGCACCCGACCAAGGAAACTGCGTTCGTTACCGTTGTAGCTTGGGTTGGCGACTCTTCTGCCAGTGCGATGCCGATCTGCCCGAGCAATCGAGTGCCTTCCATGGAGACATCCGGGAAGCCCTGCCTCACGACGTCTTGGACGGCGCCGACCAGGTAGTGAGTAGCGAGCATCGCATGGGTTTGCGATTGACTCTGCTTCTGGTATTCGATGCGTGCATACACACGAAAGAGCTGCTCGAACCCTCGAAGCGTCAGCTCCATCTGTCTCTCATCGCTCGCCGTCAGGGCAGTTTTCGCACGCTGGCGCAGGCTCTCTAAGGTGCGCGTGATTACTGAGTCATCAACCAGCGGGTTCTCGACCATCCAGGCATACGAGAAAAACGTCCGTCCTTTCGCCTGAACATAGAGGGCGTTGATGAATACGAGTGCATTGAGTGCCTGTTCGGCGACCTCGTAGTCGCCTTGCTCCCCATACCTGCGGCTGTAAGCGATTGCGTGTTCGATTCCTTGTTTGACTTCTTGAGTCCAGGAAGAGTTGACGTTCAAAAAGAGAAGGCGTCGCTGATCTACGCCGGAATCGTCGCTACCGTCATCAGGCATCGCTTTAGTTGCAGCATCAGCGAGGGTCCGCCAGCGGCCGAGTGCCTTGTGAATCCGTTGGACAAGCCTTGACAGCTGCTGGATCGGGCTAACAAGAGCGATCGCACGTCTATAGGCCAGCATGTAAAGGCCAAACACCGCGAGCGTGAGCCAGGCTCCAGCGACCAGAACCACCGCCGACCAGGTCACGTCCGGGACTAGCGAAAGGAGCGCGACCCCACATGCAGCTCCGAACGAAGTAACCGCGTATCCCAATAGGCGCCAATCGGCACTCAGGCGATTGAATAAGGCGTGTGGCATGCGTTCGACATTCACCTGCATTGCGAAGGTGATGATCGAAAAGGCGATTGCCGTCGATCCAATCAGCGCCCCACCTGCTGAAATGAAGAGCTGCGAAAGAGTTTCCCAACGCTTGTCGACTTTGAAATAGCCGATGATTTCGCAGTTCGCCCACCAAGCAAGGCCCGAACTTGCAGCAAGCGCAACCAAAACCGCAACGGCCACAAGCGCTCCGCTACCTCGCGCCAGTCGATCCACCAACTGTGCCCGACGTCTCTCGGTTTCGAAGTGAAACCTCGCGAGACGCAACCTCACCCTGCCAATAATGGGTCGGCGTACGGTGGCACTACGGGCCGGATCTGCGGTCGCGGCAGGCGGCAGTGGTTCGGGGTTCGGGGTTTGGGGTTTGGGGCTTGGTGGTCATACGTCATGAAGGCGAATCCGTCAAAGATGCGCCTATGATCACTGAAAGGTGCTACGACGGCCACTCTCCGCTTGCTAGAGAGGCCTTGTGAGTCAAAGACTTAAGCCTGGCTGGTCGAATCTTGCCCTCTCCACCGAGCTGCCAAGGCCCGCTTTCGATCCACTGTCGTCCGTCCTTCTACAGGTCAGGGTTACCAACGACCGCATTTGAACAGGAACCGTGAACTTGACTCCCACCAGCCACCGACCGCAATCGCTGCAAAGCAGCCCCTGCTGATCTGAGCTGATTTGAAATGCCCTCGCTTGGCCCAGCCACCCATCGGCTGAGCATTGTCTCCAACGGCCTCCCTGCCACGCAGGCTGTCCGCCCGGCCCAGACCCATCGGTAGATGGTTCTCGGCCGACCGCCCCCGTACCCGCTCCCGTTTGTCCCGCTCACGCAACCTGCGTGCGGCGCGGCCTCGCGCGCCTTGTACCGCCACATGGCCCTGCAATCTCCCGCACCGCCGTCAAAGTCATATTCACACTAGTGATGTGAAACATCACCAGCGTTCCATTGACTGATATTGCTGCAGAGCGAATGATCGGTTCCCAGGCGCTGGGTGCATCCGCACCGGCCCAAAAGACTGATGAATTGATGGATCAATTGACTGATCACCCCGCGATGGAAAAAAGCAAAGGAGACGCCCATGCATGAATGCCCCGTCACCGTGTTCCCGCAGCAGATTCGCTGGGAGACGGAAGGCACCAGCCGTATTCCCTTCCAGGCCTATACCGATGAGGCGCTGTACCGCAAGGAGCTGGACCGTTTGTTCTACAACGGGCACTGGTGTTATGTCGGCCTGGAGGCAGAGATTCCCAACGCGGGGGATTTCAAGCGCACGGTGATTGGCGAGCGTTCGGTGCTGCTGGTGCGTGACAAGGACGCTTCTATCCACGTGGTGGAGAACGTCTGCGCCCACCGTGGCATGGCGTTTTGCCGCGAGCGGCATGGCAACCGCGAGAGCCTGACCTGCCCGTATCACCAGTGGAACTACACCCTGTCGGGCGACTTGCAGGGCGTGCCCTTTCGGCGTGGCGTGAAGCAGGATGGCAAGGTCAATGGCGGCATGCCTACGGATTTCAACCAGGCAGAGCATGGGCTGACCAAGCTCAAGGTGGCCACCCGTGGCGGCGTGGTGTTTGCGTCGTTTGACCACAGCGTGGAGCCGCTGGAGGAGTTCTTGGGCCCCACCATCCTGGGCTACTTTGACCGGCTGTTCAATGGCCGCAAGCTCACCATCCTGGGCTACAACCGCCAGCGCATTCCGGGCAACTGGAAGCTGATGCAAGAGAACATCAAAGACCCGTACCACCCCGGCCTGCTGCACACCTGGTTCGTCACCTTTGGGCTCTGGCGTGCCGACAACAAGTCCCAGTTGCTGATGGACGCACAGCACCGCCATGCGGCCATGGTGTCCACACGCGGCGCGGCGGGCAAGGCGGCGGATGTGACGCAGGTGTCCAGCTTCAAGGCCAGCATGTCGCTGAATGACCCGCGCTTTTTGGACATTGCGCAGGAGGACTGGTGGGCGGGGCCACCCCCGGTTGCCAGCAGTGGTGATGCAGCGGTACCCAGCGCGCCAGCATCGGTGCCCACGGCGGTGATGATGACCGTGTTTCCCAGCGTGATCTTTCAGCAGCAGGTCAACAGCGTGTCCACACGCCACATCCAGCCCGATGGCAAGGGGGCGTTTGATTTTGTGTGGACGCACTTTGGCTTTGAGGACGACAGCGAGGAGATGACGCAGCGCCGCCTGCGCCAGGCCAATTTGTTCGGCCCGGCGGGCTTTGTGTCGGCCGACGATGGCGAGGTGATCGAGTGGTCGCAAGAGGGCTTTGAGACCAAGCCCGCGCACCGCACGCTGGCCGAGCTGGGCGGGCGTGAGGTAGGCGACACAGACCACATGGTGACCGAGACGCTGATCCGGGGCATGTACGAATACTGGCGCAAGGTGATGGAGGCGGAGGCTTGACCATGGACTTCCAGACCTACTTTGAACTGAACCAGCTCTACGCCCGCTACGCCCGCGCACTCGACGCGGCGGACTGGGAGGCGTGGCCTGAATTTTTCATCGACCACTGCGTGTACAAGCTGCAGCCGCGCGAGAACCACGAGCGCGGGTTCCCGCTGGCCACACTGGCGTTTGACAGCAAGGGCATGCTGAAAGACCGCGTCTACGGCATTCGCGAGACGTTGTTCCACGACCCCTACTACCAGCGCCATGTGGTTGGTGTGCCGCTGGTGCACAAGGTGGATGCCGATGGCCGCATCCACTGCGAGGCCAACTATTCGGTGCTGCGCACGCGCCTGTCGAAGGAATCGACGGTGTTCAACGTGGGGCGCACGCTGGATGAGGTGGTGCCCACGCCCGAGGGCCTGAAGTTCGCATCGCGCCTGGTCGTCTACGACAGCGAGATGATCCCCAACTCGCTGATCTACCCCATCTGAGGAGCTGCCATGACGACGATGACGACGAACTGGATTGACGCCGCCGCGCAGGATGATGTGCCGCAGGATGACGTGATCGGCCTGGCCGTGGCCGGGCGCGACATTGCGCTGTATGGCGTGGGCGGCGAGGTGTTTGCCACCGACAACATCTGCACCCACGGCCATGCGCGCCTGTGCGATGGGTTTCTGGAGGGGCACGAGATCGAATGCCCTTTGCACCAAGGCAAGTTTGATGTGCGATCAGGCCAGCCCACCTGTGCGCCAGTGACGGAGCCGCTGCGCAGCTACCCCGTGAAGATCGAGGGCGGCCGCGTGTGGCTGGCCCTGGACTGAACCTCTAAAGGAGCCCCCCATGACTGCCGAACGACCTGAGGTCGAGGCCGCTGCATTGCCGCATGAAGGCGTAAACGCCCACTCGGCCCACACCATCGTGATCGTCGGTGCGGGCCAAGCGGGTGGCTGGGCCGCGCAAACGCTGCGCAGTGAAGGCTTTGCGGGCCAGATTGTGCTGATCGGTGAAGAAGCCCACCCGCCGCACGAGCGGCCACCGCTGTCGAAGGCGGTGCTCTCGGGCGCAGCAGCCCCTGAGAGCACGCGTCTCATGAAGCCCGAGGCCTTTGACGCCCTGGCGGTGCAATGGCGGCCCGGTGTGCAGGTGCACCGCATTGACCGCGCTGCCAAGCAGGTGCTGTTGTCGGATGGCACAGCGCAGCCCTACGACAAGCTCATCCTGTGCACCGGGGGGCGCGCCCGGCGGCTTGTTGTGGCGGGGGCAGACCAGGTGCCGCTGCACACGCTGCGCACCATTGAAGATGCGCAGGCGCTGGCCCCGGCCCTTCGGCCTGGCCGCAGCGTGGTGGTGGTGGGCGGTGGCTGGATCGGCCTGGAGGTGGCGGCCACCGCACGCCAGCAGGGCGCGGAAGTGGTGGTGGTGGAGACGCAAAGCCGCTTGTGTGAACGCACCGTGCCCGCCGAGGTGTCGGCGTATCTGTTGGCGCTGCACCGCGCCCAGGGCGTGCGCGTGCTGCTGGGCGCGGGTGTGCGGGGCCTTGCCCGCGCTGCAGATGGCCGTTCGGAAGTCTTGCTGGCCGATGGCAGCGCGCTGGCGTGCGACACCATCGTGCTGGGCGTTGGCCTGGTGCCCAACGATGAACTGGCGCGCGCGGCGGGTCTGGTTTGCGAAGGTGGCGTGCTGGTCGATGCCCAATGCCGCACGTCCGACCCCCACATCCTGGCCGCAGGCGATGTGGCCGTGGCGCCCAGCCCCTGGGCAGGCCGCAGCCTGCGGCTTGAATCGTGGCAGAACGCGCAGGAGCAGGGCATGGCCGCAGCGCGCTCGGCCCTGGGTCAGGCCGTGGACTACCAGCCGCTGCCGTGGTTCTGGTCTGACCAGTACGGCATGAACCTGCAGATCTACGGCATGCCCACGCCTGCGCACCGCGTGGTGCAGCGCGGCGACCCGGCCAGCGGCAGCTTTGTGCTGTTCTACCTGGCGGGTGACGTGGTGCAGGCCGCCGTGGGGGCCAACGCAGCGCGCGACCTGCGCTTTGCCCGCAGGCTGATCGAGCAGCGCAAGCCGGTGGATGCCGAGCGGCTGGCCGACCTGAACACGCCGATGGCAAAGCTGTGAACCCACATGGATGCCGAGCAGCACAGAAGCCCGCACCCGCACCCAAGCCCACCAGAACCGAACACGACAACCCGCTAAGGAAACCACCGATGACCGCAACCACGTCAACCACTTACCTCTGGACCCCGCCCCCCGTCTATTCGCTGCCCGTGCATGGCCGCAGCGAGCGCCTGCCCATCCACCGCCTGTTCTTTGTGGGCCGCAACTACCACGCGCATGCGGTCGAGATGGGGCGCCCGGTGGACAAGGCGGTGGAAGTGCCGTTCTATTTCACCAAGGCGCCGTCCACACTGGTCGAGTCTGGCGCGACCGTGGCTTACCCACCCGGCACCCAGAACTACCACCACGAAATGGAACTGGTGCTGGCCATTGGTGCGCCCGGCTTTCGCGTGAGCGAGGCGGATGCGCTCCGCCTTGTCTATGGCTATGCCTGCGGCCTGGACATGACGCGCCGCGACCTGCAGCTTGTGGCGCGGGATAAGGGCCGGCCTTGGGACCTGGGCAAGGATGTGGAGCAGTCGTCCGTGGTCTCAGAGATCGTGCCCATGCCGCAGGTGGTGCTGGGCCAGGGCGATCTGGAGCTGTCGGTCAACGGCACGGTGCGCCAGAAGTCCGACCTGTCCAAGCTGATCTGGAACATCCCCGAGCTGATTGCCGACCTGTCCAAGTTCTACCACCTGCAGCCGGGTGACCTGATCTTTACCGGCACGCCCGAGGGCGTAGGCCCGGTGCTGGCAGGTGACCGCATTGATGGACACATCGAAGGCGTGGGCAGCATCGTGCTCCACGTTGGCCCGGCGGAATAAGAAAAAAAGCCACATCCAGGAGACAACCCCACCATGACTACCGACCTCACGCCTTCCCCCGTGCGGCTGCATGCCGTTGCGGGCAAGGGCCAGCCCGATCCGACGCCCGAACTGGAGCAGCTGTACCGGGGCTTTGAGCAAGAGCTGCTGGTGCCGCTCTGGACGCAGATTGGCGACCTGATGCCCCGCCAGCCCCAATCCAAGGCCGTGCCGCACTTGTGGCGCTGGGACCGCTTGAAGGCCCTGGCCGCACAGGCGGGCGCCATCGTGCCCGTGGGCCGTGGCGGGGAGCGCCGTGCCATTGCCTTGGCCAACCCTGCGCTGGGCGGGCGCCCCTTTGCCACGCCCACGCTGTGGGCCGCCATCCAGTACCTGATGCCCGGCGAAGACGCCCCCGAGCACCGGCACACGCAGCACGCGTTTCGTTTTGTGGTGGAAGGCGAGGGCGTGTGGACCGTGGTCAATGGCGATGCCGTGCGCATGTCGCGGGGCGACTTTCTGCCGCAGGCGGGCTGGAACTGGCATGCCCACCACAACGCTGCCACCGAGCCCATGGCCTGGATCGACGGCCTGGACATTCCGTTCTCGTACTACACCGAGAGCCAGTTCTTCGAAGTGGGGCGCGAGAAGCTCCCGCCCGCCGAGCGCACCACCGCCGAGCGTTCATATTCCGAAAGGCTGTGGGGCCACCCGGGCCTGCGCCCGGTGTCGATGGTGCAGGCCCAGCCCGCCACGCCCTTGCTGGCCTACCGCTGGGTGGACACCGATCGTGCACTGGCCGATCAGCTCTCGCTGGAAGACGAAGGCCAGGCGGGCACGCTGAGCCCCGGGCACGCGGCGGTGCGCTTTACCAACCCCACCACCGGCGCCGATGTGTTGCCCACGATGCGGACCGAAATGCACCGCGTGCGCGCGGGCGGTGCAACGCGGGTTCAGCGTGAGGTGGGGTCGTCGGTGTTCCAGGTGTTTGACGGCAGCGGCACCGTCACGGTGGGTGAACGCACTTGGCAGGTGGCGCGGGGCGACTTGTTTGTGGTGCCGTCGTGGCAACCGTTCTCAGCCCAGGCATCTGCTGCTGGCGCGCTCGACCTGTTCCGCTTCAGCGACGCGCCGATTTTTGAGGCGCTGCACAGCCACCGTGTGCAAGTCACTGTTTGATCCATCACTCACCAAGCCGGATTCGGCTTTCATAAAACCAAGGAGACACCCCCCATGCTGACCGCCATTCGTTCACAGATTTTTAGACCTGCCCTGGCGTTTTGCGCGCTGGCCCTTGTGGCCGCCGCGGGCGTGCCCGACGCCGTGGCGCAGACCTTCCCCGCCAAACCCGTCCGCTCCGTCGCACCGTATTCGCCCGGCAGCGGCCCTGACGCGGTGATGCGCATCCTCAGCGAGCGCTTGTCGCGCAACTGGGGGCAGCAACTCGTCATCGACAACAAGCCCGGCGCCAACGGTTTCATCGCCATCGGCGATGCCAAGCGCGCAGCGCCAGACGGCTACACCTTGCTGCAGGTGGACAACACGCACATGGCCTTGCAGCCGCATGTGTTCAAGCAGCTGCCCTATGACCCGGTGAAAGACTTTGAGCCAGTCGCTCCGGTGTATTTCACGAACTTCTTTGTGGTGGTGGCGGCCAACTCGCCCTGGAAGGATGTGGGCGATCTGATCAAGGCGGCCAAGGCGGCGCCGGGCGACATCACCTACGGATCCTGGGGCATCGGCAGCGTGGCCCATGTGGGCGCGGCGAGTCTGGAGGCAGCAACGGGCACAAAGATGATGCATGTGCCGTACAAGGACATGGGCAGCGTCTACACCTCTGTGGCCACGGGGGACATCAAGTGGGCGTTTGGCACGGCAGCGACGGCCGGGCCCATGTACCAGGCCAAGAAGGTGAAGTTTCTGGCCCTGGCTGCGCCCCAGCGTCTGGCGGGCTTCACCGACATACCGACCATGGGCGAAGCGGGCGGACCGGCCGGGTTTGAAGTGAAGACCTGGGTGGGCCTGTTCGCGCCCGCAGGCACGCCCAAGGCAGCCATCGAGAAGATCAATGCCGACGTGGGCAAGGTGCTGGCCACCCCGGAGGTCAAGGAGCGCCTGGCGACCTTCGGTTTCGAGCCCTACATCGGCCCGCCCGCCGAACTCACCAAGGCCATCGAACGCGATTCGCGCACGTTTGGTGAAGTCGTCAAGCGTGCCAAGATTGCCTTGGACTGACACAGGGACTGACACAGGGACTGACACAGGGACTGACACAGGGACTGACACAGAGACTGACCATGAAGCTCTATTCCTTCTTCCGCAGCGGAACCTCCCACCGCTTGCGCATTGCGCTCAACCTCAAGGGGCTGGTCTACGAGCAGATAGCGGTCGATTTGCGGCGTGAGGAACATTTTGGCGATGCCTTCAAGGCCATCAACCCGCAGCAGTTCGTGCCCGTGCTGGAAGCCGACGAACGCCTGATGATCCAGTCGCCCGCCATCATCGAGTGGCTTGAAGAGCGCTATCCCACCCCACCGCTGCTGCCCGGCGATGCAGGCGATCGCGCCCAGGTGCGCGCTCTGGCTGCCATCGTGGGCTGCGACATCCACCCCATCAACAACCGCCGCATTCTGGAGGCGCTGCGCCACCGCTTTGGTGCCGACGAGGCGGCGGTGAACGACTGGTGCGGCACCTGGATCAGCGCGGGCTTTGACGCCATCGAGGCGCTGCTGTCGAAGGACCCGCAGCGCGGTGATTTCTGCTTTGGCAGCTGCCCCACGCTGGCCGATGTGTACCTGGTTCCGCAGGTGGAGAGCGCGCGCCGCTTCAAGGTGGACGTGTCGCGCTGGCCGCTGGTGCAGGCGGTGGACGCGGCCTGCGCGCAACTGGAAGCGTTCCGCAAGGCGGCGCCCAGTGCGCAGCCGGATGCGGGCTGAGCCTGCCGAAGCCCCTCGCGGCGCTTCGACCGCGCTGAGTGAGCGGTTCAAGTGGATTCAGGCGACTCCAAGAACCTCATTCCGTTTCCAAATCATTCGTGTCTAGGCGCGAAGCCGCAGACAGTGCTGTAGCACGGCAAGGCGAAGCAACAACGACACGGATGATTTGGAGACGGAATCAGTCGCCCTGCATGTAAAAAGCCTCGGCATGGAGGTGAGCCGCCTCCATGCCTTTGCCCAGCGCCAGCAGCGTGGTGGTTTCCACCATCGGGGGCGATCCGCACAGATACGCCTGCCAGCCTTGCAGGCTCGCGTGGTCCTGCTCGATGGCCTGGGTCACCAGCCCGCGCCGCTGCGTGGCAGGGTCGGCGCCCGAGGCCACCACCACATGCACCTGCAGGGCCGGGTGCACGCTGCGCAAATGGTCCAGCCACGCCAGGCCATACAGCTCGCGCGGGGAGCGCAGGCCGAAGTACAGGTGAATGGGGTTGCGCATGCCCGCAGCCACCGCGCCGCGCACCACCGACAGCACCGACGCCAGCCCTGTGCCCCCAGCCACACACAGCATGGGCCCCGTGTGCTGCTGGCGCAAATACGCTGCGCCCAGCGGCCCGCTGACCTTGACCTTGTCCCCCACCTTGAGCTGCCCGGCGATGTAGCTGCTGACCCGGCCCTGGGGCATGAGCTGTATGTGGAACTCCAGCAGCTGTTCGCCCGGCAGGTTTGCCATCGAATAGGGGCGCACATGCGTCGGCGTGAACCCCAGTTGCACGTACTGGCCTGGTGAAAACGCAATGGGTTTTGCCACCTTGAGCAGCAGGCGCCGGATGTCTGCCGCCAGCGGCTCGATGGCCACCACGGTGGCCTTGGCCACGCGTGCACGGTGCACCACGGCCTCTTCGGGGGCGGGCACTTCGATGGTGCAGGGCTCGGTCACATAGGTCTGGCAAGCCAGCACGGCGCCGTCCACGCCGTCCAGCGGGCGCTGCTGCTCGCGCCCGCCATCGAGCACCTCGCCAGACAGCACCCGGCAGCGGCAGATGCCGCAGCGGCCTGACAGGCACGAATACGACATCGGAACCTGCGCCGCGCGCAGGGCGTCAAGCAGGTTCACGCCGGGCTCGGCGCGGATCACGCGGTTAAGCGGCTGAACGAGGATGTCCATGGCGGGCTACGGTCGATTTCATCCAGCCCATTGTGCCCACGAAAGCGCCTGCGAATCACTGGCTGCAATACCATCGCAACTTCATATCACCCGAGCTGATGGAGTAGCGATGGAGCTATCGGATATCGACCTGAACCTGCTGGTGCTGTTTCAGCAACTCATGGTCGAGCGGCGCGTTTCCAAGGTGGCCGACAACCTGGGGCTGACGCAGCCTGCCGTCAGCAACGCGCTGGCCAAGCTGCGGCGCATTTTTGGCGACGAGTTGTTCTTGCGCACCTCGGGCGGCATGGTGCCCACGCCTTTTGCCGAGCAACTGGGCGAATCCGTGGGCTATGCGCTGGGCATGATCCACAGCGGGCTGAACCAGCGCACGCAGTTCACGCCCGCAACGCTCAAGCGCACCATCACCATCGGCATGACAGACATTGGCGAGATCGTCTTTTTGCCCGCGCTGCTGGAGCGCCTGGGGCGGGAGGCGCCGGGCGTCACGCTGAACACCGTGCGCAACAACGCCGCCCATCTGCGCGAAGACATGGAGGCTGGCAAGGTGGACCTGGCCATCGGCCTGCTGCCGCAGCTGAAAGCGGGATTTTTCCAGCGGCGCTTGTTCCGCCAGCGTTATGTGTGCCTGTTCCGCAAGGGCCATGCGCTGGACCGGCCCAAGCTGCTGCTGTCGGACTACAAGGCGGCAGAGCACCTGGTGATCGTGTCCGCAGGCACGGGGCACGGCAAGGTGGACGAGCTGATCCAGAAGGCTGGCATCGACCGCCTGGTGCGGCTAAGCGTGCCGCACTTTGTGAGCGTGGGCCACATCCTCCAAAGCACGGCGCTGGTGGCGACGGTGCCGGAGCGGCTGGCGCTCAAGCTGGTCGAGCCCTTTGGCCTGGTGGTGCGCACGCACCCCGTCAAACTGCCTGACGCGCCCATCAGCGTGTTCTGGCACGCCAAGGTGCACCGCGAGCCGGTGAACCAATGGCTGCGCAGCATGGTGTTTGAATTGTTTGGGGGCGATGGCCCCGCTGGCGGTGATTTGCCGTGATCTGCGGGCGGGGTCTGCGGCGCAAGCCAGACTGCACCGCCGGTCCTGTGAGAACAATGCTATGTTATTTATAGCTTGTTGCGCTTGTCAGTAGGGCGGTAGAGCCTGTTTTTGCATGAATCCGCCATGGCCCCCGAGGGAGGTTGGGTCGTACTTGCCATGCAACGCTGCTCAATACACCAGCCTCTCCGGCCGAATCTCCTGCAGGATGGTCGTCGCAATCTCTTCAATCGACTTGGTGGTGGTGGACAACCACCGGATGCCTGCGCGGCGCATCATGGCCTCGGCTTCGGAGACTTCCATGCGGCAGTTCTCGATGCTGGCATAGCGCGAATTGGGGCGGCGCTCGGCGCGGATCTCGGCCAGGCGGTCGGGGCTGATGGTCAGGCCAAAGATCTTGCTGCGAAACGGCACCAGGGCCGGGGGCAGCTGGCGGCGCTCGAAATCCTCGGGGATCAGCGGGTAGTTGGCGGCTTTCAGGCCACATTGCATGGCCAGGTACAGGCTGGTAGGCGTTTTGCCGCTGCGGCTCACCCCCACCAGGATCACATCGGCACCGGCCAGGTCGCGGTTGCTCTGGCCGTCGTCATGGGCCAGGCTGAAGTTGATGGCTTCGATGCGGTCTGTGTATTCCTTGCTGCGGCTCACGTCGCTGAAGCGGCCCACACGGTGGTGCGATTTGATGCCCAGCTCCTGCTCCAGCGGGTGGACGAAGGTGCCAAACATATCGAGCAGCATGCCCTTGCAGCCGTCCTGGATGACCTTGAGCACTTCCATGTTGACCAGCGTGGTGAAGACGATGGGCTTTTTGCCCTCGACTTCTCCGGTGTGGTTGATCTGCCGCACGGCCTGGTGGGCCTTGTCCACGGTGTCGATGAAGGGCAGGCGCACATGGCGCGGCTTCATCTCGAACTGGGCCAGGATGGCGTTGCCGAAGGTTTCGGCGGTGATGCCGGTGCCGTCAGAGACAAAAAATACGGTGCGCGAGTGCATGGAGCCCCTTTTTTTGGATGCGGCTTGCGCCAGCCGGGTTGCCACCCCAAAGAAGTGGTGATTGCCCGATTTGCGTCAGTCGCGTGAAAGCGTCAGCCCGCTGCCAGATGCTCGGGCCTACAATTGTCACAATTATCCAATTCTCACCATGCACCGCGTCGGCCCACAACCACAACGACAAAGCCTCAGGCCGTGCATGGCCGCCTGCCAGGAGCCATCCAGGGCCCGGCACGCAGACCCGGTTTCAACTTCTGGAGCTTTCCCATGTCTGCACTTTTCAGCCCGACCGCCCTGGTCGTACCGTTTGAAAACCTGAGAATGACCGATGTCGAGGTAGTAGGCGGTAAAAACGCCAGCCTCGGCGAGATGATCTCCCAGCTGCCGCAGGGCGTGCGTGTGCCCACGGGCTTTGCCACCACCGCCCACGCGTTCCGCGAGTTCCTAGCCTATGACGGCCTGGCCGAGCGCATCAGCGCCAAGCTCAAGAGCCTGGACACAGAAGACGTGCGCGCCCTTGCACAAGTCGGTGCAGAAATTCGCGCGATGGTCGAGGCCCAGCCCTTCCCGGCCGACCTGCAAAAGGCCATTGCCGACGAATTTGCCAAGCTGAGTGCTGGCAACCCCGCTGCCTCTTTTGCCGTGCGCTCTTCCGCCACGGCCGAGGATTTGCCCGACGCATCGTTTGCCGGCCAGCAGGAAACCTTCCTGAACGTAGTGGGCATCGACGAAGTCATGCACAAGATGAAGGAAGTGTTCGCGTCGCTGTACAACGACCGCGCCATTTCCTACCGTGTGCACAAGGGCTTCGAGCACGATGTGGTGGCCCTGTCGGCCGGTGTGCAGCGCATGGTGCGCTCCGACCTGGGCGCCGCCGGCGTGATGTTCACCATCGACACCGAATCCGGCTTTGAAGACGTGGTTTTCATCACCAGCAGCTACGGCTTGGGCGAGACGGTGGTGCAGGGCGCCGTGAACCCCGACGAGTTCTACGTGCACAAGCCCATGCTCCAGGCAGGCAAGAAGGCGCTGATCCGCCGCAACCTGGGCAGCAAGCTGATCCAGATGGTGTTCTCCAGCGCGGAAGAAAAAGCCGCCAGCGGCAAGCTGGTCAAGACCGTGGATGTGCCCACCGAGCAGCGCAACCGCTACTCGCTGACCGACGCAGACGTGGAGCAACTGGCGCGCTACGCGCTGGTGATCGAGCAGCACTACGGGCGCCCCATGGACATCGAGTGGGGCAAGGACGGCACCGACGGCCAGCTTTACATCCTGCAGGCCCGCCCTGAAACCGTGAAGAGCCAGGCCAAGGGCCAGGCCGAGCTGCGCTACAAGCTCAAGGGCCATGGCACCGTGCTGGCCGAGGGCCGCGCCATTGGCCAGAAGATCGGCACCGGCCCGGTGCGCCTGGTGCACAACATCTCCGAGATGGACAAGGTCCAGCCCGGCGATGTGCTCGTGACCGACATGACCGACCCCAACTGGGAACCCGTGATGAAGCGCGCCAGCGCCATCGTCACCAACCGGGGCGGCCGCACCTGCCACGCCGCCATCATTGCGCGGGAGCTGGGCATTCCGGCCGTCGTGGGCTGTGGCGACGCGACCGAGCGGCTGAAGGACGGCACGCTGGTCACGGTGAGCTGCTCCGAGGGCGACACGGGCAAGATCTATGACGGGCTGCTTGAAACCGAAGTGACCGAAGTGCAGCGCGGCGCGATGCCCCCCATCAAGACCAAGATCATGATGAACGTGGGCAACCCACAGCTGGCCTTTGACTTCTGCCAGCTGCCCAATGAAGGCGTGGGTCTGGCCCGGCTGGAGTTCATCATCAACAACAACATTGGCGTGCACCCCAAGGCCATCCTGGACTACCCCCAGATCGATGCCGACCTGAAGAAGGCCGTGGAGTCCGTGGCCCGTGGCCATGCCAGCCCCAGGGCGTTCTATGTGGACAAGGTCGCCGAAGGCGTGGCCACTATTGCGGCCGCCTTCTGGCCCAAGCCCGTCATCGTGCGCCTCTCGGACTTCAAGTCCAACGAATACCGCAAGCTGATCGGCGGCAGCCGCTACGAGCCCGAGGAAGAAAACCCGATGCTCGGCTTCCGTGGCGCCGCCCGCTACATCAGCGAAGACTTCGGTGAAGCCTTTGCCATGGAGTGCGAGGCGCTCAAGCGCGTGCGCAACGACATGGGCCTGACCAACGTGCAGGTGATGGTGCCGTTTGTGCGCACGCTGGGCCAGGCCGAGCGCGTGACCAAGCTGCTGGCCACCCATGGCCTTCAGCGCGGCAAGGACGATCTCAAGGTCATCATGATGTGCGAAGTGCCGAGCAACGCCATCCTGGCCGAGCGCTTCCTGGAGTTCTTCGACGGCTTCTCCATCGGCTCCAACGACCTGACCCAGCTCACGCTGGGCCTGGACCGTGATTCGGGCCTGGAGCTGCTGGCGCAGGACTTTGATGAGCGCGACCCCGCTGTCGAAGCACTGATTCATCAGGCCATCAAGGCCTGCCTGGCCCAGGGCAAGTACATCGGCATCTGCGGCCAGGGCCCCAGCGACCACCCTGACTTTGCGCAGTGGCTGGCCAAGGAAGGCATTTCGTCGATCTCGCTCAACCCCGACAGCGTGATCGCCACCTGGCAGCAATTGGCAGGCTGACGCTCCGACCGGGCTGCCATGTGCCGACTGCACCACCCGCCACTGCGTCTCTGATGCCGTGCCTGTGATGCAGCCCCCGCAGCAGCACCGGCGTTCTGCAGATGCCGAAATGGCGGGCCCGTTCCCGCCCGATCTGCACGATGTGCGGCACCTCAAGCTCAAGGCCGGCTTGCTGCTGCTATGGGCGCTGGTGTCGTTTGGTGCTACCTATTTCGCCCGGGACCTGCAAGTGCTGGTCTTTGGCGGTTGGCCCCTGGGTTACTGGATTGCGGCGCAGGGGGCAGTGCTGGTGTTCATTGGCATTGTGGTGGTCTATGGCTGGGCCATGAACCGCTTCGAACGGCAGGATGCGGAGCGCCTCGCAGCGGATGCCGTCGCCCTTTCGGACGACGCGGACCGCCCCCACGGCTGACCATGGCTGAAAACAATTCTTCCGACACCGATCGGGCCTATCTGTGGCGGTTGCACCGCATCCTGGCGCTGTATGTGACCGGGGTGCTGGCCTTTCTGGCGCTGATGACCTGGGCAGAGCACCAGGGGCTTTCGCGGCACTGGATCGGGCCGATTTTTCTGTTCCTCACGGTGATGGTCTACGCGGGCATCGGTGTCTATGGCCGAACCACCGACCCCGAGGAATACTACGTGGCGGGTCGGCGCATTCCGCCCATGTACAACGGCATGGCGGCAGCGGCAGACTGGATGAGTGCCGCATCGTTCATCAGTCTGTCGGGGGCGCTTTACCTGCAGGGTTTTTCTGGCACACCGGGGCAGGCCGGGGGGCTGGCCTATCTGCTGGGGTGGACCGGAGGCTTTTGCCTGGTGGCGATGCTGATCGCACCGCACCTGCGCGCCATGGGCCTGTATACCGTGCCCGATTTTTTCCATGTGCGTTTTGGCGGCCGGTGGCCGCGTGTGATTGCGGCGCTGGCGGCAGTGCTCTGTTCGTTCACATACGTGGTGGCGCAGATTTACGGTGTGGGGCTGATCGCTTCGCGCCTGACCGGTGTGCAGTTCGAGATCGGCATCATGCTGGGCCTGGGCGGGGTGCTGCTGTGCTCCTTCCTCGGTGGCATGCGCGCCATCACCTGGACGCAGGTGGCGCAGTATGTGGTGGTGCTGCTGGCGTTCCTGATCCCGGTGTCCTGGCTGGCGTACAAACAATTGGGCAACCCGTTGGCGCCCGCAGTCTATGGCGCGCAGATCAGCAAGATCGCCGACCTGGAAGCGCAGCTGCTCGATTCCCCCGCAGAGCATCAGGTGGTGCAGACCTACCTGCGGCGCGCCCAGGATTTTGAGGCGCGGCTGCGTGATGTGGAAGGCGCCCTGGAGCGGGAGCGCGAGAAAGGGCGGGAGCGCATTCGCGCGCTGCGCACCCAGAACGCTGATGTAGGTTTGATCGTCACGGCCAGCCGCGAGCTGGCGGCCCTGCCGCGCGATGCCGCAGCGGCGCGCGAACGCTGGACCCGCGAAATGCGCGAGAACTACGAGCGTGCGCGTCCCCTGGGCGGCTTGCCCCTGCACAGCCAGGCGTATGTGGGTGACCCGCAGGGCACGCCCGATGAGCAACGCGACTACGAGCTGACGCGCCGCAACTTCCTGGCACTCATGTTCTGCCTGATGGTGGGCACGGCAGGCTTGCCGCACCTGCTCACGCGCTACTACACCTCGCCCACGGTGTCGGCGGCGCGGGCATCGGTGGCGTGGTCGCTGTTTTTCATCGCCTTGCTGTACCTGAGTGCGCCCGCGTTGGCGGTGCTGGTGAAATTCGAGGTCATGCAAAACCTGGTGGGCAGCAGTTTCGAGGCTTTGCCCACCTGGATGGCCCAATGGGCGCGGGTGGACAGCTCGCTGTTATCGGTGGAAGACGTGAACGCTGACGGCATCGTGCAGTTTGGAGAGATCCGGCTGGGGGCCGACCTCATCATGTTGGCCACGCCGGAGCTGGGGGGCTTGCCCTATGTGGTGTCGGGCCTGGTGGCGGCTGGCGGGCTGGCGGCGGCGCTGTCTACCGCTGATGGGCTGCTGCTTACCATCAGCAACGCCCTGGTGCGCGACCTGTATTTTCAGGACGCAAAGCGCCAGGCGTCGCCGGAGCAGCGTGTGATTTTGAGCAAGTTTGCCTTGCTGTCCGTGGCCCTGTCGGCGGCATTTGTAGCGGCGCTCAAACCCTCTGAGATTCTGCCGATGGTGTCGGCGTCGTTCTCGTTGGCGGCTTCGGCCTTTGTGCCGGTGATGGTGCTGGGTATCTTCTGGCGCGGCACCACGCGGCAGGGGGCAGTGGCGGGCATGCTGGCAGGGCTTGGCGTGGCGGTGTACTACCTGCTGTCGCATGTGCCCGCCATGCGCGCGCTGCCCAGCTGGCTGCTGGCAGACGGGCTGTGGTTTGGTATTCAGCCCGTCTCGGCCGGGGTGTTTGGCGTGCCCACCGGCTTGGTAGCGACGGTGGTGGTGAGCTGGCTGACCCGGCCTGCCCCGGCGCTGCCGCGCATCCGGTCCGAGATGTAGGGGGACTTGGGTTGGCAGGCTGGAGTGCCCTGCCCGTGCGCCTGCTAATGGGTTATGCGTAAACCCCGATTACCAAGCCTGCGCAAACGTGAGAATCTGGGACGTAAAAGCTTACCTGTCGGGGTGAGCTTCGGTCACACCACAATGGTTCAGCTCAAGGAGATTCATGGTTCTCGTCAAAACGCAGGCAGGGCAGGAAGCGCTCAAGGATCGGCGCGGTAGCCTCAGCTCACGCCAGCGCTCGGCTTTTATTCTTTTTGACGGAAAGCGCTCTACGGGCGAAATACTGGCGGCCACGGCAGCCATGGGGATCACGCAGGAGGATGTCCAGGCCATGATTGCGCAGGGACTGCTGGCTCCGCTGCCGGGGCAGTCTCTGCCTGCAGCTTTTGCCACCCCGCCTGATGCGACGGCAGAGCCTGCACCTGCCACCGATCTGGGGACGGTGGCGTCGCCGCTGGAGGGCTCCGGGCGCTCACCCAAGGAGCGTTACCAGGCGGCCTACCCGATCGCCACCGAACTGACA
The DNA here is from genome assembly GCF_916855635.1 of Acidovorax sp. Leaf73. Lineage (NCBI taxonomy): Bacteria > Pseudomonadati > Pseudomonadota > Betaproteobacteria > Burkholderiales > Comamonadaceae > Acidovorax > Acidovorax sp. Leaf73. The sequence continues at coordinate 232,200 of NZ_CAKASI010000008.1, forward strand.
GCGGGGCTGGGGCTGCGTGGGTTCCGGTTGAATCTGGCGGTGGAAGGGGCGGGCAGCTTTGAGGATCTGGCGGCGCTGGCACCCAAGATCCGCGAGGCGGTGGGTGACGCCAAATTCAAGCGGCTGGACGAAGCGCTTTTTGATTGAGGCCCCCGGATCCTCTCCCCCGAGAGGCGCACCAGTTTCACGCGTGAAGTGCGGGCACAAAAAAAGCGGCCCCAGGCCGCTTTGTGTTTGGTGCGTCACAGGGCGCAGTGCTCAGCGGCCGACCTTGAGCAGTTCCACATCGAACTTGAGCGTGGCGTTCGGTGGAATCACGCCGCCCGCGCCGCGTGCGCCGTAGCCGAGGGCGGCAGGAATGATCAAGGTGCGCTGGCCACCGATCTTCATGCCTTGCACGCCTTCGTCCCAGCCCTTGATGACCATGCCCGCGCCCAGCGAGAACTCGAAGGGGTCGTTGCGGTCGCGGCTGGAGTCGAACTTGGCACCTTGCTCGCCGTTGTTGTAGAGCCAGCCGGTGTAGTGCACCGACACGTTCTGGCCCTTGGTGGCTTCGGCGCCTTCGCCCACGGTGGTGTCTTCGTATTGCAGGCCGGATGCGGTGGTGGTCAGTGCCATGGGTGAAATTCCTTGTTTGCTATTAAAAAAAGAGCTATTGGCGCTTGATGGTTAAGCGCTAGCAGCATTTTTGAACCCCATTTTAACGAAAGCCCCGCGCGGAGGTCCGGCGGGGCTTTTCCCTGAGTGGGGCGGGGGGGGGGCGGTTTGGCGTCAGGTTTTTTTGGCGCGGCCAGCGACCCAGCGGGTGGCGAAGGCCTGCACGTCCGACAGGCGCTTGAGCAGGTCGGCGCCCGAGGGGGTGACGGTGTAGCCGTCGCTGCCGTGGTCTACAAAACCGGCTTCGCGCAGTTCCTTGATGCGGGTGTTGAGCGTGTTGGGGGTGATGCCCCCCACGCTGTCCTGCAGCAGGCGGAAGGTCTGGGGGTGACCGTCCTTCAGGGCCCACAGCACGCGCAGTGCGTAACGGCATTCGAGCCGCTCGAACAACTGGTTGATGGCGGCATTTTCTTTGGAGCTCATGGACGCTTCTCCTCGCGCAAGTGTTGGATCAAATATTCATTCGGGTGGGCGAATGCCGGGCCCGGTGATGCGCTGAGACTATAGCGCGGAACCCGTTTTGCTACAAGTTTGGTAGCTCAGAACGCACACCACACATGCGCTACACCCCGAAAAACCTGTGTTACAAGTCAAACTGTTGCGGTAGGGCCACGGTTCTGGGAGCCTGTAGGACTTGGAGCGTCGAAAGCGAAAACTGGCCCCAGCGAGGACAGTTTTTGCCGGATTTGCAGCCCCATAGCCCGGCTATGGCGCAAAAAAGGCGGTGTTCTCGAAGAGCGGCGAAGCCAAAAATGGACCGCTGCGGTCCATTCGCCAAGCCTGACAGGCTCCTGGACGGTCATTCCTGACGGCCCAGCCCTGCCAGGTGGCTGACCAGCAACTGTGCGGCCGGGGCCAGCGTCTGGGCGCTGCGGTAACAGATGGCGAAGCGCCGTCGGGCCCAAGGGTCGCTCAGTGGAACCACCCGGATGGGCGCAGTCTGGGCAAAAGGCAGGGCCACTTCGCGCGGCACGACACTGATGGCCAGGTTGGCCCGCACCACCCGCAGTGCCGCATCGAAGTTGGACACCAGCACCCGGTGCGCCAGCATCTTTCCCTCCACGGCCGCAGCGCGCGCCAGCAACACCTGCACGGCGCTCAGTGCGGGCATGCTGACGAATTCATGGTCCAGCACGTCGGCAAAACGCACGCTCTGGTGCTGGGCCACCGGGTGCAGCGCATGGGCCACCACGGCCAGGTGGTCGGTACGGTAGCCGCAGGTTTCCAGGCCTGTAAGGTCGGCCGCATCCCAGCAGATGCCGATGGAGGCACTGCCGTCGCGGATGCCCTGTACGACGTCCGGGCTCACGCGCTCCTCCAGGCTTACCTGGATGTCGCGGTGCGCCGGGTCTTGCAGAAAAGCGGCCACGTCGTCTGCCAGTGATTCGGCCATCACCGAGGCCGTGACCAGCATGCGCACATGGCCCCGCGTGCCGGTGGCATAGGCCGCCATGTCGCGCTCGATCTGGCCCACGCTGGCCAGCATGGTGCGCGCATGCTCCAGCAGGGTTTCGCCCGCCGGGGTGGGCACCACGCCACGGCGTTTGCGCAGTAGCAGGGGCGTGCCCACGGTGTCTTCCAGCTGCGCCAGCCGCTTGCTGATGGCCGAACCCACGATGGACTCCTGCTCGGCCACGCGTGCAATGCTGCGCTGCTCGCACACAGCGGCAAACAGGCGCAGGGTCTGCAGGTCCAGGTCGCGCATGGGCTTGTCTCCAGGTGTTTGATCTTCCTGTTTGGAATCATATGGCTTCCAGAATGTATTTTCTGATTTTTTTGGGAATTTCTAAAATCGACGGCAGAACACCACCCGCCGGAGACAACCAGTGCTGACCCCCTCTACCGCTTCCACCACCCCGGCGCGTGCCACCGTCCGCGAAGTGGGCCTGCGCGACGGCCTTCAAAGCATTGCTACCGTGGTCTCCACCGCGCATAAGATCGAATGGATCAACGCCGCCTACGCCGCTGGCCAGCGCGAGATCGAGGTGGGCTCCTTCGTGCCCGCCCGGCTGCTGCCCCAGCTGGCCGATACGGCCGAGGTGCTGGCCTACGCCAAAACCCTGCCGGGCCTGGTGGCCTCGGTGCTCGTGCCCAACTACAAAGGCGCCGAACGCGCGCTGGAGTGTGGTGCCGACCTAGTGGTGGTGCCCCTGTCCGCCAGCCACGCCCACAGCCTGGCCAACCTGCGCAAGACCCCCGACGAGGTGGTGGCCGAGGTGGCCCGCATTCGCGCGCTGCGCGACGCCAGCGGCAGCCGCACATTGATCGAAGGTGGCGTGGGCACGGCCTTTGGCTGCACCCTGCAGGGCGAGGTGACTGAGAGCGAAGTGCTGCGCCTGATGGTGGCCCTGCTGGATGCGGGGGCCGACCGTGTGAGCCTGGCCGACACCGTGGGCTATGCCGACCCTGCCGCCGTGGCCCGCCTGTTTGAAAAAGCGCGGGCCCTGGTGGGGGACCGCCTCTGCTGTGCCCACTTCCACGACACGCGTGGCATGGGCCTGGCCAACGTCTATGCCGCCTGGCAGGCGGGCATCACCCGCTTTGACGCCTGCCTGGCCGGCATTGGCGGCTGCCCGCACGCGCCGGGCGCCAGTGGCAACGTCACCACCGAAGACCTGGTGTTCATGCTGGATCGCATGGGCATCGCCACTGGCATCGACGTGACCGCGCTGCTCGCGCTGCGCCAGCGCGTGGCCGGATGGCTGGCGGGCGAGACCCTGCATGGCACGCTGTGGCAAGCTGGGCTGCCGCAGAATGCCGCACCCGCCGTGCTACGCGAAGCAGCAACGGCCTGAACCCCTTTTCGGAACGCCCTGAAAATGAACGACGACACATCCGCCTCTCCCTCTTCCCCCCGCCTGCCGCTGGAAGGCCTGCGCGTGGTGGAGTTCACCCACATGGTCATGGGCCCCACCTGCGGCATGGTGCTGGCCGACCTGGGGGCCGAGGTCATCAAGGTCGAGCCCGTGGACGGCGACCGCACGCGCCACCTGCTGGGTGCGGGCGCGGGCTTTTTCCCCATGTTCAACCGCAACAAGAAAAGCATCGCGCTCGACCTGCGCAGCCCCGAGGGCCTGGCGGCGGCGCGCAAGCTCGCGGCATCGGCCGATGTGGTGGCGCAGAACTTCAAGCCCGGCGTGATGACCAAATACGGCCTGGACTACGCGGCGCTGAGCCAGCTCAACCCGCGCCTCATCTACGTCAACCACACCGGCTTTTTGCCCGGCCCGTACGAGCACCGCACAGCGCTCGACGAAGTGGTGCAGATGATGGGCGGCCTGGCCTACATGACCGGCCGCCCCGGCGACCCGCTGCGCGCGGGCAGCAGCGTGAACGACATCATGGGTGGCATGTTCGGCGCGATTGGCGCGATGGCGGCGCTAATGCAGCGCGGCATCACCGGGCGGGGGCAGGAGGTGGACTCGGCCCTGTTCGAGAACAACGTCTTTCTGGTCGGCCAGCACATGATGCAGTACGCCGTCACCGGCAAACCTGCGGCCCCCATGCCCGACCGCATTTCGTCCTGGGCCGTGTACGACGTGTTCAGCGTGAAGGACGGCGGGCAGATCTTTTTGGCCGCGGTGAGCGATGCGCAGTGGCAGACCTTCTGCGACGCCATGGGCTATGCCGACCTGAAGGCCGACACCGGCCTGGCCACCAACAACGACCGCGTACGCGCCCGCCCCACGCTGATGCCCGTGCTGCGCGAGCGGCTGGCGCAGCACACGGCCGATGAACTGGCGGCCATCTTCGAGCGCCACGGCCTGCCGTTTGCACCCATCCGCCGGCCCGAAGAACTGTTTGACGACCCGCACCTGCAAGCCACGGGCGGACTGGCCGACATCACGCTGCCCGATGGCGAACGTGCCGGGCAGACCGCGCAGATCACGCTGATGCCGCTGCGCATGGACGGCCAGCGGCTCGATGTGCGCTTCGACCCGCCGCGCCTGGGCCAGCACACGGCCGAGCTGCTGCAGGGCCTGGGCTACACGGCCGATGAGGTGACCGCGCTGCAGGCCACCGGGGCCATTGCCTGATTTTTCCTTGACGACCGGGGCAGCCCACGCGGCGCAGACCGCAGGCCCCGGATTCCAACCCCACCACCGGAGACAACCGTGCCCCAGCCCACCCCTGCTTTTGACATGCACCGCATCGCGCCCGCTCGCCATGGCGTGCTCACGCGCCGCCAGGCCCTCGCCACCGGCGCCACCGCGCTGGGGGCTGTGGCCTGGGGCCTGCCCCGCCTGGCCCGTGCCCAGGGCGATGGCAAGCCGCTGCGCGTGATCCTGCCGCTGTCGGCGGGCTCGGGGGCCGACGGCGCCATCCGTGCCATCAGCGCCAGCCTGGCCAAGGCGCTGGGCCAGCCCGTGGTCATCGAGAACCTGCCGGGCGCGGGCGGCATCACCGGCACCACGCAGATCGTGCGGGCGCCCAAGGACGGCTCGGTGATCGGCGTGGTGTCCAACAACCACGTGGTCAACCCCAGTGTGTACAAAAACATTCCGTTCGACTCGCTCGCCGACATCACGCCCATCACCATCCTTGGCGCCACGCCCTTTGTGCTGGTGGCCCACCCCTCGGTGCCCGTCAAGACCGTGCAGGAGCTGATCGCGCTGGCCAGGGCCAAGCCCGGCGTCCTCAACTACGGCTCGTCGGGCAACGGCACCATCCTGCACCTGGCCGCAGCCATGTTCGTGGACCAGGCCAAGGTGTCGATCCAGCACATTCCCTACAAGGGCATGGGCCCGCTCATGAACGATGTGCTGGGCGGCCAGGTGCAGTTGGCCGTGGTGGCGGTAGCGCCTGCGGCAGCGCACATCAAGTCGGGAGCGCTGCGCGCCCTGGGCTTGACCACGGCCAGCCGCGTGCCGTCGTTGCCCGGTGTGCCCACCATTGCGGAGCAGGGCTTGCCGGGCTACGAGCTTGACGGCTGGATCGCCCCGGTGGGGCCTGCCGGCCTGCCCAAGGCCGAGCTGCAACGCCTGTACGCCGCCTTCAAGGCCGCGATGGAAATGCCCGAGGCGCGCGATGCGCTCATCGCCCAGGGCTACGAAATCAAGCTTACCCCTCCGGAGCCAGCAGCCGCGTTCTTTCGATCCGAGGTGGCGCGCATGGCGCAGGTCGTGAAAAACGCCCACGTGACGATGGATTGACGCGGGGCTGCGATGCGCGGCGCGTGGGTTGCCCGAAGGGCGTAATCCTGCGTCGCCCGCACGAAGTCGTCTGCCGGGTCAGGCTGCGTTCGGTCGAGCCGAAATTTGAAGATTTTTGGGCGTTAGCGCTTATGTGATAAGCGCTGGTAGCTATGTTTTTTATAGCTATTCATCAACCCTGCGGTGCCGTCAGGGCGCGCTGCCCCGCCGGGTTGTGGTGAAGGTTCTGAAGCTGCGGCTGCTGGTGGCGCAGGCGGAACACCTCCACGGCCTCCACCAGCTGGCGGGCCTGGCCGCTCAGGCTGCCGGCGGCGGCGGCGCTTTCTTCCACCAGGGCAGCGTTTTGCTGGGTGGTTTCATCCATGCGCACGATGGCCTGGGTGACGCGCAGCATGTCGGAGGTCTGGGCCGCGCTCGCCTGGCTGATTTCGTCCATGAGCGCGCTCACGCCCTGGATGGACGAGACGACTTCGCCCATGGTGCTGCCCGCGTTGCGGGCTAGGTCAGAGCCGGCCTGCACGCGCTCCACGCTGGTCTGGATCAGCGCCTTGATCTCGCGCGCGGCGCTGGCACTGCGGGTGGCCAGGTTGCGCACCTCGCTGGCCACCACGGCAAAGCCGCGCCCTTGCTCGCCGGCGCGGGCTGCTTCCACGGCAGCATTGAGCGCCAGGATGTTGGTCTGAAACGCGATGCTGTCGATGACGCCGATGATGTCGGAAATGCGGCGTGAGCTGTCTTGAATGCCCTGAACCACCGTCACCATCTGCGTTACCACGTCGCCACCGCGCTGGGCCACCGATGCGCCGCTCTTGGCCAGCTCGCTGGCACGTTGGGCGTTGGAGGCGTTTTGCTGCACGGTGGCCTGCAGCTGCTGCATCGAAGAGGTGGTTTCGTCCAGCGACGAGGCCTGCTCTTCGGTACGCATGCTCAGGTCCACATTGCCTTGGGCAATCTCGGCGCTGGCACTGGCCACGCCCTCAGCGTTGCTGCGCACTCCCGACACCACGTTTTCCAGGTTCTCCTGCATGGTGCGCAGGGCTTCCAGCAGGCGCGCGGGTTCGTCCTTGCCATCGACCTCGATGGTGGTGGTCAGATCGCCGGCCGCCACCTTGTTGGCCACCGAGACCGCCACCCGCAGCGGGCGCACTACCGAGCGTGTGAGCAGCCAGCCCGCACAGCCGCCCAGGGCTGTGACCAGTGCCAGCGCTACCAGGCTGCTGATGAGCGCACGCCGCGCGCTCAGGGCCGCCTGCTCTGCAATGGTCGCGCTGCTGGCGGCCACCTGCTCGCTCAGTGCGGTGAGCAGCTTGGCCGGGCCCTGGTCGATGTCGGCCACGTCCGCGTCACCCGCAGAGGACACAAAACCGAGCGACTGGAACACCTCAAAACCCTTTCGGTAGCCCTGTGCCATCTGCGCGTGGGCTTGGGTGAATTTCTGCAGCGCTGCCTTTTCCTGCGCATCGGTCAGTTGCGGCTCCAGCGCCTTGGCGGCGTCGGCCACCCGCTTTTCACTGGCCTGGAACGCTGCCCAGTGCAGTTCGCGCTTGCGCGAATCCTCACCCCGCAGCAGGGTGTTCTTCCACTCCTGCACCTGGGTCTTGAACTCGTTTTCCATGCGGCTCACCGCACGTTCCTGGGCCACGCGTTCCTGCACCGTGGTCTCGTAGGTGCCCAGGCTGCTGTACAGGGCCGCAATGCCGAACAGGGCAGCGCCCAGCAGGAGCGCGAGCACCAGGCCCAGTGCGGTGGCCATGCGTGCGCCGATGGAGTGGTTGGACATTTTCATCGGTCAGCTCCCAAGGTTGATCTCGGTTTTCCATCTTGCTGCACGTCGCCTGCAACCTGAAACCGGTATGGCCCGAGGGTGGCGCCCCGCAGCCGCACAGAGGCCTTGTTGCACTTCATGCCTTCAGCTTGAGCAGGTACACCATCACCCGTGCCGTGGTGAGGTCCAGTTCCATGAACTCTGCCAAATCCTTGCCTGTCAGCCAAGAGGGTTCCCAGCGATTGCTTTTGAGCGTGCGCAGCCAGGATTCATGGGCGGTGGCGGCCTCGACGGCGGCCAGCATCTCGGCCATGCGGGCGCTGGGCACCCCTTTGCCGGTGAACACGCCCCGCCAGTTGGCCATGGTGGCATCCAGCCCCTGCTCGCGGAAGGCGGGCAGGCCGAAGGCGCTGCGGCGGGACGACACGCCGATGGCGCGCAGTTTGCCTGCGGCTATCGCATCACTGAATTCGCTGTAGCCCGACAGCCCCACCGCCGCGTTGCCCGACACCAGGGCGTCCACCACTTCAGAGCCACCGGGGAAGGGTTTGTAGACCAGGTCTTCCGGCTTGGCCTTGGAGGCACGGGCCAGCACCCCGGCGAAGATGTGGTCCACCCCACCGGCCGAGCCCCCCGCCACCGGCAGGGCACGCAGGTCGGCGCGCATGGCATCGGCCAGGTCCTTGGTGTTCTTGATAGGGGATTTGGCGGCTACCGCTGCCACCAGGTAATCGCTGGTGAGCCGGGCAATGGGCTGGATGTGGCTCATGTCGACGGCGGGCTTTTGCAGCGCCACGGCACCCACCATCACCATGCCGCCCATCAGCAGGGTGTTGGGGTCGTTGCCGTATTTTTCGGCGTATTTGGCCAGGCCGATGGTGCCGCCCTTGCCGCCAATGTTCTCGTACTCGATCTGGTCCGCCGCGCCTACCGCAGCCAGGGCCACTCCCAGCGCGCGGCCCGTCTGGTCCCAGCCGCCCCCGGGGTTGGCCGGGATCACGATGCGCAGTGTGCCCGCCAGTTTGGGGGCCTTGGGGGCGGTGGGGCGGGCTGCCGTGGCGCTGGCTTGCGCCCATGCGGCCGGGGTCAAAGCGGTCCACGCCGTAGCGGCGAGTGCAGCATGTGCGAGTGCCTTGCGGCGGCTGAGGGGGGTCATGGGGTACCTCGTGAAAACGCGGGGGTGAAAAGCATGTCCTTCACGCAACCGGACAGCAGGGTCGGCTTCTCTGCGCAGCCTCGCCGCAAGAGGGCGGCTTGCAACGCTGCAGGGAAGTCTCCCAATTTTTGATTGGACGTGGTGGCAATGGTCACCATCCAAGCTGTCAGTCTGCTGTCGGGAGTATCAGGGTAAACGCGCTGGGCCTTGCGCAACGGATTGGCCATGAAAAACGCCCTGCGCCGCAATTGCGGGGCAGGGCGTTGTGCTGAACGAATGCTGGGGTTCAGTGTGCCGCTGGCTGGGCAGGGATTACAGCGAGTCGATGAAGCTGCGCAGCTTGTCCGAGCGGCTGGGGTGCTTGAGCTTGCGCAGCGCCTTGGCTTCTATTTGGCGGATGCGTTCGCGCGTCACGTCAAACTGCTTGCCCACTTCTTCCAGCGTGTGGTCGCTGGTCATCTCGATACCGAAGCGCATGCGCAGCACCTTGGCTTCGCGCGGGGTCAGGCCATCCAGGATGTCCTTGACCACGTCGCGCAGGCCGGCCTGCATGGCGGCTTCGATGGGCGCGGTGTTGGCGCCGTCTTCGATGAAGTCGCCCAGGTGGCTGTCGTCGTCGTCCCCGATCGGCGTTTCCATGGAGATCGGCTCTTTGGCGATCTTCATGATCTTGCGGATCTTGTCTTCGGGGATTTCCATCTTGGCCGCCAGGATGGACGCATCGGGCTCAAAACCAAACTCTTGCAAGTGCTGGCGGCTGATGCGGTTCATCTTGTTGATCGTCTCGATCATGTGCACCGGGATACGGATGGTGCGCGCCTGATCGGCAATCGAGCGGGTGATGGCCTGGCGAATCCACCAGGTGGCATACGTCGAGAACTTGTAGCCCCGGCGGTATTCGAACTTGTCCACCGCCTTCATCAGGCCGATGTTGCCTTCCTGGATCAGATCGAGGAACTGCAGGCCACGGTTCGTGTACTTCTTGGCAATCGAGATCACGAGGCGCAGGTTGGCCTCGATCATTTCCTTCTTGGCATCGCGCGAGGTGGCTTCACCTTCGTTCATGCGCTTGTTGATGCCCTTGAGCTCGGCCAGTGGCACCACCACGCGCGACTGCAGGTCCATCAGCTTTTGCTGCAGGTCCTGGATGGGCGGGATGTTGCGCGCAATCACGGCCGACCAGGGCTTGCCAGCAGTGGCCTGCTTTTCGACCCACTGCAGGTTCAGCAGGTTGGGCGGGAAGTCCTTGATGAACGTCTCTTGGGGCATGCCGCACTTGTCCACGATGATGCGGCGCAGCTCGCGTTCCTTCTTGCGCACATCGTCCACCTGGCCACGCACCATGTCGCACAGCTTCTCGATGGTCTTGGCGGTGAAGCGGATGGTCATCAGCTCGGCCGACAGGGCCTGCTGGGCCTTCACGTACGCAGGGGTGCCGTAGCCTTCCTTGTCGTACACCTTATGCACTTTTTCGAACAGCTCGCGCAGCTTGTCGAAGCGCTCCAGAGCCTGCTTCTTGAGTTCTTCGAGCTTCTTGGTCAGCGCCTTGGAGCCACCCTTGCCGTCGTCGTCATCGGCTTCGTCGAATTCGTCGAAGTCTTCTTCGGCCACATAGTCGTCGGCCTCGTTGGGGTTGGAGAAGCCGTCCACGATGGTCGAGATCACGACCTTGCCTTCGCGGATGTCTTCGCCCATGTTCAGGATCTCGGCGATGGTGGCGGGCGATGCGCTGATCGCCTCCATCATGGCCATCAAGCCGCCTTCGATGCGCTTGGCGATTTCGATTTCGCCTTCACGGGTCAGCAGCTCCACGGTGCCCATTTCGCGCATGTACATGCGAACCGGGTCTGTGGTGCGGCCGAACTCCGAGTCCACCGTGGACAGCGCGGCTTCGGCGGCTTCTTCCGCCTCTTCTTCGGTGGCGCCTGCGGGGGCGTTGTCCGTGATGATCAGCGCCTCAGCGTCGGGCGTCTGCTCGTACACCGCCACACCCAGGTCGTTCAGCGTGGTGATGACAGCTTCGAGGGTTTCGGCATCGACCAGCTTGTCGGGCAAGTGGTCGTTGATTTCAACGTGGGTGAGGTAGCCGCGCGTCTTGCCCAGCTTGATCAGGGCCTTCAGGCGCGCACGGCGCTTGGCCATGTCCTCTTCGGACAGGACGGTTTCGTCCAGGCCGAATTCCTTCATCAAGGCGCGTTCCTTCGCCTTGCTGATCTTCATGCGCAGCGGCTTGACCTTCTCAACCGTGGCTGCGGTTTCGGTGGTTTCTTCGACTTCACCTTCCAGGTCGGCCTCGATGTCGGACAGGTCGGTGTCGTCACCGCCTTCGTCGCCAGCGGCCGCAGCCTTGGGCTTGCGTCCGCGCTTGGCGGGGGCTTTGGCTTCGGCGGCACCAGCGGCCTTGGCAGGGCGGCCTGGGCGCTTCTTCGGGGTTTCTTCGTCGTCGGATGCTGCAGCCTTGGCGCGGGCAGGCTTTTTCTTCAGCAATTCATCGGCAGCTTTGGTCAGCTCGGCAGAACTTTTCACAGGCACAGTTTTCACTTTCTTGGCAACCGGGGCGGGCGCGGCGGCAGCTTTTGGAGAAGCAGCCTTGGCCGGGGCTTTGGCAGCGGTTTTGGTGGCAGCCTTTGCGGCGGTACCTGGAGCAGACTTGAGTGGCTTCGCGGACTTTTGAGCGGGCATGGAACAACCTCAGGATCAAAAACGGACACAAAGAAAACGCAAGCGCCTCAGGTCCCGGCGCGGGTGGCAACGCAAAGCTACGAGGGCTTTGCGCTTTGAGGGGAGGCCCTCAGGGGCAAGATGTCTGGGCGATCATTTGGTGTGCAGTCCTTGCGATGGTTGGACGGTTGTGCGCGTTTGTCACGGTGGTCCGGCTCGGAGGTGCTGCTGTCGCTCTTGCCAATAACTAACCCTACATTATACCTTTGGCGCTGATTTCAAGCCGCCTTTGCAGCCACGCCGAGTAAAACCCTGCGCTTTTGTTCCAAACCGCGGTAACGCTCCAGGGCCGTCGGGTCATCAGCCGCTTGGAGCATCAATAGCTTTTGCTGTGCCTCGATGTCCTCAATCTGCATGCGGTTGAGCAGGTCGCGCAGTTCCAGTCGCAGCTCCTGCATTGCGCCTTCGGTCTGGGCGTGCGAGCCCGTCATCACCTTGACGGCCAGCGCTTCGCATTCGTGCTCGCGCAGGCTTTCGCGCAGCACAGCCCAAGCCAAGGGGCCATGTTCATGAAACTGCGCTTCCAGCCAGCTGAACAGCGGGCCGTGGGGGGCGGGCTGCGCGCACAGGGTGGTGTGGTCGTCGTGGGTCAGCTCCTCCAGAAACGCCATGTGCGACAGCAGCAGGCGCGCAGCATGGTCCGCGCGGCTGGCCGTGGGGGTGCGTGGCAGGCGGGGCTGGGGTGGCCAGGGGGAGTCCTTGTCCTTTTTCTTCCAGTTGCTCTTCCAGTCGCCACCCTTGCGGAATGCGGGCCTGTTGTTGCCGTAGCCGCTGCCATTGCCATAGCTGCCTGGATATCCTCCGGCCGGTTCCCCTTGGGGAGGCCACGTTCCGGCATCGGGCGGGGCGTCCCAGGACGGCGGTTCGTGATCGTAGGCCGCCGGGGCCTGCCGGGCTGGGGCACTGCCTGCGCCGGGGTGGCCAGAGTAGCCAGAGTGGGAGGACCGGGGTGCCTCGCGCGACGTGGCCTGGCCCCACAGGTCGGCCAGGTCCTGGGCCTTGAGCTGGGTCAGGTCCGCCAGATCGCTGAGCACCTGGCGCTTGAGCACGCCATCGGGCAGTGCCGTCCACAGCGGGCGGGCGTTGCTGGCCATGTGGGCGCGGCCCTCGGCGGTGGCCAGATCGCAGCCATCACTTGCTGATTCAACCAGGAAGCGGCTGAGAGGCACGGCCTCGCTCACGTGCCGGGCAAAAGCGTCCGTGCCGTTGGCGCGGATGAAGCTGTCGGGATCATGCTCTGCAGGCAAGAAGAGGAATTTGATGCTGCGCGTGTCCGTGGCGTGGGGCAGGGCGCCGTCGAGTGCCTTGCGCGCAGCGCGCCGACCTGCCGCGTCGCCATCGAAGCTGAACACCACCGATTCCGTAAAGCGCAGAAGCTTTTGCACATGCTCAGGTGTGCAGGCCGTGCCCAGCGTGGCCACCGCATTCGGAAAGCCCAGCTGCGCCAGCGCTACCACGTCCATGTAGCCTTCGGTCACCAGCGCGTAGCCGTGCTCGCGGATGGCGGTGCGCGCCTCGAAAAGGCCATACAGTTCGCGCCCCTTGTGAAACACCGGGGTTTCGGGTGAGTTGAGGTACTTGGGCTTGTCATCGCCCAACACCCGCCCGCCAAAGCCGATGCATTCGCCCTTGACGTTGCGGATGGGGAACATCACCCGGTCGCGAAACCGGTCATAGCGCTTGCCGCCATCTTCGTCGTTGACGATGACCAACCCGCTCTCTTCCAGCAGCGGGTCGTCGTATTGCGGAAACACGCTGGCCAGGCTGCGCCAGCCCTCCGGTGCATAGCCCAGGCCATAGCGCTTGGCCACGGTGCCCGAGACGCCGCGGCCTTTGAAGTAGCCGATAGCGCGTTGTGATTCGCGCAGGTGGCGTCGGTAGGCGTCGGCGGCTTTTTCGAGCACATCGGTCAGCGTGGCCTGCTTCTGGCGGGCGGCGGCGGCGCGCTCTTTTTCCTGTGGGGAGATGTCGTCGTCCGGTACCTGCAGGCCCACCTGCTGGGCCAGATCCTGTACCGCCTCGACAAACCCCATACCCGCATGTTCCATGAGGAAACTGATGGCATTGCCGTTCTTTCCACACCCAAAGCAGTGGTAGAACTGCTTGGCGGGGCTGACGCTGAACGAGGGGGATTTTTCGCCGTGGAAGGGGCACAGCCCCATGAAATTGGCGCCACCTTTCTTCAATGGCACGTAGCGGCCCACGATGTCGACCACATCGACGCGGGCAAGCAACTCCTGAATGAAGGACTGTGGGATCGTCACACCCCGTATTGTCCGCGTAAACTATTTGTTACCAGATATTGCAGAAGCGGGGCTTTCGGCATGGCAGTCACGTTGCGGCACCAGGCGGTGGGTGGGGCAGGCACCCCGGCGCAGCACATGCTGCGGCGCCGGGATGTGGCTGCGCTGCTGCCGCTGGTGGCAACAGGCCTGTGGCCCACGCCCGCACAGGCGGCGCCGGTGCTGCGTGTGCTGTCCTGGCCCGGGTATGCCGATCCCGATATCGTGGCGGTTTTCGAGAAGCGCCATGGCGCCAAGGTGGAGATCACCACCGTCGCCTCTGACGATGTGCTGCGTGCCAAGCTGGCCAACCCTCAGGGAGCCGGTTTTGATCTGGTGGCCGCCAATACGGCCGAAATTGCGCGGCTGGTGGCCCGCCGGCTGCTCGCACCGTTGCCCGTGCACAACATCCCCAACACAGAGCGGCAGCTGCCGCGCTTTCGGCAACTGCATGCCATCGCTGGCATTGCGCAGGGTTCGGATGTGTATGCAATGCCCTACACCTATTCAGAGATGGGGCTGATCTACGACCGCCAGCAGATTACTACCCCGCCTGCCTCCATTGCCGTGCTGTGGGACCCCCGCTGGCGCGGGCGCGTGCTGGCATTTGACGGCAGCAGCCACGGTTTTTCGCTGGCTGCGATGTACCGGGGGATGGCGCCGTTCCATATCCCCGCCGCGCAGTTTGGCCCGCTGGCGCGGGATCTGGTGGCCCTGCGCCGCAACGTGCGCTCGTTTTACAGCCTTCCCGAAGAGTCGCTGGAGCTGTTTCGCAAACACCGCATTGCGGTCATGCATGCCAACTATGGCCAGCAGCAGCTCAAGCAGTTGCGGGATGCGGGGCTGGACGTGGGCTACGTGGTACCGCGCGAAGGGGCGTTGGCCTGGCTGGACTGCTGGGCCATCACCCGCCGGTCCACCCAGGTGGCGCTGGCCACCGATTGGATCAACTACATGCTCGACCCCTCCGTCAGCCGCGAACTGACCCGGCGCCAGGGCCTGGCCAACACGCTCGAAGAGCCGCCCGCGCTGTCGGGCGATGCCCCCGCAGGCGCTATTGTGTGGCTGGAGCCCGTGGAGGACGAGGCCCGCCGCGCGCAGCTGTGGCAGCGCATCCTGTCGGGCGACCGACCGAACCGGTTCTGAGCCATGAAAACCCGCATGAAATGGGGCATTGCGCTTCGGCTGGGGATGCTGCTCGCGTCCTTCAGTGTGTTTGCGGCCATTCTTGCGGGTTACTACACCTTTGATTCCAGCCGCGCGCGTCTGCAGGGGCGGGCCGAACAGGCGTTGCTGGCCACCACGCAGGTGCTGGCGCGCCACATGCACGCCGGCTTTGGCACCGTGGCGCGCGACACGGCTTTTCTGGCCAGTGTGGCGGCCATAGAGCAGGACAAGAACGTGCTGGCTGATGTGTTCCGTGCCAGCTTGATCACCCACCCGAGCTACCTGCAGATCCGCTTCATCGGCGTGCAGGACTTTGGCCTGGAGCTCGTACGCATCGACCGGACTGGCGACGCCTGGGTCCGCGCCAGCGAGGACGAACTGCAGGAGAAGGCCCATTTCCCCTTTGTGTTCGAAACCCTGGCGTTGGCGCCGGGCGAGGTCTATGTATCGGAGTTCGGCATCAACCACGAAGGCGCAGCCGATGCCGAGCCGCTGCCCGTGTTCAGCATGGCTTCGCCCGTGGTGCGGGGTGGCCAGGTGCGTGGCGTGGTGGTGGTGCGTGTGGCGGCGCAGCATTTCCTGCGTAGCTTCAACACAGCGCTGCCCGCGCCTTATGGTTTCTTCCTCAGCAACCGCTGGGGCGATTTTCTGGTGCACCCGGACGCCAGCCAGACCTTCGGGTTCGACCGGGGCCAGCGCATCCTGATCCAGGACAGCTTTGCGCCCGTGGCCGCACTGGTCGGGGGCCACCAGGAAGAGGTGGTGCTCAGCCTGCCGGGCACTGACGACGAAGAGGCCCGCGTCTTCTCGTTCGTGCGCATGCCCTTCGGGCGCGAGGAGGAAAAGCGGTTCATGGTGGTGGGGCTCTCGCAACCACTGGCGGCGGTCCAGGGCGAGGTGGTGAACCTGGGCAACAGCATCCTCAAGATTCTGCTGGTGCTGAGTGCCGTGGGGGTGGTGCTGGCGGCGCTGGTTTCACGCGTGGTCACCCAGCCCCTCAAAGCCATGGTGCGCGCCACGCAGGCACTGCCGCAGGGACGTCCCCACGGCGTGCTGCCGGTGGATCGCGAGGACGAGGTGGGTGAGCTGGCGCGCAGCTTTCAAGACATGGAGCAGCAGATCCTGCGCCAGATGACCGAACTCAACGCCAGCCGCGATGCCATGGCCCACCTGGCACACCACGACGCACTCACCGGCCTGCCCAACCGCCGCATGTTCGAGCAGCGCCTGGCGCAGGCGCTGGAGCTGTCGCGCCGCAGCGGGCGTGACTGCGCGCTGCTGTTTGTGGACCTGGATGACTTCAAGGCCATCAATGACGGGAGGGGTCACGCCGTGGGCGACCTGGTGCTGCAGGCCGTGGCCCGCACCATCGTGGGCGCCGTGCGCCAGGCCGACACCGTGGCCCGGCTTGCGGGTGACGAATTCACCGTGCTGTGCGAGAACGTGGATTCCGAAGATGCGGCCCTGCAGATCGCTGCCAAGCTGGAGCAGGCCTTCGAGTCTCCGCTCGACATCGAAGGTCAGCCCTTCCCGGTGCGAGCCAGCATCGGCGTGAGTCTGTTCCCGCGCGACGCGCAGGACGCGCACACGCTGCTGGCCAGCGCCGACGCGGCGATGTACCGTATCAAGCAGAGTCGCCGCCGAAGGGTTTGAGTCAGCCTGGGGCGGTAGGCTGCGTTCTGTTTACATCTCAGCACCGACCCATGACCTCCATCTTTGACCAGCACCTGCCCCGCACCGAAGCCAACTTCGCTGCCCTGTCCCCCCTGTCGTTCATCGAACGCACGGCCGAGGTCTACCCCGACCGTCTGGCCATCGTGCACGGCACGCTGCGCCAGACCTGGGCACAGACCTACGCGCGCTGCCGCCAGCTGGCCAGCGCGCTGACCCAGGCCGGCATTGGCAAGAACGACACCGTGGCCGTGATGCTGCCCAACACCCCACCCATGGTGGAGGCGCACTTTGGCGTGCCCATGGCCGGCGCGGTGCTCAACACCCTCAACACCCGGCTCGACCCGGAGGCCATCGCCTTCATGCTCGACCACGGCGAGGCCAAGGCCGTCATCGTGGACGCGGAGTTCACCGGCACCATGGCTAAGGCACTGGCCCTGCGCACGGGCACTACCCCCATCCGCGTGATCGAGGTGCAGGACGCGCTTTATGGCCCCGCCGTTCAAAGCCTGGGCGGCACCGACTACGAAGCCTTTGTGGCCAGCGGCGATGCGGCCTTTGCCTGGAGCCTGCCCGCCGACGAGTGGGATGCGATTGCGCTGAACTACACCAGCGGCACCACGGGCAACCCCAAGGGCGTGGTCTACCACCACCGGGGCGCCGCCACCAACGCCATTAGCAACGTGCTGGAGTGGGACATGCCCAAACGCGCCGTGTACCTGTGGACGCTGCCCATGTTCCACTGCAACGGCTGGTGCTTTCCGTGGACCATTGCGGCGCGTGCTGGCGTCAACGTTTGCCTGCGCCGGGTGGACGCGCAGGCCATCTTCGACGCCATCCGCAACCACGGTGTCACGCACTACTGCGGCGCGCCCATCGTGCACGGCCTGCTGGTCAACGCGCCCGATGCGATGAAGGTGGGCATCCCCGCAGGCGTCAAGGCCATGGTGGCGGGCGCCGCGCCACCGGCCTCGATGATCGAGGGCATGGAAAAAATGGGGTTCGACCTGACCCATGTGTACGGCCTGACTGAGGTGTATGGCCCCGCCACCGTGTGTGCCAAACACGAAGCCTGGGATGCCCTGGACATTGGCGAGCGCGCCCGCCTCAACGCCCGCCAGGGCGTGCGCTACCACCTGGAGCGCGATGTGCGCGTGCTCGACCCCGAGACCATGCTGCCCGTGCCACAGGACGGCGAAACCATGGGCGAGATCATGTTCAAGGGCAACATCGCCATGAAGGGCTACCTCAAGAACCCCAAGGCGACGGAAGAAGCGTTTGCAGGCGGCTGGTTCCACAGCGGCGACCTGGCCGTGCAGTACCCCGATGGCTACATCAAGATCAAGGACCGCAGCAAGGACATCATCATCTCGGGCGGCGAGAACATCTCGTCCATCGAGGTGGAAGACGTGCTCTACCGCCACCCCGACGTGCTTGCCGCCGCCGTGGTGGCCAAGCCCGACCCCAAGTGGGGCGAGACGCCCTGTGCGTTTGTGGAGCTGAAGGCCGGTGCGAAGACCACGCCCGAGGACATCGTGGCGCACTGCAAGAAGCACCTGGCGGGCTTCAAGGTGCCGCGTGCCGTGGTGTTTGGCGAGCTGCCCAAGACCAGCACGGGCAAGATCCAGAAATTCGAGCTGCGCAAGCAGGCCGGGTCGGCGGCCGCCATCAACGTCTGATCACCCGGCTCAGCCAAAACCGCACGCCAGCGTCTGCCGACCGCCCTCCAGGTTGTATTCGGACTTCCAGTAGTGCCGGTCTTCGATGGCGGTGAACTCCACGCCAGGCCCGGTCGGGTAGGCCTTCGCGAAAGGGCGGCGCAGGATCACGAGCAACTCGCAGCGGGGCGGCCAGTCCGCCACCTCGTCGATGACGTTGCCCTGCGCCAGTTCGGCCTCCAGGATCACGCGCAGCGGGGCGGCCAGCGCGGCGAGAACCTGCTGGCGGCTCATGCGCAGGGCTGGCTGGCGGCTAGGGGCCACGCCGACCGCTGGGTCGCCGCATCGTCCAGCAGCCGCTGCAGCGCCTGCACCTGCCACTGGTGCTCCGGCTCAAACGCCGAGAGGTCTTGCACCGCATACCCGCCATAGGCATACACCGTGGCATAGGCCGCGTAGCTGGCGGCCTCCAGCGCCCGGCCCGCCAGCGCGTTGGCCACGGCGTAGGTGGCCGACACGGCGGCATGGGCCGACCCGTCCAGCGACTGCGAGCCCCGGTGGTGCGAGGCCACCGCTTTCAGCCGCTCTGCTGCGTTGGCCAAAGTGGCCGCATCCACCGTGCCCGCCGTGAACGCGGCCAGCACGTCGAGGCCCTCGATGGCCTCCGGATCTTCCAGCAGATGGCGCACGCGCTGCACACAGGCCAGGCCAAAGGCCAGGCGCAGCGGGGTGTGGGCGTCGCTGGCCAGCCCGCAGTCGGCTGCCAGTTGGGTGAGAGCGGCGTTCATGGTGTGCATCCTTTCCGGCGGCTGATCCATTTACAGAGTTTTGCTATCATTTACATAGCTTTTTGCGCAATCAGGATAAGCGCCAGGGCCTGTTTTTATCAAAATCCTGGCGCTGCACAGCCGGCGCTGGAAATTGTGGCGGCCCGTGGGCCGCGCGTCCAGCCGGGCAGAGGAGGTGGCGGCTTAGCTCGCTATGCCGCAAGGCCCTCCAGCCAGACCCGTGGCGACACGCCCACCTTCTGCGCAAACACGCGCGACAGCGCCGAGGGGTTGGCGTAACCCAGCTCGTTGGCAATCGACTTCAACGACCGTCCGCCGCGCAGATGGGCCTGTGCCAGCGTCAGCCGCCAGTGCGCCAGGTAGTCGGCGGGGGTGTCGCCCACCACCGCCTTGAAGCGGGCCGCAAACGCACTGCGCGACATGCCTGCCTGCGCAGCCATCTGCGCCAGGCTCCATGGCTGGCCCGGCGCATCGTGCAAGGCGGTGAGGGCGCGGGCCAGGGCAGGGTCGGCGAGACCCGTGAGCAGGCCGGGCGGCATGTGCGCCTGCTCAGGGTGGTCCAGCAGCCAGCGCAGCAGTTGCAGCAGCACCACTTCAAACAGCCGGTCGGCCAGCACGCGGTGGCCGCAGCGCAGGCGGTCGGTTTCGGCAAACAGCAGGTCCAGGGACTGCTGCAGCCCATCCACCTTGCCCAGGGGCAGCAGCACCAGCGGGGGCAGGGCGCGGGCCAGCGGGTGGCTGGCACCACCGTCAAAGTCCAGCGCCGCGCAGGTGAAGTCCGAGCCCTCGGTGGGCGCATTGTGAAAAAAATGCTCCAGCGGTCGAGCGTAAAAGAGCAGGCTGGGCTCAGCTACCTCCAGCCGCTCCGGTGGCCCCGCCTGGGGCTGGTGCGTCACCACCATCTCGCCACGGCGCAGCACATGCAGAAACCCGCGCCCGGGCGCCGCCGCAAAGTGGGTCACGCCGCACAGCGGGCCGCTGTGGAACATGTGGGCGCGCACCCGAAAGCGCTCCAGCAGCGACGACAGCCGGTCAAACGGAGCGGGTGCCTGCGTTGGCAGAGGCGTGGTGCAGGTGTCGCGGGCATTCATGGTGATTCTGGATGATTGGGTATGAATAATGGATTTTATGTGTCCAATGGTACGAGCTGACGCTGGACACTGCAAGGGTGCTGAGAACAGGCACCCGGTGCTTAACCCGTTGACCAAGCACCGGCCCTTTAAACCAAACCGTCTTTCATGACCTTCAAGGAAATCCACACCATGTCCGCTAACTCCTCCTCCATTGCCCGCGTCCCCCTGGTTGACCGCACCGCCGCCACCGGCCCCGTGCGCACCGTGCTCGACCAGATCCACGGCGCTTTCGGTGCCACCCCCAACATGTTCCGCGCGGTGGCCAACTCTCCCGCCGCGCTGCAAAGCATGTGGGCCGCCTTTGGTGCGCTGGGTGGCGGCGTGATCGGTGCCGCACTGGGCGAGCAGATCGCCGTGGCCGTGGCCAACCGCAATGCCTGCGACTACTGCCTGGCCGCCCACACCGCGCTGGGCCGCAAGGCAGGCGTGAGCGGCGACGATTTGGCCGCCGCGCAGTCGGGCGAATCCGCCGACCCGCGCACCGCCGCCGTGCTGCGCTTTGCGCTGAAGCTGGTCAATGAACGTGGCCAGGTGGATGCCACCGATGTGCAGGCGCTGCGCGACCACGGCTGGAGCGACGAGCACATCGTCGAGATCGTGGCCCATGTGGCGCTCAACCTGTTCACCAACTACGTGAACGTGGCGCTCGCGGTGCCGGTGGATTTCCCCGGCGTCAAGCTGCGTCCCGCACGCTGAACAAAGGAGCGGCGCGTGTCTTGCCTACGGGCCGGATTGCGCGCTGCCCCCTGGCGCGGCATGTGCCGTGTCAGTGCCATGCGCTGGGGGCAGGGCAGTGGGGCCGGCACTCCCACGTGCCGGACTCCATGTGTGCGCTTTTTGCACGCGTGACCTGCCGCAAAGTCGTTTGTCGGGGCGGCGGGCCTGCCGCACCATGGCCGTTCTCTTGCCACCCTACCCCAAGGAAGCTACCGCCATGACCCCCGCCCGCGACGAGCACGCCATCGACACCCTGCCACGCCTGGAGGCCTTGCTGGGCCCACTCAGCGATGCCTCCGTCCACAAAGAGCTTCCGTATGTGCACCCCGCCTACCGCGCCATGATCGCGGCGTCGCCCTTTGCCGTGCTGGCCACCACCGGCCCTGGCGGGCTGGATGCCTCGCCGCGTGGTGACCCGGCGGGTTTTGTGCAGCTGCAGGACGACAAGACCCTGCTCCTGCCCGAGCGCCGTGGCAACAACCGCGCCGACAGCCTGCGCAACATCGTGGCAGACCCGCGCGTGGCGCTGCTGTTTCTCATCCCCGGCGTGGGCGAAACCCTGCGCGTCAACGGCCACGCGCGCATCAGCGTGGCGCCCGACCTGCTGGTGCGGTTCGTGGTCAACGGCCAGTCGCCCAAATGCGTGATCGTCGTTGATGTGCAAGCCGTGTACTTCCAGTGCGCCCGCGCCATACAGCGCTCGCGCCTGTGGAGCGCTGTACCGCCTGGCACCCCGCGCACGGTGCCGACCCCCGGCGCCATCCTCGCGTCCATCACGCAGGGCCGGTTTGACGGCGCCACCTACGACCGCGAACTGCCCGCGCGCCAGCAAGCCACGTTGTATTGATGGACAAGGTGTGTGCGGGCCAAGGTGCTCCTGTGCCCGAGTGCGCCTGCGAACCAACCTGCACAATGGACACGGCTGGCTCACCAGCCCCTTAAAACGAATTGCGTGTCTGCGACGTACCGAAGCCGTCCAGGCGGAGTTCGTCGAACCCTTGTGCAGCGCTCCGACAAGCTCGGCGTGAGCAGATTGTTGAACGCAGCCGATAGCAGTGGAGGTGCAATGGATTCCGTGCTGTTGATCGTAGCCCTGGGCGCCGTAGCCGCCGGGTTTGTGCAGGGCCTGTCGGGCTTCGGCTTTGGCATGGTCGCCATGTCGTTCTGGGCCTGGACGCTGGAACCCCGCCTGGCCGCCGTGCTGGCCGTGTGCGGCGCGCTCACGGGCCAATTGGTGGCAGCGGCCACCGTGCGCCGGGGTTTTGACCGGGCGCGCCTGCTGCCCTTTGTGCTTGGCGGCCTGGCGGGCATCCCCATCGGCGTGGCTGTGTTGCCCCGCCTGGACATGGATGCGTTCAAGGTCATCCTGGGCACGCTGTTGGTGCTGTGGTGCCCGGCCATGCTGATGGCCAAACAGCTGCCCCGCATTACCCGGGGCGGCCGCGTGGCCGACGCGGTGGTGGGCCTGGCCGGTGGGGTGATGGGTGGCCTGGGCGGCTTCACCGGCGTGCTGCCCACCCTGTGGTGCACCTTGCGCGGTCTGGACAAGGACGTGCAGCGCGCCATCATCCAGAACTTCAACCTGGCCATGCTGCTGGTGACCTTCATCACCTACCTGGCCACCGGCCTGGTCACCCGCGAAGCGCTGCCCCTGCTGGCCATTGTGGTACCCGCCATGCTGGTGCCCACGCTGCTGGGCGCCAAGCTGTACCACGGCATCAGCGAGGCAAGGTTTCGGCAGATTGTGTTGGGGATGCTGACGCTGTCGGGGGTGGCGATGTTGATGGCGGGGGTGCCGAAGGTGCTGGGGCGGCTGGGGTGATGGATGCTCGGAATTCGGCCCCTGTCTCTCTGACTATGCCACCCGCTTTGTGGCCTCAATCAGTGCTTCTGACAGGCTGTAGATTTCATCAAGGCTGGAAATTGGATATCTAGTTTCCTTCTTATCTGCATCAAGAATGCCGATGTATTTCTGAGCCCTATTGAAGTGCAATCGGCAAATGGGCTTTCTGTTGTTGTCGTCCAGCAGAATTCCAAAGTAGCTCTGGGTATCTCGGTGGCCTATGCGGTGCGACTCCACTGCGGTGCGAACGATTGATTTCACAACGAAGAAACCTTCCAGTTCTTCCTCTGTAGTCACCACTCTCAATTCGTCGTCGGCTTCCAAAGGCTCGTTGGAAGGAGAGGGTTCGGGTGGTGCAGGGTTAAAGGCCAGAGGCATGGTGGCCCCAACACCGGTTATTGCCGACTTTAGGCGGTCATTTACGAGGTCTCCGGTGAACTGAGCAATGGCCTTTTGGAGCAAGGGTTGAAACTGCTCCCGGACTTTCGCGTTGATCATCCCGTCATAAACGCGTGAAATGAAGAAGCGCAAAAACTCATCCCCTGGCGCAGCAAACTGAGCGGCGATCTCGCGCTTGATCTGACCGATGTACTTCAGTTCACCGGCTGCGCTGATGATGGATTCCACATCAAATGTAGATTTTGTGAGCTTGGCCAGCTCCGGCGCTGCGTGCTCATCGAGGTCCAGCAGATCAAGCTCCAAAAAAGGTTTCTCATCCATTTTGTTTGGAGCATCCAAGTCGGTGAAAAATTTGTAGACCCGACCATTGGTAAGAATCGAAATGCGCGCCGTGGTGACATGGAAATACCTGAACAACTGGCTTGCATGATTCACGTTGAGCGGTTCGCCAATCTTCTTGCACTCAATGAGCATCTGAATCTGTCCATCCTTCAAGATGGCGTAGTCGATTTTTTCACCCTTCTTTGTACCGACATCACAGATGAATTCAGGCACGACTTCTGTGGGGTCAAAAACGTCGTATCCAAGGACGTTCTTGATGAATGGCATCACGAAGGCATTTTTGGTTGCCTCTTCCGTGGCAATTGATGAGGCTTGCTGACGGATCTTCGCGGCGAGCGCATTCAGACTTTCCATGTACTCCATATTCCCTCCTTGTGTTTGGAGGAATCATGCTATCCGAACTCGGTCAAAAAGCGCCCCTAAAAGAGCGTTCTGGGGTTCCAATTGCAGAACGCTCTCATTTTGATAGCTTCTACCGTTTTCACAGAAAGCGGTAACAAAATTTTATGCTTGAAATTGGGAGATCAATCCCCCATCACCACCCCTTCACGCCGTGGGTCGGCCCCGCCCATCCACAGCTTCTTGCCGTGTGCCTGGCCACGCGTAATGGCCTGCAACCCACTCGTCATATTCATCTCGCGCACCTCGGCGCCGCGTGCGCGTAGGGCTTCGACGGTGGCGGGCGGGAAGCGCTTTTCTTCCAGCAGTGTGGGGCCGTTCATCGAGCCGAAGTTGGGCAGGTTGATGGCCTGCTGGGGCATCAGGCCCCAGTTGAGCACGCCGTAGAGCGTCTTGGCGGTGTAGTGGATGATGGCCGCGCCGCCGGGGCTGCCGCCGCTCATCAGCAGCTCGCCGGTGGCCTTGTCGAACACGAGGGTGGGTGCCATGGACGAGCGGGGGCGTTTGCCGGGCTGCACGCGGTTGGCGATGGGCTGGCCCTGGGCGTCGGTGGGGGCAAAGCTGAAGTCGGTCAGCTCGTTGTTGAGCAAGAAGCCTTTGACCATTTGCCGTGCGCCGAACTGGTCTTCGATGGTGGTGGTCATGGCCACGGCGTTGCCAAAGGCATCGACGATGCTGATGTGGCTGGTGCCGTATTCGGGCTGGTCGGGCATGGGGGCGTAGCTGGTCTTCACGGCGGCCGGGTTGCCGGGCTGGGCGACCTTCATGCTTTGCGTGCCGATGAGCTTGGCGCGCTCGGCCAGGTAGGCGGGGGCGATCAGGCTGGTCCAGCTGCCGCCGGGGGGCTGCACAAAGTCAGGGTCGGCCACGTACAGCGCACGGTCGGCAAAGGCCAGGCGGGCGGCCTCGGTGTACAGGTGCAGCCAGTCGGCGGATGGGATGCCGTCTTGCAGGGGCTTGGCGGCAGCGTCGGTGTTTTTCAGGATGCCCAGGATCTGCCCAATGGCAATGGCGCCCGAGCTGGGCGGCGGGAAGCCGCAGATGCGGAAGTCTTTGGCCTGCACCTGGTAGTCGTGGCACAGCGCTTCGCGCTTTTTGGGTTGGTAGCCGGCCAGGTCGGCCATGCTGAGTTTGCCGGGGTTGGTGGGGTGTTTTTGCACCTTGTCCACGATGGCCTGGGCGATTTCGCCTTCGTGCAGTGCCTTGCTACCTTCGGTGGCTATACGGCGCAGCACGGCGGCCAGCTCGGGGTTGCGCAGGTTCACACCCACATCACGTGCGTCGCCGTCGGCCTTGTAGAAATAGGCGGCAGCCACCGGGTCCTTCTTGAGGTGCGGGTCGGCCTTGACCAGGGTGTTGAGCCGAGCGCTGATTTTGAAGCCGCCTTCGGCCAGGGTGATGGCGGGTTGGAACAGCGTGGCCCAGGGCAGCTTGCCGTGCTGCTTGTGCGCCATCTCCAGCATGCGCACGGTGCCGGGCACGCCGACCGAGCGGCCGCCCACTACGCCATCGTAGAACTGCACGGGTTTGCCGTCGGCGCCGAGAAAGAGTTTTTCGTCCGCAGCGGCGGGGGCAGTCTCGCGGCCGTCGTAGGCCTCCACGGTTTTGCCGGTGCTGTGCAGCAGGAAGGCGCCGCCGCCGATGCCGCTCGATTGCGGCTCCACCAGGGTCAGCACCATCTGCACGGCAATGGCTGCGTCGATGGCGGAACCCCCGGCCTTAAGGATCTGGTAGCCCGCATCCGTGGCCAGCGGGTTGGCGGCGGCCACGGCAAATTTCTCGGTGGCCCAGCCGGGCTTTTCGGTGTAGCCGGACGAGCCTTCGGGCTGGGCGGGCACGGTGTAGGCGAACTGTGACGGGGCGCTGGCGCAGCCTGCCAGCAGCACGGCCGAGGCCAGCAGGCTCAGGCTGAAGGTGATGGCACGAGGGGAGGGGAGGGGGTGCGTGGTGGTTTTGGGCATGGACAACTCCTGGGTGGCGAGAAGCGAAGGGGCGAAGAAGTGGCCATGGTACGCGGACCGGCCGGAGCGACGCCGGGGCGTTACATCGCGCTACAGGCTCCGGAAATTTGGGTGTTTTTAGCCTCTAGCGCTTATCCATAAAGCGCTAATAGCTATAAATATAATAGCATTTAAGCAGCCGTCATGCTGGCTTGGGCCCGGGCCGCCCGTCTTCCACCACAAAGCGGGCGAGCGTGGTGGCGGCACTGTCCGCGCGCAGCGGGTCGTCCAACACGCGCAGGGTGGTGGTCCAGCGCGTGGGCGTGATGTCTGCCAGCCCATAGCCGCGCTGGTCGCAGCGGGCCAGCAGCACATGCGGGTTGTGCCGGGCGATGGCGTCCACCTTATCTTGTGTGGTGCCCGAGCGAGAGCTGATGGACGTGCCGCAGAACTCGCTGGCCACCACGGGCGACTCCGGGCGATCGGGATTGGCGTGCACTCTGCACACATAGTTCTGGTGGATGTCGCCGCCCAGCAGCACGGTGTTGCGCGGGGCGTGCTGTGCCACGGCCTGCAGCAGGCGCGCGCGGGCTGCGGGGTAACCGTCCCAGCTGTCGGCGGACGTAACGCCCGACGGGTAGTGGCGCGGCGAAAACAGGGTTTGCTGTGCCAGCACGCTCCAGCGGGCGGCGTCTTTGGTGTGTGCGTCGGCGGCCAGGCCGGTGTCCAGCCACTGCTCTTGCGCTGCGCCCAGCAGCGTTCGGGCGGTGCTGGCCAGGTCGGCGCAGTCTGCCGCGCGCACAGCGCCCGCGCTGGCGGACTGGGGCGTGCGGCAGGCCTGCCAAGTGCGGTACTGGCGGCTGTCCAGCAGGTGGATGTGGGCCAGGCGCCCCCAGCGAAGGCGGCGGTAGACCTGCAGGGCGTCCCAGCGGGTGCCGGAGGCGGGGCCGTACAGGCTGGCGGCGCGCAGCGGCATGTTTTCGTAGAAGGCTTGCCATGCGGCGCCTCGCAGCGTCAGAAAGCTGCCATCGTCGCCCTTACCGGTACCACTGGCGTAGTCGTTCTGCACCTCGTGGTCGTCCCAGGTCACGGCCCAGGGGCAGGCAGCGTGGGCGGCTTGCAGGGCGGGGTCGCTTTTGTGCAGCGCGTAGCGGTCGCGAAAGTCCGCCAGCGTGGTGGCGTGGCGCAGGTTGTGGGTGCGCGCCAGGTCTGTGGTGGTTTTGGGCGAGGCGTACTCGTAGATGTAGTCGCCCAGAAACAGCACCAGGTCGGGCTGGTCGGCCACCAGATGGTGCCAAGCGGCGTAGTGACCGTGTTCCCAGCGCTGGCAGGAGGCAAACGCCAGGCGCAGCGCGTCTGGCAGGTCACCGGGGGCTGGGGCTGTGCGCGTGCGGCCGGTGGCGCTGATGGCATCGCCCAGCATGTAGCGGTAGTGGTACCAGCGGCTTGGTGCCAGGCCCTGCAGCTCCACATGCACGCTGTGGCCGAGCGCAGGCAGGGCGGTGGCTTCGCCTTTTTGCACGATCTGTGCAAAACGCACATCGTGCGCCACCTCCCACCGCACGGTGTGGGCCGCTTGCATCAGCGCCGAGTCTGCTAGCGCCAGCCGTGTCCACAGCACCACGCCGTCAGGCGCAGGGTCTCCACTGGCCACGCCCAGCGCGAAGGGGTTGCTCTGTAGTGCTGGTGCGTTGCTCCATGCCCAGCGGGGCAGTTGGGTGGCAGCGGCGGCCAGGATGGCCTTCCGCAAAAATGCGCGTCTCTGCTCTGGATTCATTGCGGGGCGCTGGATAGGTGCGCTGCGCTTAGAACCGGCGCGGCCCAGGCCAGCGGCCACCGCGCAAGGGCCGCCAAGCTGCGGATGCGGCGCTTCGCTTGCGTGCGCTGGTGGCGTCCCCCTCCCGAAGGAGAGGGGGAAGGCGCCGAAGGCGACTCAGGGGGTGCTTCACCCTATGCCGCCATGACCCGGTTCTTGCCTGATCGCTTGGCCAGGTACATCGCCTGGTCGGCGCGGCGGATGGCGTCGGGGCTGCCTTCGCTGTCGTGCAACTGGGCCACACCAGCGCTGAACGTGATGAGCACCTTCTCGCTGCCCTGCAGGAAGAAGCGTGTGGTCAGCTCGCGCTGCAGCCGCGTCATCGCGGCCACGCCGCTTTCTACCGAAGTGTCGGGCAGCACCAGCACGAACTCTTCGCCGCCATAACGCGCCAGCAGGTCCTGTGGCCGCATGACTTCGCGTGTGACTTGGGCCAGGTGCACCAGGGCCGCATCCCCGCCCGAGTGGCCCAGGCGGTCGTTGATGGTCTTGAAATTGTCCACGTCCAGCAGCGCCAGGCACAGCGGCGAGCCCAGGCGGCGCGCGCGGGCGATTTCGCGCTCCATGGCTTCGTCCAGGCCCTTGCGGTTGAGCGAGCCGGTGAGCGGGTCGTGCCGGGCCTGGGCGCTGGCGCGGTCCAGCTCCTCCTGCAGCTTGGCGACTTCGGCGCGCTTGGCTTCGGTGCGTTCGCGCAGGTCGTGCAGTTCGTCGTGCGCCACGCGGCTGTCCAGCGCCATCGAGCGGGTTGCGGTCATCACTTCCTGCAGCACGGGGGCGATTTCTTCGAGGGTGTTGGCCTTGCCGATCAGGTCGGCGCAACGGGCCATCGTGCCCTGGTAGGTGGTGCTGGATGCGGTGATCTTGGCCAGGCGTTCGATGAAGGTGGCCAGCATGTCCTTCATCTGCTCCTGCGCTTCCACGGTGCGCGCCTTGGCCTCGGTCTGCTTGAAGATCACGTCCTTGAGCCGGCGCTGCACATCGTCCAGGCGGCGCAAAGTGAGCGGCGGCGTGGATGCTGCCATCAGCGCCTCGGCCTGGCCGTGCAGCCAGCGGTCTTCCACGCTGAGCACGGCGATGTTCTCGAACACCATGTGCAACAGCTCCAGCAGGCTGGAGCGGATGGCGGCCTGGTCTTCGGTGGCAAAAGACAGCCGGTAGGTGAAGTTCCCCAGCATGAGCTGGACGGTGGAGATGGGCGGTGCGGGCTCTTTCAGAAAGGCGATGAGCTTTTGCGCCATCTCGATCACGCGGGCATCGTCTTCGCCCAGCGCGGGCAACGTGTTGTCGATCAGGCGGGCGAGCATCTGCGCAAACTCGTCCGGCAGGACGCCGGGGTTGCCGGGGGCGGTGGTGCTTGCAGCGGTCTCTACCGGGGCTGCAGCCGCCGCCGGGCTCAGCCCCAGGTTGGCGTAACCGACCAGCACACTTTGTAGCGAAGTCCAGTCTTTGTTGTTGACGGCGCGCTCAAATTGCCCCAAGAGCCGTTTCTGGGCCGGTGTCTGCCCTGGCAGCACCCGCAGGATGTGGTGCAGTTGGCCGTCCGGGAACGGCTGGGGGCTGCGGGTTCCTGCGATCTCGTCGTACAGCGCCAGGTAGTTGTCGGGCGTTGGGGGCAGGCGGCGGGTGGCTAGCTGCTTGAGCGTCTCGCGCGCAATTTCGGAAGGTGGTCGGTCGGCCATGTGCGGACACCAGTGTCAGAGGAGAGCAGGAGGTGCGAGTGTGACACAGCGGCCGCTTTCTGAGGGGCTGGCTCTGCCAAGCCTTGTGGCCTGGCAGGCGCAGGCATCAGTTCACCATCACGAGCTTGCCCATCACCCCCCGTGAACCCATGTGTGCGTAGGCGGCGGGCAGCTCGGCCATGGGCATGGTGCGGTCGATCACGGGCTTGATCTTGCCCTGGGCGTACCACTGCGCCAGCTCGCCCATCATGGCGGCGTTGGCCTTGGGCTCGCGCTTGGCGAAGTCGCCCCAGAACACGCCCACGATGGAGGCGCCCTTGAGCAGCGCCAGGTTGAAGGGCAGGGCCGGGATGGGGCCGGAGGCAAAACCCACCACCAGGTAGCGGCCGCGCCAGGCAATGGAGCGGAACGCGGGCTCGGCAAAATCGCCACCCACAGGGTCATAAATCACGTCGGGGCCCTTGCCGTCGGTCAGCGCCTTGATGGCGTCGCGCAGGTTGTCCTTGCTGTAGTTGATGGTGGCATCGGCCCCAATGGAGGTGCACAGCGCACATTTTTCATCGCTGGAGGCCGCTGCAATCACGCGCGCGCCCATGGCCTTGGCGATCTGGATGGCGGCCGTGCCCACGCCCCCGGCGGCGCCCAGCACCAGCACGGTCTCGCCCGCCTTGAGCTGTGCGCGGTCTACGAGGGCATGGTGCGAGGTGGCGTAGATCATGATGAACGCCGCAGCGTCCACGTGCGAAAAGCCATCCGGCAGCGGCATGCACAGGGCTGCCGGGGCGATGGTGTGGGTGCCGAAACCGCCGGTGCCCGACAGGCAGGCCACGTTCTGGCCGACCTTGAGGTGGGTGACGCCTTCGCCCACGGCTGCCACCACGCCTGCGTACTCCGAGCCGGGGACGAAAGGCAGGGGCGGTTTCATCTGGTACTTGTTCTGCACGATCAGCAGATCGGGGAAGTTCAGGCTGGCCGCCTTGATCTCGATCAGCACCTCGCCCGCCTTGGGCGTGGGCGTGGGCAGTTCGGTCCAGGCCAGGGCGTCAACGCCAGTGGGGTTGGTGCAAAGCCAAGCGTGCATGGGAAAAGTCTCCTGTCAATGTGGTCAGCATGATAGGCGGGGCACCCGGGCGCACGATGTCCCACGAGCGACGGAGGGCGGGCCGTTGGGTGTGGGCGGGTGCCCCACCTACAATCCGTTGCAAGCTCTACCGCAACCCATGAAAATTCTGATCTCCAACGACGACGGCTACCAGGCTCCGGGCATCGTGGCGCTGCACGATGCCCTGAAAACCCTCGACGGGGTGGAGGTTGAAGTCGTCGCGCCCGAGCACAACAACAGCGCCAAGTCCAATGCGTTGACCCTGCATTCGCCACTGTATGTGCACAAGGCCCACAACGGCTTCCGCTATGTGAACGGAACGCCGGCCGACTGTGTGCACATCGCCCTGACGGGGCTGCTGGGCTACCGGCCCGATCTGGTGGTGTCGGGCATCAACAATGGCGCCAACATGGGCGACGACACCATTTATTCTGGCACCGTGGGCGCCGCGATGGAGGGTTATCTGTTTGGCATTCCGGCCATTGCCTTCTCGCAGGTGGACAAGGGCTGGGGCGAGATCGAGGCTGCAGCGGCCAAGGCGCGGGAGATTGTGGAGCAGATGCGCGCCCAGAACCTGGTGACCGATACACCCTGGCTGCTGAATGTGAACATTCCCAACATGCCGCTTGCGGCGCTGCAGCCCATCAAGCTGTGCCGCCTGGGACGCCGCCACGCGGCCGAGCGCGTGATCGTGCAGGAAAGCCCCCGGGGTGAGGCGATGTATTGGATTGGTGGCGCGGGAGCCGCCAAGGACGATGCAGAGGGCACGGATTTCCATGCCACGGCGCAGGGCCATGTGTCCATCACTCCACTGAAGGTGGACCTGACCGACCATGACAACCTTGGCTACTGGGCGCAAACGGCGTCCCGGCTTGCGGCAGGGGCGGCTGGCGCCCCGGAGCTTTGATGCAGCGCCGCCCTGGATTCCCGGCCCGGCTGCCCGGATCGGGTCCTGCGGCAGTCCGGGCCACGCCGGTGGCTCCCGCTGCGCGCAATCCAGTGGCAGCACCCCCTGTGGGCGTTGGGCTGGATTCTGCGGCGGTGCGCGCGCGCATGGTGCAAAAGCTGGCGGCAGGGGGCATCACATCGGCTGCGGTGCTGCAGGCCATGGGCACCGTGGAACGCCACCGTTTTGTGGACAGCGCCCTGGTCAACCAGGCGTATGAGGACACCAGTCTGCCCATTGGTCTGGGGCAGACCATCTCAAAGCCCAATGTCGTCGCCCGCATGTGCGAATTGCTCCTGGGCGCCGAAGGCGCACGCACCGATGGGCTGGGGCGTGTGCTGGAGATCGGCACGGGCTGCGGCTACCAGGCCGCCGTGCTGAGCCACCTGGCGCGCGAGGTCTACACCCTGGAGCGCCTGCGTGGCCTGCACGACAAGGCGCGCAACAACCTGCGCCCATTTCGGCTGGCCAATGTGCACCTGCTGTTCGGTGACGGCATGCTGGGCTATGCCAAGGGTGCGCCTTACGCGGCCATCATCGCCGCAGCCGGTGGTGACGCTGTGCCCCAGGCCTGGTGCGACCAATTAGCCGTGGGCGGCAGGCTGGTTGCGCCCATGGCGCTTGCGGGGGGGCAGCAGATGTTGCTTGTGATCGACAAAACCCCACACGGATTGAAACAAAGCGTGCTGGAGCCTGTGCATTTTGTCCCTCTAAAATCGGGGATTGCCTGAAGGGAATTGCTTATGTTCGTATCGCGTGGTCTTGTGGTTGGGTTTACTGTGGCACTGGCGGGTTTGGCGCTCAGTGGCTGCGGCACCCGGCTGAACAAGGCTCCAGTGGAAGACCGAGGCACATCCTCCTCCTCTGCTCCTTCATCCTCTGCACAGCCAGGTGTGGTGGTTGGCACCCCCATCAAGCCACTGCCAGGTGCCGAAAATGCGGGCAAACCTGGCTATTACACAGTCAAGCCTGGAGATACCCTGATCCGAATCGGGCTGGAGTCCGGCCAGAGTTGGAAAGACATTGCGCGCTGGAACAACCTTGACAACGCAAATCTGATCGAAGTGGGCCAGGTTTTGCGTGTAGCGCCACCGGTTGCTGCTTCGCAGGCGGTCGCGTCGGACAGCGGCGTGGTTACCCGTCCTGTCACTTCTTCCTCCATCACGCCTGCAGCACCTGCGAGCACGCCAGCCCCTGCGGCCAGTGCCGCGAAACCTGCAACATCGGCGGCTTCTGGCCCTGTGGTGGCCGTTGCCCCCGCCACGCCTGCCGCACCCGCTGCAGCGGCCGAGGATGACATGGCGTTCATCTGGCCTGCGCCTGGCTCGTTGATTGCCGGTTTTGACGAGGCACGCAACAAGGGCTACGACATTGCTGGCAAGGCAGGTGATCCGGTCCTGGCCGCCGCCGATGGCCGCGTGGTGTATGCGGGCGCTGGGCTGCGCGGATACGGCAACCTTGTCATCCTCAAGCACAACAACACGTTTTTGACGGCATATGCCCATAACCAGACCTTGCTCGTCAAGGAAGATCAGGCCGTGCGCAAGGGGCAAAAAATCGCCGAGATGGGCAGCACCGACGCCGATCGCGTCAAGCTGCACTTTGAAATCCGCCGCCAGGGCAAGCCGGTGGATCCATCGCGTTACCTGCCTCCCCGTTGAGCCCGGCTGTGGCTCAACCGCCTCTGGGCGCATCTGGCAGTGCGGATGAACCGGCCGGAGCCGCAGATGACTTGCTGAGCGAGGAGTCTGAAGGACTGGCGGACGAATCCGGGAGCGAGCTACGCTCCACGCAGATCGGCGCCGGGCAGCACGCCGCCCGGCTGGACAAGGCACTGGCCGATCTGGTGCCCGAGTTCTCCCGCAGCTATCTGCAGCAATTGCTGGTGCAGGGGTTGGTCAGCCTCAATGGCAAACCGGTCACGAAGTCGGCGACCCGGGTGAAGGTGGGCGATCAGGTGGTGCTGGAAATGCGGCCCACGCTGCAGAGCCAGGCGTTTCGGCCCGAGCCCATGCACATTGAGGTCGTCCATGAGGATGCGCATCTGCTGGTGGTGAACAAGCCCGCTGGTCTGGTGGTCCACCCCGCGCCGGGGAACTGGAGTGGCACCTTGCTCAACGGCTTGCTCGCCCGCGACGACAAGGCATTGACCGTGCCACGCGCTGGCATCGTGCACCGGCTCGACAAGGATACGAGTGGCTTGATGGTGGTTGCCCGTGATCGTGCCACCATGGACGCGTTGGTTGCACTGATTGCGGAGCGCAAGGTACAGCGCCAGTATTTGGCCATGGCCCACGGCGCCTGGTCGGGACCCAAGACGCGAACTGTGGATGCTCCCATCGGCCGGGATCCACGCAACCGCCTGCGCATGGCGGTGGTGGACTTGGCACTCCATGCTGGCAAGTTGGCACGGACCGATATCCGCTGCCTGGCTGGTACGGACGACGGTTGCTGGGTGCAATGCACCCTGCACACGGGGCGCACCCACCAGATCCGGGTGCACATGGCATCTCTGAAGCACCCACTGGTGGGGGACAGCCTCTATGGGGGAGCTCCGCTCGGGGCGATGCAGCGGCAGGCCCTTCATGCCTACCGCCTGGCCTTTGTGCATCCCGTCACGGGCCAGGCGCTGGAATTCCATGCTCCTGTGCCCGAAGACATGCGCCAAGCCCTCTCCTTGTGGGGGCTGGGCTACAATGCGCCCTGACGGCCAGACTGGCCCCAGCCCGAAGACGGAATCCCGCCGGGCTTCTGCGTCGCGCCAGCGCCCTTGCACAGCGCGCCATTGATTGCCCCTGCTGTTGATGTGCCACCCGTTGCAACGCGTGGCACTTTTCCAGGAATCGCTGAACCATGAACACGGTGGATGCCAAACGGGTCCTCGAAACTGCGCTGATCTGCGCGCAGCAGCCTGTGCCCCTGCGCGAGCTGCGGGTGCTTTTCAATGACGCTCTGGGGTCGGACACGCTCAAGTTGCTGTTGCAGGAGTTGCAGCTTGAATGGACGCAGCGGGGTGTAGAGCTGGTGCAGGTGGCCACGGGCTGGCGTTTTCAGAGCCGTCCCGAAATGCGTGAATACCTCGACAGGTTGCACCCCGAAAAGCCTCCGCGCTATTCGAGGGCCACCATGGAGACACTCGCGATCATTGCGTATCGCCAGCCGGTTACGCGCGGCGACATCGAGGACATCCGGGGGGTAACGGTCAATAGCCTGATCGTCAAGCAGTTGGAAGACCGGGGCTGGGTCGAGGTCATTGGTCACCGGGAAACGGTGGGGCGCCCCGCGCTGTTTGCAACCACCCGGCAGTTCTTGGATGACATGGGTTTGCAGTCGTTGGACCAATTGCCGGTGCTTGACGACCCCTCAGGCAATGCGAATGTGCTGGAAGCAATGGCCGCTGCAGCGCAAGGAGTGATAGAGCCGGAATCAACGCCTGAGGCCGAGGCTGAACTGCTGGCTGTGGCGATGGATAGTCAGCCATCAGCGTCTTTGGAGGCTGTTGCCGCCAGTGGGCAGTCGCTGCGTGTGGATGATTTTTTTCAGAGTGCGGAGACGGATCTCCGTGATGACGATGCCGATACCCCGGGTGGTATCCAGGGAAATACTTGATGAACGATTCGACCCCCGAAATCCCGGCCGATCTGCCGGATGCTGATCCTTCAGCGACAGCCGCAGTGCCCAAAAAAGCCGCTGTCAAACGTGCCCCGCGCAAGAAAAAAGTCGAGCCAGCGCAAGCCGTGGAAGTGCAGGATGCTGTGGACGTGCGCGTTTTGGATGCTGCTGAGGCACCTGCCCTGGCCGGGGCGTTGCCGCATGGGTTGAGCCAGCAGGATGTACCTGTCGCTCCTGTGGTTGCGCATGAGCCTGCAATTCCAGAGGCAGAGGCGGGGGCGTCTGACGCCACCCCCGAACCTCGCCATAGCGAGCGCCAGAATCGTGGGGACGGGCGGGCTCGGCAGCCGCGCCTCGACGGCGCTGGGCGCGATAAGCGCAAGGTGGGAGCTCCTGCGGTTCAGGGATACCAGTTTGAAGATGTGGTGTCGGGCCGCTTCGATGAGGATGATGCCTCCGCAGAGATGGTTCCGGCTAAGCGGGTGCTTCTGCCCCAGGTGGAAACCCCCAAGCTTCACAAGGTGCTGGCGCAGGCGGGACTTGGCTCGCGCCTGGAGATGGAGCAACTTATTCTGGAAGGGCGCATCTCCGTCAACAACGAGCCAGCCCACATCGGCCAGCGCATCCAGTTCGGCGATCAGGTCAAGGTCAATGGCAAACCCATCCGCTACCGCATAGACCCGCCGCCAGCGCGGGTGATTGCTTACCACAAGCCTGTGGGGGAGGTGGTGACCCATGACGATCCCCAGAACCGGCCCACCGTCTTTCGCAAGCTGCCCCGGCTCATGCAGGGCAAATGGCAGTCGGTCGGGCGCCTGGATCTGAATACCGAAGGCCTGCTGCTGTTCACCAGCTCGGGAGAGCTGGCCAACAAGCTCATGCATCCTCGTTTTGGGCTGGAGCGCGAATACGCTGTGCGTGTGCTCGGCGCCCTCAGCAATGAGGAAAAGCAGAAGCTGCTCGATGGCGTGCGCCTGGACGATGGCATGGCGTCGTTTGGTTCCATCGAAGATGGTGGAGGCGAAGGTTCCAATTGCTGGTACCGGGTCACCATTTCCGAAGGGCGCAATCGCGAGGTGCGCCGCATGCTCGAATCTGTGGGCCATGCGGTCAGTCGGTTGATCCGCATTCGTTACGGTGCCATGGTGCTGCCACGGGGTCTCAAGCGCGGTGCCTGGCTGGAACTGGATGAGGGCGACATCCGGGCCCTGGTGCAGGCGGCGGGCGCCGGGCGTCCGGAAGCAGCGGAAGCTCGTTCGGATGACGGGTCGGGCGCTGGTGGCGGACGGGGTGGCAACAAGCGCAACCGGGGGCGCAATGGTCCCCGCGTGGGCGACGGTCCGCGTCGCGACATGTCGCAGGGTGCGCCCGGTGGTCCCCGAGGGCAGAAACCCCGCCGTGATGGGGGGCAAGGGTTCGACCGTGGCAACAATGCAGGTGGTGGAGACCGCCCGCGCGGCGCGGCGCAGCCCGATCCGATGAAAACATCGGTGGGCTATATCGGCATGGACAGTCTCTCGCGGCATCGCCAGGACAAACGCCGCCCTGGTGGCGGAGGTCCACGTCGGGGCGGGGGCGGGCGCTAGGCGCTGTGCTGCCCCGGGCTCCCCGGTTAGAATCGAGGGCTTTGTCCGGTGGACAAACGAATCACAGCAACATCAATTCAGGAAATCAATATGGCAATCGAACGCACTCTCTCCATCATCAAGCCCGACGCAGTGGCAAAGAACGTCATCGGTCAGATCTATGCACGCTTCGAAGCGGCTGGTCTCAAGGTCGTGGCTGCACGTATGGCTCACCTGTCGCGCCTGGAGGCCGAGCAGTTCTACGCTGTGCACAAAGAGCGTCCTTTCTTCAAGGATCTGGTGGATTTCATGATCTCCGGTCCTGTGATGATCCAGGCCCTGGAAGGTGAAAACGCGATTCTGAAAAACCGCGAACTCATGGGCGCCACGGACCCCAAGAAGGCAGAAGCCGGCACCATCCGCGCCGACTTCGCGGACAGCATCGATGCCAATGCAGTGCATGGCTCCGACGCTGCAGAAACCGCCCAGGCAGAAGTGGCTTTCTTCTTCCCTGGCCTGAACATTTACTCGCGCTGATATGGGTGTCCCCATGCCTGTTCCCGCACACGTGGGATACCTGCGCCATGGGGACGACTGCGTTCGGCCCACCCCGGGGAGGGCGCATTGACCACCAATCTTTTGGAATTTGATCTCGACGGGCTGGCGGCTTTCTGCCAGCAGTTGGGTGAAAAGCGGTTTCGCGCCACGCAGTTGTTCCGGTGGATTCATCAGCGCGGCGCCAGTGACTTTGACGCCATGAGTGATCTGGCAAAGGCCTTGCGCGACAAGCTCAAAGGCTGTGCTCGCGTCGAGGCCTTGCCCGTCATCTCCGAACATGTCTCCTCAGACGGCACGGTCAAGTGGCTGTTTGACGTGGGGGATGGCAATGCGGTCGAGGCGGTTTTTATTCCCGAAGATGATCGCGGAACCCTGTGTATATCCTCGCAGGCTGGCTGCGCTGTGGGTTGCCGCTTCTGTTCCACGGGGCACCAGGGCTTCAGCAGAAATCTCACCACGGGGGAGATCGTTGCACAGCTTTGGTTTGCTGAGCATTCCCTGCGCCAGCGCCTCCAATCTGAGGACCGCGTCATTTCGAACGTGGTGATGATGGGGATGGGGGAGCCGCTGCAGAACTACTCGGCCCTCGTTCCGGCCTTGCGCGTCATGCTGGACGACCATGGGTATGGTTTGTCACGCAGGCGGGTCACCGTTTCAACGTCGGGCGTGGTTCCGATGATGGACCGCTTGTCCGTGGATTGTCCTGTGGCTCTCGCGGTGTCTCTGCATGCGCCGAATGACCCCTTGCGCGACAACCTGGTGCCGCTGAACCGCAAATATCCCATTGAAGAATTGCTGGCTGCCTGCAATCGATATCTGGCGCATGCGCCGCGCGACTTCATTACGTTTGAATACTGCATGCTCGATGGTGTCAATGACCAGGTTGAGCACGCACGGCAGCTGATCGAACTCGTCAAGCCCGCCCGTGGTGTGGGTGTGCGCTGCAAATTCAACCTGATTCCTTTCAATCCGTTTCCCGCGTCAGGGCTGTTGCGTTCGCCACAAAATCAGGTGCTGGCTTTCGCCAAAGTCTTGAGTGAAGCGGGTATCGTCACGACCGTGCGCAAGACCCGCGGAGATGACATCGACGCTGCTTGTGGTCAGCTCGCAGGCGATGTCAAGGACCGCACAAGGGCTGCCGAGCGCATGGCAAAGCAGCGGACAATCGTGCTCAAACCGGTGACTTGATCAACAAGCAATCGGCATACTTCAAGGAGGCTCTACATGGTGAGATTGGTTGGACGCTGGCAGCAATGGGGCCGCTGGACTCTCACGGCATGTGGCGTGGTGGCCTGCGTGGCTGCGCTTCAAGGGTGTGCAACCAATAGTGGCATGCAGACCGCCGACGCCAACGCGGGAATGATCACACCGTCTGATGAGCCAGAGACGCGGCGTCGCGCCCGTATCCGTCTGGAGCTTGCTTCCAACTATTTTGAGAATGGTCAGACGGCCGTGGCGCTCGATGAAGTCAAGCAGGCGCTGGCAGCTGATCCCACCTACGCAGATGCCTTCAATCTTCGTGGCCTCATCTACATGAGGTTGAGCGATTTTGCCCAGGCGGATGACAGTTTTCGCCGGGCATTGGCACTGCGGGGCGGGGATCCCAATCTGCTGCACAACTACGGTTGGTTGTTGTGCCAGCAGCAAAAGTACGCCGAGGCGAATCAGCACTTTGGTCGGGCCCTCGCAAATCCTGCATACACAGCACGCAGCAAGACCTTGATGGCCCAAGGTCTGTGCCAATCAGGCGCTGGCCAGTTTGCGGAGGCCGAGCAGTCGCTGCTGAAAGCTTATGAACTGGATGCGGCAAACCCTGTGGTCGGTTATCACCTCGCGGCGCTTTTGTTGCGTCGCAATGAATTGACCCGGTCTCAGTTCTATATCCGGCGGCTCAACAACAGCCAGTACGCCAATTCCGAGTCATTGTGGCTGGGGATCAAGGTTGAGCGCGCTTTGGGTGATTCCGTGGCCATGAAGCAACTGGCTGACCAGTTGCGCAAGCGTTTCCCGGACTCACGGGAGTTGGGTGCATACGAGCGTGGGGCTTTCAATGAGTGAGGTTTTGGAAAGTGGTGGGGTAACAGCGGGTAGTTTGCTGAGGGAGGCGCGACAAGCGTCTGGTATGCACATCGCTGCCTTGGCTGTGGCACTGAAAGTGCCAGTCAGCAAGCTGGAGGCGCTGGAGGCGGATAACTATGAGGCCTTGCCCGATACAGTGTTTGTGCGTGCGCTTGCCTCCAGCATGTGCAGAACTCTCAAGTTGGACCCAGCCCCCATTCTGTCGCTGTTGCCACAAAGTAAAAGCCCTCGCTTGGCTACAGACAGTGCGGGATTGAACGCTCCGGTGAAAGGCAGTATCGGGAAGTCGTCTTCCTCATCGGCTTCATTTTCCTCCGGCTCCACCTCACGGTCCGTAACGGTGGTGGTTTTGGCGCTGCTGGTGGGGGCACTGATCCTGGTCTTTTTCCCCAGGCAGCAGGACGGTGTAACGAGCCCGCTTGTTGCCCCCGCGTCGATCCAACCGCCGGCTAATGTGGTCGAGCAGCAGGCCGCCCCTGCTGTCACGGGTGCGTCGGATGCAATCCCCGCTGCTGCCCAGCGCATCCCCGACGTTTCTCTGCCGTCAGTGGCAGGTCGTACAGACGCGGCTCCCGCCATTGCGGCTGCCGCTACTAACAACGCTGCGTCAGCCCCAGTGGAGGCGGCAAGCGCTACAACGCCACCGGCCGGGGCATTGGTGCTGCGCGCGCGCAGCGAATCCTGGGTGCAGGTGCGTGATTCCGCTGGCACCGTGGCGTTGCAAAGGAATCTTGCGGCGGGTGAGTCGGTGTCTGTCGCAGGCCAAATGCCGCTGGCCGTGGTGATTGGTCGTGCCGACGTGACAGAGGTATTTGTGCGCGGAAAGCCTTTTGACTTGACGCCTGTGTCCCGTGAGAACGTAGCTCGCTTCGAGGTGAAATGATGGAACGGTTACCTTGTGAGATGGAGCCCATTGCGGTGGCGTCCCCCTTGCCACGACGGTCCCGCCAAGCCAGGATTGTGTGGGGATCGCGCGTGGTGACCGTGGGCGGGGATGCTCCGGTGCGAGTGCAGTCCATGACCAACACAGACACCGTGGATGCCATTGGCACGGCCATTCAGGTCAAGGAACTGGCGCAGGCCGGCTCGGAGTTCGTCAGGATCACGGTGAACACCCCTGAGGCCGCAGCGGCAGTACCCTACATTCGTGAACAATTGGACCGTATGGGAGAAAGCGTCCCCTTGGTGGGGGACTTTCATTACAACGGGCACCGGCTTCTTACGGATTTTCCTGAGTGCGCACAGGCGCTCTCCAAGTACCGCATCAATCCCGGCAACGTAGGCAAGGGCGACAAGAGGGATCGGCAGTTCGGCCAGATGATCGATGCAGCCATTCGCTGGAACAAAGCCGTGCGTATTGGTGTGAATTGGGGCAGCCTTGACCAGGACTTGCTGGTTGATTTGATGGATGCCAACAGCCGCCGTGCTACTCCTTGGGAAGCACGCCAGGTGATGTACGAGGCGTTGATTACCTCGGCCATTGAATCTGCGCGCCGGGCCGAAGAAATGGGCCTTGATGGCAACCAAATCATCTTGTCCTGCAAAGTTAGCGGTGTGCAGGACCTGATTTCTGTGTACCGTGAACTGGCACGCCGCTGCGACTACCCTTTGCACCTGGGACTCACGGAAGCAGGCATGGGAACCAAAGGCACAGTAGCGTCGGCTGCTGCGTTGTCTGTGTTGCTGCAGGAAGGTATTGGTGACACCATTCGCGTGTCTCTGACGCCCCAGCCCGGTGAAGCGCGCACACAGGAGGTCGTGGTGGCCTCCGAGATACTGCAGGCTCTGGGCTTGCGTGTATTTGTTCCCAGTGTCACGGCGTGTCCTGGCTGTGGTCGCACTACCAGCACCACTTTCCAGGACCTCGCCAAGCAGATTGATGATTTTCTGCGTGCCCAGATGCCTGTATGGCGCGTTCGCTATCCTGGCGTCGAAAACTTGCGTGTTGCGGTGATGGGATGCATTGTCAATGGGCCTGGTGAGAGCAAGCACGCGGACATCGGCATCAGCCTGCCTGGTACGGGGGAGGCGCCAGCAGCCCCTGTGTTCATTGATGGCGAGAAGGCGATGACGCTGCGGGGTGACAACATCGCCCATGAATTCCACCAAATTGTCGAGCAGTACATCGAAAAGCGTTTTGGCGCCGCTGCTGTGACTTTGGCCTGAGCGTTGCTCGCCTTACCCTGATTGATACTGAGCCGCTATCTTGAGATAGTGGGTGATGTCCTTCGAATAGTTGCCAGATAGAGAAAAGAACAGTTGTGAGTAACGAAAAAAGCGCTTCGTCGACCAAGCCGGAAAAGCTGGTGGCCGTGAAAGGCATGAACGATATCCTGCCTCCTGAATCCGCCCGATGGGAGTGGCTGGAGTCCAAGGTCCGCACCCTTATGGCTCGATATGCCTATCGCAACATCCGTACGCCGATTGTTGAGCCCACGGCGCTGTTTGTTCGTGGCCTCGGTGAGGTCACGGACATTGTCGAAAAAGAGATGTACTCGTTCGAGGATCGTCTCAATGGCGAGCATCTCACTTTGCGTCCCGAAGCGACTGCAGGGGTGGTTCGCGCAGTTGCTGAGCATTCCATGCTGTATGACGGAGGCAAGCGCCTCTACTACATGGGGCCCATGTTCCGCCATGAGCGTCCGCAGCGCGGGCGGTATCGCCAGTTTCACCAGATTGGCGCTGAAGCGCTCGGCTTTCCTGGTGCGGAGGTCGATGCGGAGTTGATTCTTCTGGCCCACTCGCTGTGGCGCGAACTGGGGTTGCAGAACGTGCGCCTGGAACTGAACAGCCTGGGTGAACCGCATGAACGCAAGGCGCACCGAGCGGCGCTGATTTCGTACCTGGAACAGCATGTCGAGGTGCTGGATGAGGAGGCGCGTCGGCGTTTGCATAGCAATCCGTTGCGCATTCTGGATACCAAGAACCCCGCTATGCAGGCCGTGGTGGAGGCTGCGCCTCGATTGATTGATTTTCTGGGGCCAAAGTCGCTCGCGCACTTTGATGCAGTGAAGTCCATTCTGAGCGCCAATGATGTGGCCTGGACCGTGAACCCCCGGCTGGTTCGAGGCATGGACTACTACAACCTTACGGTCTTTGAGTTTGTCACTGATCAGCTGGGGTCGCAGGGCACCATTTGTGGCGGTGGTCGCTACGACTATCTGATAGAGCAGATCGGTGGCAAGGCAGCCCCGGCGGTGGGTTGGGCGTTAGGGGTTGAGCGTGTGCTTGAACTGCTCAAGGAGCAGACCAGCACGGTCTCAGCCCTTGTACCTGATGTCTATGCCGTGATCCCCTCTGTGGCGGCGCTGCCCGTGGCTGTGACCACCATCGAGCGCCTGCGACAGTTGGGCCTCAGTGTGCAGATGCATGCTGCGCCTGCAGGGGGCGAGGGTATGGGCAGCATGAAATCCCAATTCAAGAAGGCAGATGGGAGTGGCGCGCAGCATGCGCTGGTCTTTGGGGAGGATGAGCTGTCCCGGGGGATGGTTGTCGTCAAGTCATTGCGCGATGGTGTGGGTGCGCAGTCTGACCATCCGCTAGATTCCCTGGCCGATTGGGCCTCCAACCTACAATCCAACCGCTAAACAGAACACATTCCATGGCAAATCACCTTGATCTCGAAGAACAAGAGCAGCTTGATCAGCTCAAGCATTTCTGGAACACCTGGGGCACCCTCATCAGCTCCGTGCTGATTTTGGTGGCAGGCTCCTTGGTCGCCTGGAACGGATACCAGTATTGGCAGAACCGGCAGGCGAGCCAGGCCGCAGCGCTCTACGATGCTGTAGACGTGGCTGCCCGAGCGGGTGACCAGGCGCGCATGGCTCAGGCGTTTGCCGACCTCAAGGCCAAGTATGCGGGCACTACCCAGGCCAGTCAGGCGGGGCTTGCATTGGCCAAGACCATGGTTGAGGCAGGCAATGCTGATGGCGCCAAGGAGGCGCTTGCCTGGGTGGCTGAGCAGTCGGGAGATGATGGTCTCAAGGCATTGGCCAAGGTCCGCTTGGCCAGCGTGCTGATGGATCAAAAAAACTACGACGACGCCCTCAAGCAGTTGTCTGGAAGCGCTCCTTTGGAGTTTGAAGCGGTCTTTGCGGATCGTAAGGGAGACATTTATCTACTGCAGGATAAGCGTGCGGAAGCTATTGCGGAGTATTCCAAGGCCTATAAGTCCTTCGAGGAGGGGGTGGAGTACCGTCGTCTTGTGGAGGTAAAGCTCGGTGCTCTGGGTGTTTCTCCACAAGGTGTTGCAGTAGCTGCCGCCGGATCCATTGATGGGGTGAAATAGCCATGGCATTCATATGTGGAGACGGCGCAAAGGGCAGAATGTTCGGCCTGCGGTGCATTTCTTCAGCGGTTCTGGTTGCCACATTGGCTGGATGCTCGCTGTGGAACAGCGGGAGCTCCAAGCCGATGCCGGCAGATCTGGGGGCCAATGTTGCGGTGCTGGGTGTGCGGCAGGCTTGGACTGCGCGCATTGGCAGCGTTGCTGGATTG
This sequence comes from Acidovorax sp. Leaf73, assembly GCF_916855635.1. Lineage (NCBI taxonomy): Bacteria > Pseudomonadati > Pseudomonadota > Betaproteobacteria > Burkholderiales > Comamonadaceae > Acidovorax > Acidovorax sp. Leaf73. The sequence continues at coordinate 275,845 of NZ_CAKASI010000008.1, forward strand.
CCGCTTGATGTCAATTCCGCAGGCAATGTGGTGACTGTTGCCTCCTCCGACGGGGTTGTGGCGGCCATCGATGCCCGAACCGGTGGCGACGTTTGGCGTTTAGCGCTTTCAGAGCCTTTGTCTGCGGGGGTAGGTAGCGACGGAAAATCGGCTGCGGTTGTTTCCCGCAGCAACACCTTGATCGTTCTGGATGCTGGCCGCGAGCGGTGGCGCCAATCATTGGCTGCGCAAGTATTCACCCCCCCGCTCGTTGCGGGTGGGCGTGTATTTGTGCTTTCGGCCGATCGTTCTTTGGCGGCATTTGATGCGGTGTCGGGCCGCAAACTCTGGAGTCAGCAGCGCCCCGGTGAGCCTCTGGTTTTGCGCCAGGCGGGCGTTTTGCTGGCTGTTGGAGATACCTTGGTTGCGGGGTTTTCCGGCCGTGTCGTAGGTCTGAATCCAGACAATGGCAGCGTTCGTTGGGAGGCTCCTTTGGCAAGTGCGCGGGGAACCAACGATGTTGAGAGACTGGTGGAGTTGGTTGGGCGTACTAGCAGAGTAGGTGATTCCATCTGTGCACGTGCCTTCCAGACGGCTGTGGGTTGTGTCAATGCTGCCAGAGGCGCAGTGACTTGGACGCAACCCGCCAGTGGTGCCGATGGCGTGCATGGAGACGGGGAGGCTCTGTTCGGTGCTGAGGGCAATGGCACGGTCATGGCGTGGCGTCGCAGCGATGGTTCGCGTCTGTGGGCCACCGACAGGCTCAAACACCGCAAACTGACGGCGCCCTTGTTGTTGGGCCGCTCCGTCGTAGTCGGGGACGACACAGGCCTCGTTCACCTGCTATCCCGCACGGATGGTTCTCCGCTCAACCGCATCGCCACGGACGGATCTGGCATCGCCGCAGCACCCGCTGTGGCCGCAGATACGTTGGTGGTGGTTACTCGCAATGGTGGTGTCTACGGATTCCGTCCAGATTGATGGATTTTATTTAATGAAGCCAGTTATCGCCCTCGTGGGGCGTCCGAATGTCGGCAAGTCCACGCTCTTCAACCGCCTGACCAAGTCCCGCGACGCCATTGTTGCGGACTTTGCAGGGCTTACGCGTGACCGGCATTACGGCAATGGCAAGCAGGGCAAGCACGAGTACATCGTTATCGATACCGGCGGTTTTGAGCCTGATGCATCGAGCGGAATTTACAAGGAAATGGCCAAGCAGACGCAGCAGGCCGTTGCCGAAGCTGATGTGGTCATTTTTGTGGTGGATGCGCGCGCAGGTGTATCTGCGCAAGACCATGACATCGCGAATTACTTGCGCCGCCTTGGTAAACCTTGTGTACTTGTTGCCAACAAGGCCGAAGGGATGCTGGAAGGCGTGCAACTCGCGGAGTTCTATGAGCTGGGTCTGGGCGAGGTTTACCCTGTGTCTGCTGCCCATGGGCAGGGTATCCGAAGCCTGGTGGAGATTGCGCTGGAGCCGCTTCAGCTTCCTGACCCTGACGACTCTGATGTTGAATCTGACAAAGGCATCATCAAACTTGCTGTGGCAGGTCGGCCGAATGTTGGCAAATCGACGCTGATCAACACCTGGCTCGGCGAAGAGCGTCTGGTTGCGTTTGATATGCCGGGAACGACCCGTGATGCGATCACGGTACCCTTCGAACGCAATGGGCAGCGCTTTGAATTGGTGGATACGGCGGGATTGCGCCGCAAGGGAAAAGTTTTCGAGGCGATAGAGAAATTCTCGGTCGTCAAGACGCTCCAAGCCATTGAATCGGCCAATGTGGTGCTGCTGTTGCTCGACGCTACCCAGGGTGTCACTGATCAGGATGCGCACATTGCGGGGTACATCTTGGAGAGCGGGAGAGCCGTGGTTGTTGCGGTTAACAAGTGGGATGCCGTTGATGACTACCAGCGTCAGTTGCTGGAGCGGTCTATCGAGACCCGGCTCGCATTTCTGAAATTTGCGTCCTTGCATTTCATTTCTGCAAAAAAACGGCAGGGTTTGGGGCCGGTGTGGGCATCGATTGCCCAAGCCCACAAGGCGGCAACCTGCAAGATGTCAACGCCAGTATTGACGCGCCTGTTGCTAGAAGCTGTTCAATTTCAGAGTCCGAAACGCGCAGGCATGTTCCGGCCAAAGATGCGATATGCCCATCAGGGGGGCATGAATCCCCCGGTGATCATCATCCATGGTAATTCGTTGGAACACGTCACAGATGCCTACAAGCGCTTTCTGGAGGGCCGCTTCCGCAAAGAATTCGACTTGGTGGGTACACCGCTCCGGATAGAGATGAAGACATCGCACAACCCTTTCGCTGATAAAGAGGAAGCCTAAGTCAAAGGCTGGATTCCCAAAGGGCCATGCATCCTGAGGCGGGGTTGTGCTCCGTGCTGTGGTAAGGTGCTGGTTTACAACAACATTTTTGAACACGGAGAATATCGTGAGCAACAAAGGCCAGCTTTTGCAAGACCCCTTCCTCAACGCTTTGCGTCGGGAGCATGTTCCTGTTTCCATCTATCTCGTGAACGGAATCAAACTGCAGGGGCAGATCGAATCGTTTGATCAGTACGTGGTGTTGCTGCGCAATACAGTCACCCAGATGGTCTACAAGCATGCCATTTCCACCATCGTGCCGGGCCGCGCGGTCAACTTCTCTACTGCCGACACCTCTGATGCAGATAGCAACAACGCTTAAGTTGTTGTTTATGTTGCCGTTTTCGCGTCTTGCCCTGATCGGGCGAGGGGGCAATCCACTTTGCAATCGATGACCGCTTCGTCGGGAGATGGCACCCCGGTGCTTCTGGTTGGGGTTGATTTTGGTCTTCCTCACTTCGACGCCGATCTCGAAGAGTTGGGATTGCTTGCCCAGACAGCTGGTATGAAGCCTGTCGCCCGCTTGACGTGCAAACGCAAGGCACCGGATGCGGCCTTGTTTATTGGTAGTGGCAAGGCGGATGAAATCCGTACGTTGGCACAAATGCATGGCGCGGCGGAAGTCTTGTTCGATCAGTCTCTCAGTCCGGCGCAGCAGCGAAACCTGGAGCGTCACCTTGAGCTTCCAGTCAATGACCGAACGTTGTTGATCTTGGAGATCTTCGCGCAACGTGCCCGCAGCCACGAGGGCAAACTCCAGGTGGAGTTGGCAAGATTGCAGTACCTCAGCACCCGCCTTGTGCGCCGCTGGTCGCATCTCGAGCGCCAGACAGGGGGCATTGGTGCGCGCGGCGGCCCGGGTGAAAAGCAGATTGAACTGGATCGTCGGATGATTGGCGACGCTGTCAAGCGCACGCGTGAGCGCCTCGTGAAGGTCAAGCGCCAGCGGACCACCCAGAGAAGGCAGCGTGAGCGACGCGATACGTTCAATATTTCATTGGTGGGGTACACCAACGCTGGTAAGTCCACGCTCTTTAATGCGCTGGTGAAGGCTCGCGCCTACGCTGCAGACCAATTGTTTGCAACACTGGACACTACAACACGGCAACTCTATTTGGGCGATGCTGGGCGATCGGTATCCCTCTCTGATACCGTAGGGTTCATTCGGGACCTTCCTCATGGCTTGGTGGATGCATTCCAGGCAACGTTGCAAGAGGCCATTGATGCGGACCTTTTACTCCACGTAGTGGATGCCTCCAATCCGGGCTTTCCTGAACAAATGGCTCAGGTTCAAAAGGTCTTGAACGAGATTGGTGCGGCTGACATCCCCCAGATACTTGTGTTCAACAAGTTGGATTCTCTACAGGCTGAGCAGCGCCCCTCGCTTCTTGAAGACCAGTACGACGTGGATGGGCATGCCTTCCCGCGTTTGTTCGTGAGTGCTCGTTCTGGTGAAGGGTTGGATGCCCTGCGCCATGCGCTCTCGCTAAGGGTACTTGCCGCTCAAAAATGCATGACCCCTGATGCCGCCATTGAATTGCCAGGGGCCGCGCCCTGATTGGGCACAATGCCAGCATTACCAATGCCATCCAGAGAACCAGAGACTTTGCGCATGAATTTTCAAAATCGCACCCTACGCTGGGCTTCGCTGCCAGAACGTATTCGGGGCATGTTCAATCTGAATGACCCTCGGTGGGGGCGCGGCGACGATAACAAGGCAGACGACGGTGCACGTCCGGAGGAGCGTCCTGCTGCGCCTCCTCCAGCCGGAAATCGGGGCGGCGATCAGCGGCCTGGCAATGGACAGCCGCCCGACCTTGATGAGCTTTGGCGCGATCTCAATAAGAAGCTCGGAGGTTTTTTTGGCTCCAAGAACGGCGGTGGCCGTGGTCCGGGCAACGGTGGTAGTTCGGGGGGGGGCTTCCAGCCAGATATGAAGAGCGCTGGTGTGGGCGTGGGGCTGATCGCTGGGATTGTCTTTGTGATCTGGATGGGAACAGGGTTTTTTATTGTTCAGGAAGGTCAGCAGGCGGTCATTACCCAGTTTGGCAAGTACAAAAGCACCGTGGGTGCAGGTTTTAACTGGCGTTTGCCGTACCCCATCGAGCGCCACGAACTGGTATTTGTCACCCAGATTCGGTCAGCCGATGTGGGGCGAGACAGCATCATCAAGAGCACCGGTCTGCGTGAGTCGGCCATGCTCACGGAAGATGAAAATATCGTCGAGATCAAGTTCGCGGTCCAGTACCGCTTGAGTGACGCCCGCGCGTGGCTGTTTGAAAGCAAGAACCCTTCGGATGCGGTGGTTCAAGCTGCGGAGACGGCAGTTCGGGAGGTGGTCGGGAAGATGCGCATGGATACGGCATTGGCCGAAGAGCGTGATCAGATCGCTCCCCGTGTCCGCACACTCATGCAAACCATCTTGGATCGCTACAAGGTAGGTGTCGAGGTGGTGGGTATCAATTTGCAGCAAGGTGGTGTCCGTCCACCTGAGCAGGTTCAGGCCTCCTTTGACGATGTCCTCAAAGCGGGGCAGGAGCGTGAGCGGGCCAAGAATGAAGCCCAAGCCTATGCCAACGATGTGATTCCACGTGCAGTGGGGTCCGCATCGCGCTTGAACGAAGAAGCTGCAGCCTACAAGGCTCGGATTGTTGCCCAGGCACAAGGTGATGCCCAGCGGTTTTCTTCGATTCTGGCAGAGTATCAGAAGGCTCCACAGGTGACCCGCGACCGCATGTATCTGGAGGCGATGCAGCAGATTTATGGCAACGTAACCAAGGTGCTGGTTGAATCACGGCAGGGTTCTAACCTGTTGTATTTGCCACTGGACAAGATCATGCAAAGTGTCGCCAGCGGAGGGGGGGCATCGGATGCTCCCGCTGCAAATACGACGGCCCCCGTTGCAGTCCCTGCAGCCCCTTCGACCACTTTTTCGAATGACCCCCGCGCGCGCGACAGCAGTCGCACACGCGATCGTGAATCTCGCTAGGAGCAACTCGTGAACAGAGTCGGATTTATTGCATCTACCCTCTTGGTGGTGCTGGCCCTGATGAGCTCCATGCTTTTTGTGGTGGACCAGCGCCAGTTTGGTGTGCTTTACGCATTGGGGCAGATCAAGGAAGTGATCACAGAGCCAGGCTTGAATTTCAAGCTGCCCCCGCCTTTTCAAAACGTGTCGTACATCGACAAACGCCTTTTGACACTGGATAGCAGTGACACGGAGCCCATGTTGACTGCGGAGAAGCAACGGGTGGTCATCGACTGGTATGTGCGGTGGCGCATCTCCGAGCCAACGGAGTACATCCGCAACGTTGGACTGGATGAGAGTGCCGGAGCGATGCAACTCAATCGCGTGGTGCGCAATGCGTTCCAGGAGGAAATCAACAAGCGCACCGTCAAGGAGCTTCTTTCCCTGAAGCGGGAAGCGCTGATGGCGGATGTGAAGCGTGAAGTGCTGGAGACCGTTCGCGGCGCCAAGCCGTGGGGTGTGGATGTTGTCGATGTTCGCATTACCCGCGTCGACTACGTAGAGGCGATTACGGAATCGGTGTATCGGCGCATGGAGGCCGAGCGCAAACGCGTGGCCAATGAACTCCGTTCTACGGGTGCGGCGGAAGGTGAAAAAATTCGTGCTGATGCAGACCGCCAGCGTGAGATCACTATTGCCAATGCCTACAGGGATGCTCAGAAGATCAAAGGCGAAGGTGACGCCGAAGCCGCGCGCATTTATGCCGAGGCGTTTGGGCGGGATCCGCAGTTTGCGCAGTTCTACCGGAGCCTGGAAGCCTACAAATCCAGCTTCAACAAGAAGAGCGATGTAATGGTTCTGGACCCCTCGTCATCAGAGTTTTTCAAGACATTCCGAGGTGGAAACTCTGCGGCTATGCCTGCAGCACCCCGGAAGTAGTCCCCTGCTGATTTTCGACATCCTGCCGCTGTGGATTCGGAAAGCCTCTGGGCAGCGCTCGCCTTGGTGCTGGTGATTGAGGGACTACTGCCATTTCTTTCGCCTCAGAGTTGGCGACGTGCAGTCGCTCAGATTGCGCTGCTGCAGGATGGACAGATTCGGTTTTTCGGTTTGCTGGCAATCGTTGCTGGCGTGTTGATGCTCTGGTTCTGAACAGCGCCAGAGCCGGTAGCGGGTGGAGTCTCTCTGGGCTCTTCGCCGCTCCCGGTAGAATCACGGTTTTAACAGCCTCCCCTTTTTTCCATGTCTGCTTGGGTCCTTCCGGATCACATTGCCGATGTCTTGCCGTCCGAAGCACGGCACATCGAAGAATTGCGTCGCGGGCTGCTTGATACAGCCCGCTGCTACGGCTATGAGCTAGTCATGCCCCCGTTGCTGGAGCATCTTGAATCCCTGCTGACAGGTACGGGAGAGGCCCTCGATCTCCAGACCTTCAAGCTCGTGGACCAGCTCTCAGGGCGATCCATGGGGCTTCGAGCGGACACTACCCCCCAGGTCGCTCGAATTGACGCGCATTTGCTCAATCGCAAGGGCGTGACTCGCCTCTGCTATTGCGGGCCAGTGTTGCATACCCGGCCTGATCGTCCGCATGCCACCCGCGAGCCGCTCCAGTTCGGCGCAGAAATCTTCGGACATGCGGGGCTGGAGGCTGATCTTGAGGCGTTGCAGCTCGCCCGGGAATGCTTGCGCATTGCCAATGTGCCCAGCACCACGATTGATCTGGCGGATGTACGCATCGTGCGCAATCTTCTGGCGGGCGTGTCCGTGAATGCCCAGGTGTTGAGCGGTATCCATACGGCACTGGCAGCCAAGGACGCCGCTGAACTCGCGGCATTGACCCGAGATTTCCCTGTGGAGTCGCGCGAGGGTTTGTTGGCGTTGCTTCAGCTCTACGGTGATCAGGGTGTGTTGATTGAAGCTAAAAAAGCCTTCCAGCGCTTTCCTGGCATATCTCAAGTGCTATCAAATTTGAATTGGCTGGCATCCCGCCTTGAGGGGGCTGCTGTCACTTTTGATCTGGCCGATCTGCGTGGCTATGCCTACTACAGCGGTGCGCGTTTTGCGATCTATGCCCCGGGCGCAAGCGATGCGCTCGTTCGAGGTGGCCGCTATGACGAGGTGGGGGCTGTGTTCGGCCGCAATCGTCCCGCAGCGGGGTTTAGTCTGGATATCAAGCAGGTAGTGGGCGTGGTCTCTCCACGGGCATTGAAAGCTGCTATCCGTGCTCCCTGGGGAGAGTCGGATGAAGTGAATGCAGCCATCGCGGAACTCCGCACGTCTGGTGAGACGGTGGTTTGTGTTTTGCCGGGGCATGAGAGCGAAGTGGACGAGTTCCACTGTGATCGGGAACTGGTGCAGATTGCGGGCCGCTGGGTCGTGCAGGCTGTTTAAGCAATTGACAATTGAATTGGGTTTGAGATGAAAGCAACCAAAGGTCGCAACGTAGTGGTGGTCGGAACCCAGTGGGGCGACGAAGGCAAAGGCAAGCTGGTTGATTGGCTGACCGAAAGTGCACAAGGTGTCGTCCGTTTTCAAGGTGGGCACAACGCGGGCCACACACTGGTCATCAATGGCGTCAAGACGGCGCTGCATCTGATCCCTAGTGGCATCATGCGCCCAGGCGTCAAGTGCTACATCGGCAATGGTGTTGTCTTGTCGGCAGCCAAGCTGTTTGAGGAAATCGAAGGCCTTGAAAAAGCGGGCGTCGAAGTGCGTTCACGCTTGCGAATCAGCGAAGCTTGCCCGCTGATTCTTCCGTTCCATGCTGCCATTGATGTGGCGCGTGAAGCTGCTCGTGAACAGGGTGGAACGGAAAAAATCGGAACTACTGGTCGCGGTATTGGCCCCGCGTATGAAGACAAGATTGCCCGTCGTGCCCTGCGGGTGCAAGACTTGAAGTACCCCGAGCGGTTTGCTGCCAAGCTTCGTGAATTGCTGGATCTGCATAACCATATCCTTACGACCTATCTGCGCTCGGGCGCCTTCGCGTTTGGTGATGCACTCAAGCCTTATATCGAGGACGGCAAGGTTCAGTTCGATGTGGTTTATGCAGAAGCGATGCGCCATGCAGAGTTGCTTAAGCCCATGATGGCTGATGTATCGCGCGAGCTCAACGACGCCCATCGAGATGGTGCCAATCTTCTGTTTGAGGGCGCACAAGGTACGCTACTCGATGTGGATCATGGGACCTACCCCTATGTCACTTCGAGCAATTGTGTAGCCGGGAACGCAGCGGCCGGCTCGGGCGTCGGTCCCGGCATGTTGCATTACATACTCGGTATTACCAAAGCGTATTGCACCCGCGTTGGCGGCGGCCCTTTCCCGACGGAGCTGGACTGGGAAGTGCCTGGTACGCCTGGGTATCACATGAGTACGGTGGGCGCTGAGAAGGGTGTGACCACGGGGCGTAGTCGTCGATGCGGCTGGTTCGATGCTGCGCTGCTCAAGCGTAGCGCTCAGGTCAATGGCCTCTCCGGTTTGTGTATCACCAAACTGGATGTTCTGGACGGGCTGGAAGAACTATTGCTCTGCACCGGGTATGAACTCGACGGTGAGCACATCGATCTTCTGCCCATGGGCGCGGAAGATATCGCACGCTGCAAGCCTGTCTACGAGACATTGCCAGGCTGGAGTGAGTCCACCGTTGGCGTGACTGACTACGTCAAATTGCCACAGAGCGCTCGCCGTTATCTGGAGCGTATTGAACAGGTTACGGGTGTGCCTATCGATATGATCTCCACCAGCCCCGACCGTGATCACACCATCATGATGCGTCACCCTTATGTCGCTGGTTGATGATTTGAAATTCCCAGTGACTTCCGCACCCACAGCTATGTATCCAGGAGCCACCGCATGTTGACCGAAGACGGCAAACACCTTTACGTCAGCTATGACGAGTACCACAGTCTTATTGAGAAGCTGGCGCTCAAGGTGCACCAATCGGGCTGGGCGTTCGACACGATCCTGTGCCTTGCCCGGGGAGGTTTGCGTCCTGGCGATATTCTGAGCCGCATCTTTGACAAGCCTCTGGCCATCATGTCCACAAGTTCTTACCGTGCCGAGGCTGGAACGGTGCAGGGGCATCTGGATATCGCGCGGTTCATCACGACGCCCAAGGGTGAGATCGCAGGCAAGGTGCTACTGGTGGATGACCTTGCGGACTCGGGTCACACCTTGCATGCGGTGATCAACATGTTGAAGACCAACTATGCACCCATCACCGAGCTGCGCAGCGCTGTGATCTGGACAAAGGGCTTGTCGACGTTCACGCCAGACTATTCAGTGGAATTCCTGCCGACCAACCCCTGGATCCATCAACCGTTTGAGGGTTACGATAGCCTGAGTCCCGAGAAGCTGTTGGAAAAGTGGCGAGTGTGAAAGCCGGGCTATCGGTCTTACGAGGGGAGTGTAAAGATTTCTCTCGAAAATTCTTCTTGCCCTCCAAATTAGTGCTATAGTCGAGGGCTTCGCTACTGAGGCGGTTCTGCAGAAATGTGGTGACGCTGAAGATGTGGGTGGTGATGGGGTCTAGGTCCTGTTGCTGCTGATATCGAGAGGGTAGAAGAAGAA
>NZ_CAKASI010000009.1:0-202508 GCF_916855635.1 Acidovorax sp. Leaf73
GGACCATCCTGGCGCTGGCCAAGAGCCTGGACCTGGAGGTGGTGGCCGAGGGGGTGGAGACGACGGGGCAGCTGAGTTTCCTGAGGCTGCATGGGTGTGAGGGGTTTCAGGGGTATCTGTTTGGGCGCCCGGTACCCATGGATGTGTTTGCGCGCGAACACCAGCTGGGCTTGTTTGCCCAGCCCGCGCTGGCCCTGCCGGAAGGACGCAAGCCATGACCGAGCCGGGCATTCTCTGGGTGGACAGCGACACGCAGCATGCAGCGGCAGCGCGGCATCTGATCGCCACCCGCTACCCCGACTGGCGTGTCGTGAACAGCCCCACACCCGAGGCCGCCCGGGCGCCGCTGGCGTCGCAGGCCTGGGATGCCGTGGTGTTGTGCCTCAAGCCTTCAGTGCAGGACCTGCCCGGCGTGCTGGAGCTGTGCGCGGGCCGTCCGGTGCTGATGTGCATCGACGCCCACCAGGAGGCATTGGCCGCACGCGCGTTTCGCTGCGGGCTGGGTGACTACATGGTGCGCGAGGCAGATGGTGTGGCACACCTGCCGGAGCTTTTGCACCGTCTGGCCGTGCTGCTGCAGGGAGCCCAGGGGCAGGGCCAGCCCGTGCGCATGGTGGACGCCCGCATCTGGCAAGAAGCGCTGACTTTGCTGCAGGAGCAGCGCACGGCTCTGCAGGCCACCCTGGCCAGCATGAGCCAGGGCATCTTCAAGACGGCGCCAGATGGCAGCATCACCGTCTACAACCAGCGTGTGCTGGAACTGCTCAACCTGCCCGAATCGCTGATGGCCACGCGGCCCACGCTGGCCGACTTGACCCGCATCCAGGCCGAGCGTGGTGACTTTGGCGAAGGCCACCGCCTAGTGGACCGGCGCGGGCATGACTACGTGGCAGGGGGGGCCGTGGCGCCTGCGCCCGCCGTCTACTGGCGTACCACATCCGATGGCCGCACGTTTGAAGTGCGCACCACCGGGCTGCCCGATGGGGGTCTCGTGCGCACTTTTGCGGATGTCAGCGACTACGTGCGCGTTGAGAACGAGTTGCGTGAGAGCGAGGCGCGCTTTCGATCGCTGAGTGACCTGTCGTCCGACTGGTACTGGGAGCATGACGCCGAAGGGCGCTTTGTGCAGCTGGCGGGCGACCTGAGCGTCAATGGCATACCGCTGTCCAACGTGATGGGCCGCACGCGCTGGGAGATCGGCGCGCTCAACATGACCGAGACCGACTGGGCTGCGCACCGCGCGGTGCTGCAGGCCCACCAGCCGTTTCGCGACCTGGAGCTGCAGCGTCAGCGGCCCGATGGCAGCATGCACTGGATCTCGGTCAGCGGTGTGCCTGTGTTTGACGCGCAGGGCGCCCTGTGGGGCTACCGGGGCGTGGGCCGCGACATTACCGAGCGCAAGCGGGTCGAGAGCCAGATCGAGCAGCTGGCGTTTTACGATGTGCTCACCGGCCTGCCCAACCGCCGCTTGCTGGTGGACCGGCTGCAGCGCGCCACGGCGGCCGTGGCACGCTCAGGCGCGCAAGGGGCTCTGCTGTTCATCGACCTGGACAACTTCAAAGACCTCAACGACACCCTGGGCCACGATACAGGCGACCAGCTGCTGGTGCAGGCGGCCCAGCGTCTGAAGGCTTGCGTGCGCGAGGCTGACACCGTGGCACGGTTTGGCGGCGATGAATTCGTGGTGCTTGTGGAAGGCCTGAGTGCCGATGGCCCGCACGCCAGTGCCGAGGCCGCGCTGGTGGCCAGCCATATCGCCACTACGCTGGGCAAGCCCTACGCGCTGGGCGATACCAGCCACCACAGCACCCCGAGCATCGGTATTGCGCTGTTTGGCCAGCAGACCGTGAGTGTGGACGAGCTGCTCAAGCACGCGGACCTGGCGATGTACCAGGCCAAAGCTGCAGGGCGCAACACCCAGCGCTTCTTCGACCCCGACATGCAGGCCGCAGTGAGCAACCGTGCGGCCCTGGAGGCCGACCTGCGCCGAGGTCTGCAAGACAAGGAACTGGTGCTGTACTACCAGCCCGTGGTGGACGGCAAGGGCCGCCTGCAGGGCGCGGAAGCCCTGGTGCGCTGGAAGCACCCCCGGCGTGGGCTGGTGTCGCCAGCTGAATTCATCCCGCTGGCCGAGCAGACAGGGCTCATCCTGCCGCTGGGGCAATGGGTGTTGCAGGCCGCTTGCGAGCAGCTGGTGGTGTGGTCGCGCAGCTCGCTCACGCGACAGTTCTTCCTGTCGGTGAACGTGAGCGTGCGGCAGTTTCGCCAGCCCGATTTTGTGGAGCAGGTGCTGGGCTCACTGCAGTCCAGCGGGGCCAACCCCGAGCGCCTGAAGCTGGAACTGACGGAAAGCCTGCTGCTGGCCGATGTGGAGGATGTGATCTCGCGCATGGAGTACCTGCGGCGCTATGGTGTGGGCTTCTCGCTGGACGACTTTGGCACCGGCTATTCCTCCTTGAGCTACTTGAAGCGCCTGCCGCTGGACCAGCTCAAGATTGACCAGAGTTTTGTGCGCGATCTACAGACCGACCCCAACGATGCTGCCATCGTGCGAACCATTCTTGCGCTGGCGCACAGCCTGGATCTGGCCGTGGTGGCCGAAGGCGTGGAGACCACGGGCCAGCTGGAGTTCCTGCAGCGCCATGGCTGCCAGGCTTTCCAGGGCTACCTGTTTGGCCGCCCCATGCCACCAGAGGTTCTGGAGCGGGCGCTGCGGCCTGCGCTGTGACGAGCGACGTATGGCGTGGTGTGGTGTCTGGATGTGGTTGCAGGGCCCCTGCGCCATGACAAACATCCAGGCACGCCCGCACGGCACAATCGGTGCATGAAGAAGCAGGTATTGGTCGCCGGTGGCGGCATTGGCGGCTTGGCCGCCGCGTTGGGCGCATCGCGCGCGGGGTGGGATGTGCGGCTGTATGAACGCGCGGCAGCATTCAGCGAAGTGGGCGCCGGCGTGCAGATCGGGCCGAACGTAGTGCGCCGCCTACAGGCCTGGGGCCTGCAGCAGCCGTTGCAGGCGGTGGCCGCGTTCCCCAGCCGCTTGCAGGTGCGCAACGCCGTCAGTGGCAAGGAACTGGCCGTGCTGCCGTTGGGCCCCACGGCGGTGCAGCGCTATGGTGCGGCCTACGCCACCATCCACCGCGCCGACCTGCATGGTCTGCTGCTTTCCGCGGTGACCAAATACACCGACACGCAGTTGCATCTGGAGCACGCCATCGACGGATTCACCGATGCCGAGGGCGTCGTGACTGTTCGCACCAGCCGGGGCAAGGAGGTGGAAGGCGATGCGCTCATTGGTGCCGATGGCCTGTGGAGCCGCACGCGCACCCAGCTGCTCGGTGCCGTGCCGCCCCGCGTGACAGGGCACCTGGCCTACCGCGCGCTGGTCCCGCAGCATGCGCTGCCCGATGCATTGCGCACAGGCCAGGTCACCGCCTGGCTGGGTCCGCGCCTGCATGCTGTGCAGTACCCCGTGCGCCGGGGCGAGCTGCAGAACATCGTCGTCATTGTGCAAGGCCCCGCGCCGCACGATCTGGAAAACTGGGACCACGCTGCCAATGCTGCGGGCCTGGAGCACGCCCTGCAAGGCACCTGCACGGCGCTGCAGGATGTCGTGCGCAGCGTGGGTGCCGCCGGTGGCCCCGGCTGGCGCCTGTGGCCGCTGTGCGATCGCCCTCCGGTGCGCGCTGCCGACGAGATGGCGCAAGGCCTGGTGGCCCTCTTGGGCGATGCGGCCCACCCCATGCGCCCCTACCTGGCCCAGGGCGCTGGCATGGCCATTGAAGACGCGGCCGAGCTGCAGCGGGCGCTGGCCATGCACGACCTGGACGTGCCGCTGCGCCTTACCCGCTACGCCCTTAACCGCTGGGAGCGAAACGCCCGGGTGCAGACGCGCTCCATCCGCAACGGCCGCATCTTCCATGCCACCGGGCCTGTGCGCTGGGGCCGCGATCTGTCGCTGCGCCTGCTGGGCGAGCGGTTGCTGGATGTGCCCTGGTTGTACCGGGGCGATGGCTCCAGCGCCAGTTCGTTGTGAGTTCATTGCAGTGGGCGGGGTGGTGGTAACTGCCCGCACCGAGCCGCCCGGTTCATGACCCTGCAGGGTGGGTGAACAGCGCCGCCAGGTTGTCAGGATATTCCCTATCCGGGGCAACCCCTGCATGCGCTGCGCGGGATGAACTTTGCGCAGTGTGCCACGCTCTATCCCTGTGTGTGCAAAGCCCCGAAAAGGCAACGGATGCGCCAGCGAATTTGCTGTTCAAGCGCACGCCGTGGTGCTACAAAGGGCCAAGCCGGTAGCGATTCCCACTGCAACACCGTGGCACCACCCGAGCCCGCCGGGGGTGCCGCCACAGGAGGTCGTATGGATGCCATCAGCAGTTTCGCCGCGCGTTATGCCCGTAGCCGCGAAGAGGAAATGTCGATTGACGAGTACCTCGTGGAGTGCAAGCGCGATCCCATGGCCTACGCCACGGCCGCCCAGCGCATGCTGGCCGCCATTGGCGAGCCCGAGATGGTGGACACGCGCAATGACCCGCGCATGTCACGGCTTTTTGCCAACAAGGTGATCAAGCGCTACCCGGCCTTTGCCGAGTTCTACGGCATGGAGGACGCCATCGAGCAGGTGGTGAGTTTCTTTCGCCATGCTGCGCAAGGGCTGGAAGAGCGCAAGCAGATTCTTTATCTGCTGGGTCCTGTGGGCGGCGGTAAGAGCTCCATCGCGGAGCGGCTCAAGCACCTGATGCAGAAGGTGCCTTTCTATGCGCTCAAGGGCTCGCCGGTGAACGAATCGCCGCTGGGCCTGTTTGATGCGCTAGAGGACGGCCCGGTTTTGGAGGAACAGTTCGGCATTCCGCGCCGCTACCTGCAGCGTGTGCTCTCGCCGTGGGCGGTCAAGCGGCTCGACGAGTTTGGCGGCGACATCCGCCAGTTCCGCGTGGTCAAGCGCTACCCCAGCATCTTGAAGCAGGTGGGCATTGCCAAGACCGAGCCGGGCGATGAGAACAACCAGGACATCTCCAGCCTGGTGGGCAAGGTGGACATCCGCAAGCTAGAAACCTTTGCGCAGGACGACACCGACGCCTACAGCTACAGCGGAGGCCTCTGCCTGGCCAACCAGGGCCTGCTCGAATTCGTGGAAATGTTCAAGGCGCCCATCAAGGTGCTGCACCCGCTGCTCACGGCCACGCAGGAAGGCAACTACAAGGGCACGGAAGGCTTTGGCGCCATCCCGTTCGATGGCGTGGTGCTTGCGCACAGCAACGAGAGCGAGTGGAAGGCATTTCGCAACAACAAGAACAACGAGGCGTTTCTGGACCGCATCTACATCGTCAAGGTGCCGTACTGCCTGCGGGTGAGCGAAGAGACCCGCATTTACGAAAAACTCATCCGCGAGTCGTCGCTGGGCAACGCCGTGTGTGCGCCGGGCACGCTCAAGATGATGGCGCAGTTCGCCATCCTCACGCGGCTGAAAGAGCCCGAGAACTCCAGCATCTTCAGCAAGATGCAGGTGTACGACGGCGAGAGCCTGAAAGACACCGACCCGCGCGCCAAGAGCTACCAGGAGTACCGCGACTACGCAGGCGTGGACGAGGGCATGACGGGTATATCGACCCGCTTTGCGTTCAAGATTTTGTCGAAGGTGTTCAACTTTGACAGTGCCGAGGTGGCCGCCAACCCGGTGCACCTGATGTATGTGCTGGAGCAGCAGATCGAGCGCGAGCAGTTCCCTGCCGAGCTGGAGACCAAGTACACCAGCTACATCAAGGAGTTCCTGTCCCCCCGCTATGCCGAGTTCATTGGCAAGGAGATCCAGACCGCCTACCTGGAGAGCTACAGCGAATACGGCCAGAACATTTTTGACCGCTACGTGACCTACGCCGACTACTGGATCCAGGACAACGAGTACCGCGACACCGACACCGGCGAGGTGTTCGACCGGGGCGCACTCAACGCCGAGCTGGAAAAGATCGAGAAGCCTGCAGGCATTGCCAACCCGAAGGACTTTCGCAACGAGATCGTCAATTTTGTGCTGCGCGCGCGCGCCAACAACCAGGGCCAGAACCCCAGCTGGACCAGCTACGAGAAGCTGCGCCTGGTGATCGAGAAGAAGATGTTCTCCAACACCGAAGAGCTGCTGCCCGTGATCAGCTTCAACGCCAAGGCCAGCGCCGAAGAGGCGCGCAAGCACGAGGACTTTGTCACCCGCATGGTGAACAAGGGCTACACGCCCAAGCAGGTGCGGCTGTTGTGTGAGTGGTACTTGCGTGTGCGCAAGAGCAGCTGATCAAGGGACTGGATTGCCAGCGCAGCCCTGCGGGCGCTGGTTCATGCATGGGGGCAACGGATGGCATTGCAAATCATCGATCGCAGGCTCGCTGGCAAGAACAAGTCGGTGGGCAACCGCGAGCGATTTGTTCGCCGTTACAAGGAACAGATCGCGGACGCGGTGCGTCGTGCTGTCTCGCAGCGCGGCATCCGCGACATGGAGCAGGCCGAGAGCATCACCATACCGCGCAAGGACATCAGCGAGCCCGTGTTCCACCATGGCCAAGGCGGCATCCGAGACACGGTGCACCCCGGCAACGCAGAGCATGTGCGCGGCGACCGCATCGAACGGCCCCAGGGCGGAGCGGGCGGGCGCGGCTCGCAGGCCAGCGACAGTGGGGAGGGCGAGGACGACTTCACCTTCACGCTGACCAAGGAAGAGTTCATGCAGCTCTTTTTTGAAGACCTGGCGCTGCCGCACCTGCTGCGCACCCACATCGGCGAGAACCCGCAGTGGAAGTCGCGCCGCGCGGGCTACAGCCAGGATGGAATCCCCAACAACCTGGCTGTGCTGCGCACCATGCGCGGGGCGCTGGGGCGGCGCATTGCGCTGGGCAAGTCGACCCACCGCGAGCTGCTGGCGCTGCAGGCCGAGCTGGACGCCCTGCTGGCGCAGGACGACGGCACGAGCGAAGCGGTGGCCGAGCTGCAGCGCCGCATCGATGCGCTGACGGCGCGCATCGACAAGATTCCGTACCTCGATCCCATCGACCTGCGCTTTCGTGCGCGTACGCCGGTGCCAGTGCCCAGCAGCCAGGCGGTGATGTTCTGCGTGATGGACGTGTCGGGCTCCATGGACGAGACGCGCAAGGACCTGGCCAAGCGGTTCTTCATCCTGCTGTACCTGTTTCTCACGCGGCACTACGAGACCATCGACATCGTGTTCATCCGCCACCACACCCAGGCGGCCGAGGTGAGCGAAGAGCAGTTCTTTCACTCCACCGAGAGCGGCGGCACCGTGGTCAGCAGCGCGCTGGCGCTGCTGGACCAGATCATCCGTGCGCGCTATCCGCAGGGCGACTGGAACATCTACGTGGCCCAGGCCAGTGATGGCGACAACTTCACCAACGACAGTGGCATCTGCCGCAACCTGCTGGTGGACAAGATCCTGCCGCTGGTGCGCTACTTTGCCTATGTGCAGGTGGCAGAAGAGGAGCAGAACCTGTGGGACGAGTACAGCCAGTTGATGCCGCTGTTCTCCCACTTTGCAATGCGCAAGGTCGCCGCACCCGGCGACATCTACCCGGTGTTCCGCGACCTCTTCAAGAAAGAGGGGGTGGCCGCATGAACAACGTTGTGCAGTATCCGGTGCTGGAGCGCCGCGTCAGCGACAACCCCTGGAAGGCCGCCGCCGTGGGTGAGCGCCGCCACCGCGCCGTGCCCGGCCAGCCCCTGCCTGCGGGCGCGCGGCCTGCCGAGCCGTTGCCCGACCCGAGCGACTGGACGTTTGAGCTGATCGAGCGCTACCACGCCGCCATTGCCGCCACGGCAGAGCGCTTTGGCCTCGACACCTACCCCAACCAGCTGGAGATCATCACCGCCGAGCAGATGATGGATGCCTACTCCAGCGTGGGCATGCCGGTGAACTACCGGCACTGGAGCTACGGCAAGGAGTTTCTGGCCACCGAGCGGCGCTACCGGCGCGGGCACATGGGGCTGGCGTATGAGATCGTCATCAACTCCAACCCCTGCATCAGCTACCTGATGGAGGAGAACACCACCGCCATGCAGGCGCTGGTGATTGCGCATGCGGCCTACGGGCACAACAGCTTCTTCAAGGGCAACTACCTGTTTCGCATGTGGACCGACGCGTCCAGCATCATCGACTACCTGGTGTATGCCAAGGACTACGTGGCCCAGTGCGAAGAGCGCTACGGCATGGCCGAAGTGGAGCGGCTCATGGATTCGTGCCACGCGCTGGCCAACTTTGGAGTGGACCGCTACCGCCGCCCCTCCAAGAAGAACCTGGCGCGCGAACGGCTGGAGCGCGCGCAGCGCGAGGCCTATGCCCAGCAGCAGGTGAACGAGCTGTGGCGCACCCTGCCCATGCGTCCCGGCAAGGAGGATGCCACGCAGGAGCACAACCGCTTTCCGCAGGAGCCGCAAGAGAACATCCTGTACTTCATCGAAAAAAACGCGCCCCTGCTGGAACCCTGGCAGCGCGAGATCGTGCGCATCGTGCGCAAGATCGCGCAGTATTTCTACCCGCAGCGCCAGACCCAGGTGATGAACGAAGGCTGGGCCACGTTCTGGCACTACACGCTGCTCAATACGCTGTACGACGAGGGCTACCTGAGCGACGGGGTGATGATCGAATGGCTGGGCTCGCACACCAACGTCATCTACCAGCCGCCCGTGGGCCACCGCGCCTACAGCGGCATCAACCCCTATGCGCTGGGGTTTTCCATGTACCGCGACATCCAGCGCATCTGCCAGAACCCCACGGAGGAGGATCGGCACTGGTTCCCCGACATCGCAGGTACACCCTGGCTGCCCGCGCTGGACCACGCCATGCGCAACTTCAAGGACGAGAGTTTCATCGGCCAGTACCTCAGCCCGCATCTGATGCGCGAGATGCGTCTGTTTGCGCTGCACGACGATGCCAACGAGCGCGAGCTGGTGGTCAGCGAGATCCACGATGAGAACGGCTACCGCCGCCTGCGCCAGATGCTGTCGCAGCAGTACGACCTGGGCACGCGCGAGCCCAACATCCAGGTCTGGAACGTGAACCTGCGCGGCGACCGCAGCCTGACCCTGCGCCACACCCAGTTCCAGGGCCGCCCGCTGGCCGACGACACGCAGGAGGTGCTGCGGCATGTGGCGCGCCTGTGGGGTTTTGGGGTGCAGATCGAGAGTGTGGATGCCGATGGCAACCACCCCGTGCTGCTGCACTCGGTTGCCTCATCGGCCGCGTGAACAACAGGGGCTGAGCGGGGGGGAGGTGGCAGCGCGATGCGCGCCTGCAGACCTGCTGTACGCGCCATGGGCCAGCGCCCATTTCTTGCAGGATGATTGCTATTAAATATATAGCTTTATACGCTTATTGGATAAGCGCTAAGGCCTGTTTTTGCATGATATTTTGGAGGCTGCCGACGATGAGGGGCCATTGCGCCATTCAGGCGGCGGCAACGGCCCCACGCAGTGGGCAGTCCGTGGCCACCCGCTCGGCCAGAGTCTGGCGCAGGGCCTGCAGCGCGGCAATGCGTGCGTCGATCTCCTGCAGCTTCACTGCCAGCACCTGGGCCAGCGCTGGGCCGGGGTCGGCGGCGTCCCAGATGGCGGGCAGCCGGTCGCCAATCTCTGCCAGCGTAAAGCCCAGCTGCTGCGCGGTGCGGATGTACTGCACCAGCATCGCCGTTTCGGCCGGGTAGTCGCGGTAGCCATTGGCAAGCCGTTGCGCGCGGATCAGCCCCTGCTGCTCGTAAAACCGCAGGGCCTCGCGGCTCAGGCCCGAGGCGGTGGCGAGTTCACCGATCAGCACGGTCGCCTCCGGTGGGGGCGTCGCTGGCTGCGCCCAGTGCCCACCGGAGGATGGCGGTCTGCACCGGCAGCAACAGTTGTTTTTGTGCGTAGCCCACAAAACCGGGGTACTCCACCGGGTCCACCGTCAGCTCCCGGCCCAGTGTGAAGGGCGGTGTGGGCAGCAGGGCGGGGTTGCCCAAGGCGGCCAGGTGTTCTTCGGTCAGCGGTGTCATGTCGGTTTGGGTCTCGGCGTCGGCCTCGGCGCCCGCGGGCCAGCTGTCGGTGATCACCACATCCACCGGGCCTTGCATGGCGGAAGGCTCGGCAAAGACCACCTGTGGCAGTACCTCGTGAAAGCGCCGGTGGCACACCTGCACCAGTTCAAACCCCAGTACCTGGGCCAACCCGTGCCATGAACGAAACACATTGGTGCTGGGCCCCCATAGGCACACGCGCGCCTGCGCCAGAGGTTTGATCTGTGTATCGACGAAGTACGCATCGGTCAGCACCTCGCATGGGTGGCCCTGGGCCGACATGGCGTTGATCACCGGCCGCAGCGACGCGGCGGCAAACTCCGACAGCCGTGCATGGTTGGTTTCACGCACCACATACACCGTGTAAAACGGGTCGAGGTAGCCCGCCAGGTCGCAGGCCCGTTCGCTGGTCTTGAGCAGATTGGGCAGCTCGGTGAACGCCAGCCCGAGCTGCCGAAAGGCCTCGATGAACGTTGTGCGGGTGCGGATGCCGTTGCCTTCAAACGACCATGCCACGGTGCCGCGCAGCGTGGGCCCGGGCGCGTTGACCAGTGCCCAGATGTGCCGGATGTCTTCGGGGCGCAGGTCGGTCAGCTGGATGAGGTTCATGGGGCATTCTTTCCATCAAAAGGGCGGGGCAGAAGATTCTGCTTGACCCTGAAGCGTACTTCAGGCCTGAAGCTGCGGGCTTCTTTCACTTCTATTGCCGCGCTGCCATGTCCACCATTCCTGCCGTCCGCACCCATCCTGCGGCTGTCGCCAAACCCGCTGCCGCTTTCTCTTGGTCTACGCCCCGCTACCTGCGCATCGTGCGTGCCAGCGGTTGGTACGACCTGCTGATCACCTGGCCCTTCGCGTTGCCCTGGACCTTTGCCTGGCTGTACGCCCAACTGGGCACGCTGGCCGCCACGCTGGGTCTGCCTGGCACCTTGCACCCGCTGGATTCCACCCACATGCTGCTTGCCAACCTGCTGGGGTCAGTGGTGGTGGTGTGGTCGCTCGCGCGCATGGTGGCTCCGTCACTGCTGCTGGGGCGGCTGGATGGCGTGGCGCGGTTTCTGTTTGCGGCCTGGCAGATCTATGCCGTGGCCCACGGCGCCAATATGATCGTGCTGGGCTTCACGCTGTTTGAGCTGCTGTTTGGTGTGCTGCAGTGGTGGCGCGTGGCGGGCACGTCCCCAGCACGGGTCAGTGTGCTGGCACCGGCAGGCACCTGAACGCCAGGGCGCCTGTCGCCAGCATGGCGGCAATGGTCAGCATCACAGCCACATACGGGTCTGCGCCCTGTGCGGCGGCGATGGAGGCTGCCACGCCGGTCACCCACTGCATCAGTGCCACGCCCAGAAACAGCGCCATCGTGAACACCGCCATGGCGCGCCCGGTGACGGCGGGTGCGTAGGCCGAACGCACGTCTGAATACTCCAGCACCATGTAGCCCGACAACAGGCCCACCGCGATGGAGCCCGCCACGTCCAGCCACTCGGCGTGGAGCAGGCCGATGGCACCGAAGAGGGTTGCCAGCAGCACCGTGAAGCCCGTGATCCAGCGGCGGCGTTGGCCAGGCCCCGGGTCGAGCCGCCCGAACAATGCCGGTGTGAACAGCGACACCAGCGACGACAACATGGCCACGTTGCCGCTGGCGACCAGCGAATAGCCATGCCGCTCAATGAGCAGCGGCCCCAGCCACAGCCCGCGCAGCGTGAGGAAGGAGGCATACGTTGTCAGCGCCAGCAGCATGATTCCGGCGGTGTGCGGCAGCAAGAACAGCGCGCCAAACCCGCGCACCGCCTGCAGCACCGATTCGCGCGGGGGCGCATTGTGCGTGGGTTGCGCGGGCTCGTGCACCTTCCAGAAGATCAGCAGCCAGGCCAGCGCCGCAAAACCCGCCAGCACCGCAAAACCCATGCGCCAGGACGACAGCTGCACCAGCCACGCCAGCGGCGTGCCCGTGAACAACATGCCCAGCCCACCCACACCCATGGCCACGCCCGACACCATCGCAAACCGGCTGGCCGGAAAGTAGCGCGCAATGAACACCGTGCACACCAAAAACGCGGGCGCGCAGCCCACGCCGATCAGCACCTGCCCCAGCAGCACCGCGCCATAGCCGGGCGCCAGCGCCGACAGCACCGAGCCCGCAATCGCCAGCGGAAACGCCACCAGCAGCGTGCGCCGCACGCCATAGAGGTCGATGCCGATGCCCATGAAAAGCTGCATGGTGCCGAAGGCGAATGCAAACGCGCCGGCAAACACGCCCAGCGCCTGCGCCGACAGGCCGAACTCTGCCCGCAGGCCCGTAGCCATGATGGCCGTGATGGTGCGAAACGCCTGGCTCAGCGCAAAACCCGTCACCAGTGCCAGCAGCATGGCCCAGGCGGCGCGGAGGGGGAGCAGTGGGGTAGTGGGTGTGGGGGGCGGGGGCACCTGCACGGTGGTGGGTCTCCAAAAAGGGGTGGCAACAGGCTGCCCCGTTTCGAGCGTACATGGACAGGACGGTGACCGCTGTCTCGCGTGAATCGCAGGGGTTGCCGGGTCCGCCAATCTGCACCAGACGGGAGCGGCCGACGGGCGCGTGGGGCAGGCAGTAGGGGCGTTGGGGGAGGGATAAGGGTCGTGACTTGCGCAAACCAGGGCTCGGGCCAGCGGCTCACCGTTGGGCAAGGGCCGCTGTTTCATCCCGATTTGCGGAGGTACTAAGGGTATGTCCCGAGCCGTCGCCGCAGGCGCTCCAGTCGCCAAGGTGACGTGGCGTTTTGGGGCCAAGCTGCGCGCAATCGGGTGCCAGGCCCGTGCATTGCAACCATGCGTGCCTGCAATGCCGTGTTGGACGGGGCAGTCTTGCCCGTCATCGGGGCGCCACGGAGCGAAGTCAGACTTTAGAGAAGACTCTCGATGTGGGGATCACCCCAATCGACGGGGCGTGGACCGTGCGGCACTCTCATGGGCATGCCCTGCGCTGGGTGTGGATGGCGGCTGAAACCGTTCCTCGGTTTCGGCTTCTCGCCTGCAGCGGAGTGGTGGCAAGGTTTGTGCTTGGGAGCCCCCAGTGACCCCGGTGGTCGGTGGCCACAAGCAGTTTGCAGGTTGGAGTGTGTGCCGCAATGCACATCGCTACTAAGGAGTGACTGATGAAGAAGATGGTTTCGCTGTGTTCAGGTGCGCTGGCAACGCTGTTGATGTCGGGATGCGCAAGCCAGCCGCCCGTGATGCAGGCCTTTAGCGAGCCAACGGACCGCGGCAGCATGCAGTTCGCCTGCGGCAATGGCGAAAAGGTGGAGATGCAGTTCTACCCCGAGCAAGGCCGCAGCGTGTTGCGGCGCAGCGGCTGGACGGTGGAACTGCCCAAACAAGCCACGGAAACCGGCTACGCCTTCAGCAACGGCCCCACCACCGTGCTCGGCAAGGGCAATGAGCTGACCATCCAGATTGGCCATCTGGCACCGATCTGGTGCCGTAGCAACCGCCCCATGATGGTGGCGGGGGTGCAATAGGCGGGCTGCAGAGCAGGCCACCCCCGCTCCCGGTGGTTTCGGGTTGCGGCATTCTTCAAAAACAATAGCTGCCAGCGCCTATGAACAAGGCGCTGGTGGCTTTTTTTGTGGGTAATTTCTAGGTCGCTTTTCCAGGTGGCGGGGTGATGCGGCTCGGCACTCTCACGCTGCCGCTGTGAACGAATTCATGCACCACTGCGCAGCCGCTGCAACTCGGCCTCCGCAACGTCGATGCGCACCGTGCCCTGCGCCACCAGCACCTGCGCGACGCGGTCGATCTCGTCGCCCGCGGCGCCCGCCATCATCGCGATGTTCTGCGCGTGCAGGGCCATGTGCCCCTTCTGGATGCCGGTAGTGGCCAGGGCCTTCATGGCCGAAAAGTTTTGCGCCAGGCCCACGGCCGCAATGATCTGGGCCAGCTCGCGGGCCGACGTGACGCCCAGAATCTTGAGCGCTGTCTTGGCCGTGGGGTGCAGCTTGGTGGCGCCGCCCACCAGGCCCACGGCCATGGGCATTTCGATGGAGCCTGCCAGGTCGCCGCCGTTGGTCACCTCCCACGTTGTCAGGCTGGTGTAGTGGCCGCCGCGTGCGGCGTAGGCGTGGGCACCGGCTTCTACCGCGCGCGTGTCGTTGCCGGTGGCAAGCACCACGGCGCTCACGCCGTTCATGATGCCCTTGTTGTGCGTGGCGGCGCGGTAGGGGTCGGCTGCCGCAAAGTGGTAGGCCGCCAGCATGCCGTCGCGCACCGCCTCGCCGCCGATGTCGGCCGTGCGCCACACGCAGCGCGCGCGCGCCAGGCGCCGGTCGGCCAGGTTCGACAGGATGCGCAGGTTGGTCTGCCCGCCCGTCCATGCCGCAATCTGCGGCGCAATCTTTTCGGCCATGGTGTTGACGGCATTGGCGCCCATGGCGTCGCGCGTGTCCACGATGAGGTGGGTGATCACCATGGTGCCGCCGCGGGTGTCGATGACCCGCACCTCCAGGTCGCGGAAGCCGCCGCCCAGCTTGACGAGGATGGGGTCGCAGGCATCGCACAGCGTGCGGATGTCTTCCTTGTGCTCCAGGATGCGGATGCGTGCGTGCTGCGGGTCAGACACCTGCGTGAGCTGGATCTGCGCAATCATCTCGGTGCCCGACATGGACGTGATGAAGCCACCGTGGTCATAACACTGGCGTGCCGCGTTGCACACCGCGGCCACCACCGACGATTCTTCGGTGGCCATGGGGATCAGCCGGTCTCGGCCGTCGATCTTCATGTTGGTGGCAATGCCCACGGGGATGTTCATCGTGCCGATGACGTTCTCGATGAGGTGGTCGGCCAGTTCGGCAGGCAGGTTGCCGGTGTTCAGCAGGTGGGCCTTGTCGTCGTCGCCAAGGCCCGCAAACTGGGCCACGGCGTCGATGCGTGCGGGAATGGCGAGCTTGTGAAAACCGCCGATGCGGCTGCTGGGGTGTGCGGTGGAAGTCATGGACGTGTTTGGGATAAATGGGTGAACAAGCGGCTCAGCGCGACGCCATCAGCCGGGGCAGGTAGGTGACCAGATCGGGGAAGGCCGCGCAGATGAGCAGGCCGACGAACTGCAGCCCGAAGAACGGCAAGATGCCCCAGTACACGGCGTTCATTCCAATGTGGCTGGGCAGCGTCCCTTTGATGTAGAACAGCGTGTAGCCGAACGGCGGGCTGATGTAGCCCATCTGGATGGTGATGGCGTACAGCACGCCAAACCACAGCTCGTCAAAGCCCAGCAGCCGCACGATGGGCAGGAACACCGGCACCGTGAGCAGGATGATTCCCAGCTCGTCCAGCACCGTGCCCAGGAACACCAGCAACAGCATCATGGCCGCCAGGATGAGCCAGCGGTTCACGTCCAGCCCCTGGATGAACTGCAGCAAAGTGTCCGCCCCGCCCAGGCCGGTGAAGATGGCCACATAGGCCTTGGCACCCAGCGTGATCCACAGGATCATCGCCGTGGCTTTCAGTGCATCGGTCGCTGCGCCGCGCAGCATGCCGCGCTCCCACCGGCGCTTGATAAGGCTGGGCAGCAGCGCTCCGGCCACGCCTACCGCAGCAGACTCGGTCGGTGTCGCGATGCCGAAGAAGATCGAGCCCAGGATCATCACGATCAGCATGGCGGGTATCACCAGGGCCTTCAGTGCCACCAGCTTTTCGCGCATTGGCGCCTTGCGGGTGGTGGGGTCCAGGGGCACCCACTCGGGCTTCACCCAGCCCACCACGATGATGTAGGCGATGTACAGCGCGGCCAGGATGAGGCCCGGCACAATGCCTGCAATCAGCATCTGGCCGATGGAGATCTGGGCCGTGACGGCGTACACGATGGTCAGCACCGATGGCGGGATCAGGATACCCAGCGTGCCCGACGCGCAGATCGTGCCCAGCGCCAGCTCGGGCTTGTAGCCGCGCCGCAGCATCTCTGGCAGGGCCAGGATGCCCATGGCCGTCACGGCGGCACCCACCACGCCGGTCATGGCCGCCATCACCACGCAGATGATGACGGTGCCGATGGCGAGGCCGCCTTTGAGGCGCCCAAACCACAGCTCCATCGCGCGGTACAGGTCTTCGATGACACCCGAGCGCTGCAGGATGCAGGCCATCAGGATGAACAGCGGGATCGCGAGCAGTGCCTCGGACTTCATCGTGTCGAAGATCTGCAGCACCAGCACGATGACCGCGTTGGGTTCCCACAGCGTCACGGTGAACAGCAGCGATAGGCCGCCCAGCACGAAGGCAATGGGCAGGCCGGTGAGCATGAACAGCGTGAGGCTGCCGAACATCAGCACCAGAATCATGTTGGAGGTCATGGGTGGGCCTCCGCGGGGGACGCGTCAACGGTTGCTTCGCCAAACAGCGTGCGAAAGAACTCCACCACGGCCTGCAGCAGCATCAGCGCCAGGGCCAGCGGCACGGCGGCCTTCACCGGCCAGATAGGTGGGTTCCAGGCTGAAAAGCTGGTCTCGCGGTAGGTGAAGGCGCTGTAGGCTGCGGGTGCGCTGAAGTACAGCAGGATGGCGCAGAACAGCACGATGATGGGAAAGTTCACCAGGTCCAGCCGCCGCTGCCATGCGGGGCTCAGGCGCTGGCGCGCCACGTCGAGCGCCACATGGCCCTTGAGGTGCAGCAGGTACGGCCCGCCCAGCAGAAAGTAGGGGCCGAACAGCAGCACGGCCAGCTCCATGCCCCACACCGTGGGCGCATTGAACACATAGCGTGCAATGACTTCATAAAGCATGACGGGGACCACGATGGCCATCAACCACACCGTGGCCTGGAAGATCCAGCGGTTGAGTGTGGTGATGGCAGACGTGGAGACAGAGAGCCATGACGGCATGGGTGACTCCTTGGGACAATGGCAGGTGCGCCGGGCACCCATGGCGGGCACCCGGGGCTAGGGCTTTCGAACGCTGCTTAGGCCAGCAGGCCCAGCTCTTTCATGAAGGCCACCTGGCTGTCCAGGATCTTGGTGGCGAGGGCGTCGCCCTTGGTGGCGGTGCGCCACGCGGCCATGGCCTTGGGCCGTGCAGCGGCGATGTCGGCTGCGCTGAATCGGATGATCTCGCAGCCCTTGGCCTGGTACTTGGCCAGCACCGCAGCGTCGCTCACCAGGATGTGCTGGCGCAGCGCCGCCGAAATCTCGCGCGCGGCCACGGCCAGCGCGGCCTTGAACTCGGCGGGCAGCTTGTCGTGTGCTGCACGGTTGGCCACGTAGCTGGTGGCGGTGGTGGGCTGGTGAAAGCCCGGCACCACTACAAACTTGGCCACCTCGGCCAGGCCTGCCTCAAAGTTCGCCGTCAGGTCGCCCCGATCGGCCATGTCGATCACGCCCTTGTCCAGCGCCGAATACACCTCGCCGGTGGGCAGCGGCGTCACCGACACGCCCATGGCGCCCATCACGGCCGAGGCCAGGCCCACAAAGCGACCCTTCTTGCCCGTCAGGTCGGCGATCTTGCGGATTGGCACCTTGGAGTGCAGCGGCTCCTGGCCGTACACGGTGGGGGCGATGTAGTGCAGGCCTGCGGGCGCATACGCCTGGCGCACCAGGTCAAGCCCGCCACGCTCGTAGAACCAGGCTTCGTATTCGTCGCTCTCGGCAAAGCCGAACGGAATGGTGCTGGTGAAGGCAAACGCGGGGATCTTGCCGGCTTCGTAGCCGTCGAAGGTTTTCATCAGCTCAAACGCGCCGCCGCGCACGGCATCAAACGCTTGCGCGGCGGGCACGATCTGGCCGGCCGCAAACAGGTTGATCTTGAAGCGGCCACCGGTCAACTCTGCCACGCGGGCCACAAAACGCTCTTCAAACTTTTGTGGCGTGGTGCCGCCGTCCCACAGTGCCTGCATGCGCCAGGTGACGGTGGCCTGCGCGTGGCTGGCCAGGGGCGCCGCTGCGCCCACGGCAGCGGCTGCAGCCAGGGTGGATTTGAGGATGTTGCGTCGTTGGACGGCTTTGTCTGCCATGTCTTGTCTCCGGTTGGTTTGGAATGTGTGCACCCATCGCCGTGGGTTTGCTGCCTCGGCCCAATGCGCAGTGTGGGCTGCGGGCGAGTTCGAAAAGTATATGGACAATGCAGCCGGTGGTTGGATACAGTTTGGGCACAGATCAGAAAACTGTACCCATCAATACAGGGGTACAGATAAGGAGACAGACCCATGCCCCACCCCGAAGAAGACGCATCGCCCGACAGCAAGGTCGAAGCGCTGGCGCGCCGCATTGCGCAGTCCATCGAACAAGGCACCGTGCTACCCGGCACCCGCCTGCGGTCCATCCGCGATGCAGCCGCCAAGGACGGTGTGGGACGCAACACGGTGGTGGAGGCCTACAACCGCCTGGCCGCGCGCGGCTATGTGGAAGCGCGGCCCGGCTCGGGCTATTACGTGCGCAAGCCCAGCAGCAGCGTACATGCCCAGGCCCCTGCGCCGCATGTGACCGAAGCGGTGGACGTGGTGTCGCTGCTGCGCGAGCAACTGGAGCAGCACTACGAGGTGCGTGTGGGCGATGGCCGCCCGCCCGCGTCGTGGATGGAGGGGTCCGAGCTGGGCAGCTCGCTGCGCCGCGCGCGCTCGCAAGGGTTGACGGACATCGAGCATGGCTACGGCACTCCCTGGGGCTACCTGCCACTGCGCGAGACCATTGCGCGCATGCTGGGCGAGCGCACCATCCCCGTCAGCCCGCGCCAGGTGCTGCTGACCCAGGGCGCCAACCACGCGCTGGACCTCATCGTGC
The DNA here is from genome assembly GCF_916855635.1 of Acidovorax sp. Leaf73. Classification (NCBI taxonomy): domain Bacteria; kingdom Pseudomonadati; phylum Pseudomonadota; class Betaproteobacteria; order Burkholderiales; family Comamonadaceae; genus Acidovorax; species Acidovorax sp. Leaf73. The sequence continues at coordinate 18,772 of NZ_CAKASI010000009.1, forward strand.
GGCACCTGCTGGACGCGGGCGATGAGGTGCTGGTGGATTCACCCGGCTACTACCCGCTGTTTGGCAAGCTCAAGCTCGCCAAGGTGGAGATGCTGGGCGTGCCCCGGCTGGCCGATGGCCCCGACCTGGATGCGCTGCAGGCGCTGCTGGAAAAGCACCGGCCCAAGGTGTTCTTCACGCAGTCGCTGGCGCACAACCCCACAGGCGGGTCGATCAGCCTGCCCAAGGCCCACCGCCTGTTGCAGATGGCTGCGGCCCACGGGTTTCTGGTGGTGGAGGATGACCCATTTGCCGACCTGCAGCCGCCCAACGCCCCGCGCCTGGCAGCGCTGGACCAGCTGGAGCGCGTGATCTACGTGAGCAGCTTTTCCAAAACGCTGTCGGCCGGTCTGCGCGTGGGCTACATCGCAGGGGCGGCGCACCGCATCAATGCGCTGTGTGACCTGAAGATGGTGACGGTGGTGTCCACGTCCGATTTTGTAGAGCGCGTGGTGCACCAGCTGATCTCTGCGGGCCAGTACCGGCGCCATCTGAGCCGTCTCAAGGCCCGGCTGGACGGTGCGTTGGGTCCTGCACAAAAGGCATTGGCACGCCTGGGCCTCACCGTGCACCCCAGCCCGCCAGGCGGCTATTACCTGTGGGTGGAGTTGCCGCATGGCATCACCGAGCTGGGCCTGGCCCGCAGTGCGGCAGAGCGGGGCATTTTTCTGGCGCCGGGCGCCGTGTTCTTTCCGCAGCGGCAGGGCCAGCAGCAGCCTTTGCAGGCCATGCGCGTGAACGTGGCTTATGCCAATGACGCGCGGTTCTTGCGGTTTCTGCAGGCCGCACTGAAGGCGGCGGGTTAAGGGCTTGTCGCGCCCAGGTTAGAGGTCCGTGCGCAGCTTCCAGATCTCGGGGAACAGCACCACGTCCAGCATCTTGCGCAGGTAGCTCACCCCGCCCGTGCCGCCCGTGCCGCGCTTGAAGCCGATCACGCGCTCCACCGTGGTCACGTGGCGGAATCGCCAGAGGCGGAACGCGTCTTCCAGGTCGGTCAGCTCCTCGCCCAGCTGGTACAGGTCCCAGTGCTTATCCGGGTTGCGGTACACGGTGAGCCAGGCCTGCTCCACCGCATCGTTTTCCACATAGGGCTGTGTCCAGTCGCGCTCGGTGTGGCTGGTGGGCACGGCCAGGCCACGCCGGGCCATCAGGCGCAGGGCCTCGTCGTACAGCGACGGCGCCTCGTACGCCGCCTGCACCTGGGCGAGCAGGTCAGCGCGGTGCTCGTGGGGCTTGAGCATGGCCCGGTTCTTGTTGCCCATCGAGAACTCGATGCAGCGGTACTGGTAGCTCTGGAAGCCGCTGGACTGGCCCAGGTACGGGCGCATGGCGCTGTACTCGGGCGGCGTCATGGTGGCCAGCACGTCCCAGGCGTGCACCAGCTGCTCCATGATCTTGCTGACACGCGCCAGCATCTTGAACGCGGGCGGCAGCTCGTCGCGCGCAATGTGGCCGATGGCCGCGCGCAGCTCGTGCAGCATGAGCTTCATCCACAGCTCGCTGGTCTGGTGCTGCACGATGAACAGCATCTCGTCGTGCGCGGGGGACAGCGGTTTTTGTGCGGTGAGGATGGCGTCGAGCTGCAGGTAGTCGCCATAGCTCATGCTTTGGCTGAAGTCGAGCTGGGCGCGTTCTTCGTGCACGATGGATTCGGGCAGCGCGGCAGATGCCGGGCTGTTCTCACCAGCAGGGGTTTGCGAGAAAGGGCACATGGTGGTTTGCCTTTCCGATCAGGTGACGGCGTGCGTCTGGTTGAACTCGGCCTTTTGCCACTCGCCGCTCTCCAGCACCTGGCGCAGGTGCTCCACGGCGTTCCACACGTCTTCAAAGCCCAGGTACAGCGGCGTGAAGCCAAACCGCAGGATGTCCTTGTGGCGGCCCGTGCCGCCGTCGCCTTTGCGGAAGTCGCCAATCACGCCGCGCGCAATCAGCGCCTGCACGATGGCATAGGCGCCGCTGCCCTGGCCGTTCACGCCCGCGCCATCGTCGCGCGTCAGGCACACCTGCGAGCCGCGCTGGGCATGCTCGCGCGGCGTGGCCAGGCCCAGGCCGTGGCCTGCGCAGCGCTCTTCCACCAGCTTTATGAACAGGTCGGTGAGCGCCAGCGACTTGGCGCGCAGCGCGGCCATGCCGCCCAGGCTTTGTGCGGCGGTGAACACATCCAGACCGCACTGCAGGGCCGACAAACTGATGATGGGCTGCGTGCCACACAGGTAGCGCGTGATGCCCGGGGCGGGCTGGTAGTTGGGCGTGAAGGCAAACGGTGCGGCATGGCCCCACCAGCCGGACAGCGGCTGCCAGAAGCGGCTGGCATGGCGCGGGTGCACCCAGGCAAACGCCGGTGCGCCGGGGCCGCCGTTCAGATACTTGTAGCCGCAGCCAATCGAAAAATCTGCGCCTGCGCCGTTCAGATCGACCGGCACCGCGCCCGCGCTGTGCGCCAGGTCCCACACGCACAAAATGCCCTGGGCATGCGCTGCGGCGGTGATGGCGGCCATGTCGTGCATGGCGCCGGTGCGGTAGTTCACGTGCGTGAGCATCAGCACAGCCACGTCGTTGGTGAGTGCTGCGGTGATCTCTTCGGGCTCCACCAGCACCAGCTCCAGGCCGCGCTCCTTGCACAGGCCTTCGGCAATGTAGAGGTCGGTGGGGAAGTTGCTGCGCTCGCTCACGATGCGCTTGCGCGCGGGGCTGTCTTCGCGCGCGATGTTCAGCGCCGCGCTCAGCACCTTGTAGAGGTTGATGGAGGTGCTGTCGGTGCACACCACTTCATCCTGGCCTGCGCCGATCAGCGGGGCCAGCTGGTTGCCCAGGCGCTGGGGCAGGTCGAACCAGCTGGCGGTGTTCCACGATTTGATGAGGTCGGTGCCCCATTCGCGGGTAACCACATCGGCCACGCGCGCGGCGGCGGCCCTGGGGGCCACGCCCAGCGAATTGCCGTCCAGGTAGATCACGCCCGGGGGCAGAGCGAAGTGGCTGCGCAGCGGCGCGAGGGGGTCTTGCGCGTCGAGCGCGCGGCAGTCTTGCAAGGTGGTGGTCATGGTGTTCAGAGTGGTTTGCTTCTGTTTTGATAGCTGCTACCGCATGATGGAAGCGCGGTAGAGGCCAAAAAAGCTTGAAATTTTTGGGCTACAGCGCCCGCAGCACGGCGCGCACGGGCGATGCGTCGGCCGTGGTCAGCTTGAGCGGCAGCGCGATGAGTTCGTAGTCGCCCTCGGGCACGGCGTCGAGCACCAGGTTTTCGAGCACGCGCAGGCCCCGGCGGCGGATGACCTGGTGGCTGTCGAGCGTCTTGCTGTCGGCCGGGTCGATGCTGGCGGTGTCGATGCCCACCAGCAGCACGCCCAGGTCGGCCAGGCGTTCGATGGTGCCGGGCGCATAGGCGGCCAGCTGGCCATCCCAGCGGTCCACGGGCATGTGTTCATAGGTGCGCACCAGCACGCGCTGCGGCAGGGAGCCGTTCACCGCGTGGGCAATGTGTTCCCAGGTGACGAGCGGGCCGCAGCCGATGGCGTGGATCACGCGGCAGGGGCCCAGAAAGGCGTCGAGCGACACGTCACCGATGGTGGCGCCCTGTGCGTCGTAATGCAGCGGCGCATCGGCGTGCGCGCCCACATGGGGCGACATGGTGATCGCGCTCACGTTGACCGGGCAGCCGGGGCCGATGGTGGCGCACCACTGCTGGCTGTAGGCAGTGTCGCCGGGGAACACGGGGCTGCCCGCGTGCACGGGCGGCGAGATGTCCCAGAGCCGGCGGGCGGTGGGGAAGGAGGGCGTTGACATGGGACAAAGTTTGCATGTCCCGAAAAACCCGTGGTGTCGGTTATTTCCAACACCCCGTCGATTTTTTGTTGAGGCCTAAACTATTTTGATGCTGCAGTAGCCCGGCTGCTGGAGCGTGTCACCTCACAAGATGGCTCCTTCCGCCAGCGGCGCCAGCCCGTGCCGCGCACGCGCCTTGTGGCAGGCGTAGTCGCCCGCCGAGAACTCGCGGCAGGGCGCCGGGCGCAGTTCGTAGATGCTGCAGGCCACCTGCTGGCCCACCTGGCCGGTCAGCGCGGCGCAGCGGATGGGCACCTGCTCCGTGCCCCGCATGCGGCAGGTGCTGCCGTTCACATCCAGCGCCAGACTGTCGGGCACCGTGCCGCCCATCGCCTGCATCTCGTACACGGCAAAGTCCACGCGAAAGCTGGCGCAGCAGGCGCCGCAGCTCAGGCACGGGTGGGCGGAATCGGCGGTGGTGGTGGCTCGGACATGCAGGACGGACGGTGGGCCTGCGGCGGAGCCATCAGGCGCTGTGGGGGAGCGGAATGCTAACGAAAAAACCCACGCCCCGGCCGTTCAGGCCCGCACCGATCTGCACCTGCCCGCCCATGCGCAGCACCGCCTGCCGCACGATGGCCAGGCCCAGGCCCGAGCCGTTGGCGGCATGGCCCAGGCCCCGGTAGAAGCGCTCGAACACATGCGTTTGCTCGGTGGCCGCGATGCCCGGCCCGTCGTCCTGCACCGACAGGTGCAGCGCCGTGCCCTCGCGCCACAGCGCCACCGCCACGTTCCCGCCGCTGGGCGTGTAGCGCACCGCGTTGTCGATGAGGTTGTGGGCGATGGATTCGAACGCAGGCTGGTCGAGCCGCGCGGGCAAGGTGTCGGGCGCGTCCAGCGACAGCTCGATCTGCCGTGCCATCGCATCAGGCACGGCCTGGGCCAGCGCGCCGCGCAGCCACTGCGCCACGTCCAGGTCGCGCGGGGCGGGGCGCTGGGCGTCGTCCAGCGCGGCCAGGTCCAGCAGTTGCTGCGCCAGGTGCGAGGTGCGGGCGATGGCCTGCTCCAGGTGGGCCTGGGCTTGCATGCGTTCCTCTTCGATGGGCGAGCGGGCCATCACATGGGCCTGGGCGGTGATCACGGCCAGCGGCGTGCGGATTTCGTGCGCGGCGTCCTGCACAAAGGCGCGCTCGCGCTCCACCTTCTGGCGCAACTGGGCGAAGAGGTGGTCCAGTGACTGCTCCAGGGGCTTGAGTTCGCGGTGGCGGGCGTTGAAGCCCACAGGCTGCAGGTCGTCCTTGCCGCGCTGGGCAATGAGGCGTGCTAGTCGCTGCAAGGGGCGCAGGCCATTGCGCACCGAGAGCCAGACGGGAAGCAGTACGAAGGGTGCTGCCAGCAGCAGATAGGGCAGGAGGTTGCGGCCGCTGGACTGTAAAAAATGCGCGTCTGCCCGCTTCACTTCTACGATGCGCAGGGTCCAGCGCGCGTTGTGCCCGGTGTAGGCGCGGTATCGCTGGCCTTGCGCCAGGGGCTCTGAAATTGATGAACCGCTGGCGTAGAGCTGCTCCGGCAAGGCGATACGCAGCTCTTCGAGACCTGGGGGTGAATAGACAACCTGGCCGGTGGCGGTGTCGCGCAGCTCATGCATTGCCACGCCCGGCAGAAGGCCGTTCTGGCGGCGGCGGATATTGACCCAGTGATTGGTAGCGGACACTGCTGCAGCGGCCTGCGCCGGGTCGTTGATCGGGCTGAGCGAATCCAGCAGCGCATCGCCGTACTTCAGTAGACCCGGATCGTTGGTGATGGTGTGCTTGTAGTTGATGAAGTTGTAGCTGAGCAGCACAGCCCACACCAGCACAAACGCCACTGTGACCGAGACTACGCTGCGGCGCACCAGCGTGGGCTCGGCCAGCTTGGTCCAGGTAGTTTGCAGATGGCGTGAAAGAGAGAAGGGGCGTGTCATGGCTGCAGCAAGTAGCCCACGCCGCGCACGGTGCGGATCAGCTCCGCACCGATCTTGCGACGCAGGTTGGACACATGCACTTCGATGGCGCCAAAGTCCACGGGCTCGCCCAGCGGGTCCAGCCGCTGCGAGAGCAGGCTTTTGGACACCACCACCCCCGGCTCGCGCGCCAGCTCCAGCAGCAGCTGGAACTCGCGCGGTGACACATCCAGCACCGTGCCATTGCGCTGCACGGCATGGCGCCGCGGCTCGATCACCAGCTCGCCCAGCACCCAGCGCTCGCTGGCCTGGCGGGCGCTGCGGCGCAGCACGGCGCGGATGCGCGAGAGCAGTTCGGCCGTAGCAAAAGGCTTGACCACGAAATCATCGGCCCCGCCATCCAGCCCGGCCAGCCGGTCTTCCACGGCCGAGCGCGCGGTGATCACGATGATGGGCACCTGCTCGCCCTGCGCCCGCCAGCGTGCCAGCAGGTCGAAGCCGCTGCCGTCGGGCAGCGTCAGGTCCAGCAGCACGCAGTCGATGGTGGTGGCATCGACAGTGGCCGGGGCATCCACCGTGCGGCGCAGCCATTCGCTGGTCAGGCCCTCCACCTTCAGCGCGGACTGCAGCGCGCGGCCCAGGTCCAGATCGTCTTCGATGAGCAGAATGTGCATGGGGTGCGATTGTGGCGGGTGCGAAGCCTGCGGGGCGTTGTCTGAAGCGGTGTCTTTGGCTGGCGTTAAGGCTGTGGTTTGCACAATGTCAGCGGGCGCAGCCCAACGTTACTCACGCACCGACGTTTGAGGGAGAAGAAGAATGAATGGAAGAAGCTGGGGAGGATGCTCTTGTGGGTGATGACCAATCGACGATGAATTTATCGGCCCCTTCTGGGTTGGTGCTGCGGCCGTTTTGTGGCCCATCGGACTTCCCGGCCATGGCCGAGGTGGCCAATGCCAGCTTTGATGCAGACGGGGTGCTCGCACGCCGCGCGCCCGAAGACCTGGCACGCGACTACGCCGCCTTCACCAACTGTGATCCGTATCACGACGCAATCATGGCCGAGCTGGATGGCGAGCTGGTGGGCTATGGCCGGTGCTGGCGGTTTACCCAGGCCGACGGGTTGACGCTGCACGCGCAAATCGGTTTTGTGCCCGGGCGTTGGCGCGGGCGCGGCATTGGCCGTGTGCTGCAAGGTTGGATTGAGCAGCGGCACCACACCGTGGCAGCGCAGCAGCCGGGCGGCCCGCACGTGCACCATGCCTATGTGCAGCAAGGCGAGGAAGCGCGCGCGAAACTGCTGCAGACCAGTGGCTATGCGCCAATGCGGTATTTCTTTGAAATGCTGAACACAGAACTGCAGGCTGCGCCGGACTTTCCCATACCGCAAGGGCTGGAACTGCGGCCCGTTTTTCCAGAGCACTACCGCGCCATCTGGGACGCTCACCACACTGCGTTTGAAGACCACTGGGGCATGGCACCGCCGTTGCCTCGTGACTACGACACTTGGTTGGAGAGCCGGATTTTTCAGCCCGCGCGCTGGCAGGTGGCGTGGGACGGCAATGAGGTCGCAGGCCAAGTCCGCACGTATATCAACGAGGATGAGAACCGCCATCTGTCACGGCGCCGGGGCTACACCGAGTTCATCAGCGTGGGGCGCAAGTGGCGCAGACGCGGTCTTGCAAGGGCATTGATCGCCCGCAGCCTCCGCCTGTTGGCCGACGAAGGGATGGCCGAGTCGGCGCTGGCGGTGGACGGTGAGAACCTGACGGGCGCTAATCGTGTGTATGCGGACTGCGGCTTTCAGGTGGTCAAGCGCAACACGATTTACCGCAAGCCGCTGGAGGTGCCCAAGCTGTAGTCGCGGCGTGCGTTGGCTCCGGAATCATCTGTCGCGTGGATGCTGCAGTTCAGCGACACCCAGGGGCACAGGCATAGGTCTTAGGCTGTGCTTAAGCCTTGCCCTCGGACAATCTGGCGCAAAGAGGGTATCTATGAAGCAAACAATAAACAACAGCCATCGCATTGCCATCTGGGCGACGTGCTTGGCCTCTGCGGCAGGGAGTTCGTCATGGGCGCAGGGTACGCCGGAGGGAACGGGCGGCGCTACGCCATCGCTTGATGGCGTCACGGTCACGGCACGCAGGTCGTTGGAGCAGCGTTTTTTTGCAGCCGGGTCGCTGGTGGTGGTGGACCGCAGCGACATCGAGCAAATGGGCGCGTTCTCGGTGGCCGATGTTCTGCGCCAGCTGCCAGGCGTGCAGGTGACGCCAAGTGCTGACGGCAGCGTGGAGATCCGCATGCGCGGCATGGAGCGCGGTGCCACGCAGTTGCTCATCGATGGCCAGCGCGTGGGCGGCAAGCGCACGCAGCTGCCCATTGACCAGCTGCCGCCCGAGCTGATCGAACGCATCGAGGTGGTGCGCGCGCCAAGCGCAGAGTTCTCGGGCGCCACGGGCGGCACGCTCAACATCGTGTTGCGCCAGGCCACCGTGAAGCGTGAAACCACGCTGCGCCTGACCGACAACCACGTGTGGGGCCGCAATGCGGGGCAGGCGTTTTTCTCGCGCACCGGCCCCTTGGGGCCAACTTCCACGGGCGCCGACGAGCCTCGCGAAGCGGAGGCCAGCCAGCCCTGGTCGTACTTCGTCGCTGCGTCTGCAACAGGCCTGCTGCTGGGTTCAGACACGCACCGCAGCACGCAGCGTGACGGGGCTGACGTGGCGCAGTCCGACACCAGCGCCCGCTACAAGCGCACCGACTACGCGCTGGTGCCGCGCATCAGCGGGAAGCTGGGGGCGGCAGACCAGGTGACGCTGCGGGCAACCCTCAGCAAGGCTGACTTTGGCGGCACAGCCGACAGCGTGGGCAGTGGCGATGGCACATATGCCCTGAACTCGCAGGAGTCGCACCAGTACGACCGTCGCTATCTGCAAGCAGCCGCCGACTGGACACACCGCTTTGCTGCCAGCAAGCTCGAAACCACGCTGACCGCCAGCCGGGCCAGCGACACCGTGGACCGCAGAGGAGATCTGTTGCGCAACATTGGCGCGGGCGGTGCAGTGGTCACCGACAGCTACAGCTTTGTGGACGACCGGCGAGAGGATGTCTGGAGCCTCAGCAGCAAGCTCACCGGCACGGCCGATGCACTGCTGTGGAGTGCCGGGGCGCAATTTGAAGACCGCAAGCTCTTCGTCAGCACCACCGCGAGCGGCGCCCTGCCGGTGAACTCGGGCCTGGACGCTGGCATCCGCCGGTGGGTGGTCTGGGGGCAGAACGAATGGGAGCTGCCGGCCAGCACCACGCTCACGCTGGGCCTGCGCGGCGAGCGTGTGGAGCTGAACGGGGGAAGCTCGGCAGTGGCGGGCAGCAAGCAGTGGAACATCCTCCAGCCATCGCTGCACACCCGCACGCCGTTGTCCGACGACCTGCAGTGGCGTGTGAACCTCGCCCGCGTCACCCAGCTGCCGCGCGTGTGGGACTTGGTGGACCGGGTCATCCCCAGTCAGGGCAGCAACAGCCTGGGCAACCCCGACACCATCGGCAACCCCAACCTGCGCCCGCAGGTAGCCTGGACGCTGGACACCGGCTTCGAGCGGCGCCTGACCAACGGCCACGCAGGCCTGAACCTGTTTGTGCGGCAGATGAGCGATGTGCTGGCGCCCACGCTGCAATTGAACGGATCGCGATGGGTAGAGCAACGTGCGAACGTGGGCGATGCGATGGTTTGGGGCCTGGAAGCGGATGCCCGCACGGGGCTGGCGTGGCTGGGCCTGGGGCCTGACTGGACGCTGTCGGCCAATGCCAGCCTGCTGCAGTCGCGCATGACCAGCGGGCCCAATGAAGGGCGGTGCATCCCCGGGCAGGCCCGCTACGTGGCCACGCTGACCGCTGCCAAACCCATGCCACGCACCGGCGGCTGGTATGGCGGCGCCACGTTGACCATGACCGGGCGTGCCGACCAGGACATCAACTCCACACTCACCGGCCAAAACCGCGCGAACGCCATGCTGGACTTCTACGTGGGGCAGCTGGTACGCGGACTGGGATATTGGCGGCTGGGCGTGTACAACGTGGGCGACGCGCACTTCCGCCGAGATCGCGTGGATGTTTCGGGCGCGGTGCCTGTGGTCAGCCGCAGCAGCATGCAGTGGACGCCGCGTGCGTACCTGACCGTAGGGACGCAGTTTTGAACTCGCTGCGCAACGGCGGTGCAGCGTCCGTCAGCGCTCTCAGTCAGCTGAGTGAGCGAGAAAGGTCAGCATGAAAACAGGAACTAGGTTTGCAGCAGTTTCTAGCCAACTCTCTGTACTAGTGGTCACTGCGTCGCTGTGCTGCGCCATGGTGGCCGACGCAGTCGCCGCACCGTTTGGCCCGGCAAAGGAGGTTGACCAAGGCGCCGCCACGGCAGAACCGGTTTTCACGCGGGCCCGCTTGGTGTCCGTTCAGCTGGATCGGGACGGCCGACTGCTGGTGCGTTTGAAGCTGCTGCCGCGCTCCAAGATTCCGTTCACCACGCAGACTTTCACGGTGCGCGACAGGGAGCTTCTGGCTGACATTCCCGAGGGGGCGTGGGTCAAGTTCACGGCCCGAAATATCGATGGTGAAAATACGCTGACCAGCATTCACGCAGTGCCGGAATGCAAGCGCTTTCAGTCCTGCGACTGATGTAGCGCTGTCACGCCCGACCCTGGTGTCCGGTACAGCGCGTTACCTTGTCTCCGGGCCGTAGAGCCGCCCTTCGGTCAGCGCCTCCAGCGCATGGCTCAGGTTCGTGCGCGCCTGGGCTTCGTGCCGTTGGTAAAGCAGTTCCGTGCCGTAAATGCGCGGCCGGTCAAGAAACCCCTGCAGCACCGCGCTGCGCCCCGCCACATAACGCGGCCAGCGCACAAAAAAGTATTCGCGCCGCACATTGCGTTCGAACTGGCGGTATACCCCGTCGCTCTGGCCCAGTATGGCCAGGTCGATATCGACCACCCACTGCGCATCACCGGTGAGCGGGCCAGGAGTGTGGCGGGTGTCGAGGATGTGCTGGTGCACGGTTTGCGCCAGCGTGACGGGCAGGCCCTGGCTCAGGATGAAGCGGCTTGCCCAGTCGGCGCTGCGCTCTTCGTTGTGTTTGCTCCACGGCCAGTAAATGGCATCGTGATACCACAGGGCCAGCGCAACAGCGTGGGGGTTGTCGAGTGCGGCGGGTTGCTGCTCCTGCACCGCGTGCCAATGCCGCAGGCAGGCCCAGAGGTGGGTGGTGTCGTGGTAGGCGCGCGGCCAGCGCGCCCAACTGAGCACAAGCCGTCGCCCCTCTTTACGCCACGCCGGTGTATCCCGGCCGAGTGCTTGGCCCAGCGATGCCCAGTGTGCCAGCAGTTCGGCGCTGTGGGCGGGCTGGCGACGCCAAGGCATGGAGAGCCAAAAAATCAGGCTATGCGGCCGAGCAGAAGGTACTCCATGAGTGCCTTCTGCACGTGCATCCTGTTTTCTGCCTCATCCCACACCACGGATTGCGGCCCGTCGATCACATCCGCCTCCACTTCTTCACCCCGGTGCGCAGGCAGGCAGTGCATGAACAGCGCATCAGGCTTGGCGGCGGCCATCATCTCGGCGTCTACGCACCAGTCGGCAAACGCCTTTTTGCGCTCTTCGTTCTCTGCCTCGTAGCCCATGCTGGTCCACACGTCGGTGGTGACCAGGTCGGCGCCTTGGCAGGCTTCGAGCGGGTTGCTAAAAAATTGATAGCTGCTTGCGCTTGTCCCACCTGCGCCAGCGGCCAATTTCTCATCAATTTCGTAGCCACGGGGTGTGCTCACATGCACCTTGAAGCCCAGCAGCGCAGCCGCCTGCAGCCAGGTATTGGCCATGTTGTTGCCGTCGCCCACCCAGGCCACCGTCTTGCCCTGGATGGAGCCGCGGTGCTCGATGTAGGTGAAGATGTCCGCCAGGATCTGGCAGGGGTGGTATTCGTTCGTCAGACCATTGATGACCGGCACGCGGGAGTTGGCGGCAAAACGCTCGATCTTGGCCTGCTCGTAGGTCCGGATCATCACCAGGTCCACCATGCGGCTGATGACCTTGGCGCTGTCTTCAATCGGCTCGGCGCGGCCCAGCTGGCTGTCGCCGGTGGTCAGGTGCACCACGCTGCCGCCGAGCTGGTACATGCCGGCCTCGAAGCTCACGCGCGTGCGCGTGCTGGCCTTCTCGAAGATCATGGCCAGCGTGCGGTCTACCAGAGGGTGGTGCTTCTCGTAGGCCTTGAACTTCTTCTTGATGAGCGCGGCACGCTCGAACAGGTAGGTGTATTCGTCGGCGGTGAGGTCGTTGAACTGCAGGTAATGTTTCATGGGCTTGTGTCTCGGTGCCGGCCGATTACTCGGCCAGGATAGCTTTGACCAGCGGGGTCAGTTTGGCGACGATTTCGTCGGCCTCGGCGGTGGTCAGGATCAGCGGGGGAACCAAACGGATCACGCTGTCGGCCGTCACCGACAAGAGCAGGCCGGCTTCGGCAGCGCGGCCAATCAGTGCGCCGCAGGGCTTGTTCAGTTCGATGCCCAGCATCAGGCCCTGGCCGCGAATTTCCTTCACGCCGGGCAGGCTGCCCAGTTCGCGCTGCAGCGCTGCCCGCAGGTGGTCGCCCACCGAGGCCGCATTTTGCAGCAGGCCTTCTTCTTCCATGATGCGGATGGTCTCGACCCCTGCGCGCATGGCCAGGGGGTTGCCACCAAAGGTGGTGCCGTGGTTGCCGGGCTGCAGTACGTTGGAGGCCTTGGGGCCAGCCACCACCGCGCCAATCGGCACGCCTGAGCCCAGGCCCTTGGCCAGGGGCATCACGTCGGGCACGATGCCTGCCCATTGGTGCGCAAACCACTTGCCGGTGCGGCCCACGCCACACTGCACTTCGTCAATCATCATGAGCCAGCCGCGCTCGTCGCACAGCTTGCGCAGCTGCTGCAGATATTCCACGCGCATCGAATTGATGCCGCCTTCGCCCTGGATGGTTTCAAAGAACACGGCCACCACATTGGGGTTGCCTTCGGTAGCCTTTTTGATGGCCTCGATGTCGTTCATGGGCACGCGGATGAAACCTTCGACCAGCGGGCCAAAGCCGCTGTGGATCTTGGGGTTGCCCGTGGCCGACATGGTGGCAATCGACCGACCGTGGAAGGCCTTCTCGTACACCACGATCTCGGGCTTGGCGATGCCTTTGTCCACGCCGAACTTGCGCGCTATCTTGAGCGCGGCTTCGTTGGCTTCCAGGCCCGAGTTGCAGAAGAACACGTTCTGCATGCCCGACAGCTCCACCAGCTTGGCGGCCAGTTGCTCTTGCAGCGGCACGTGGTAGTAGTTGGAGGTGTGGATCAGCTTGGTAATCTGGTCCTGCAGCGCGGGCACCAGCTTGGCGTGGTTGTGCCCCAGCGTGTTCACGGCGATGCCACCCAGGCCATCCAGGTATTCCTTGCCGTTCACGTCCCAGACTCGGCAGCCTTGCCCACGGGCCAGCGCAATAGGTACGCGGCCATAGGTGTTCATCACGTGGGGCGAAGCTGCCGGGGTGGTAGCGGTCATGCAGAAATCTCCAGACGGTGCGGTGATGGGTTGGCTTGTGGCCTGTATGAAACCCGAAAAAGCGAAGCACGATTCTAGGGGGAGCCCGGTGCATGGCTGTTGAAGATTGCGCATCACTGCAATGCGGGCACTACCTGAGTTTTGGCCCCTATGTGCAGCCCGACGCAGGGTTTAGGGAGTCAGCTCTTATATAAGAGTTAGAATGTCGCGCTGCGGTGCAGCATGCAGTGATCCTGTGTCTGGCGCGCTCACTACCACTCCAATCCCCGATGGTTTCCCCCTCCTCCAAAGAAGTCTTCATTCAGGGCATCACCCACGATGGGAAAACCTTTCGCCCCAGCGACTGGGCCGAGCGGCTGGCCGGGGTGATGAGCAGTTTCCGCCCCGGCGGAGCGCGCCCTGGTAGCCATCTGAGCTACTCGCCCTGGTGCATTCCCACCACGCTCAATGGCGTGAAATGTGTGGTGGTGCACCGCGACCTGCAGGGCCACGAGCCCATGGCCTGGGATTTCGTCATCAATTTCGCGCGCGACAACAATCTGCAGGTGGCTGAAGCCTGCCTGCTGCCCGATCCACCGTCCTCCAAGCTCTGAGCCGGCTTGTGGCCTGACCGCTTGTGGGCCAGGGGTGTCTTTTTCGGCCTTTGCGCTGGCTCTCTCACGGATTTCAGCATGGGCTGCCCCAAAGCGGGGCCCTCACGCGTCCGGCTCTTTTGGCTCTGCCCTTCCTTCCCGTCCAGAAACGAAAAAACCGCCCGAAGGCGGTTTAATTCGTTTTTCTTTTGCTGGCAGCGCACCCGTTACAAACGGCGAACGGCACATGCCGTTCGGGCTGTTTGCCTGCCGGGGCAGGCGGAGGGGTTGGTTTAGGCGGCTGCCAGTGCCAGGGCTTTCACCTTGGCAGACAGACGGCTCTTGTCGCGAGCAGCCTTGTTCTTGTGGAAGATGCCCTTGTCAGCCACGGTGTCCACCACGGCTTGCATCTTGGCGAACAGTTCGGTCGCCTTGGTCTTGTCGCCAGCCAGAACAGCCTTTTCGACGTTCTTGACAGCGGTACGGTATTTGGAGCGCAGCGAGGTATTCGCAGCGTTGAGCTTGATGTCCTGACGGACGCGCTTGCGGCCCGACGCCAGGCGCGGGTTCTTTTTCTTGGGTTTAGCGGATGCCATGATTTAGTTCCTTGGGTCTGTGGATGATGCCAGCAAAGCCCGCGATTATAGCCCAAGGCCGTTTGTTCATCGCCATGGTGTTCAAAACCGGCGTAGCGCCATCGCTAGCGTACCCCTGGAACTGGCTCTGCCAGGCCACAGGGTGCGTCTCCCTCTGGGGGAAGGCGCGAAGCGGCTCAGGGGGAATACACTCCCGCCCGTGTCACTGTTCAAAGCCGCCTCCACCGTTTCCCTTTTGACCCTTGCCTCCCGCATCACCGGGCTGGTGCGAGAGCTTCTCATGGCTTCCGTCTTTGGGGTTAGTGCCATGACGGACGCCTTCAATGTGGCATTTCGTATCCCCAATCTGTTCCGGCGGGTGCTGGGCGAGGGCGCCTTCAGCCAGGCTTTTGTCCCGGTGCTGTCCGCCACCCGTGCCCAGGAGGGTGAAGAGAGTGCCCGCGCGCTGATCGACCATGTGGGCACCTTGCTGGCATGGACGCTGGTGCTGCTGTGTATTGCTGGCGTGCTGGGCGCCCCCTGGATGGTGTGGGGCATGGCCAGCGGGCTCAAGCAGTCGCCCCAGGGCTTTGACGCCGCCGTCACCATGACGCGCTGGATGTTCCCCTACATCGGCTTCATGTCGCTGGTGGCGCTGGCGGGGGGCATTCTCAATACCTGGAAGAAGTTTGCAGTGCCGGCGGCGTCGCCGGTGCTGCTCAACATCGCACTGATCCTGTCCATCACGGTGGGCGCACCCTGGTTTTCCCGCCATGGCATCGAGCCCATTTACGCCCAGGCCGCGGGGGTGATGCTGGGTGGCTTGCTGCAACTGGCCATCCAGGTGCCTGCGCTGGTACGCCTGGGGTTGCTGCCGCGCATCGGGGTGCGCTGGGCGGCCATTCGTGCCGCCTGGTCCGACCCCACCACGCGCAAAGTGGCACGGCTGATGCTGCCCGCGCTGCTGGGGGTGAGCGTGGCGCAGATATCCCTGCTGATCAATACGCAGATTGCCTCGCACCTGCCCACTGGCAGCGTGAGCTGGATCACCTACGCAGACCGCCTGATGGAGCTGCCGACCGCGCTGCTGGGCGTGGCGCTGGGTGTGGTACTGATGCCGCAGCTGGCCAGCGCCCGCGCCAAGCAGGACGACGATCAGTATTCGGCCATGCTTGATTGGGGGCTGCGCCTGGTGGTGCTGTTGTCCGTGCCCTGCATGGTGGCCTTGCTGGTCTTTTCAGAGCCGCTGGTGGCGGTGCTGTACCACTATGGGGCCTTTGGCGACCAGGACGTGCGCCAAACCAGCCTGGCACTCACGGGTTATGGCGTGGGCCTGGTGGGCATTGTGGCCATCAAGGTGCTGGCGCCGGGCTTCTATGCCAAACATGACATGCGCACCCCCATGCTCATTGCGGTGGCGGTGCTGGTGCTGACCCAGTTGATGAACCTGGTGCTGGTGCGTTACCTGCAGCATGCGGCCCTGACGTTGACCATCGGCATTGGCGCACTCATCAATGCCGGTTGGCTGTTGATCGGTCTGCTGCGGCGCGGCAGCTACCGGCCCCTGCCGGGGTGGGGCAAGTTCGCCCTGCAGGTGATCGCTGCGAGCGCCTTGCTGGCCGTGCTGCTGGTATGGGGTGCGCAGCATTTCGACTGGGTGGAAATGAGGGGGCAAACCCTGCAGCGGATAGGGTTGCTGGCGGCGCTCATGGCTGCTGCTGCCGTGCTGTACTTTGGCGCGCTGTGGGCAGCCGGGCTCAAGCTGCGCCAGCTGCTGCGGCGCTGATTTCACCGAAGGCCACAAATGCCCTGTCAAGAAGGGCTTTCTGTCGCTTGACGCCGCCCGCCCCGGCACTTACAACACCACCATGTCACTGAGCTATTCCGTACCCACCTCGCTGGAGTACTTTGCATCGCTGGTGCAAAGCGATGATCACTTCCCGCTGCTGGAGGCAGCGGCCAGCCTGGCGCAGGACGAATACCCTGAGCTCGACATGCAGCAACTGCTGGGCGACATGGATCAGTTGCTTGCGCGCATCAAGCGCCGCCTGCCTGCCGATGCCCCTGCGCTGCAGCGCCTGCGTACGCTCAACCAGTTTTTCTTTGTTGACCTGGGCTTTGGCGGCAACATCAATAACTACTACGACCCCGAAAACAGCTATCTCAACGCCGTGCTGCGAACGCGCCGGGGCATCCCCATCAGCCTGGCCGTGTTGTGGATGGAGCTGGCCCAGGGCCTGGGCCTGCATGCGCGGGGCATTGCATTCCCCGGGCACTTCATGGTCAAGGTGCTGCTGCCCAAAGGACAGGTGGTGCTGGACCCGATCTCGGGCCAGTCGCTCAGCCGCGAAGAGCTTGCCGAACGGCTGGAGCCTTACAAGCGCCGCAACGGCCTGGTGGACGACTACGACGTGCCGCTGGGCCTGTACCTTCAGGCGGCCACACCGCGCGACATCATTGCGCGCATGCTGCGCAATCTGAAAGAGGTGCACCGCACGCAGCACGACTGGCAGCGCTTGATCACCGTGCTCGACCGGCTCATCGTGCTGCTGCCTGACGCCTGGGGCGAGCGGCGCGATCGGGGGCTGGCCCATGCCGAGCGGGGCAACACCCTCGAAGCGATGGCCGATCTGGAAGCCTACCTGGCCCACGCCGAAGACGGGCTCGACATCGACCTGATCGCTGACCGGCTGAGCGCGCTGCGCAACGCCAACGGCTGACGCTCAGAACGGCGCGCTGCCTTCTGGCAGTGCCGCCTGCAATTGCGCCACCTGCCGACGCAGCTCGGTGTTCTCTGCCGTCAGTTCTGCCACGCGGGCCCGCAGGGCCTGCAGTTCATCGGCGCCCGCTTCGGTGCCCGGGCTGGCGTCCTTGGCCGCAGGGCTTTCGTCCGATGGCGCTTCTTCGCGTGGCTTGCGCTTGTTGAGTTCGCGCACGCGCTTGGCGGCCTGCTTGAGTTCGTCCTTGCCTGCCACCACCGCCGCCACTTGCTCTTCGGCCGGAAGGGTGGCCACAGCCGCTGCCGCATTGATGGAGATGGTGCCGGACTTCACGGCCGCCACCAGTTCCGGTGCGGCCTGCTTCTGGATTTTTTCGATCATCACCACCTGGCTGCTGCTCAGGCGCGCGGCCTTGGCAATGGCTTCGCGGCTGTCCAGGGGCGAGGGTGCGGGCAGGGCGGCCGCAGCTTCGGGGGTGTCAGGGGTGGTGGCGGCCGCTTCGGTGTCTGCGGCCGTCGTTGCGCGGGCCTTGCGGTCGGCCATGATCTCGCGCTTGCGCAGCGCCAGTACGCCGCGCTGGAAATCCGATACGCTGCGGCGCCCCAGGTGCTGGTCGATCATCCACAGGTGCACGTCTTCCATCGACTGAAAGCGCGGGTTTTGCACGGTCTGGAACGGCAGGCCATGCTTTTGGCAGATGCCATAGCGGTTGTGGCCGTCCACCAGCACATCGCCCCACAGCACCAGCGCGTCGCGGCAGCCTTCGGCCAGGATGCTGCGCTCCAGCGCCTCGTGCTCGTCGGGGGTCAGGGGTTCGATATAGGCTTTGAGTTCTTCGTTGACGACGATGTTCATGGCAGGGCAGGCAATCGGGAGCGGGGAAGGGGCGCGATTGTAGAGGCCCCGACAAGAGTCCTGGGCCAGGGCGCCGCCCTGGGCACTACTGGTCTCGCGTGCCCCGCAGCGCCAGCCAGCCCGCTACCGCTGTAAAGGCCGCCACCACGGCCACGATGATCCAGAAGCCATGCCCGTTGTCGGCCAGCGGCACGCCGCCCACATTCATACCGAACAGGCCGGCCAGGATGTTGATGGGCAGGGCCAGCACGGTCACCACCGTTAGCACAAAGAGGCTGCGGCTGTTGGCTTCCTGCACGCTGGCTGCGATCTCTTCCTGCAGCAGCTTGATGCGCTCTTGCAGCCCTTGCATGTCGCGCAGCACCACCGAGAACTCTTCCGTGGAGTCGCGCAGCTCCTGCGCATCGTCCGAGCCCATCCACGCCGGGGGATGCTGCAGCAGGCGGAACAATGCAGCAGGTTCGGGCGCCAGCAGCCGCTGCAGCCGCACCAGCAGCCGCCGCAGCACACCCAGGCGTGCGCGTTTGTGGTCCAGGCGCCCGGCCAGCAGCGCGTCTTCCACGTCGTCGATGCGCTGCGTCACGCCGCGCACGATGTCCACCAGACCCGAGGCCTGCGTGCGCATCAGCTCGGCCAGCAGGGCCACGCTGGAGCAGGGCGCATTGCCGCTGCGCACGGCGGTGCGCAGTGCGTCCACCGACCGCAACGGGCGTGTGCGCCCAGTCACCATCAGGTGCGGCGCCACGCTGGTCCACAGGGTGGCGATGTCCGAGGGCTCGAACGCAAAGTCAAAGTGCGCGTCGTTGAGCACCGCGATCAGCGTGTCGTCGTCGCGCTCGATGCGGGTGGACACAGAACGGTCCTTGAGCGCATCAAAAAAGGCTTCGGGCAGATCGGCATGCCGCTCCATCCAGCGCACGGCCTGCGCGTGGCTGAGGTTGAAATGCAGCCACAGGAACTGCGCTTGCGGTGCGGCTCCTGATGGAATGCTTGCCAGCCACTGCGCCGCCTGCACGGTGTCGACCTCGCGCGGCGCGGTGTTTGCGGCGAGCAGGTAGCCGCAGATGAGCCCAGCGGCATCACCCCCATAGTTCAGGCTGTTGCCTGCAGGCGCAGCGTTGGGGCGGTGGGGGGCGGGGGGAGCGGAGGGCACGGGCCTGCATCCTGGCCGCTGCACATGACATAGCCGTGACAGATCGCACCCGTGTCACGGTCCTGTCACTTGGCGGTACCACCATGGCGCCATCTTTTTTTGCACCGCCGGACGGCACCATGTTCCACAGCAACACCCTTGACACCCAGGAGCTAATGCAGCGCATCGCCAACGACCTCATCGACAGCTACGACGAAGAGCTGGAACTGGAGATCGAGGACCGCAATGTGGACGACATCGGCGCGCCGCAGCCCACCGATCGCCTGGCGCGCCAGCAGTATTTCAAGGATCTGTTCCAGTTGCAGGGTGAACTCGTCAAGCTGCAGGACTGGGTGCAGCACAGCCGCCAGAAGGTGGTGATCCTGTTCGAGGGGCGCGATGCAGCCGGCAAGGGCGGCGTGATCAAGCGCATCACCCAGCGCCTGAACCCGCGCGTGGCCCGTGTGGCCGCGCTGCCCGCACCGAATGACCGCGAGCGCACCCAGTGGTACTTTCAGCGCTATGTGGCGCACCTGCCTGCGGCCGGCGAGATGGTGCTGTTTGACCGCAGCTGGTACAACCGTGCGGGCGTCGAGCGGGTGATGGGCTTTTGCAGCGACGACGAATACGAAGAGTTCTTCCGCACCGTGCCTGAGTTTGAAAAGATGCTCGTGCGCTCGGGCATCACACTCGTCAAATACTGGTTCTCCATCACCGACGAAGAGCAGCATCTGCGCTTTCTGGGCCGCATCCACGACCCGCTCAAGCAGTGGAAGCTCAGCCCCATGGACCTGGAAAGCCGCGTGCGCTGGGAGGCCTACACGAAGGCCAAAGAGACGATGCTGGAGCGCACCCACATCCCCGAGGCGCCTTGGTGGGTCGTGCAGGCGGTGGACAAGAAAAAGGCCCGCCTCAATTGCATCGCCCACCTGCTGTCGCAACTGCCCTACCAGGACGTGCCCCACCCGACCGTGGTGCTGCCCGAGCGGGTGCGCAACCCCGAATACCTGCGCCAGCCGGTGCCCGCGAGCATGTACGTGCCCGAGGTGTATTGAAGAATTGCTATTAAATTGATAGCTTTCTGCGCTTTTCTATCAAGCGCTAGCGGCCAAAATCAGCGCGCCAGCTCCTCTCGCACAGCCGCGACTTGCCGGCGGGAGACCGCCAGCAATTCGGTGGATCCCTGCAGCCGCACCGCCCAGCCTTCGCCTTCTTCGGGGTCGTAGTGTTTCTCCAGTGCGCGTACTGCGCGGCGGGCCACCAGTGCATTGCGGTGGATGCGCAGGAAGCGCGGGGCGAACTTGGTTTCTATCTCGCTGAGCGAGCCGTCCATGATGTAGCTGCGGGTGGTGGTGCGCACGGTCACGTACTTCTGCTCGGCCTTGAAGTACAGCACCTCGGCCAGGGGCAGGCGTTCGGTGCGGCCCCGGTCCTGGATCAGCAGGGTTTCGCCTTCGGGCAGGCTGGGCGCCTGGGCGGGTGCGGAAGGGCGTGCGCTGCGCTGCGCCTTGGCCAGTGCCTGCTGCAAGCGTTCGCGGCGCACGGGCTTGGTCAGGTAGTCGGTGGCGTCCAGCTCGAACGCGCTCACGGCGTGGTCGGCGTGGGCCGTCACAAACACCACCGCCGGGGGCTGGGGCAGGGTCTGCAGTGTGTGGGCCAGGGCCAGGCCGTCCTGGCCGGGCATGTGGATGTCGAGCAGCACCAGGTCAAAACCCCGTCCGCCCGTGGGCCCCAGCAGTGCCATGGTTTCGCTCGCGTTGGAGGCCTCGGCCACCGTCATGCGCTGAGCGGGCTGGGCCTGGGCGCAATCGGCCAGCAGGGTCCGCAGGCGGCTGCGCGCAAGGGCTTCATCGTCAACGATCAGGATGTTCATGGTCTCTCAAGGGGCTGTTGTTGTCGTTGGGGCTGTCCACCATGCGGCGCTGCAACGGCGCCGCGCGGCTGCCATGGCGGTTGCCGGGGTTGCCAGAACTGCGGCGCGCGGGCGGTGCTGTGCTGCGCCCATCCCGGGCGCGGGGCTGGGGGGCGGGGGCGGGCAGGGTAATGCGCACCTGGTAGAGGCCGTCCTGCACGCCAGCGGTGAACTCGCCCTGCACATCGTGCAGCAGCGCCAGCCGCGCACGTACATTGGCCAGCGCAATGCCGTGGCCCCGGGGCGCGGTGTCTTCGCCATTGCCATGGCCGTTCTTGCCTTCCTTGGGGGGAAGGGTGTTGGTGATGCGCACCACCACACGGCTGCCGCGCAGCTCGGTCAGCACGCGGAGCTTGCCACCCCGGTCGCTGGGCTCCACGCCGTGTTTGACGGCGTTCTCCACCAGGGGCTGCAGCAGCAGCGGAGGCAGGCGGGCGCCGTCGGTGCGGGGGTCCAGGTTCCACTGCACCTGCAGGCGTTTGCCAAAGCGCACCTCTTCGATGCCCAGGTAGCGGCGCGCGAGCGTGATTTCTTCGGCCAGCGTGGTCGATTCACCCTGCTCGATGAGGGCGACCCGAAACAGGTCGGACAGGTCTTCCAGCAGCGATTCGGCCTTGGCCGGTTCTTCGCGCACCAGCGCGATGGCGCTGTTGAGCGTGTTGAAAAGAAAATGGGGGCGGATGCGTGACTGCAGCTCCGTCAGGCGCGCCGTGGTGGCTGCGGGCGTGCGGCCCCGCGCGCGCAGCACCAGCGCGGCCACCAGCATGGCTGCCAGCAGCGCACCTGTGGCGGCGCTGGCCAGCCAGGGCGCCGAGGTGGGTTGTGCCACCAGCGCCAGCATGCCGCATGCATAGGCCCCGGCCAGGGCACCCAGCAGCACGCCCGCCAGGTATTGCTGCACGGTGGTCAGGCGCTGCAGCACGGTCTTGAGGCTGCAGGCCGTGACCAGCCACAGCAGCGTGGCGGGCAGCGCACCGCCCGTCAGCAGTGCCAGGGTGGCCAGCCATTCCACAGGGTTGCCCGCCCCATACATCGCGCCCACGCCCACCACCAGCTCCACGAACAGCACGGCCCGCAGCACCACGCCCACCTGGCAGGCGTCAAACACCAGGGCCCGCCCGCGCGGCGGCTGGCCGCCCGGCCCGGCGCCAGCGGCCGCCCGCACGCTGCGCGCAGACCTTTCTGGCGGGCCAGAATCGGGCAGCGGGGGCTGGGTCGATAAAATTTGCGTGTTTTGCATTGCGGCGCCCGGGTTGTCCGGGTGTCTGAACCTCCGGATTATTGCCCTCCTTATGTCCAAAGCCCAAGCCACCAGCGCTGACTCTGCGCCGTCCCACAACCAGCTCGACACCAAGGCCCAGGCCTGGTCGGCGTTGTTTTCCGAGCCCATGAGCGACCTGGTCAAGCGCTACACCTCCAGCGTGTTCTTCGACAAGCGCCTGTGGCAGGCCGATATTGCGGGCAGCCTGGCGCATGCCGAGATGCTGGCTGCGCAGGGCATCATCTCTGCCTCCGACCACGCCTCCATCCAGCGCGGCATGGCGCAGATCGCACAAGAGATCGAGTCCGGCGCCTTCGAATGGAAGCTGGACCTGGAAGACGTGCACCTGAACATCGAGGCCCGCCTGACCCAACTGGTGGGCGACGCCGGCAAACGCCTGCACACCGGCCGCAGCCGCAACGACCAGGTCGCCACCGACGTGCGCCTGTGGCTGCGCGGCGAGATTGATTTGATTGGCGACCTGCTCAAAGAGCTGCAGGTGTCGCTGGTGGATGTGGCCGAGCAGAACGTCGAGGTGATCCTGCCCGGCTTCACCCACCTGCAGGTGGCCCAGCCGGTGAGCTTTGGCCACCACATGCTCGCCTATGTGGAAATGTTCAAGCGCGACGCAGAGCGCATGGCCGACGTGCGCCGCCGCACCAACGTGCTGCCCCTGGGGTCTGCGGCCCTCGCCGGCACCACCTACCCGCTGGACCGCGAGCGTGTCGCAAAAACTCTGGGCATGGAGGGCGTGTGCCAGAACAGCCTGGACGCCGTGAGCGACCGCGATTTCGCCATCGAATTCACCGCCGCCGCCAGCCTGTGCATGGTGCACGTGAGCCGCCTGTCCGAAGAGCTCATCATCTGGATGAGCCAGAACTTCGGCTTCATCAAGATCGCCGACCGCTTCACCACCGGCAGCTCAATCATGCCGCAGAAGAAGAACCCCGACGTGCCGGAACTGGCGCGCGGCAAGACCGGCCGCGTGGTGGGCCACCTCATGGGCCTGATCACGCTGATGAAGGGCCAGCCCCTGGCCTACAACAAGGACAACCAGGAAGACAAGGAGCCGCTGTTCGACACGGTGGACACGCTCAAGGACACGCTGCGCATCTTTGCCGAAATGGTGGGCGGCCAGCTGAACCCTGCCACGGGCAAGAAAGAAGGCGGCATCACCGTCGACGCGCCCGCCATGGAGCAGGCTGCCCTCAAGGGCTACGCCACGGCCACCGACCTGGCCGACTACCTGGTGAAAAAGGGCCTGCCCTTTCGCGACGCGCACGAAACCGTGGCCCATGCGGTGAAGGCGGCCACCTCGCACGCGTGCGACCTGTCGGAGCTGCCTTTGACAGTGCTGCAGGGCTTTCACCCCGCCATCGAGAAGGATGTGTACGAGTGCCTGAGCCTGCGTGGCTCGCTCAACGCACGCAATACGCTGGGAGGTACGGCCCCGGCCCAGGTGCGTGCACAGCTGGCGCGCCACCGGGCACGCCTGGCCTGATTTTTGCGGTGCCCATTGCACATCCTTTTGGAGCTTTTGCCATGACCCCATCCCGCCGCAGCCTGTTGTCCCGTCTTTTGCGCACCAGCGCCTTTCTGGGGGCTGCGCTGACCGTGGGGCTCGCGTCGGCGCAGTCGGCCAAGCCCATTCGCCTGCTGGTGGGGTTCCCGCCCGGCGGTGGTTCGGACGCCATTGCGCGCACCTTGTCCGAGAAGCTCAAGGACGAACTGGGCGTGCCAGTGGTGGTGGAAAACCGCCCCGGCGCCGGGGGCCAGATTGCGGCCCAGGCGCTCAAAGCCGCAGTGCCCGATGGGACCACGCTGTTCATCACGCACGACCACACCATCTCCATCCTGCCCCAGGTGGTCAAGAACGCTGGCTTCGACCCGGTGCGCGACTTCGTTCCCGTCGGTGGCTTTGCCACCTTTGTGAATGCATTTGCCGTCTCGGGCGGCACGCCCGCCAAGTCGTTCGGCGACTACGTCAACTGGGTGCGCACGGCGGGCCAGGGCAAGGGGGCCGTGGGTATCCCGGCGCCAGCTTCCACCCCCGAATTCCTGGTCAAGCTGATCGGGCAGAAGTACCAGATCGACCTGGTGTCCGCCCCCTACCGGGGCAGCGCGCCCATGATGGCCGACATGCTGGGCAACCAGATCGGTGCAGGCGTCGCCTCGGTGCAGGATTTCATCGAGAACCACAAGGCGGGCAAGGTGCGCGTGGTGGGCGTGCTCGGCACCAAGCGCCAGGCCGCCATGCCCGATGTGCCCACGTTCGACGAAATGGGCCTCAAGGGCTTTGAAGACCTGCCTTACTACGGCATCTACGCCCCCACCGGCACACCGCAGAAGTTCATCACCGAGTTTTCCATCGCCCTGTCCAAGGTGGTGGCGATGCCGGATGTGCGCGAGCACCTGACGGCCATGGGCCTCACGGTGGGCTACATGACACCGCAGCAGCTGGCCACCCGCCAGGCGGCCTACACCGAGGCTTGGACGCGCATCATCAAGACCAGCGGGTTTGTGGCGCAGTAGGCCAGGGCGTGCCTAGTGTGGTCATTCGAGCGGATGCCGCTGCATCCTCCAGTTCCTGAGAACGGTCGAATTGCGGAAATTCAAACTGCGGATTCACGTGCTTCAGATTTCTAAGGCTGGGCCGGGCCTTTGAATTGGTGCGCCGCAAAGCCGTGACCCGGTCAAAGCGCTCCTCGGGCAGGGTGTCCAGAGTCTGCTGCGGGCGCGGGGCCTGCAGACGTTCATTCTCATCGGCGCGATAGCTCTTTCATGGCAGTGTCTGTGCCGTCGCGGCGGGTGCCTTTTGGGGCCGTGACCGAGGCTGCGAAGCGGGCCGGTGCCCGCACTTCAGTGCGCGCGCGCCCGGCCCGTACCCTGCGACGGCGTGCCTCCGCGCCCGAACTGGTGCCAGGCCCGGCGCAGCTGGGTGTCGGAGCTGAACCCCGCCATCAGCGCCGCCTGCGTCACGTTCTGGCCAGACCGCAGCGCGGCCTCGGCCGTGGCCAGGCGGATGCGCCGCAGGTACTGCAGCGGGGCGATGCCCGCATGTTCCAGAAACAGCCGCGTGAGGTGGCGCGGCGAGGTGTGTGCCACCTCGGCCATCTGCGGCACGCTCCAGTCGGCCTGCGGTTGCTGGCCCACGGCGTCCTGCACGCGGTGCAGTGCGGGATGCATGTGGTTGCGGTGGTGCAGAAACGGCGAGAACTGCGGGTCGTCCGGCCCCCGGCGCAGCCCGATCACCATGGCCTGCGCCACCTGCACCGCCACCGTGGGGCTGCAGATGTCGGAGATGCGGTGGAGCAGCAGGTCGATGCCGGTGGTCACGCCTGCGCTGGTGTAAATGGGGCCATCGGCCACGAACACGCGGTTGGCGGCCACGTCGCAGCGTGGGTCTACCAGGGCCAGCTCGTCCAGGTGCAGGTGGTGCGTGGTGGCGCGGCGGCCGGTCAGCAGCCCCGCATGGGCGGCCAGCACGGCGCCTGCGCACACGGTGACCAGCTCCAGCTGCCCGGCCACCGGGCGCAGTCCCCGCAGCCAGTGCAGCAGCGCCTGGGCTTCGGCGCCGCTCACGTCGATGTGGTGGCCTGCCAGGCCCACCAGCACCACCCACGCGGGGCTGGGCAGTGTGTCAGGCAGCGGCGCCAGCCCGGTGACAGCGACCCCCACGGACGACATCGACTCGGGCGTGGGGCTCACGAAGTGCTGCACAAAGCGCTCTGGTTGGCCCAGGGCGACCAGGGTCTGGTTGGCAATCCGCAGCGCCTCGGCCGGGCCCGCCCAGTCCAGCACCAGGCTGCCAGGCAGCAGGGCGAAGTACACGTGGATGGGGGAAGGTGTTGTGTCCTGCATGACAAGTTCTTGAAAAAGGCGCCGCTCCCAAGGGGGTTTATGGCTCCCTGTTCCACGGGGTGTCCATCTGGCGGGCGGTGCGCTCCGCAAGTGCTGCGCTCGCCAGCCGGGTGACCAGGTGCAGGCTCATGTCAATGCCGGCGCTGATGCCGGCCGACGTGACCAGCGCCCCCCGGTCTACCCAGCGCACATTTTCCCGCACATCCAGGGTGGGAAACTGCGCCCGCAGGTCAGCAATGTCCTCCCAGTGGGTGGTGGCAGGGCCTTCGGTCAGCACGCCTGCGGCTGCCAGGATGAATGCTCCTGTGCACACCGAGGCGGTGATCTGCGCACCACGCGCCGCCTGGGCCACCCAGGCGCGGGTGTCTGCGCAGGCCGCGGCGGCGTCCACCACGCCGCCGGGCACGATGAGCACATCGGGCGCGGTGGCGCTGGTGAAGTCCGCGTCCGGCAGCACGCGCAGACCAGCGCGGGCCCGCACGGGGGCCAGGCTGCGGGCCACGCACTGCACGGCAAATGGCGCGGGTGCGCCAGGCTGCAGGCGCTGCGCCATGCGCACGGCGGTGGTGAACACTTCGTAGGGGCCGCCCAGGTCCAGGGCTTCCACCTCGTCAAAAACGAGGATGGCGACTTGCAGGGGCTTTGGGGGTTTGGTGGCAGATGGTGTGGTCATGGTGTGGTGCGGGGAGGGTGGTGGGCAAACACATAACGCGGGTAGGTGCCGTGCGCAGTCGTTGTGGCGTTCAGGTCGATATCGACGGTGCAAAAGGGTTGTTCTGCCGTGGTGCGGGCGAGCAGGGCACCATCGGGGCTGATGACCCAGCCCGCGCCGCCATAGGTGCCTGCGGCGTGGTCCGCGCGGTTGGACGACAGGCTGTAGGCGCCAGTGCGCACGGCGGCCACGGTGCCCACGGCCAGCCATTTGTCCGTGGTGGCGGCCGCTGTGGCGCGCGGCGACAGGATGGCCTGCAGCCCGCCCAGCGCCGCATAGTGGGCATAGGTGTCCAGCGCCCAGAGTTCGGTGCAAATATTCAGGCCGAAGGCCAGCGGCCCGGCGTTGAAACGGGGAAATGCTGCATCACCGCGCTCAAACCACTGGGCTTCCCAGCCACCCGGTTCATCGGGCAGGTGGAACTTGCGCCGCAGGGGCGCGTAGCCGGTCTGCGCGGACCAGAGAAAGCCCTCGTTCAGGCGCTGCCCGCCCGCAGTGACCGGGCGCGCGCCCACCACCCAGTCGGCGCCCAGCTCGGGCAGGCGGGTCGCCCAGGTGTCGCTGAGTGCGACGGCTGCGCCCCAGCGTGCAGGATCGGCGGGGAGCGATTCCCACACCGGCTCGACAAAGGCGAACTCGGGCAGCAGCACCAGCTCGGATTGCGCGCTGTGGGTGTGGGCGCACAGCGCGGCCCAGGCGGCTTCGAGCTGGTCTGGTTGATAGGGCAATTCGCAGACAGTGGCGCGCATGGTGTTCTCCGGCGGTCAGGCTGCGGCCGCTTCCAGGGCGTCCAGGGCTTCCCGCACGGTGCGCAGCGTGGCAAAGCGGCCCTGCAGCACGGTGGCGGTGCGGGTCTTGATGTCGGCGGCTGCCAGCGTCTGGCCGTCTGGCTGCACCATGTCCCAGGTCAAGGTGGCGTCGGTCACATAGTCCACCTCCCAGCCCAGGTCGGAGGCGTGGCGCGTGGTGGTTTCGCAGCATTGTTCGGTGCGGATGCCGCTGATGATGAGGCGCTGGATGCCATGGCTCGTCAGCCACACGTCCAGTCCCGTGCCCACCAGCGCGCTGTGGCGCGACTTGGTGAAGGTGGCGGCCGCCTCGAAGGGCGCCAGGCCATCGAGTGCGCGCACCTGGCCTGACACCTGCGAAAACGCATTCTCTGGCACTTCCGGGCCTTCGCTGTGGAACACCCGCACCACCGGCACGCCGCGCGCCACGCAGCCTTCGATCAGGGCGTTCTGGGCCTGCAGATAGGCGGGCAGGTCGTGCGTGGTGAAGTAAGGGCGGTGGCGAAAGGACTCCTGGACGTCAATCACAATCAGACATGTTTTCATGGTGTGCTTCTTTCGATGGATGGTTTGAAGCCTCTATTTTTATTAAGCTAAGGCGTGGAGTCCGCGCCAGACGGGACAGGTTTCGATCAATTTACGCCATCGGTGGAGGTCTTGGCGAGGTTTCATCGGGAATGGTGGGCAAGCGGGCCATGGGGTTGTCTGGAAAAAGGCGATTAACGCTGTATGGGTAATGTTTTTTAGCTATCAAATTGATAGTTTTGCGCGGTGAGCCGCATAAGCTGTTATGGTGATTAGGGTTTTCCCTAAATTTTTGACCTCTACAGCCCACCCACTACACAACTCCTTGCCATGGCCAGACGCTCCCGCTTGTTTTCCCTGTCAGCGCTGACGCGGGCCTACCAGCGCAACCTGAAGGCCTTTGCCCGGGCGGCGCGCCCTGTGCGCGCCAAGGCCCCGGCTGCGCCGCGCCGGGTGGTGCCTGCGCCAGCGGTGCCAGCCCGGCGCGCGGCCAGCAAGCCCGTGCCCGCTCGCGGAGAGTGGGTCGGTGGCGTTGCACCCGGGCCTGCGGGCGCGCGGCGCTACCACCTCTACATCCCGCCAGGGCTGGCGCTGAAAGCAGACGAGAAACTGCCCTTGCTGGTCATGCTGCATGGCTGCGGCCAGACGGGGGGCGATCTGGCTGCCGCCACGCGCATGAACCGGCTGGCCGCGCGCGAGCGTTTTCTGGTGCTGTACCCCGAGCAGGAGCGCATGGCCAACGCCCATGGTTGCTGGAACTGGTTTGAGCGCCGCAACGGCAAGGCCCAGGCCGAGGCAGCCACACTGCTGGCTGCGGTGGACAAGGTGGCGCGCCGCTACCCGGTGGACCTGGCCCGTGTGGCCGTGGCGGGCTTGTCGGCCGGTGCCAGCATGGCCGTGCTGATGGCCGCGCTCTATCCCCAGCGGTTCTGTGCCGTGGCCATGCATTCCGGGGTGGCACCTGGCACGGCTGAATCGGCCGCCACGGCGCTGGCTGCCATGCACGGGCGGCGCGCTGCGCACCTGCCAGAGCCCCTGGGTGTCTCCCTCAACCAGGGCGCAACCCCTTCCGCGCTGCCGCTGCCGCCCCTGCTGGTGCTGCATGGCGATGCCGATGGTGTGGTCTCGGTGCGTAACGCGGCGGCCACGGCCCTGCTGTGGGCGGACGCGCTGGGCGCGCGGGCCGGAGCCTTGCGCACCCTGCAGCGTGGCCAGCGCCATGCCATGCGGGTGACCGAATTCAAGACCCGGGGCCGCACCGTGGTGGCGCTGCGCGAAGTGGCGGGGCTGGCCCACGCCTGGAGCGGCGGCGTGGCGCAATTGCCGTTCAGCGACCCGGCCGGGCCGGATGCCTCGGCCCTGGTGTGGGCCTTTGTGGCGCGGCAGTTTGCAAAAAATGAATAAAAATAAGCTCTAGCGCTTATCTGTCAAGCGTGAGAAGCTATTAAATTTGTAGTGAATGTGGTGTTGATGCTGCCGGTGGCAGCATCCATGGCCTGCTACACCAGCCGCGCTGCCACCAGTTCCTTCTTGAGGTAGGCATAAAACAGCGGGGCCGCCACCAGCCCGGCGGGGCCAAACACGGCCTCGGCCACGAACATCACGCTCAGCAGCTCCCACACGCCCATCTGCGTGCGGCGGCCCACCACCTTGGCGTTGATCACGTATTCGGCCTTGTGGATCAGGATCAGAAAGCCCAGGCAGGCGGCCGCCGCCAGCGGCGACACCGACAGCCCCACGATGGTGATGACCACGTTGCACACCAGGTTGCCCACGATGGGCACCAGCCCGGCAATGAACGTGAACGTGATCAGCACTGGCGTGTAGGGCAGCTCCAGATTCCACAGCGGCAGCACAAACAGCAGGAACAGCGCGGTGAGCAGGGTGTTGAACGCCGCAATCCAGAACTGTGCGGCCACGATCTGCCGGAACGCCTCGCCAAACAGCGTGATGCGCAGCTTGAGCTGCTGGGCCAGCGGGCCGCGCGCGAGGGCTGGTGGGCGCACGGCCGCCAGCGCACCGATGAGCAGGCCCACGTAGGCAAACAGCAGCCCAGCCAGCCAGGCGCGTCCGGCCATGGCCAGCGCGCCGGCCTTGGCGCCCAGGTAGTTGGCGATGATGCGCTGGATTTCAGCCGCGCCCTCGGGCAGGTGGGCCGCCATGTCGGCAGGCAGCTTCAGGCGCAGCTCCAGCACCGTGCGCGCCATGTAGTTGAGCAGCTCACGGTATTGCTGCGGGGCATCGACCAGATAACCCCGCGAGTGCGTCAGTCCGGCGGCCAGCAGCGCCAGCGGCAGCAGCATGACCAGACCTGCCGCCACCACCTGCGCCACCCGCAGGCTGCGGGCGGAAGGTGTGGACTGGCGCTGCACCCGTCCCAGGCCCTGGGCAAACCAGCGCGTGAGGGCTCGCGTGAGCAGAAAGCCCAGGCACACGCACAACAGGCCCGGCAGCAGGCCGCGCCACATCACCAGCAGCAGCACGGCCGCCACCAACAGGTAGCTGGCCACCACAACGCCCCGGGTCAGGGCGCGCGGTGGCAGCGTGGTGGGCTCGGGCGGTGCGGGGGCGACGGGGGCAGAAGGGGGGCGCTGCGCCATGCGCTGAAACTGGTCGTGTGCGGTGGGGTTGAATGAACGCGGGCGGGGGCGATCAGGCCACCACCACGGCGGCGCCTTCGGCGCGCGCAGCGATCGTGCCAATCGTGTACACCTGCTCGCCCGCAGCACGCAGTGTGGCGGCTGTGGCCTCAGCGTTGGCGGCATCCACCACCACCACCATGCCAATGCCGTTGTTGAAGGTGCGGTTCATCTCGATGTCGTCGATGCCGGCGGTCTTTTGCAGCCAGGCAAACAGCTCGGTCTGGGGCCAGCTGCCCTTGGTCAGATGGGCGGCCGTGCCTTCGGGCAGCACGCGGGGGATGTTCTCCAGCAGGCCGCCACCGGTGATGTGGGCCAGGGCCTTGATCGGATGGACCGCCAGCGCAGCCAGCACGTTCTTCACGTACAGGCGGGTGGGTTCCATGATGGCCTGCTTGAAGGGCTTGCCGTCCAGCGTGGCGGGCAGGGTGCCAGCGGCTTCGGCGCGGTCGATGCACTTGCGCACCAGGCTGAAACCGTTGGAATGCACACCATGGCTGGCCAGACCCAGCACCACGTCGCCGGGCTTGACGTCCTTGCCGGTCAGGATCTTGGACTTTTCGACCGCGCCCACGGCAAAGCCGGCCAGATCGTATTCACCGGCAGGGTACATGCCGGGCATTTCGGCCGTTTCGCCGCCGATCAGCGCGCAGCCGCTCAGTTCGCAACCCTTGGCGATGCCGCCCACCACGGCCGCAGCCGTGTCCACATCGAGCTTGCCGCAGGCGAAGTAGTCCAGGAAGAACAGGGGCTCGGCGCCTTGCACCAGCACGTCGTTCACGCTCATGGCCACCAGGTCGATGCCCACGGTGTCGTGCATGTTCCATTCAAACGCCAGTTTGAGCTTGGTGCCCACGCCGTCGGTGCCGGAGACCAGCACCGGCTCCTTGTAGCGCTTGGGCACTTCGAACAGCGCGCCAAAGCCGCCAATACCCGCCAGCACACCTTCGCGCATGGTCTTCTTGGCCAGGGGTTTGATGCGTTCGACCAGGGCATCGCCCGCGTCGATGTCAACGCCAGCGTCTTTGTAGGACAGGGGGGTGTGGGAGGTGGCAGAGGTGCTCATAGGGGTGCTCAAGGCAGGGACGGCACGGAACAGCGTGCGCAGCAGACTAAAATTTGCCCAGATTTTACGGGTTGCGCACCCAGTGCCACCCGCTCACCCCTTCACACCGCCCTGTTTTGTCCTTCAAGCCCATGCTGTTTCATGCCCCAACCCTCTGCCTGCGTGCCTGTGGGCGGCAGCCATGATGAAGCAACTGGCACTGGACATCGGCCTGGCCACAGGGCCCACGCTGGCCCGGTTTTATGCAGGCCCCAATGAAGCCGCCCTGCAACATCTGCGCCTGGCCGCCGGCGAGGGCAGCAGCGAGGCCACCCGCTCCCCCGTGCCCACCTACCTGTGGGGCGAGCCCGGCAGTGGCAAGACCCATTTGCTCCAGGCCGTGCGCCAGGCCCTGCGCGAGCAGGGCTCCAGCGTAGGCTGGCTCGACCCGGCCGTCGCCGAACCCCCTGATTTCGACGAAAACTGGGCAGCCGTGCTCATGGACGACGTGCACCTGTACAGCACTGCCCAGCAGGCCACCGCGTTCAATTGGTTCGTCAACGCCATCAGCCCCGCCAGCGGCAGCCAGCGCTGGGTGCTGGCTGCTGGCAACCTGCCCCCGGCAGACCTGCCCTTGCGCGACGACCTGCGCAGCCGCCTGGGCTGGGGCCATGTGTTCCAGCTGCAGCTGCTGGGCGAGGCCGAGCGCCGCGCCGTGCTGCGCCAGGAGGCCGACGCACGCGGCGTGTTCCTGGGCGATGAAGTCATGGACTACATGCTCAACCGCTTCTCGCGCGACCTGGGCAGCCTCATGCAGCTCTTGGACCAGCTGGATGCCTTTGCCTTGCGCACCCAGCGCGCCATCACGATTCCTTTGCTCAAGACAATGTTGGAATCGGAATAACGCCGTGCCCCCACGTCTTTTTTTACGTGTGAACCTGAATGACTTCTGAACCCCGCCGCCTGCGGCTTGCGCTGTTTGACCTGGACCACACGCTGCTGCCGCTCGACTCCGACTACGAGTGGGGCGAATTCACCATCCGCATCGGCTGGAACGACCCCGTGGAGTTCGCGCGCCGCAACGACGAGTTCTACGCCCACTACCAGGCTGGCACGCTCGATGTGCACGACTACGTGCGTTTTGCGACCGAGGCCGTGCGCCTGCGCGGGCCCGAGGCGGCGGCGGCCGCGCACCAGCAGTTCATGCGCGAGGTCATCACCCCGGCCATCAAACCCCGGGCGCTCCACCTCATCCGCCAGCACCAGGCTGCAGGCGACGAGGTGCTGATCGTCACTGCCACGAACGAATTTGTGACCACGCCCATCGCGCAGGCGCTGGGCGTGTCGCAACTGCTGGCCGTGCAACTGGTGCGCGACGCCAGCGGCTGGTACACCGGCGAGATCGACGGCATTCCCACCATGCGCGAAGGCAAGGTGCGCCGCATGGAACAATGGCTGGCCGAGCGGCAACTGGCCTGGGGAGATGTCGAAAGCACGTTCTACAGCGACTCGATGAACGACGTGCCCCTGCTGGAGAAGGTGAACCACCCGGTGGCCACCAACCCCGACCCGCGCCTGCGCACCCTGGCCCAGGAGCGCGGCTGGCGCATACTGGACCTGTTTGCGGCCGATGCCGAAACGCCTGCACCACCAGCTGAATGATGAGCGCCTTGCAGCCCCAACCAGCCGCCGTTTCGTGCCCGACCCCCTGAAACCTTTCACTCCATGATCAAGAAGTTCCTAGACAAACTGATGGGCAAATCGACGCCCGGCACCTCGGGCGGCAAGCCCCACTTCGGCAAGCGCGAGGAGGTGCCCGCCTCGGTGCACGGCATCAACCCCGAATTGGTGGACCGCCGTGCTGCCGAGGTGGTTGCCACGCTCAAGCAAGCAGGTTTTGAGGCCTACATCGTCGGCGGCGCCGTGCGCGACCTGCTGCTGGGCCTGCGCCCCAAGGACTTCGACGTGGCCACCAACGCCACGCCCGAGCAGGTCAAGGGGCTGTTCCGCCGCGCCTTCATCATCGGCAAGCGCTTTCGCATCGTGCACGTGGTGCACGGCCGGGGGCGTGAGCATGAAGTGATCGAGGTCTCCACCTTCCGCGCTTACCTGGACAACGCCGCTGCAGGCCAGGTGGCAGGCAACGAAAAGACCAGCAAGGCCCAGCTGTCGGGCATGCAGCACGCTGTGGATGCCAGCGGACGCGTGCTGCGCGACAACGTCTGGGGCCCGCAGGACGAAGACGCCACGCGCCGCGACTTCACCGTGAACGCCATGTACTACGACCCGGTGAGCCAGATCGTGGTCGACTACCACAAGGGCCTGCAGGACGCCAAGAAGAAGACACTGCGCATGATTGGCGACCCCGCCACGCGCTACCGCGAAGACCCGGTGCGCATCATCCGTGCCGTGCGCTTTGCAGCCAAGCTCAGCGGCCTGGGTTTCAGCATCGAGGCCAAGTCGGCAGCCCCGCTGGTGCAGTCGCAGGCGCTGCTGGCCGAGGTGCCGCAGAGCCGCATGTTCGACGAAATGCTCAAGCTGCTGCAAACCGGCCACGCCATTGCCACCATTGAACAGTTGCGCAAGCTGGGCATGGCCAAGGGCATCTACCCGCTGTTGGACGTGGCCGTGGAGCGCGCCGATACGCCGTTTGTCAAAGCCGCCCTGGTGGACACCGACCGCCGCGTCAACGAAGGCAAGCCCGTCGCCCCGAGCTTCCTCCTGGCCTGCGTGCTGTGGGAAGACGTGCGCAATGGCTGGCAGGCGCGCCTGAACCAGCGCCAGCACCCGCTTCCCGCGCTGCAGGAGGCCATCGACGAGGTGTTCGACAAGCGCATTGGTGATGTGTCCGGCCGGGGCAAACTGGCCGCCGACATGCGCGAGATCTGGGTCATGCAACCGCGTTTTGAAAAGCGCGTGGGCAACACACCGTTTGGCATGGTGATGCAGCCGCGCTTTCGCGCCGGTTTCGACTTCATGCGCTTGCGCGCCGATGTGGGTGAGGTGGAAGAAGCGCTGGCCGAGTGGTGGCAGGACTTCCAGACCGCCGACGATGAGCGCCGTGATGACCTGATGGACCAGGCAAAAGAAGAACAGAAAGCCCGCCAGAAAGCGCAGCCCGTGGTCAAGCGCGTGCCCCGCGCTGCACCCGCCGCCGATCCGCGCGGCTTGCCCCAAGGGTCAGACGCCGGACCGGTCGACAGCGACGCTGAGTTCCCCTCCGAAGGTGGTGCCCCCAAGAAGCGCCGCCGCCGCCGTCGCAAGGCCGGTGGTGCGGGAGGCGGCGAAGGCGCAGCCCCTGCGGCGGCGGGCGAGTGAATCTGCCGGACCTCGGCGACGAGCGCGAACGGCCCGCCCTGGTCTACGTGGGCCTGGGCGCCAATCTCGGCGAGCGTGAGACGGCCTTGCGCAATGCTTTGGCGGCAATCGACCAGTTGCCAGGCACCCGGGTCACACGCGTGTCGCCGCTCTACGGCAGCGCGCCGGTCGATGCCGGTGGGCCCGACTACCTCAATGCCGTGGCCGAGCTGACCACGGCCCTGGCCCCGCAGCCCCTGCTGCAGGCCCTGCAATCCATCGAACAAGCCGCTGGCCGCCAGCGCCCCTACCGCAACGCCCCGCGCACGCTGGACCTGGACATCCTGTGGTTTGGCGGCCAGGCCATCGACACCCCCGAGCTCACCGTGCCCCACCCTCGGATGGCCGAGCGCGCGTTTGTGCTGCGCCCCCTGGCCGATCTTGCGCCCGAGCGCGTGGACGCCGCAGCATTGCAGGCCGTGGCATCGCAGGACATCCACCGGCTGGAAGGCCCGGGTTGGGCGGACGCTGTGGTGGGTGGATAAATTGCTCCTGAATCAGGAGCTGCTAGCGCTTTGTAGATAAGCGCTAGAGGCTAAAAAAGCTTAAAAATATTACCCTGCGCGACGGATGGACCCGCACCGGATGAAACTGGCGCAGCCCAACGCCAGTGCCACCGTGGAACCGGCTCTGCCGGGCCACCGGTGGCGTCCCCTTTGGGGGATGACGCGCAGCGTCTCAGGGGGTCAATCGACTCTTGCCCCGGACGCCTTCACCACCTGCTGGTACTTCGCGCGTTCGCTGGCCATGAAGCTGTCGAACTGCTGCGGTGTGGTGGGTACGGGTTCGGCCAGCAAGGCGCCAAAGCGGGTCTTGGTTTCTGGCGCATTGAGGGCGGCTACAAAGGCCTTGTTCAGCTTGTCGATGATGGGCTTGGGCGTGGCTGCGGGTGCCACCAGGCCCCACCAGGTGTCGATGGAAAAGCCCTTGAAAGTAGCAGACAGGGGTGGCACGCCCGGCAGCGAGGGCGAGGCGTCCAGCGAGGTCACGGCCAGGGCCTTGAGCTTGCCGGCACGGATATTGGGCGCGGCGGCCGCCAGGTTGTCGATGTTGAAGTCCACCTCGCCCGCCAGCAGCGCCAGCTGCGCGGGGTTGGCGCCGCGGTAGGGGATGTGCAGCGCAAAGATGCCCGCGCGCTGCTTGAACATCTCGCCCGCCAGGTGGCCCGCGCTGCCATTGCCGCCGCTGCCGTAGTTGAGCTTGGCGGGGTTGGCCTTGGCGTAGGCGATCAGGTCGGCCAGGGTGTTGATCTTGAGCTGCTCGGCTTTGGCGGCGTTGATGACCAGCACGTTGGGAATACGCACCATCTGCGTGATGCCCGCGAAGTCCTTGCCCGCGTCGTAGGGCATCTTGGCGTACAGCCAGGGGTTCACTGCGTGCGTGGCCGTGGCGGCGATGCCGATGGTCAGGCCATCGGGTGCGGCCTTGGCAATGGCGTCGGCACCGATGTTGCCGCCTGCACCGCCCTTGTTTTCAATGATCACGGTGCCCAGCGAGTCGCGCACGCGCTCGGCCAGTGCACGCGCCGTCACGTCGATGGGCCCGCCGGGTGCGTAGGGCACGACCAGCCGGATGGGCTGGCCGGAGTCCTGCGCAAGCGCGACCGAGGCCGCGAAGGGGGATGAAAAAGCCGCTGCAACAGCGGCACTGGCGATGAGGTGGTTTCTGCGGTTCATGGTGCCATTGTGCAAAAAATAATAAGACTGCTTACGAAAACTGGTGGACGGCAGCTGTGGAGGGTGCCTGTGGAGGGCTGTCACAGCGTGCGCAACGTGTTTTCTGCCAGCCCCAGATCTTCCACCAGCATGCCCAGCTCGTGCGACGAGCGGATGTCCAGTTTCAGGAAGATGGCAGAGCGGTGCGTGTCCACCGTGCGCGGGTCGATAGGCCGCTCCGGGTCGCGCTGGGCCAGCGCGCGGGCCACCTCCTTGCTGCTGATGCCGGTGGCCAGCAGGCGCGCCACCTCTTGCTGGCGCGGGCTCAGCGTGTTCCAGCGCTCCCGCAAGGTGTTGCGCCGCTGTGCGCGCTGTGCGTCTTCCAGCGACAGGCTCGCGGCCCGTAGCACGGCGGCCAGCAGGGTTTGCTCGTCGCAGGGTTTTTCGAGCCAGTCCACGGCCCCTTGCTTGACGGCGGTGACGGCGGAGGCCAGTTCGCCATGGGCGGACAGGAACACGGTCTTGAGCACGGCATTGCGCTCGCGCAGGGCATCGAACACCTGCAGGCCGCTCATGCCGTCCATGCGCAGGTCCAGCAGCACGCAGCCCGGGTGGGCGAGGTCGGCGCGGGCCAGGAACTCAGGGCCGCTGGCAAACGTGCGGGGCGCATGGCCACCGGCCAGCAGCAGGGCGGCCAGGGAGTTGCGCACACCCTCGTCGTCGTCCACGACGTAGACATTCGCGGGAACTGTGGTGTTGACGGTGACGGGAGTGGTCGGATGGCTGTCGGTCATGGTGTGGGCAAGAAAATGCGGGGCAACCGGATTTCAAACACGGCGCCGCCGCCGTCGCGGTTGCGCGCCAGCAGCTCGCCGCCCATGCTTTCGACAATGGAGCGGCAGATGTTCAGGCCCAGCCCCAGGCCGTCGGAACGGGTGGTGAAGAAGGGCTCGAACAGGCGTTCGGCGATCTCCGGTGGCAGGCCAGGCCCCCGGTCCAGCACTTCGAGGCAGGCAAACCGGGTATCGGCCGTGGTGCGCAGCAATAGTTCTTGCCCCTCGGTCGGCGTGGCATCTGCGCGCATCGCCTGCATGGCCTGCAAGGCGTTGAGACCCAGGTTCAGCACCACCTGTTCGAGCAGCACGCGGTCGGCATTCACGCGCAGCGGGCCGTGGGCCAGGTCCAGCCGCACCGCCACCCCGTGCCGCCGCGCCTCGGCGCGCAGGAGCAGGCCCAGGGACTGGTCCACGGCGGCATTGAGGTCGCAGGGCTCGCGGGCCTCGGGGTGTTGGCGCACCCAGCGGCGGATGCGGCCGACGATGTCGGCGGCGCGCAGGGCCTGGCTGGAGAGTGCGGTGAGGCTGTCGTTCAGCAGCTCGGTTTTGCCCTGCGCCGCCAGTGAGCGCGCTGCGGCCGCGTAGTTGACCAGGGCGGCCAGTGGCTGGTTCAGCTCGTGCGCCAGCGTGGAGGCCATCTCGCCCACGGTGATCACACGCTGCACGCGCTGCAGCTGGGCCTCGCGCTGCTGCTGCTGTTCTTCGGCGCGTTTTTGGGCGGTGATGTCCACCACCGAACTCATCCAGCCGATGTGCTGGCCGTTGCCGTCGATGAGGCGTGCGGTGTAGAACATGGTGTACACGTCGGAGCCATTGCGGTGCCGCAGCCGGTTTTCGTTGCCTTGGGGCGCGGCTTTGCCGGCCAGGGCGGTGTCGCTGTCGTTCCAGTGCCGGTCCAGGTCGTCCGGGTGCCAGTAGGGGTAGGGCGGCAGGCAGCCGATCAGCTCGTCTGCGCTGTAGCCCACCATGTCGCACATGGCGGCGTTCACGTAGACGATGCGGCCTTCGAGGTCGCGCGCGCGCATGCCCACCAGCAGCGAGTCTTCCATCGACTGGCGAAATGCCTGCGCCTGCTGCAGTGCATGGGTGCGCTCCTGGACGCGCTGCTCCAGTTCGATGCGGGCCTGCCGGTTCTCTTGCAGGCGCCGTTCGCGCAGCTGCCAGTACAGGGCGCCGAGCACCAGCAGGCCCGACGCCAGGCTCGCCAGTGCCCAGGCCTGTTGGCGCGCCAGGGCGATGGCCTTGCTGTCGGCCGTGAGGGTCAGCGTCCAGCCCAGATCGGGCAGGCGCTCTTCAAGGGCCAGATAGCGCTTGCCGGTGCCGGGCACGAGGATCTCGGTGCCTGGCTGGCCGTCGCGCTGGAGCGTTTTCCAGGGCACGGGCTGGGGTGTCCAGCGTGCGCCATACTGCTCGTCGAATTGCACCTGCTGCACGTCCTGTTCGGGCAGTGGGCGCGTGGTCTGGTACAGCCAGGGGAGGACAGAGCCGAGGAAGATAATGCCGCGCTCATCGGTCACGAAGACCGGGTCGCGCAGTTGCGCCCAGGTGTCCACGATGGGCTGCATCCACACCTTCACGGCCACGACGCCGATCACCCGGCCGTTTTCCACCACGGGTGCCGATGCAAAAAGCCCAGGTTCGCCGGTGGTCTTGCCCACGCCGTAGAACCGCCCCGGCTGCCCTTGCAGTGCATCGCGGAAATACGGGCGATTGCCGTAGTTCTGGTTCACGAAGCTGGTGGGGGTGTCCCAGTTGCTGGAGGCTACCGTGAGCCCGTCGGTGTTCATCACATACAGCGTGTCCGAGCCCGCATTGGCATTGATGGTCTGCAGGTAGGCGTTGGCAGCGCTGCGCAGCGGTTGTGCGCCGGGGTTGCGCAGCAGCTGGGCAATCAGCGGCTGCTGCGCGGCGGTGAATGGCAGGTAGCTGTAGCGGGTGGCCACGCCGCGCAGGGCCAGGGCCTGCACCTCGCCCGAGCGGCGCAGGTTGTCCCACTGGTTGTCGAGTTCGCTCTGGGTTGCCCATTCTCCCGCTCCCAGCACCAGGAGCACCGCCAGCCCCACCACGGCCGCCATGGGGCCCGTGCCGCGCACTGCGGCGCGCCATCGCGAAATCCGCCCTGGTGGGAGCGCAGTGCCGGGAGGCGGCAGCGCCAGCGGCGCACGGGGTGCAGCGGGCTCAGCCGGGGTGGTTGGCATGTGCGCCCCGGTCAGCCGCCGTGCTTGTCCGCCTCGGAGGTGAAGGAGTCTGCATAGAACTCTTCTGCGGGCAGGCCGCGCTGTGCACTGTAGGCATCGCGGGCCGAGTCCACCACGATGGGCGCCCCGCAGGCATACACCTGGTGGCCCGAGAGGTCGGCAAAGTCGTCCATCACCGCCTGGTGCACAAAGCCGGTGCGGCCCGCCCAAGCGTCTTCGGGCGTGGCATCGGACACCACGGGTACGTAGGTGAGGTGGGGCATTTCGGCCGCACGCGCCAGCACCCAGTCATGCAGGTACAGGTCGCCCGGCCGGCGGCCGCCCCAATACAGCGCGGTCGGGCGTGTGATGCCCTTGAACTGCATGTGCTCGATCAGCGCCTTGATGGGCGCAAACCCCGTGCCCGAGGCCAGCAGCACGATGGGCTTGTCGGAGTCCTCGCGCAGGAAAAAACTGCCAAACGGGCCTTCCACCCGCAGGATTTCCTTTTCCTTCATCGCGCCGAACACATGGTCGGTGAACTTGCCGCCCGGCATGTGGCGGATGTGCAGCTCCACGCCCGGCGCTTCAGCCTGCGTGTGGGGCGCGTTGGCCATCGAGTAGGCCCGGCGGGCGCCATCCCGCAGGATGAATTCGATGTACTGGCCCGCGTGGTAGCGGAAGGTATCGGCGGCGGGCAGCTGCAGGCGCACCTGCATCACGTCGTGGGATTTTTTTTCCAGGGTAGATACGCGCACCGGCATCTTCTTGATCGGATACGCGCTTTCGTCAGTGACCTGGCGTGATTCGAGCACCACGTCGGTCAGCGGTTGCGCGCAGCAGGTCAGCACCAGGCCTGCAGCCTCTTCATCGGCCGTGAGTGCCTTGGACTGGTGTTCGCCGTGGTGCACGGCGCCGCTGATCTTCTTGCACTTGCACGAACCACAGGCGCCGTCCTTGCAGCCGTAGGGCAGGCCCACGCCGCTGCGGATGGCGGCGGACAGGATGGCCTCGCCCGCATTGGCACTGAAAGCGCGGCCGCTGGGCTGCACGGTGATCTGGAACGCTGCGGGGGTTGCAGCCTCTGCGCTGGTCATGTGTGGGTATCCTTGGAATCGTCTTCGATCAAACTATCGGCCCAGCAAAAGCCAAGCAAACGGACCCAATTTTGCCTTCAATACAAAGCC
This sequence comes from Acidovorax sp. Leaf73, assembly GCF_916855635.1. Lineage (NCBI taxonomy): Bacteria > Pseudomonadati > Pseudomonadota > Betaproteobacteria > Burkholderiales > Comamonadaceae > Acidovorax > Acidovorax sp. Leaf73. The sequence goes on from NZ_CAKASI010000009.1 coordinate 59,881, forward strand.
CCCTTGGCGCCCTCCCTGCGCGCTTTCGCCGTGAACGCCTCCTGATCGTGGGTTGCGGTGATGTAGGTCAACGCATCCTGCGCGATCTGCAATCAGGCCCCGGCGCCGCACGCATGCGGGTGATGGCGCTCACGTCCAGCCCCTCGCGGGTCGCGGGGCTGCGCGCCCTGGGAGCCAGGCCCATCGTGGGCAATTTGGACGATGCGCCTTCGCTGCGCAGGCTTGCCGGGCTGGCCACCCGGGTGTTGCACCTGGCGCCCCCTCCGGGCGAAGGGGCCGGAGGAAATGCCTGGTGGCTGGATCCCCGCACCGTGGCCTTGGCCCGCGCGCTGCGGCTGCGAAGCCTGCCGGTGTCCTTGGTGTATGCATCGACGAGTGGGGTGTACGGCGATTGCCAGGGGGCCCTGGTGCCTGAGACGCGGGCCGTGGCTCCCGGCACCCCGCGGGCGCAGCGCCGCGTGAACGCAGAAACTGCGGTACGCCACCTGGGCCGTGCCGGTGTGCGGGCCAGCGTGCTGCGCATTCCGGGTATCTACGCACCTGACCGTGAAGGCGGCACGCCCGAGGCCCGTCTGCGCAGAGGCACGCCGGTGCTGGTGGCCGAAGACGATGTGTTTACCAACCACATCCACGCCGATGACCTGGCCCGCGCCTGCATGGCTGCGGTGTGGAAAGGGCGGCCGCAGCGCACTTACAACGTGAGCGACGCCACCCACCTGAAGATGGGCGATTACTTTGACCTGGCCGCCGACCTGTACGGCCTGCCGCGCCCCCCGCGTGTGCCCCGCACTGCAGCGCAGGAGCAGTTGTCGCTGATGCTGCTGAGCTTCATGAGCGAGTCACGCCGGCTCGACAACCAGCGCATGGTGCGGGAACTGGGGTTACGGCTGCGCTACCCCAGCGTGGCCGAGGGGCTGACCGGGCAGCCGCAGCGGTAGGGCCTGTTGCTGCGCGCCCGTGGCATCAGCAGGGCGCCTGGCCGCCGTTTGAGCGGCAGACACCACCGGGCCCGGGAAACCGCCCCGGACCTGTGCGGGGGTAGGTGTTGCCCAGGTTGTCGGTGCAGCGAAAGTCGCCACATTGGGTGAGGCGTGGTGGGGGTTGTGGGGTACCTGCCTGGGGAAACGGGTCGGGGTAGAGAGGGCGGTGCCTGGAGGGCGGAACCACCACCACGCGCGGCTGGTTGGCACGGGCCTTTTCGACCTCGGCATAGCCCTGGGGGCCCAGGCAGTCCAGGTCCACCTGCCGCTGGGCCGCTTCGAGCCGAAGTTCCTGCTCATAGGTCGAGCGCGACAGGCCTGCAGCCACCATGTCGAAATTGCGCCGCGAACGTGCACATTCCGGGGAGCGGGCGTAGTCCTGCGGTTGTGGGGCTGCGGCAGCGGCCTGCGCAGCGCGTGCCCGGTCGCGCTCGGCGTTGCGGCGGGCCTCGGTCTCTGCGGCGGTGGCCTCGGCCTGCAGCCGCTGTTGCTTGCGCTCCAGCGCCTCAGCGGCCTGTTCGCGTTCCAGTTGGAGTTCTTCCGGCGTTTTGCGCGCTTCCACTTCGCGCGCCGCCGCTCCGCTCGTACAGGCCCCGTCGGTATAGGTCACCTTGCCGGTGCGGGTGTCGGTGCATCGCACCACTTGTGCGTGGGCCACTGTGCCCAGCCAGGCTGCGCACACACAGAGGAAGAGGGCGAGATGGCGGTTGCGGAGGCTCATGGTCTGCGGCCAAGGTGGGCAAAAGCGTGGCGGTGGGAGCCCTGGTCAGCCCCTGTCAGGGCTTGTCGGGGCTGTTGGACTGTTGGCGGGAGCGCCAATCGTGGGGGTCAAACGAGTAGCTGCCTGGCGCAACACGGCCTGGAGGGGGTTGGCGGTTGCGGCGATCGTCTGCGGCGCGGCGGTCGCGCTCAGCCTGCTCGCGCAGGGCCTGGTCACGGTCGCGCTGGCGGCGGTCGAGCTCGCGGGCCTGCTGTTCGCGGCGATCACGCTCGCGTTCCCGGGCCTGCCGGTCGCGCTCGGCACGTTCCCGTTCGCGTTCACGTTCTCGCCAGTCGTTACGGTTGCGGTCTCGCTCCCAGCGATCGTCCCGATCGCGTCCGCCGTAGTAGATAACGGCTGGGGGCGCCGAATACGCGGGGTACACCGGCGGGGCGTTGTTGTAGATGTAACCCGGCTGCTCATAAACACGGTACGGAGTGGGTTCGTAGTACGGGTCACCCTGCACCGTGGCGCAGCCGGTCACCGCGGCGCCCAGGACCGTGGCAGAAATAAGGCGGGCAAGTGTGTTTGTCATGGTGGTCAGACCCTGGCAGGGAGTGGCCGTTCCACCCTGCTCGTAAAGCCCCCGAAAAGCACCCCGGCGGAGTGTTACAAATTTCGGAGGCTGGCGCGTTGAAGCCGCTTTCAATGTAGCGCGTGGCCCCCCGTTTTGGTTGACCTGCCTGTCGATGTGCGCGGTAGGACGGCGCCTATTGTCCCATCCGTCGGGACCGGGCGCTGCCGTGGAGAAACTTCAAAAACAATAGCTATAAACCATTGCCCGATTAGCGGAAGCGGCCAATTTTTTACCCAATATCTGACCGTGGGGGCGGGGCGCCTGCTCCGCGGCAGGCCGCCCTGCCTTTAAGGCTTGGGCAGCACCCGGCGGATGGTTTCGGCCAGGTCTTCCGCCACAAACTTGGCGACGTACCCATCGGCTCCGACGCTGCGCACGTGGTCTTCATTGGCCGAGCCCGACAGCGAGGAGTGAATGACCACGGGCAACCCATGAAACCGCGCGTCCTGCTTGATGTTGCGTGTCAGGGTAAACCCGTCCATTTCCGGCATTTCCAGGTCGGTCAGTACCATGGCGACGCGGTCCAAGACCGTTTTTCCCTCGGCTTCGGCGCTTTTCGCGATGGCGTTGAGACGGTCCCAGGCTTCCTTGCCGGACTTCACCATTTCATACGGGGCGTTGAGCACTTTGAGCTCTTGCTCGATGAGCGAGCGGGCCACGAACGAGTCGTCGGCCGCCAGGATGATGCAGCCGGGCTTGAGCTTGAGCTTGGCCCCAACCTTTTCTTCGGTGACCTCGTGGCCGTCCGAGGGCGAGATCATCTGAAGGATGGCCTCCACGTCCAGCACCTGGGCCAGGCGGGATTCATCCGTGTTGCCGTCCAGGCGGGCAATGCTGGTGACCAGCTTGCCAGCGGCGCCGCTGGTTTCGGCCGAGAGCACCTGTTTCCAGTCCAGTCGCACGATGTCTTCCACCGACTCGACGGCAAACGCCTGCGTGGTGCGCGCGTATTCGGTCACCAGCATGATGTTCAGGCCCGTCTGGGGCTTGCAGCCCACAATGGACGGCAGGTCCAGCACCGGAATCACCTGCCCGCGCAGGTTGACCACGCCCAGCGAATGGGCCGTGGTGCCCGCGATCGGCGTGATGCTGGGCATGGCCACGATCTCGCGGATCTTGAACACGTTGATGCCAAACAGCTCTGACTTGCCCAGGGCACTGTCGGTGCCCAGGCGAAACAGCAGCAGTTCGAACTTGTTGGTGCTGGTGAGGTTGGTCCGCTCGTCGATATCCTGCTGCACTGCTTTCATGATGGGTCCTTCGCGCAGAAAAGAAGAAGATACGCGCGTTTACAAATTCTAGGATCAGAACGGGGTGCGCAGTGCGCTAAATGTTCAGGCAATACCCGAATAGTGCACTGCCGCATCCTTGCGTGGCAGCGCTGTCACACGTTGGAGCCGGGTTGCGGGCTCAAGCCGGGGCTGGCAGGGCCACCGGCCCAAAGTGCAATACCGTGGGGAAAGGGTCGTAGAAGTGGTGCAGGAGCTGTTTCCAGTCCTGGTACCGGGCCGACTGGCGAAAGCCGATCTCATGGTCTTCCAGGGTGACCCAGCGCACCAGCAGCACATAGTCCTGCGGGCGCTCCAGACAATGGCCCAGTTCGTGTGACAGGTAACCGGGCATCGAGGCAATGATCTGTTGCGCCTGGGCAAAGGCGTGCTCGAAGGCCGCGTTCTGGCCGGGGCGGATGGTGAGGTGGGCGATTTCGAGAACCATGGTGGACTGGGGCGTGCTGTGCGCTAGGGAAGTGCCTGTTTCTACCGCAAGACTGCCGGGGTACCGTATGCAGCCTGTTGTTCTGCGCCCACCCACACCGGGAGGCGGGAGACTCAGGCAACGCTGCTCTGGGGAATCACAGAGGCCTTCAAACTGTCGGCCAGGCGGCCCAGCAGTGCGAGCATGGGTGCATCCGAGGCATCGCAGGCTAGACCCAGGTGGCGCGAGAACGCCAGGGGGCCATCGAGGGGGCGCGTGACCGAGCGGCGAGCATGCGCCGCGTGGGACTGTGGCACCACCGCCACGCCCAGGCCGCTGTCCACCATGTGCAGCAACAACTCTTCGCGTGCGGCGCTGGCCTGTACCTCCAGGGCAATGCCGCGCTCGGCCAGCAGGCGGATGAACGACTGGTGCAGCGGGCAGTAGGGCCATTCAAGAAGCGGCACCCCTTGCAGGTCCGCCAGACCGAATTTCTTCTTGAAGCGCAGGGGATGCTCCTCGGGCAACAGCATCACATAGGGCTCGCGCCACAACGACACAAACGTGTCGCCGGGCGGTTTGCAATGCTCCGCCACCAGGCGCAGCCGGGCCTCCTGCGCCGTGGCCGTGAGTCGGACAAGCGTGTTGGGCAGGAGGTCGGCAATCTGCGCAAACAGCGGCGCGGCTGGGCCCACCATCAGGTCGTCCTGCAGGAACACGCCCAGCGTTTCGCGGGGCGCATCGCGAAAGTCGCGCACCATGGCGCTGGACTGCGCCAGCAGGCTGCAGGCGCGCGGGTACAGACGGTGGGCGGCGGGGGTGGGCGCCAGACCCTGGCGGCTTCGCTCGAACAGCATGGTGTCCAGCGCGTCCTCCAGCCCCTTGATGGCCATGCTGATGGACGGCTGCGCCACAAAGCAGCGGCGCGCCGCCGTGGTCACGGAGCGTTCTTCGTAGGCCGCGACGAAGTAGCCGAGGGCGCGCAGGTCAAACAGCATGGGGTTTCAGGGGCCGGGGCCACAGTCAGGTAGGGGTGATCGTGGTGACGGTTTCGCGAAAGTAGTCGAGCTGGCCGTTTTGCGAGTGGCTCAGGATCCAGGTCAGCGACTCCACTTCGCGCTGTTGTACTCCATAAAAGAAGCGTTGGCTTAACTGGGTCATCACCCAGTCGTCGCCCAGCGGCTGGCTGTGGGTGTGAACGATTTGGGTGCCTTGCGGAAAGATCTCCGTGCCCAGACGCTGCAGCACCGTCAGCAGATCGGCCTGGTTGCGCGCGACCTGCCAGCTGGTGTCTGCATCATCGCGGTAGTGGTCGATGCGGAAATCCAGGTCATCGGCAACGCTACCGAGCAGCGTGGGGACATCGCCTTTTTCAAAAGCGGCCAGTACGCGGTCGATGGGGAAGTTTGTGGTGAGGTTGGTCGTCATGTGCGCTCTCCAGTCGGGGGTTAAAAGGGCCAGAAGCAGGCCCTTGGGGGGCGACTGTAGGCAGCCGGCGCTGCCTGCACAACGATGGAATTTGTGGGTCTGAACGATAAAAAAATGATGGATAAAAAGTGGCAGCGATATCCCTGCGAAGGAAGGCGCCGAAGGCAGTCACCCACGGACTGATCTCCTCTCATTCCGTGACGCCGGGCAGCTGGCTCAGATAGCGGTGCAGCGCGGCAATGGTCTGGCGCACCTTGGCGGGCTGGGCGTCGCGCTGGGGCGTCATGGCCCAGATGTCCAGGGTGCCAAACGACCAGTCGGGCAACAGCCGCACCAGCCGCCCGGCCTGCAGCGCATCGTGCGAATCCATGCTGCCCACCAGCGCCAGGCCCAGCCCGGCCTCGCACATCTGCTGGATCGACAGCTGGTTGTTGCTGGCAATGCGCGGCTCCACCCGCAGAGCCCGGGGATCGCCCGTGGGGCTGCGCAGGTCGATCAGCAGGCCGCCGTTTTCGCGCGCAAAGCCCAGCCAGCTGTGCGAGAGCAGTGCGTCCGGGTGCTGTGGCACGCCGTGGGCAGCCACCCAGCCGGGCGCCGCGCACAGGTACCACTGCATGCCTCCCAGGCGCCGTGCTGCCCAGGTGGAGTCCTGCAGGCGCCCGTAGCGCACGGCCAGATCGATGCGGGCATTGATGAGGTCAATGGGCGAATCGTCTACCAGCAGGCGCAGGCGCAGCGCGGGGTGGGCGGCCAGCAGCTCGCCCAGCGCTGGGGCAATGTGGCGTGCAAACCCGACGGTAGCCGACAGCCGCAGCTCGCCACTGGGGGCATCGCGCGACGCGGCCAGCTCGGCCCGCGCCTGGTCGGCTGCGGCACACATGGCGGCGCAGCGCGCGTGGTAGCGCTGGCCTGCCTCGGTCAGCGCCAGCTTGCGCGTAGAGCGGTGAAGCAGTGTCACACCGCCATCGCTTTCCAGCTTGCGCACCTGCTGGCTCACGGCGGAAGTGCTCATGCCCAGGGCGCGGGCGGCGCCGCTCATCGAGCCGTGCTGCACCACGGCGGCAAACACCGCCATGCGTTTGAGGTCTTCCATATCAGGTCTTCTCGTCAATCCCCACTGGGCTGTTGTCCGCCTCCATGCCTTGGAACTGGCGCGACCAAGGCCAGCGCCCCCGCGCAAGGGCCGCCAAGCTGCTTGTGCGGCGCTTCGCTGGAGTGCGCTGGGGGCGTCCCCATCCCGCATGGCGCAGCCTTGCGAGAGAGGGGGAAGGCGCAAAGCGACTCAGGGGGTGATTCATCCATTGTGAAGTTGAGCTTCAAAGAGAAGGCAGATTTAGCCATCTACCGCCCGCTTTGACAATCTCCTATTCTCACTACATCGCAACTTCGACCCCAAGGACATCGATATGAACATCGCCCTGATTGGCGCCACCGGCTTTGTTGGCGCTGCCGTGCTGAATGAACTGCTGCAACGCGGCCACCGCGTGACGGTACTGGCCCGCAACCCCGCCAAGCTCGCCGCGCGCGAAGGTCTTACGGTAGTGGCGGCCGACGCGCAAGACGCCGCCCAGGTCGCCAAGGCCGCTGCAGGCCATGATGCTGTGGTCAGCGCCTATAACCCCGGCTGGGAGAACCCCAACATCCACGACGAGTTCCTGAAAGGTACCCGCGCCATCATCGACGGCACCAAAGCGGCTGGTGTGCGCCGCTTTCTGATGGTGGGTGGCGCTGGCAGCCTGTTTGTGGCGCCCGGCGTGCAGCTGGTGGATACGCCCCAGTTCCCCGCCGAATGGAAGCAGGGCGCCCTGGCCGCGCGCGAGGCGCTGAACTGGATTCGCACCGAAAACACGCTGGACTGGACCTTCCTCTCGCCCCCCATCCTGCTGCAGCCTGGCGAACGCACGGGCCAATACCGCCTGGGCGACGAAGCGCCGCTGATGAATGGCGAGCAACCCGGCAGCGTCAGCGTGGCCGACCTGGCTGTGGCGATGGCTGACGAACTGGAAACGCCGCGCCATGTGCAAAAGCGCTTTACGGTGGCGAACTGAGTTTTTCTTGTCATCCGGACGATGCAGCGTTTCTCGGGCGCTGCCTTTTTTCTGTCAGACAAAAACAGCCATGTCGATCAGCGTGTGGCCCAGCACCACGGGCCACAGGGTTCTCCAGCACAGGAACCAACGGCACATCACACAATGCGCAAAGAAGGCTGCAATCACGCCGTGCCTGCCGTGCTCCCAGTGCGCCAGCGCGAAGACGGCCGATACCGCGAGTGTGAACAGTAGCTCTGAAGGGCGCTGGCGTGCACTCGAATACCAGAGCCATGGTAGCCCAATGAAAAAGATGCTTTCCACCAGCCCTGCGCTGACCGCTGCGTAGGTCTGCACCGCCGCGCCCGCCAGGCCCCGGGGGGAAAACTGCGCCAGCTGGAAGCTGCCGGGTGAGGGTCCGAGCGTCCGCCACGACAGGTTCCGCGCCACCAGAAAAACCAGCCCCGCGGTGACAAACACCATCAGGCTCTGCCATGCAAGGGGCCAAAGGTTCTTTTCTGGCGGTACGAGTCCGTAGTGTTGGGGGCGCAGCGCTGCTTTGTGGGCAAGAAGGCCAAGCAAGACTGCAGGAAGCACTACCCACTGAATCCCGTCAACCGCCCAAAAGAGCAGTGCGCCTCCGCGCCCCACGACAGGCAGGTAAAAGCCGTTGAGTTGCCAGACGGCCAACACCGGTAGCAGGGCCCAGCCCACGAGCACCTGCTGGCGGGTGTTGAGAGTAACCGGCCGTTTCTGTGTTGAGATCAAGCGCCCCTCCGGGATCAAGGTTTTTGGTGATCCCGTTCAGACGTCACGGTAAGCGCTGGCCGAAGCGGGGAAGGCCTATCTTCTCGATAAATAGACGCGCCATTTGTATCGTTCATCTCCCCGGTGTGAAATAGTCCGCGATTGGTCTCCCGCAGCGATTCAGCTGGACTGTCTGTGAAGAGCCTTTATCCCACAAACCACCGCATCGGCACCAGCACGATGGACGGGAACAGCACCATCAGGAACATCATCGCGAACTGCGCGCCCATGAAGGGGAGCACGCCCCGGGTGACTTCGTCCATGCGCATGCGTCCCACCCCTGCGACCACGTTCAGCACCGTGCCCACCGGCGGAGTGATCAAGCCGATGGCGTTGTTCATGATGAACAGCACGCCGAAGTAGACAGGGTCGATGCCTGCGGCTTTGACCACCGGCATCAGCATGGGCGCCAGGATCAGGATGGTGGGCGTCATGTCCATGGCGGTGCCCACGGCCATCACCAGCAGCATGATGGCCATCATCAGCAGGATGGGGTTGTCCATGAAGGGCTTCAGCAGCGAGACCAGCTGTCTGGGGATGTCGGCCACGGTGATGAGCCACGCGCTCACCATGGCGGCGGCCACCAGGAACATGATCACGGCCGTCGTTTTGGCAGCGCTCACGAACACGGCGGTCAGCTGGCGCCAGTGCAGCTCGCGGTACACCACCGTGGCCACGAAGAGCGCATAGACGGCGGCCACGGCGGCGGCTTCGGTAGGGGTGAACACGCCCATCTTCAGACCCACGATCACGATCACTGGGAGGAACAGCGCCCAGGTGGATTCCTTCAAGGCCTGCAGCTTCTCTGCGGTCGTTGCTCGGGGCGGCGGCAAAATGCTCTCGCGCTGCGACACCCAGTACCAGGCCGCAGCAATGGACAGCCCCATCAGCAGGCCCGGCACGATGCCCGCCAGAAACAGCTTGCTGATCGACACGTTGGCCGCGACGCCAAACACCACAAAACCAATGGAAGGCGGAATCACCGGCGCGATGATGCCCGCCGAGGCAATCAGCCCCCCGGCGCGCGCCTTGTCATGTCCGGCCTTCACCATCATGGGCAGCAGCAATGCGGCCAGCGCAGCGGTGTCTGCCACGGCAGAGCCCGACAGCGCCGCCAGCATGCAGGCCGCGAGGATGGCCACAAAGCCCAGCCCGCCGCGCTTGTGGCCCACCAGCGTGAGCGCCAGCTTGACGATGCGCTGCGACAGGCCGCCCGCATTCATGATCTCGCCTGCCAACATAAAAAACGGCACGGCCAGCAGCGGGAACGAGTCCGCGCCGTTGATGACGTTCTGCGCAAGGATCTGCGCGTCAAACAGGTCCAGGTGCCACATCAGCGCCACGCCAGACACCAGCAGCGCGTAGGCAATGGGCACACCAATGGCCATGGCCGCCAGCAGGGAGCCGAGAAAGATGAATACGGTCATGCGAGTGTCTCCGGGGGGCTCAATGGGATGGCGGCTTGCGTGACGGCAGCGCCGCGCGGTCCAGCTGCATGTCGGGCAGGGTGGCCACATCCTCCGACCCGGAGGTCTGCACCAGCTGGTCGTCTGGTACCTGCCCCGACAGCAGCCTCCACAGGTTGAGCAACAACAACAGGCCCGACGCCACGGCAAACACCACCCCGGACGCATAGAAGATCGCCACCGATGCGCCGGTTACCGGCGCTTCCACATCCCAGTTGATGCGGGCCTGGGTCAGGGCGCCACTGAACAGCAGCCAGGTGCAAAACAGCATGAGCCCGTGGCTGATGGCCAGGCACACCCGTTGCGCGATGGGTGGAAGCTTGGTGAGAACCAGGTCGGTGCCCAGGTGGCCGTGTTCCTTCACCGCCACGATGGCGCCCAGGAACGTGATCCACACGAACAGCCAGCGCGACACCTCTTCGCTGACCGCAATGCCCGAGTTGAATGCGTAGCGCAGCACCACGTTGCCGAACACCATCACCACCATCACGGCCAGTGCCAGCGCGATGAGAACGTTGATCCACCGACAGCACCGGTCTATGAGGGCGTTGAGCATGGGTGTCTCCTTGGTCTTCTTCTGGTGTGCGTGCCGTTGCGGCCTGTGGCTCAAAGCGCTGCGTCGCGCAACAGGCCGCGCTGCGTCAGGTTACTGATAAAGGCGCGCAAACCAAAGCGCCAGGGCGCCGCCACCTCGCTGTGCGCCACGCGGTTGTGCAGGCCACCCAGCCACGCGCTCTCGATGGACACCAGATCGCCCAGCTTGTGGGTAAAGCCACCACCCGGCTGGTCGCGGTCTTCAATGGGCGCGAACAGCGTGCCCAGAAACAGCATGAAGCCATCCGGGTACTGGTGCGCGGCCAGGGTCTGCGCCACGAGGTCGCTGGGGTCGCGGCTGATGCTGGCCATGGTGTTGATGCCGCGCAACTCATAGCCATCCACCCCTGCAACGCTCAGGTGCACGGTTTCGCTGCGCACCTTGTCCATCCCGAAGCTGGCGTCGAACAGGCGGATGAACGGGCCTAACGCGCACGAGGCGTTGTTGTCCTTGGCCTTGCCCAGCAGCAGGGCGCTGCGGCCCTCGATGTCCCGCAGGTTCACGTCGTTGCCCAGCGTGGCGCCCACGATCTGGCCCCGGCTGTTCACGGCAAGCACCACCTCGGGCTCGGGGTTGTTCCAGGCCGAATCGGAGCGGATGCCGATGTCGTCCCCGCAGCCGACGGACGCCAGCACCGGCGCCTTGGTGAACACCTCGGCATCGGGGCCAATACCCACCTCCAGATACTGCGACCACAGGCCTTTCTCTTGCAACAACGTTTTGAGTTCCATGGCCTCGGGCGAACCAGGGCGGATGTCGGCAAGGTTCTCGCCGATCAGCTCGATGACCTGGCTTCGCAAGGCTTGCGCACGGCTGGCGTCGCCCCGGGCCTGTTCTTCGATCACGCGCTCGATCAGGCTGGCCGCAAACGTCACGCCCGCAGCTTTGACCACCTGCAGGTCGCACGGCGCCAGCAGCCAGGGGCGGCTCGTGTCGCGCGTGCCGGGCAGGCTGTTGGCCAGCAGGTCATCCACGCTGCACAGGTACTGGCCGGTGGCTGCACGCACCGCCTCGGCGGGCGCCAGGGTGTCGAGCAGCGTGCTCATGGTGGGGTAGTGCGCGCTGAGGTCAAACACGCCTTCGGGCCGCAGGGCCACCACAGCTGGGCCCGCGACGGCGCCCTGTGGTGTCCACACCCGGCCCACCAGCGTGCCCTGCAGGCCATCGTCGGGAAGCACTTGCAATGCGGTCTGGGGCGCACGGGCCCGTTCGGCAACTGCCGCCGCCGTCATGTTGTTCATGGAGAGTCCTTCGAAAAAATCCGGGGGTGGCGCCGGTGGCCCGCCCGCTCGTTGTCAGTGGTTGTGGCGTGGTGTCTTTTCGGAAATGCGCTGGAATGCCAGCGCGAAGTCGAGCGTCGCGCCATCGGCCAGCTGCCCCGTCTTCTCGCGGTACAGCGCTTCCCAGGGGGACTGGCTCGCGGGCACGGGTGGGTCGGGCAGTTCACGCTTTCGGCGGGCGATTTCCTCGGGCGCGACCAGCGCATCGCAGCGCCCGGTGTTGAGGTCGGTGCGGATGGTGTCGCCGCTTTGCAGCCAGGACAGGCCCCCGCCCACGGCGCTCTCGGGCGATGCGTTGAGGATGGAAGGGCTGTCTGCCGTGCCCGACTGGCGCCCGTCGCCCAGCGTGGGCAACGTGTTGATGCCGCGCCGGATCAGCGCATCGGGCGGCTGCATGTTGACCACCTCGGCCGAGCCCGGCCAGCCGATGGGCCCGGCGCCGCGCATGACCAGGATGCAGCCCTCGTCGATGTCGAGCGCTGGGTCGTTGATGCGTGCGTGGTAGTCGTCCGCGCCTTCAAAAACCACGGCACGGGCTTCGAAGATGCCCTCGCGGCCCGGCTGGCTCAGGTAGCGCTCGCGAAACGCGGGCGATATCACCGAGGTTTTCATGATGCCGAAGTCAAACAGGTTGCCGCTGAGCACCAGGAACCCAGCTTTTTCCATCAGCGGCGCGTTGAAGGGGCGAATCACTTCACGGTCGCGCGCTTCGTGGCCCTGCAGGTTGTCGCCGATGGTTTTGCCCGTCACGCTGGCGCAGTCGTTGTGCAGGCGGCCCGCTTGCTGCAGCTCCCACATCAGCGCAGGCACACCGCCCGCGCGAAAGAACCGTTCGCCCAGGAACTGGCCTGCAGGCTGCATGTTCAGCAGCAGGGGCAGGTCGTAGGCGTGGTCCGTCCAGTCCTGGGCCTCCAGTACCACGCCTGCATGGCGCGCCATGGCCATCACGTGCACCTGCGCATTGCTGGAGCCCCCGGCCACACTGATGACCGACAGCGCGTTCAAGAAGCTCTCGCGCGTCAGGATGCGCGAGGGTCGCAGGTCTTCATAGGCCATATCAACAATGCGCCGCCCGGTTTCGTAGGCCATCTGGCCGCGTTCGCGGTACGGTGCAGGAATGGCCGCGCAGCCGGGCAGCGACAGGCCCAGCGCTTCGGCCACCGCGTTCATGGTGGAGGCCGTGCCCATGGTGTTGCAGTGGCCCGCCGACGGTGCGCTGCTGCAGGCGCGCTGCAGAAACTCTTCTTCATCAATCTCGCCCGCCGCGAGCTGGCGGCGGCTGCGCCAGATCACGGTGCCCGAGCCCACCAGTTGCCCTTCGTGCCAGCCGTCCAGCATCGGCCCGCCCGAGAGCACGATGGCCGGGATGTCCACCGTGGACGCGGCCATGATGCCGGCCGGTGTGGTCTTGTCGCAGCCCGTGGTCAGCACCACGGCATCGATGGGGTAGCCGTACAGGATCTCCACCAGCCCCAGATAGGCCAGGTTGCGGTCCAGCGCGGCCGTGGGGCGGCGGCAGTTTTCAAAGATGGGGTGAACAGGGAACTCCATCGGAATGCCGCCCGCATCGCGGATGCCGTCGCGCACGCGGCGCGCCAGGTCCAGGTGGATGCGGTTGCAGGGCGACAGGTCGCTGCCCGTCTGCGCGATGCCGATGATGGGCCGGCCCGAGCGCAGTTCCTCGGGCGTGAGCCCGTAGTTCATGAAGCGTTCGAGGTACATCGCGGTCATGTCCGAGCGCTCGGGGGCGGCAAACCAGTCGCGGGAGCGGAAGGGGCGGCGGGGTGTTTTGGTCATGGGGTCGGGGCGTCGCAAAAGGAGGGGCGGGGCGCAGCTGCAACCAGCTGCGCCCCGAGAGGTGAATCGCTTACTTCCCGCCCCGCGCCTTCGCCAGCTCGCCCATCATTTCGCTGGTGGTCTCTTCACCAAACTCCTTGCCGTACTTGGCCAGCACGGGCTGCAGCTTGGTACGCAGCTTGGCCTGCTCGGCAGCAGGCAGCTCGGTGATCTGCATGCCGGCCTTCTTCAGCTCGCCCAGGGCGGTTTCGCTGAAGGCGCGGATGGTCTTGCGCTCGAACAGCGTGGCCTCGCGGGCAGCCTCCTGCACGATCTTGCGCTCGTCGGCCGAGAGGCCATCCCAGGTCTTCTTGGAGATGAGCAGCACCCACGCGCTGTACATGTGGCGCGACAGCACCAGATGCTTTTGCACCTCATAGAACTTGCTGGCCAGGATGGTGGCAGGCGGGTTCTCCTGGCCGTCGACGGCCTTTTGTTCCATGGCGGTGTACAGCTCGGTGAACGGCATGGGCGTGGCGTTGGTGCCCAGCGCGTTGAAGGTGTCGAGGAACAAGGGGCTCTGGATCACGCGCAGCTTCAGGCCTGCCAGATCGTCGGCCGTGTTGATAGGTCGGCGCGAGTTGGTCACATGGCGAAAGCCGTTTTCCCAAAAGCCCAGGCCGATCAGGCCCTTGTCGGGCAGCATGGCCAGCAGCTTCTGGCCGAAGGGGCCGTCGAGCAAGGCGTCGGCTTCGGCCTCGGTGTTGAAGGTGAGTGGCAAGTTCAGCACGCCAAAGGGCTTGATCAGCGACATCAGCGTGGATGAATCCGGAATCGTCATCTCCAGCGTGCCGCCGCGCAGGGCCGAGGTCATGCTGACATCGTTGCCCAGCGCACCGCTGGCAAACAGCTTGGCGTTCATCTTGCCGCCGCTCTTGGCCTGCAGGCGCTCGGCAAAGTGGCGCACGGCCTGGGCCTGCGGGTGGTCGTCGCTCAGGCCAATGCCGACCTTGAAGGTGTGTTCCTTGACTTGGGCCGCGACGGGGGCGGCAAAGGCGGCCAGCAGCGTGGCAGCAAGCGCCAAGGATTTAGCGAGGGTCTTGAATTGCATGGTGTCTTGTCTCCGTTGGAATGGCGGGACCCCGTTGGCGAGGCCTTTGGCGCCTGCGGCTTTTTTTGGGGCCAGCCGTTATCGACGCAGAGCGAAGGTTAGGTTTCGCGCCCTGCCGGGTCCACTGAATGTTTTGCGACAATCCATTCCAAACGCTTATGAGTCCAGACGAATTTCCGGGTAAACCCTTGTCTTTGGCGCAGGCCTGCGCGCGGCTGCGCTTTCGGCATTTGCAGTTTCTCGACATCCTGGGCCGCACGCGCAACCTGCGGCTGACAGCCGAGCAGATGCACGTCACGCAGCCTGCGGCCACCAAGATCCTCATGGACATCGAGGAGATCCTCGAGGCGCGCCTGTTCGACCGCCTCTCGCGCGGCATGCGGCCCAACGAGCTGGGGCTCTTTACGCTGCGCTACGCCAGCGCGGCGCTCGATGGGCAGCGCAAGTTTGTGGACGAGTTCAATGCGCTCAAGCAGGGCGGCCACGGCCATGTGACGGTGGGCGCGATCACCGGCTCGGCAGCGCATGTGCTGGTGGCGTCGGTGGTGGAGCTCCAGCGCTTGCGGCCCCTGCTGGTCATCAAGATCCTGGAGCAGAGCAGCGACCAGCTCATCGCCTGGCTGGCCGAACGCAAGATCGACCTGATGATTGGCCGCTTCACCACCGAGGACCAGCGCAGCCAGTTCCACTACGAGCACCTGTCCGCCGAGCCGCTGCATGTGGTGGGTGGGCAGCACCACCCGCTGCGCGGCGCCACCGACCTGTCGCTCACCGAGCTGGCGCACTGGCCGTGGATTCTGTACCCCGCCTCCACGGCCGTGCGCAAGGTGTCGGACGACCTGTTCGGCGGCGCCGGCCTGGCGCTCACGGCGGGGGTGGTAGAGACACCGTCCTTCCTGTTTGCGCTGGAGCTGATGAACACCACCCACATGATGTCGCTGCAGCCCGCCGCGCTGATCCAGAAATATGTGGACCGAGGCCTGCTCTCGCGCATCCCCGTCGAGCTGCCCGACCGCATGCCCAGCTACGGCCTCATCACCCGGCTGGGCGAGCCGCCCACCCCTTCGGCACAGGCCTTTATCGATGTGCTGCGCGAGGCGGCGGGCGTGGCGCCGGACGCTTTGGGGGAGTGACCAGACCTGCGCTATGCACGGCCTTTTTCGATAACCAATGGTTATTGGAAATGAGGATGGCCAAGCCCTGCCGTTATGCTCTGCGCCCTTTCCCGCAACCCAGGCCTTTTTCTCCATGACCGACGCACCCGACACGCCCGACACCATCCAGGAACCCCGCTGCTGGAGCGATGGGCGCTGGACGGCGCAGGTCATCAAGAACGAGGACGACGATGGCTGGGCCGTGTCCATGACGCTGAAGGGGGAGTCCGAACCCGCGCTGGTGGGCCCCTGGACCATGGGCCGCGACAAGAAGAACCCCAAGCCGCTCGATGTGTCGGCCTTCCACACCCTGGTCAAGACCGCGAGCGAGGTGGTGCGCCGCCATGAGCAGCAACTGCACGCGCAGCTGAACAAGAGCGTGCACATCACCACCGCCGACGGCCAGCGCCTGCGCGTGGCGCTGGCCATCGTGCCCGACGAGGAAGGCGCCACGGCCACGCTGAGCGCCGAGGATGCACTGGGCCAGGAAATCGCCCGCGTGCCTGCGCCGCCCACCTTCCGCCTGACCGCCGCCAGCGCTACCGCTTGGGCGGACGGGGGCTTTGCGCGGCCCCGTTGACCTCGGCGCCCAGCGCTTTTTGCACGCCCCCGACAAGGTACCGACGAAGAGTTTCTTGCAGCCCTGCGCGCTGCCAGGTGCTGCGCGCAGGGCGACGTTTGGGTAGATTGGAGGGCATGGCCCAGTGGCCCGTCGGAGTCCTGCCGTGCGTTCCTCATTTCCACCCCTGCTGCCATTGCCTTCCCCGTCCGAGGGCTTGTTCCCGCCACCACCGCGAGCCGGCTGTGCTGGAGCCGCCCTGCTGGCCTGCTGCGCGCTGTTGCCCCTGCCGGCCCTGGCGCAGCAGGGGGCTGGCGCCCCGCAGCCCTCCGCCCGGGCCCAGGAGCTTGCGGCCTCCGCTACCCCCGAGCCGCGCCGCATCTTCATCGACGGCGCACGCGCGGCCAGCGACGTCGGGCTGGCCTCGGTGGGTGTGCAATGGCCCTGGGCCTGGCGCCGTGATTTTTTGGGCGGCGAACTTACGGGGCACTGGGATACCCACATCGCGCACTGGCGCGTGCCGCCCGGCACCGCCGTGCCGGGCGGGCGCCGCCACTGGACGCAGCTGGCGGTGGTGCCGACACTGCGTTGGCGATTCGACGGCGGGCGGTCCGCCTGGTTCATGGAAGGCGGCATCGGCCTGTCGGCGCTGGACGGGCACTACGCCAACCGGCACAAGGCCTTCAGCACCCGTTTCAACTTTGCCGACCACCAGGGCGTGGGCTTCAACTTTGGCGCCCGCCGCCAGCACGAACTGATGCTGATCGTGCGCCACATTTCCAACGGTGGCATCCGCAAGCCCAACCCGGGCGAAGACTTTGTGCAGGTACGCTACAGCCGGTCTTTTGAATGATCCGGCTTCCATCAACTTGAACCGTTCGCTGAGCGCCGTTCAAGCGCCGCGCCTGGCTTGGGCAGGCTCAGCCAGAACGGGTGAACGGGATCGGCGCCGGGGGGGCAATCGCATTGGCGACGGCGCGAATGTCACCAAGCTCCTAGAATCTCCCTGCCGGCCCTGGATCCACTCCAGGGCCGGCAGCGTTCTCAGGGCGGGGCGGAATTCCCCACCGGCGGTATTTGAGGGCTGAAAAGCCAACAAGAGCCCGCGAGCGCCTGTGGTGCCGTTCTTTGGAACAGGCCCGCAGGGTCAGCAGATCTGGTGCGAAACCAGAGCCGACGGTCACAGTCCGGATGAAAGAGATCGCGAAACTAGGGATGTCCTGCATAACCCTCGCGAGTCGGTGGTAGTGCGGATTGGGATGGGCCACAAGGCGACTTTTTGCAGCCAATAGCGCGGCTATTGGTAAGAAAAGCAACGCAGCGGACCGCCCGAGACCGCGCTATCACGGACCGCAGGGAGTTATGCAGGACATCCCTAGAGCACCCGCCATGGGTGGCTGGGCCCTTGGCGTTTGCCTGCGTGTTTTTTGCCCGCTCGCAAGCGCCGTGAGGCCTGCGCCGCCCTGTGCAGGCGCCGTGTTCGCGCGCGCCCTGATTCTGGTCTGACCTGTTTTGAGGAACCCATGAATCAGTCTTCTGCTACTTCTCCCGTCTCTCCCCTCGCGCCTGTGGCCGCACACCGTGGCGCCCGCGTGGCCATTATCAGTGCCAGCTGGCACCAGGACATCGTGCACCAGGCGCGTGACGCGGCCCTGGCCGAGTTCGACCGCCACGGCCTGCCACCCGCGCAGGTGGCGCTGTTCGATGTGCCCGGTGCGTTCGAGATCCCGCTGTTGGCCCGCAAGCTCGCGCGCAGCGGGCGCTACGACGCCATCGTGGCCTGCGCGCTGGTGGTCAACGGCGGCATCTACCGCCACGAGTTCGTCACCACCGCTGTCATCGACGGCCTGATGCGCGTGCAGCTCGACACCGAGGTGCCCGTGATGTCGGCTGTGCTCACCCCGCGCGACTTTCACGACCACGAGGACCATGTGCGCTTCTTCCGCGAGCATTTCGTGAAGAAGGGCACCGAGGTGGCCCAGGCCTGCCTGCAGACCATGGCCTACCTGCGCAAGCTGGCCTCGCCCACGTTGGCCTCCGTGCAGCAGGCTTCGCCGGTGCTGGCAGAAGCCTGAGTCGATGGTTTTTAGATTGCTATCTTTTAAATAGCTTTTAGCGCTTGATGGTAAAGCGCTAGGGATGTCCTGCATAACCCTCGCGAAGCGGTGGTAGTGCGGATCGGGATGGGGCGCAAGGCGTCTTTTGGCAGCCAATAGCCGGGCTATTGGCAAGAAAAGCAACGCAGCGAACCGCCCGAGGCCGCGCTATCACAGACCGCAGGGAGTTATGCAGGTCATCCCTAGAGGCCGATTTGGCCTGAAATTTCTGCGCCGCCTCAGCCAGCGGCCAGACGGGGCTGGTGCGGCCCGGGCACTGGCAAGTGGGCGCGTGTGGGAGCGCTGGCTTCAGAGTCCGCCAGTCGGAACACCGCCACCGCCTGCACCAGCTGCTGCGCCTGCACCTTCAGGCTGTCGGCAGCTGCCGCGCTCTGTTCGACCAGCGCCGCGTTCTGCTGCGTGGCCTGGTCCATTTCGGTGATGGCGTCCCCCACCTGGGCCACGCCTGCACTTTGCTCACTGCTCGCGGCGCTGATCTCGCCCACGATGTCCGTCACACGGCGGATGGCGCTGACCACCTCGCTCATCGTGGCGCCCGCCTTGTCTACCAGCGTGGTGCCCAGCTCTACGCGCTCCACGCTGGCGTGGATCAGGGTCTTGATCTCCTTGGCGGCGTCTGCGCTGCGCTGGGCCAGGTTGCGCACCTCGCTGGCCACTACCGCAAAGCCCCGGCCCTGCTCGCCCGCGCGGGCTGCTTCCACGGCGGCGTTCAGCGCGAGGATGTTGGTCTGGAAGGCGATGCCGTCGATCACGCTGATGATGTCGGCAATCTTCTTGCTGCTGTCGTTGATGCCCTTCATGGTGGTCACCACCTCGGCCACCACATCGCCGCCCTGCACGGCCACGGTGCTGGCGCTCACGGCCAGCTGGTTGGCGGTGCGCGCGTTTTCGGCATTGGCCTGCACGGTGGAACTCAACTCCTCCATCGACGCCGAGGTTTCTTCCAGCGCGCTGGCCTGCTGCTCGGTGCGGGCGCTCAGGTCATTGTTGCCCTGTGCGATTTCGGTGCTGGCGGCGGCCACGCTGTCGGCGTTGTTGCGCACATTGCTCACCACGTGCGACAGGCTGATCTGCATGTCGTGCAGGGCATTCAGCAGCAGGGCGATTTCGTCCTTGCCCTGCACTTGCCGTGCCACGGTGAGGTCGCCGCTGGCCACGGCCTGCGACACGCGCACCGCGTTGTCCAGCGGGTTCACTACGGTGCGGCTGAAGGCAATGGCGCCCGCAATGCCCAGGGCGCACACCACCAGCATCACCACCAGGCTGATGGTGGTGGCGCGCTGCGCTGCTTTGGCGGCGCGCTCGGCCACTTCGCTGCTGGCCTTGGCGATCAGGCCACCGGCCTGGTCCAGCAGCTGCGAGGGCTCGCGGTCCATGCCCGCCACGGCCTTGTCGCCCGCCTGCGGGTCGTGGTCTGCGGCCTTGAAGGCCTCAAACCCCTTTCGGTAGGCCGCGCCCATGCGCTCGTGGGCCTGGGAAAACTGCTGCACGCGTTCACGGCCTTCGCCGGGGGGCAGAGCGACCACGAGCTTTTGCGCCTCGTCCTTGATGGCCTTTTCCTGTTTTTCAAACGCGGCCCAGTAGCGCGTGAGCTGGGCTGGGTCCTTGCCGCGCAGCAGTACGTTCTTCCATTCCTGCACCTGCACCTTGAAGTTGTTGAGCATGTCCGCCGCCATGCGCTCGTGCTCGAAGCTCTGGGCCACGGTGGTCTGGTAGGTGTCGAGCGCCTGGTTCAGGCGGCTGATGCCAAACAGCGCCGCCGCAAACAGCAAAAGCAGCGACACGGTAAAGGCCAGGGGGAGCTTGAGGCTGAGCTTCATGGGGAACTCCTGTGGGGTCCACGATTCGCCGCTGGGGCGGGGCAAAGTGCATGCGGCCCAGTCGGACTTCCCCGTACGTTGCGGCGGTTGTCCCACTGCGCCTCTCGTCTCGGTCAACCGGCGCGTGCTGTGCGCCGTGCCGGAGAGATTCCCGCTGCCATTATGGAGAGATGTGTAAATTTTTGTACATGTCTTTTTTACCAAGGTGCGAACACATGTAGGCGCCGAGAGTACCAAGATTTGTTATCAAATTGATAGCTGTTAGCGCTTATTGGATAGGCGCTAGAACCTGATTTGGTTCAGATGGTGCAGACAAAAAAGCCTTGCCGGTCAGGGCAAGGCTGTTCAATGGCGGGGGCGTTGCGCAGCTCGGTGCAGCGTGGGTCTGGCTACAAAACCCCGCTGGCCCGCAGCGCCGCAATGCGCGCCGAGTCCAGCCCCATCTCGCGCAGCACTTCGTCGGTGTGCTGGCCCAGTGCCGGTGGCGCGTTGCGCAGCACGGGTGGCGTGGCCGACAGGCGCAGCGGGCTGGCCACGCCGGTGATCTGCTGCACCTTGTCGGTGGCGGCCTCGCCGTCCTTCCAGCGCGGCAGCGTCACGGCCAGGCCACGGGCCTGCACCTGCGCGTCGTCAAACGCCTGGGCGATGGTGTTGATGGGGCCGCAGGGCACGGCCTTGTCTTCCAGCAGCGTGATCCAGTCGGCCGTGGTGCGCGTACGCGTCACGGCCTCCATGGCGGGGATCAGGTCGGTGCGGTTTTGCACGCGCAGCGTGTTGGTGGCATAGCGCGGGTCGCTGGCCCACTGGGGCTGCTCGGCGGCTGCGCAAAAGCGCTGGAACTGGCCGTCGTTGCCAATGGCCAGCAGCATGTTGCCGTCGGCGGTGGGGAAGTCCTGGTAGGGTGCGAGGCTTGGGTGGCTGTTGCCCATGCGCCCGGGCGCCTTGCCGGTGGCAAGGAACCCCGATGCCTGGTTGGCCAGCACGGCCATGCCCACGTCGAGCAGCGCCATGTCGATGTGCTGGCCCTGGCCCGTGCCATTGGTGGCGTTGTCGCGCACATGCAGCGCGGCCAGGATGGCGTTGCTGGCATACAGGCCGGTGAACAGGTCGATCACGGCCACGCCCACGCGCATGGGGCCGCCGCCGGGCTGGTTGTCGGCCTGGCCGGTGATGCTCATCAGGCCCGTCATGGCCTGCACCATGAGGTCGTAGCCCGCGCGCTCGGCGTAGGGTCCGTCCTGCCCGAAGCCGGTGACGGAGCAGTAGATGAGGCGCGGGTTGAGCGCGCGCAGGCTCTCATGGTCCAGGCCATATTGCTTGAGGCCGCCAACCTTGAAGTTCTCCACCACGATGTCGGCCTCTTGCGCCATCTGCTTGATGAGCGCCTGGCCGTCGGGCGAGGCCATGTCGATGGTCACCGAGAGCTTGTTGCGGTTGCAGGCGGTGTAGTAGCTGGCCTGGTTGGTGTCGTTGCCCTCGGCGTCTTTCAAGAAGGGCGGGCCCCACTGGCGCGTGTCGTCGCCCACGCCAGGTCGCTCCACCTTGACCACATCCGCACCCAGGTCGGCCAGGATCTGCGTGCACCACGGGCCTGCGAGCACGCGGGAGAGATCGAGCACCTTGATGCCTGCGAGGGCGCCGGGGGAGGTAGAGGGGGTGGTCATGGTGTGGTGTACTATGAAATTGATAGCTGTCAGCGCATGATTGACCAGCGCTACAAGGCAAAAACACCGCAAGGGCGGTGTTTTTGCCGGTTTTCGGAACGCAGGCCGATCAGTTGGCGAACGCGGCGATGCCCGTCTGGGCGCGGCCCAGGATCAGCGCGTGCACATCGTGCGTACCTTCGTAGGTGTTCACCACTTCCAGGTTCACCAGGTGGCGGGCCACGCCAAACTCGTCGCTGATGCCGTTGCCGCCCATCATGTCGCGCGCCAGGCGGGCAATGTCCAGCGCCTTGCCGCAGCTGTTGCGCTTGATGATGGAGGTGCCTTCCACGCTGGCCGTGCCCGCGTCCTTCATGCGGCCAAACTGCAGGCAGGCCTGCAGGCCGATGGCGATTTCGGTCTGCATGTCGGCCAGCTTCTTCTGGATGAGCTGGTTGGCGGCCAGGGGGCGGCCAAACTGCTTGCGGTCCAGCGTGTACTGGCGGGCGGTGTGCCAGCAGAACTCGGCCGCACCCAGGGCGCCCCAGGCGATGCCGTAGCGCGCGCTGTTCAGGCAGGTGAAGGGGCCCTTGAGGCCTTGCACTTCAGGGAAGGCGTTTTCTTCGGGCACGAACACGTCGTCCATCACGATCTCGCCGGTGATGGAGGCGCGCAGGCCCACCTTGCCGTGGATGGCGGGGGCTGTCAGGCCCTTCATGCCCTTTTCGAGCACAAAGCCGCGGATGGGGCCCACGGCGCCGCCTTCGGACACTTCCTTGGCCCAGACCACGAACACGTCGGCCACGGGGCTGTTGGTGATCCACATCTTGCTGCCCTTGAGCTTGTAGCCGCCATCGACCTTGTAGGCGCGCGTGGCCATGCTGCCGGGGTCGGAGCCGTGGTCGGGCTCGGTCAGGCCAAAGCAGCCGATCCACTCGCCGCTGGCGAGCTTGGGCAGGTACTTCTGGCGCTGGGCTTCGCTGCCGAATTCATAAATGGGCACCATCACCAGCGACGACTGCACGCTGGCCATCGAGCGGTAGCCCGAATCCACGCGTTCCACCTCGCGGGCGATCAGGCCGTAGGCCACGTACGACAGGCCGGGGCCGCCGTATTGCTCGGGGATGGTGGGGCCCAAGAGGCCCACTTCGCCCATCTCGCGGAAGATGCTCACGTCCATCTTTTCGTGGCGGAAGGCGTCCAGCACGCGGGGTGCCAGCTTGTCCTGGCAATACGCTGCGGCAGCGTCGCGGATGGCGCGCTCGTCGTCGGTCAGTTGCTGGCTCAGGAGGAAAGGGTCATCCCATTGAAAAGCGGCGTGGGCCATGTGTGTCTCCGGTCGGAAAGAAGGTGAAAGAAACGGGTCTGGAGCGCATCGTAGGCCTTGGGGTGGTGGCCCGCAAGCGAGTTCTTTTCATCCAGATATGCGTTGTTGGAATGTATGAAATACTCGCGTCCATAGGTTGCAAGTGAGATAACCTCGTTAAAAGTTCCTCTTCATCATGCGCCGCAACATCCCATCGACCCAGGCCCTGGCCTGTTTTGAAGTCGCCGCCCGACACGAGAGCTACACCCGCGCCGCGCAGGAGCTGTCGCTCACCCAAAGCGCGGTGTCGCGCCAGATCCAGGCGCTGGAAGAATTTTTGGGCGTGGCGCTGTTTCGCCGCACGCGCCACGGCGTGGTGCTGACGCCTGCGGGCGCCCACTACGGCCGCCAGGTGGCGCGCTGGCTGCAGGGCCTGGAGCGCGATACGCTGGACGTGATGGCCCACCAGGGCGAGGGTGGCACTCTGTCGCTGGCCGCAGTGCCCACCTTTGCCACGCGCTGGCTCATCCCACGCCTGCCGCTGCTGGCGCAGGAGCATCCGGACATCGTGGTGCACATCGACACGCAAACGCGGCCTTTTCTGTTTGCCGGCACCACCTTCGATGCCGCCTTGTATGCCGGCACGCCCGAGCAGGTCGCCAACTGGCCCGGCGTACAGGCGCAACTGCTGATGCATGAAGACGTGGTGCCCGTGTGCAGCCCGCGCCTGCTCGAATCCGCCGCGCCCCGGGGCCGCGGTCGCGCCCACCAGCCGATCGCTGCCGAGGCGCTGGCCGAGCTGCCGCTGCTGCAGCAAAGCACACGCCCCTATGGCTGGCGCCAGTGGTTTGATGCGATGGGTGTGGATACCCCGCATGCGCTGGATGGCCCGCGCTACGAGCTGTTCTCCATGCTGGCCGTGGCCGCCACGCATGGCATGGGCGTGGCGCTGATGCCGCCTTTGTTGATCGAGGCCGAACTGGCCAGCGGCGAGCTGGTGGTGGCCTGCAACCGCCCGTTGCGTGGCGAGCGTGCCTACTACCTCATCAGCCCCGCGCAAGCCCAGCCGCCGGTGTTGGGGGCGTTTGCACGGTGGCTGCAGGGCATGGCAGCGGCGGCAGGCGGAGTGCCGCCGGTCGCCGGGGCAGACGGCAAGGGATGACGCGCTTGCATCCGCCCAGGGGCTGAACTAATCTGGTGGCGCTGGAGTCTGTCTGCACACACCGATCCGGGAGTGACCCCATGACCACCTACCATGCCCCGCATTTCGACCCCACCGTGGACGAGATCGAGACCCTCAAACAACTCGAAATGGGCCAAGTCATTACGTTGCCCCATGCGCTCAAGGACCACGTGTCTGGCCGCCTGCTCGAATGGGGCTTCATCACCAAAGGCTCTGGCGGCGAACTGGCCATTACGCCCAGCGGTCGGCAACTGATTCGCCGACAGGACAATTAGTGTGGTGTTGCACGCTATCCGGCACTTAAAACCGCGTCTTTTCGACCAGGGCTGCGTTGCAAATCCGCGCGATACCTACGGGTATCGCTGTGGTTTGCGCCTTGCCCTGGCCAAAAAATCCATCGGTTTTCAATGTGCCGTCAAGCATGCAACACCACACTAGCCCCACGGCGCCGTAGAGCGCCACCGATGGCAAGGTCCTGCCGCACTGCTCCACAGTGTCGGGGCTGTCGGCAATCCTCGCGCAGTTGGCGGGGTATTGCAGCCCGCAAATTTCGCCGTGCAGCATTGGCCCTATCCTGCCTCTTTCGCTTTCCTTTCTTCACGAGGAGCTTCTGTGCGCGCACCGTCCCTGATTCGCAAAGCACTGTGTGCTGCCACCCTGGCGGCATGTGGTCTGCTGTTGCAAGGCTGCAGCACTGTCAAGCTGGCCTACAACCAGGTGCCGCACCTGGCCTACTGGCAGCTGAACAGCTACCTCGGCCTGTCAGAAACCCAGACCGAGCGCGTGCGCGACGAACTGGGCGACCTGCACCAGTGGCACCGTGACACCATGCTGCCCCGGCATGCCGAGCTGCTGCAAAAGGTACAGCAACAACTGCCATCTGCCATATCGCCCGGCCAGGCCTGCCGCACCTACGACGCAGTGCGCACCCAGATCGACAAGGTCATCGCCCAGGCCGAACCCAAACTGGCCTGGCTGGCCGCCCAGCTCACCGACACCCAGATCCGCAACCTGCAAAAGAAGCAGGCCGACAGCAATGCTGAATGGAAGAAGGAGTGGATAGACATCACGCCCGACAAGCTGCGAGAGCAGCGCTTCAAGCAGATCTTGTCCCGCGCCGAAGGCTTCTACGGCGCCTTGGACGAACCGCAAAAATCCGCATTGCGCACCTTCATCGCCCAGTCGTCCTTTGACCCACAGCGCACCTATGCCGAACGCCTGCGCCGCCAGAAAGACCTGGTGCAGGTGCTGCAGAAAATCGCCGAAGACCGCACCAACACCGACCAGGCCCGGAGCCTGCTGCGCGGTTACCTCGCACGTTTTCAAACATCGCCCGACGCGGCCTACCAGCGTTATGCGCAGGCGCTGGTGGAAGAGGGTTGCGAAGGCTTCTCTAACGTGCACAACGCGATGACGGCTGCGCAGCGGTTGAAAGCAGTGCAGTCGGTAAAGGGGTATGAGCAGGACTTTCTGGTGCTGGCGGCGCAGTGAGCGTTGGAAGGTAGAAATACGAACAAGAGATGAACAAAAGGCCGCGTTGCCCCTGAAGCCGCTCAGGGCCGCCTGTGACGCCCGACCGTGTCCCGCGTGTGGCATCGAGGTCGCCCGCGCCAATTGCTGTCATGCTCAGCCCCCATTCCCTCAGGTACTTACTTGTATGCGTTTCAGCGGCTATTGCACTTTGGTCATCGCGATAACCGTGGCAGGTTTCGCTATCGCTCAGCCTGCGAATCCGGCGGACAACCACACCTCGTGCACTGCAGAAAAGGCGGACGTCGAAAAACGCATGGAAGTCGCGCGATCCAAGGGGCAGATGCTGCTACGTAGGCAACTGGCTGACCAACTGGCGGCGCTGCAATCGAGCTGTCAGCCGCTCGCGGTTGATCAGGGCCACACGGCGAATATTGAAAGGCTGGAGAAGGAAGTCCGAGCGCTCAGGGCAGAGCTTGAAGCTGCCGAGGAGCAGTTGCGCAAGCTGAAAAGCGAAGCAAATCGCTAGACGGTGAATGGACTGCAGGAGCCGCGCCAGGGGCCGCAGACTCGGCGTCACGCTGCGGGTTGAGAGATTTCCATGCCAGATGGCAGCCGTAAAAATGAACCCGGGGTGTGGGGCTAGTTGGGCTCTGTGTGCCGGTGACTGTAGCCTCGCAGACCACCCCAAAGTAACGCGCTGAAAATGGCACTTTAGAAGATGGAAGCCCCTGTGAATCAACCTGTTGCCCATGCCGAGCTGATCGCCACTTTCAAAAGGGCGCAGGCTGACGCCGCCCACAAGCAGGGACTCATCAAGGCTGTCGGCGCCAAGGGCCCAAAAGCCATTCAGGCGGCTGTTGATACGGCAGCCAAAGCAGCGAAGCGCAGGGATTCGTATGCGGAAAAGCTCGCTGCGCTGGGGGTGGTTCTCGAGGATTGAGCGGGGTACGGCGATGGCATCTGCCCGACAAGGCGAGCCGTGTCCATGACCCATTCGCCCGACGGACCGAGCAAGCTGGAGATCGGTGACACCTGCATCGACATCTGGCCGCAGGAGCGGCGCATGCTGGCCAACCAGCTTCTGGGAGACGCTGTGCAGTACAGCAACATCCAGACTGGGCAAGACCTCAACTTGCTTGCGCACCAGGTGTGGGGAGATCTAAAGCAATTGAGGCGGGACCTGGGAGGCTGACCGTCATGGGGTCCTGCAATCGGTGACACCTACTGCAGGAGAGGTAAGCCACGCATATGCAGTTGAAGCTTGTGGGTAGGTTGCTTCAAAGCAGCATCTATTTGATCTCAAGCACGCACAGGCAAATGTCTACTTGGCAAGCAAGGAAGGTGCGCTGAAACCGATTTGCCGAAGCCATCTGGCGAATTGCATGCCAGGTTCATGGAGTTCGTAAACACTACCATTTGTTGGGATATTTCGGAGAAAACCGTGTACTACCAAGGTCTGAACTTGCTCGTCTGGCCTTGCCACACCAAGGCTTCTAAGGACAGAAGTCCAACTATCAATCGCTTTTCCATGCCTGCTGCCATGCTGAGCAAGCGCCAACATGGAAAAGATGGTTTCCTCTCCGGCATGACTTAAGAATAGGCCTTTGACTGGAAATTCAAACTGTTGATGATCTGAGGGAGTCCACGGCCAAAGAACGGGCTGATCGTCATACAACACAAGAGGCGTTGATGCATGCGAAGGCTGCGTCAATCGAATACCGAAATGATGTGCTTTCACACCCGTGTCTTGCTTGTGGTAGTCGAATTTCTCTCGGGGCGGTGGTGCTTTCAGCTTCGTAATTTCCGCCTGAGCTTCTTCCAGCTCATTTTTTAGCGCAGCGATAGTTGCCTCTCGTTTTTCTCCTGCTTTCTGGAGGTTCTCGAGTGATTGAGCTGTTTCCGCTTTCTCTTGTTGCCATTCAGCTCTTTGCTTGATCATGATGGCCCGCATTTCCAGGGCCTCTTGTACTGAAAGCGTCCTGGTTTCTGCGACTTGGAAAAGTGCTTCTCGGTTGAGGTTGCTCATTTTCTCGTGATCTGTAGCAATCTTCCGCAGCGCGGGCGGCAAAACATAAATCCAGAACAGTGCGGCTGCAAGCGGTATGGTTGTTCCGTGCAAGAGCCAATGCCACCATTCCGTCATGAGCTTTGTATCGATGTAAACGATCTTGTCCCTCCATCCGCCGTCGCCAACCAGCACAAGCAACAGTCGGAAATTCCAGATCGCCCAAGCGATAGCAAACGCACTTACAAGCGGGTTGCCAAAGCGTTCTCTCACGGTTTGAAAAATACCCAGCACGAAGTTCTTTGCGTCGTCCATTGCATCCCTCTGTGGTTTGCCAATTCTAGGCATTGAGGAAACGCTCCAATGGCATCATTGACTGAGTACGAAAGGAAGGTAAACGATGGAACCCGCACAACTGCAAGAGCTTGCAAAATTGATCGCTCTGGAAGTGAGTCTGCCTCAGTGGGCTGCATATTTGACGCTATTGGTCTCAGCAGTGTTCGGGGTCTACGTTATTGCCTATCAGAAGAAGCGCGGCGAGTCTAAGGCATTGCAGGCTGACTTTGAGATGCTGAAAATTCAGCTCGTGGAAAACACAAAAGCCTCTGAGGCAGTTCGACAAGCGCTTGCTGGCAGGGTTTGGATTCAGCAGCAGCAGTGGGCGAGACGCGAAGGGCACTACTTGGAATTGCTAGCCGCGATCTCGCTGATGGTGAACGTAGGTGACGATTTTTCAACTGCAGCGCGGGATCTGGAAAAATCCTATGACGAGAATTCAAAACAATACGGCAAGGCTGCAGAACTCCTGAAGAGGTTGGAAGAGGCGCGAGTCGACCTGCGACGGCTGGCCGGGTCTTTTGCGCTGTTCCTGTCCGATGAGGCAGTTGCTGCCGTGAATCAACTTATTGAAACCAAGTTTTCTATTGCCAAGGAAGCAGGGAACCTTGTGGAGTACGGAGAGTTTTGGACAGATGCCGCAAGGCAGGCGTATGCCAGAGTTTTGAGTCAGGCCAAACACGAGCTCGCTGAGATCAAGGGCGGTATAGCCGCCCCCCAGTAGGGTTTCCGCATTCCTCGCACACACGGGACCATCCCGTGTAAATGGAAACCGGCAACCGCAAGACACGAAAATCAGTACCCAGCGCCAAGAAGGGCCGCACAGCCGCGCCCGTGAAGGTCATCGACTGGGTTGGGGTTGAGAGGGCTTACTGCGGAACTCGCCAATCCACGCGCGATATCGGCAAGGCATTCGGCATCTCGCACACCATGGTGGCCAAGCACGCCGCCGCCAAGGGCTGGGCCCGGCCTTCCAAGGACCAGATTCCAAACCCGCCCCCCAGAAAAGGGACGACTGAACTGGAGCCACGCCAGGAGCGATTCGTTCAGGAGTACCTGATCGACCTCAACGGCACCCAGGCATACATGCGCGCCGAGCCGGGGACGACCGAGAAGAGCGCTCGCACCCAGGCATCCCGCATGTTGGCAAAGGTCAACGTGCAGAAAAGGATAGCGGCCGAGCGCTCAAAGACAGCGACAAAGCTCGAACTGACCTGC
Organism: Acidovorax sp. Leaf73; assembly: GCF_916855635.1. Taxonomy (NCBI): domain Bacteria; kingdom Pseudomonadati; phylum Pseudomonadota; class Betaproteobacteria; order Burkholderiales; family Comamonadaceae; genus Acidovorax; species Acidovorax sp. Leaf73. Next base: position 89,197 of record NZ_CAKASI010000009.1, read on the forward strand.
GAGCGCGTCCTGGCTGGGTACACCAAGCTGGCTTTCTTCGACATGCGCCAGGCCTACCACGACAGCGGTGCACTGAAGCTGCCCCACGAGCTCGACGAAGACACTGCAGCAGCCATTGCGGGCTATGAGACCGTGGAGATGGATGGCGGGGGCACCTAGACGTGGAGATCACCGAGCAGCCCATGCAGGTCACGTTCCAGAACTCTCATTTCCAGCAGGCGCTGGAGATGCGCAAGGCTGGCGTGCGTATCAACGACGCGACGATGGTGCGGTACTCCAACCTTTCGGACAAGAGCACCGTAGTCCAGCACGACCGCGCGCTGCAGGCCCGGCGCAGCGCCTTGGTGAAGCAGTTCGCCATGGCTGCCATGGCGGGAGACGAGGAAGGGAAATCAGAGGCCCGCGAGGCCATCGCCAGTTTCAACGAGAAGAACCCGAACCGCCGCATCCAGGCCATCCAGCTAGCGCAGAGCGTGCACCAACGCGAGAAGCGAATCCGGGGGGCGAAAGAGGGCGTCTACCTACCGAGTAAGCGGCGGGATTCCATGGAGGCAGGTAGGTTTGCAAATGAGCAATGAACACGGATCACTGTTGCCACCACGGCATGTATAAGACCTCCGCGCCCATAGACCGCGTGAGCAGAAGATGGTGGTCGCGTAGATCACTGAGGACAGCTTGGCCTGTGGGAAGGGTCGTGGACCAAGAGCCAGCGCCACGTCGCAGATCTTGTGCTTCCAGTGAGCCCTCCTCTACGTGCGCTCCGCCTAAATGGTGACAGACCGTCTGCATCAGCTCTGCTCTGTCAATGATGGCATCACCGCAATGCACCACTTCCTCAAACCAGTTCTTGAGGGGCAATACGGGGTAGGACCCGTCCGAGGATGGGCTTGTGATTGGCCTTGGACGCGGCTCCCCTGGAACAAACTCCATATTGAACGAAACCGTCCAGGTGCCATGACTACGAAGCTGCTGTTGCTCCGCCTTTGTCATACCCAGGCCCTGAAAAGACGGTAAGGATATTCGCTCCTTGATTCCAAGTTGTTTGCAGAGCGATATGGACTTCTTCGTGTCATAGAACAGCACCCGCATCGCAACCGCTAGGTCTAGAGAAGCTTCGAAATCACCCGAGTCGTAGTTTGCGCAAGCCCGCTGAATACGTCGGATCTGCTCTGAAAGCCGTGCTTGTTGATTTCCACGCAGAAGTGACCCACTAACCCCCGGGATTTCCATCCAAACCTGACCCACGTACTAACCCTAGCCTGCTGCTTTGTTGAGCAGCAGGAGACCAGGAGTGATAGACGTGGCAACACTGAGTGTCATCAGGCGCTGGGCCCTGCGAGAGCAGCTGTCCATCAGGGAGATCGCCCGCCGCACGGGCCTCTCGCGCAACACCATCCGCAAGTACCTGCGCGCAGGCGAGGCCGAGCCGCACTACGCCAAGCGGGTCAGTCCTTCCAAGCTCGACCCCTTCGCATCGAAGCTCTCGGGCTGGCTCAAGACCGAGGCGGGGCGCTCACGCAAGCAGCGGCGCACCGTCAAGCAGATGTACATCGATCTGCAGGCGCTCGGTTACGGCGGCTCCTACAACCGCGTAGCGGCCTTCGCCCGGATCTGGCAAGAGCAGCGCCTCGTGGCGCAGCAGACCACCGGGCGCGGCACCTTCGTTCCCCTGGCCTTCGGTCCGGGTGAGGCCTTCCAGTTCGACTGGAGCGAGGACTGGGCTGTTCTCGCCGGCGTGCGCACCAAGCTGCAGGTAGCCCACTTCAAGCTCAGCCACAGCCGAGCGTTCTACCTGCGCGCCTATCCCTTGCAGACGCATGAGATGCTGTTCGATGCCCACAACCATGCGTTCGTAGTCCTGGGCGGTGTACCCCGCCGTGGCATCTACGACAACATGCGCACCGCCGTAGACCGGGTGCGCCGTGGCAAGGAGCGCGACGTCAATGCGCGCTTTGCGGCCATGGTCAGCCACTTCCTGTTCGAGGCCGAGTTCTGCAATCCCGCGTCGGGCTGGGAGAAGGGCCAAGTGGAGAAGAACGTGCGCGATGCCCGCCATCGCCTGTGGCAGGTCGTGCCGCCATTCCCTGGCCTTGTGGAGCTCAATGATTGGCTTCAGGAGCGTTGTGTGGCCCTGTGGCACGAGATCGAGCACGGCAAGCTGCCGGGTACCGTTGCGGATGTCTGGGCCGCGGAGCGGGCTGCCTTGATGCCGGTACCGCGTCCCTTCGATGGCTTTGTTGAGCACACGAAGCGAGTCTCTCCCACCTGCCTGATCCACTTCGAGCGCAACCGCTACAGCGTGCCGGCGCCATTCGCCAACCGACCCGTGAGCCTGCGGGTCTACGCGGATCGCTTGGTGGTCGCGGCCGAAGGCCAGATCGTCTGTGAACACCAGCGGCTGATCGAGCGTAACCACCATGGTGCGGGACAGACAGTGTACGACTGGCGCCACTACCTGGCGGTGCTGCAGCGTAAGCCCGGGGCCTTGCGCAATGGCGCGCCGTTCCTGGAACTGCCAGCGGCCTTCAAGCGACTGCAGGCCACCTTGCTCAAGCAACCCGGCGGCGACCGGGAGATGGTGGAGGTACTGGCACTGGTGCTGCACCACGATGAACAGGCTGTGCTCGCTGCAGTGGAGTTGGCACTGGAGTCAGGGGCTGCCAGCAAGACGCACATCCTGAGCGTGCTGCACCGCTTGCTGGACGGCAAGCCCGCTCCAGCACCGGTCACATGCCGCAGGCCCTCAAGCTGGCGGTGGAACCCCAAGCCAATGTGCGTCGTTACGACCAATTGAGGGAGGTGCGCTATGCGTCATGACCCTGCCATCGCTTCTATCGTGATCATGCTGCGCGAGCTCAAGATGCACGGCATGGCCCAGGCTGTCGCTGAGCTGGCCGAGCAAGGTGCACCGGCCTTTGATGCAGCACAGCCCATCCTGTCCCAACTGCTCAAGGCCGAGACCGCCGAGCGGGAGGTGCGCTCGGTGGCCTACCAATTGAAGGTGGCCAGGTTCCCGGCGTACAGGGACCTGGCTGGGTTTGACTTCGGCCACAGTGAGGTGAACGAGGCGCTGGTGCGCCAGCTGCACCGCTGTGAATTCTTGGAGGACGCCAACAACGTGGTGCTGGTGGGTGGACCGGGGACGGGCAAGACCCACATCGCCACAGCCCTCGGGGTGCAAGCCATCGAGCACCATCACCGCAGGGTGCGGTTCTTCTCCACGGTGGAACTGGTCAATGCGTTGGAGGAGGAGAAGGCCAACGGCAAGCCCGGACAGTTGGCCCACCGGTTGGCCTATGCCGATCTGGTGATTCTGGACGAGCTGGGCTACCTGCCATTCAGTGCCTCTGGAGGAGCCTTGCTGTTCCACCTGCTGTCCAAACTGTACGAGCGCACGAGCGTCGTGATCACCACCAACCTGAGCTTCAGCGAGTGGGCCAATGTGTTCGGAGATGCGAAGATGACCACGGCACTGCTGGACCGGCTCACGCATCACTGCCATATTCTGGAAACCGGCAACGACAGCTACAGGTTCAAGAACAGCTCCGCACAGCAACCACCACAGACCACCAAGAAGGAGAAGGCGACCAAGAACTTATCCACAACGTGAGCGTGAAGTTCACGAACCAGGGTGGGTCAGATCGAGATGGAAATGGTGGGTTAGGTTTGCGTGGAAATCAACAATCCGATACCTCTATCGGGCTGCCATTGAATTTGCCTTGCTCTGGCTTCGTGCCATCCATTGGCACGCAGCCATAGAGGCGGCACAGGTGCAGGTCGTCGGCCTGGGCTCTGGTCAGAACCAGCTTTTGCGGAAGCGCGGCACCGTGCGCGCGTCAGTGTGCGCGGAATGCGTTTGTCGCGCGGCGGTGGATGTCTGCCATGCCTGGGCGGCAGGGTGGGAGGTCTACGATGTCCTGAGCTGCCATGCGGGGATTCTGTCGCAAAAAAAAGCTCGCAATCAGACTGCTAGATCGCGCACCACCTGCTGCGGATGGGGCCACGCAGCACCGTCGAGCAGGCCAAACAAAAAAGACCCCGAGGCTGACGCCTGGAGGTCTTTGTTTGTCATTTGCGGAACGTCACGGCGAACAAACGCGGAACATGCTGCAAATAACATAGCTAAAAAGCTATGGTGCCCGGGGCCGGAATCGAACCGGCACGCCTTGCGGCGGGGGATTTTGAGTCCCCTGCGTCTACCAATTTCACCACCCGGGCTGTAATTCGTGAAGCCCCAAATTATGGCACAGTAGGGCGCATGAAATATCCGACGATTGAAGATGCAGTGGGTAACACCCCTCTGGTCGCTTTGCAGCGCATTGGGGCCAAGGACAACGCGGCGCGCGGCAATGTGGTGCTGGGCAAGCTGGAGGGCAACAACCCTGCCGGGTCAGTCAAGGACAGGCCCGCGCTGTCGATGATCCGCCGGGCCGAGGAGCGTGGCGACATCCGCCCCGGCGACACGCTGATCGAGGCCACGTCGGGCAACACCGGCATTGCGCTGGCGATGGCGGCGGCCATCAAGGGTTACCGCATGGTGCTCGTGATGCCCGAAGACTTGTCCATCGAACGCGCACAGACCATGAAGGCCTTTGGTGCCGAACTTGTGCTCACGCCCAAGAGCGGCGGCATGGAGCACGCACGCGACCTGGCCGAGGCCATGCAAAAGCGCGGCGAGGGCAAGGTGCTCGACCAGTTCGGCAACCCCGACAACCCACGCATCCACTACGAAACCACCGGCCCGGAGATCTGGGAGCAGACGGGCGGGCGCATCACGCACTTTGTGAGCGCCATGGGGACCACGGGCACCATCACCGGCGTGTCGCGTTTCCTCAAAGAGAAGAACCCTGCCATCCAGATCATCGGCGCGCAGCCAGAGGAAGGCTCGCGCATCCCGGGCATCCGCAAGTGGCCGCAAGAGTACCTGCCCAAGATCTATGACCCGAGCACGGTGGACGAGCTGGTCTATGTGAACCAAGACAGCGCCGAAGACATGTGCCGCCGTCTCGCGCGCGAAGAGGGCATCTTTGCAGGCATCTCTGCCGCAGGCGCGTGCTGGGTGGCGCAGCAGATTGCGGCGCGCGACAGCAATGCCACCATTGTGTTCATCGTGTGCGACCGGGGCGACCGGTATCTGTCTACCGGTGTGTTTCCGGCGTGACAGGCGGCCGTCGGCTGCCGGGTTCGAAGGTTTTAATGAAATTGGCTGCTAGCGCTTGATGGATAGGCGCTAGCAGCTATAAAAATGATAGCTCTACCATGCACTACGAAGTCCGCCACTGCACCCACTGCGGTACCGCGCTACAGCCCATCACCCTGGCCGAAGACGGAGGCGACAAGGAGCGGCTGCGCTGCCCCGCCTGCGGCTGGACCCACTGGAACAACCCCACGCCCGTGCTGGCAGCGATTGTCGAGATCGACGGCAAGGTGCTGCTGGCGCGCAACGCGGCCTGGCCGGGCAAGATGTTCGCGCTGATCACCGGCTTCATGGAGGCAGGCGAGTCGCCCCAGGAAGGCATTGCGCGCGAGGTGAAGGAGGAAACCAACCTCGACGTGCAGTCCACCACCCTGGTGGGCGCCTATGAGTTCCTGCGCATGAACCAGATCATCATTGCCTACCATGTGGTGGCCACGGGGCAGGTTCAGTTATCGCCCGAGCTGGTGGATTACCGGCTGTACGATCTGGCAGACCTCAAATGCTGGCCGGCGGGCACGGGCTACGCGCTGGCCGACTGGCTGCGCACCAAGGGGCACGAGCCGGTGTTTTTTACCGCTGAAGAAAATGCAGAACGGCGGCGCGGCCTGGACGAACAACCGCCGCAGCCGCCAAAGGATTGACGACCATGGACATTCACAAAGAAATCGACACCCGGGGCCTGAACTGCCCCTTGCCCATCCTCAAGGCCAAGAAGGCGCTGTCCGACATGGCCAGCGGCCAGTTGCTGAAGGTGGTGGCCACCGATGGCGGGTCGCTGCGGGATTTTCAGGCGTTTGCCAAGCAGACGGGCAACGAGCTGGTGGAGCAGCAGACGGTGGGCGAGGAATACATCCACATCCTGCGTCGTCGGTAGATTTAAGAAAAAATAGCTGCCAGCGCTCTATGGATAAGCGCTGGCAGCTATTAATTTGGAAGCGTTTGAGGCGCTTCCAGTGTGAGCCCGGACTGTGGCTTACAGCGCCAAGGTCTTCAGATATTCCCGGAACTGCGCGCCCACCTGCGGGTGCTGCAATGCCAGTTCCACCGTCGCTTCCAGAAATCCTTCCTTGCTGCCGCAGTCGTAGCGCTTGCCTTCGTACTGGAAGGCGTACACGGCTTCGTGCTGCATCAGGCGGGCAATGCCGTCGGTGAGCTGGATCTCGCCGCCCACGCCGCGTGGCTGGTTGCGGATCTCGTCGAACACGCCGGGCGTGAGGATGTAGCGGCCGGCCACGCCCATGCGCGAGGGGGCGACATCGGCCTTGGGCTTTTCCACGATGCGTTCAATGCGGATCAGCGGGCCGCCAGCGGGCTCGCCGGCCACGATGCCGTATTTGTGGACCTGGTCTTCCGGCACTTCCTGCACCGCGATGACCGAGCGGCCTTGCTGGCGGAAGGCGGTGGCCATCTGGGCCAGCACGGGCTGGCCGCCTGGGGGGCCCACCATCAGGTCGTCGGCCAGCAGCACGGCAAAGGGCTCCTTGCCCACCAGCGGCTCGGCGCACAACACGGCGTGGCCCAGGCCCAGCGAGCGGGGTTGGCGCACGAACGCGCAGTCCATGTCGTCGGGCTGGATGGAGCGCACCAGCGCCAGCAGTTCCTTCTTGCCGGCGGCTTCGAGTTCGGCCTCCAGCTCATACGCCGTGTCGAAATGGTCTTCGATGGCGCGCTTGCTGCGGCCGGTCACGAAGATCATGTGGCGGATGCCAGCGGCATAAGCTTCTTCCACAGCGTACTGAATCAGCGGCTTGTCAACCACGGGCAGCATTTCCTTCGGAGACGCCTTGGTGGCAGGCAGAAAACGGGTGCCCAGGCCAGCGACGGGAAATACGGCTTTGCGAACGGTGGTGGCAACAGTCATGAGACTCCTTGAGTGAAGACAGGGATTCGGGGTGTTGTGGTCGTCGTGGATATGCAAGTGTCAGGCCAGAGTTGCCCGGCCTTTCACTTTTGTTCTCTCAGCCCAGGCGGCCCAGCTGGTCGCGCAGGCGGGTCAGCGTGGCGCCGAAGTCAGCGATGCGCTTCTTTTCCTGGTCGATCACGGCCGGTGGGGCCTTGGCCACAAAGGCTTCGTTCGAGAGCTTGTTGTTGGCCTTGGCGACTTCGCCTTCGATGCGGGCGATTTCCTTGGACAAGCGGGCCTTCTCGGCGGCCACGTCAATCTCCATGTACAGCGCCAGCCGAGCTTCGCCCACCACGGCCACAGGTGCTGCCTGCGCGGCAGCGGCCCAGGCGGCCTCGTCGTCAAACACCTTGACCTCGCTGAGCTTGGCCAGGGCCTGCAGCACCGGGCCTACGCCGCGCATGAAATCGGTGTCGCCCACCGTGTACAGCGGCAGGCGGGTGGACGGGGACACATTCATTTCGCCACGCAATGCGCGGCAAGCGTCCACCAGCCCCTTCACGCGGCCCATGTGGGCTATTGAAGCCTCGTCGATCTTGTCCAGTTGCGCCTGAGGGTAGCGGGCGATGCTGACCGATTCGCCGGGGATTCCGGCCACAGGCGCCACCACCTGCCACAGGGCTTCGGTGATGAACGGGATGATGGGGTGGGCCAGGCGCAGGATGGCTTCGAGTGTGCGGATCAGCGTGCGGCGCGTGGCGCGCTGCTGCGCTTCGGTGCCGTTCTGGATCTGCACCTTGGCGATCTCCAGGTACCAGTCGCAGTACTCGTTCCAGACAAAGTCGTAGATTGTGTTGGCCACGTTGTCCAGGCGGTATTCCTCAAAGCCCTTGGCGACTTCGGCCTCGGTCTTTTGCAGCAGCGAGCTGATCCAGCGGTCGGCCTGGCTGAACTGCATGTAGCCGTGGGCAGAGCCTCCGGGCTGGCATTCTTCCTTGGTGTGCTCTTTCAGGCCGCAATCCTGGCCTTCGCAGTTCATCAGCACAAAGCGGCTGGCGTTCCAGAGCTTGTTGCAGAAGTTGCGGTAGCCCTCGCAGCGCTTGCTGTCAAAGTTGATGCTGCGGCCCAGCGACGCCAGTGCGGCAAAGGTGAAGCGCAGCGCATCGGCGCCATAGGCCGGGATGCCCTCGGGGAACTCCTTTTGCGTGTTCTTGCGCACCGTGGGCGCAGTCTCGGGCTTGCGCAGGCCGATGGTGCGCTTGTCGAGCAGCGGCTCCAGCGCAATGCCGTCGATCAGGTCCACCGGGTCGAGCACGTTGCCTTCGGACTTGGACATCTTCTTGCCCTGCGCGTCGCGCACCAGGCCGTGGATGTACACGTGCTTGAACGGCACGCGGCCGGTGAAGTGCGTGGTCATCATGATCATCCGGGCGACCCAGAAGAAGATGATGTCGTAGCCCGTGACCAGCACGGTGCTGGGCAGGTAGAGGTTGAAGTCGTCGGTGTCGGCGGTGCCTTGGTTCGGCCAGCCCATGGTGCTGAAGGGCACGAGCGCGGACGAGTACCAGGTGTCCAGCACGTCTTCATCGCGGCGCAGCGTCTTGCCGGGGGCCTTGGCCTGGGCTTCGGCTTCGTCGCGGGCCACGATCACGTTGCCGTCTTCGTCGTACCACGCCGGGATCTGGTGGCCCCACCACAGCTGGCGGCTGATGCACCAGTCCTGGATGTTGTTCATCCACTGGTTGTAGGTGTTCACCCAGTTCTCGGGCACAAAGGTCACTTCGCCACTGGCCACGGCATCGATGGCCTTTTGCGCAATGCTCTTGCCGGTGGCGTCGCCTTCGCCCACCTTGCTCATCGCCACGAACCACTGGTCGGTCAGCATGGGCTCGATCACCTGGCCGGTGCGGGTGCAGATCGGCACCATGAGCTTGTGCTTCTTCACCTCGACCAGCGCGCCGATGGCCTCGAGGTCGGCCACCACGGCCTTGCGGGCCACAAAGCGGTCCATGCCCTGGTACTTGGCGGGCGCGTTCTCGTTGATGGTGGCTTGCAGGGTCAGCACCACGATCATGGGCAGCTTGTGGCGCTGGCCCACGGCGTAGTCGTTCTGGTCGTGCGCAGGCGTTACCTTCACCACGCCCGTGCCGAACTCCTTGTCCACGTACTCGTCGGCGATCACCGGGATCTGGCGGTCGCACAGCGGCAGGTTCACCATCTTGCCGATCACGTGCGTGTAGCGTGAATCCTCGGGGTGTACCATCAGCGCCACGTCGCCCAGCATGGTTTCAGGCCGGGTGGTGGCCACCGTCAGGCTGCCCGATCCATCGGCCAGCGGGTAGGCGATGTGCCAGAGCGAGCCGTCTTTTTCTTCGCTCTCGACTTCCAGGTCGGACACGGCGGACTGCAGCTTGGGGTCCCAGTTCACCAGGCGCTTGCCACGGTAGATCAGGCCCTGCTCATACAGCTTCACGAAGGTGTCGGTCACCACGGCGCTCAGCTTGTCGTCCATGGTGAAGTATTCGCGGCCCCAGTCCACGCTGTCGCCCATGCGGCGCATCTGCGTGGTGATGGTGTTGCCGGACTTTTCCTTCCACTCCCACACCTTGCTCACAAAGTTCTTGCGCGCCTCGGGCGGGGTGGTGCCCATGTCGTAGCGGCTGATGCCTTGCTCCTGCAGCTGGCGCTCCACGACGATCTGCGTGGCGATGCCCGCGTGGTCGGTGCCCGGCACCCACACCGTGTTGAAGCCACGCATACGGTGGTAGCGCGTGAGGCTGTCCATGATCGTCTGGTTGAACGCATGGCCCATGTGCAGCGTGCCCGTCACATTAGGCGGGGGCAGCTGGATGGAAAAGGCGGGCTCGCCCGCCTGGGGCTGGCCCGTGCCACGGTGGCCTGCGGTGCCATACCCGCGCTTTTCCCATTCGGGGCCCCAGTGGGCTTCCAGCGCGGCGGGTTCAAAGGACTTGGACAGGCTGTCGAGGCCGGGTTGTGCTTGGGGCGTGCTCATGGGGTTTGGCAGAAGGAAGAGGCAGGCACAGGGCGTGCCTCAACGGTCAAGAGGGTGGACCGGGCATTTTACGGGAGCGCCAGCCGGTCTCCCCCTGCGCTCGCATCCCACCGGCATTCCGTCTGTCGGGCATTTCTCGCCAATTGTTACCTTGTCGCTCGACCTGCCCGCCGTGGCGTCTTGATAATCCCGCCCGGTGGAGCGAGAGGGCCCCTGGAGAGGGGGGCGGGCTCCACGCATTGTCCGGGTCAAAAACATACAACCAATCGGTCCCATCCATCCATGCATCTTCCATCCGCACTCCGCGCGGGCCTTGCCAAGGTCTTTGTCTACGCGCTGCTGGCGCTTTTTCTCATCCCGGCGTTGACCTATGGGTTCACCATCTACGCGCAGCGCGACCAGGACGCGAACTTTGTGGCCGGCATCAGCCAGCGCATCGACTCTGAAAAAGGCATGCCGCCCGCCGAGAAGCAGGCGCGCAAGGACTACTACCGCAGCAACCCGCCGTCCACCATTTGCGACAACACGACGCCAGAGGCGCAGGACTACCGCGAAGCCCTGTGCGAGCGCTATTCCGACGTGTGGCAGTTCCACATGGCGCGAGCAGTGTCGTTCTGGACCCTGGTGGCCAGTGGCGTGCTGCTGGTGGCGGTGCTGGGCCTGGGCGCGCTGGCCTTTGCCGACCGCACGCTGCAGTACACCAGCTTTGTCGCGGGCTGGCGCCTGACCACCTGGGCCAGTGCCGCCGCGCTGGTGGTGCAGGGGGCGATGGCGGTGTGGCTGTCGTTCTGGGTCACGGCGTTCTTCTTTCACAAGTATTCGCCCAAGCTCATCATCGTCGTGGGGCTGGCCGTGGCGGTGGGTGTGTTTGTGGCGTTGGCGGGCATCTTCAAGCGCGTGCAGTCTGACAACCATGCCGTGGGCGAGCTGGTGTCCGAAGACGATGCGCCCCTGCTGTGGAAGCGCATCCGCCACATGGCCCAGCGCCTGAAGACCGAGCCTCCGCAGAACATCGTGGCGGGTATCGACGCCAACTTTTTCGTCACCGAGGCGCCGCTCACGGTGGGCAACCACACGCTCACGGGCCGCACGTTGTTTGTCAGCCTGCCGCTGCTGCGCATCCTCGACCAGGCCGAGGCCGACGCCGTGTTTGGCCACGAGCTGGCCCACCTGCGCGGCGGCGACACCCAGAGCAGCGCCCGGCTGGGCCCGAAGCTGGTGCAGTTTGACCACTACCGCCACGCGATCCGCAGCGGGGGGCTCTCGGCCGTGGTGTCGCCAGTGCTGGACCTGTACCGCACCATCTTCGAAATCGCCCTGGCGCGCGACAGCCGCGAGCGCGAGTTCAAGGCCGACCGCATCGCTGCCAAGCTCATCTCGCCAGCGGCCATTGCGCAGTCGCTGGTCAAGATCGCGGCCTACGCGCAATACCGTTTCAAGATCGAGGACGAGCTGTTTGGCCGCAACGAGCGGCACGACACCACCACGCTGGGCATCGCCCGCTTTGTGGCCCAGGGTCTGGCCCCCTATGCGGCCTCCGACGATTTTCTGGATGCGATGAAGACGGCCAACGTGCCCCACCCGTTTGACTCACACCCCGCCATGCCCGAGCGCCTGCGCAACGTGGGCATGGCACTGCAAGAGCGCGACTACGGCGCCATCGCCGTGCGCGCGCCCGCCGCCACCTGGGTGCAGGAGATTTTGACGGCGGACGCGATCGAGCAGCGCCTGTGGAGCGACTATGAACAGCAGTTTGCGCAAGACCATGAACGCAGCCTGGCCTACCGCTACGAGCCCGCCACCGACGAAGAGCGCGCCCTGGTGCTGCGCTACTTTCCGCCCGTGGTGTTTGCGCTCAAGGGGGAGAACACGGTGGAGGTCAGCATCGACGGCATCCGCACCTCGGCCGACGAGACCACGGTGTTCTGGGACGCCATCAAGGCGCTGGAATTCAAGGAAAGCAGCTTCGGCAATGCACTGGTCGTGACGCACCCCGAAAAGAACGCCCTGGGCCTGGGCGCCAAGACCAGCAAGATCAAGCTGTCCGGCCTCACCAAGGAAAAGGACCAGTTCAACGCCGTGGTGGGGGCCTACTGGCAGCGCCACCAGATCATGCGGGCGCAGCAGCAACAGCCTCAGGAAGGCTGATTGCGACCGGCGGAGTGGTTGGTGGAGCTTTGCTACCAAATAAATAGCTGTTAGCGCTTGTTGGTAAAGCGCTGGAGGCTATTTTTACCTGTATTTTTATCGCTGACGCCACGTTGCACGTTGGGTGTGCAACGTGGCGGCGCCAAAGGCTTGTCAGCCTTTGACGAACTCTGGCCGGTCGTTCTGCTGCGGCTTGAGCGGTTCCACCGCCTTGCCTTCAGCGCGCTCCTTGCGCCACTGCTCCTTGCGCGCCGTCCACTCGTTCAGGCGGGCGTGGGCCACGGTGCTGTCCTTGGCCATCTGTTCTTCGTCGGCCAGCTGGGCCGACAGCTCCAGACGGATACCGTTCGGGTCAAAGAAATAGATGCTGTGAAAGATGTGGTGGTCCGTTACGCCCAGCACCTCGATGCCGTGGGCCTCCAGGCGCCTCTTGGTGTTCTCCAGCTCCTGCACCGTGTCCACGCGAAAAGCAATGTGGTTGACCCACAGCGGCGTGTTCGGCGAGGGCTCTGCCTTCACGTCGTCGCCCAGGTCGAAGAAGGCGATGAAAGAACCGTCCTTGAGGCGAAAGAAGAAGTGCGTGTAGGGGCAGTATTCGCCCGTGCTCGGCACGTAGTCGCTCTGGATGATGTGGTACAGCGGCAGGCCCAGGATGTCCTCATAGAACTGGCGCGTTTCTTCAGCGTCACGCGCCTTGTAGGCGTAGTGGTGCAGTTGCTGGATGGGCGCGGGCGGGGGCAGGGTGGCCAGATCAGGTTTCAGGATGGCGTTCATGCAGAGTCTCCTCAAATCGGTTTTGCGATTCTACTATTCGTAATTGATTTACGTTAAGTTAATTTTTTGAGGGCCGGGATTGCGGTACATTCCGCAGTCGTCCTTCTTTGCCCCTGAGGTATTCGTCCGATGCGCCTGTAAGCCCCTCAAGCCTTTCCTTCCTGCTTGCCCATTGCCGGGCCAGGCGGTTGTATGTCTTGTCTGGAGTGCTTTTGCATGGCGACACCTTCAATGCCGGGCGATTCCGCCCATCGCAGCCGCAGCGCTGCCGCAGCCTCGACGGCTGCCTTCCCTCCTCGGCCCTCTAATGCCGCGCCCCGCAGTGCGGCTTCGTCTGCGGGTCCCGTTGTCCTTCAGTTCCACGACGTCACATTCAGCTTGCCTGATGGGCAGGCACTGTGGGCACGCCCGCTGAATGTGGCAGTGGGCCAAGGCGTGATCGGCTTGGTGGGCGCCAACGGCGTTGGCAAAAGCGTTTTCTTGCAGCTTGCGCAGCGCATGCTGCAGCCTGCAAGCGGTGTGGTGGTGGGTAGCCCGTCGCTGCACGCGGTGGCGCAGGAGGTCGGTGCAGCCCCTTCGGCCACCGTCGCCGATATTGCGGGCCTGGGCCCGGTTCTGGGTGCACTCGACCGACTGGAAGCGGGCCGGGGCACGCCCGACGATCTGCTTTTGGCCGACGGGCGGTGGGACCTGCCCTCGCAATGGCAGCAGGCGCTGCACGCGCTGGGGTTGGGCCACCTGCCGCCGGGACACGCGGCGCAGCACCTTAGCGGTGGCGAGCGCATGCGCGTGGCGCTGGCGGGGGCATTCCTGTCGGGCGCCGATCTGCTGGTGCTGGATGAGCCCACCAACCACCTCGACCGGCCGGGTCGGCGCTGGTTGATGGAGTCGCTGGCGCAGTGGCGCGGTGGCGTGCTGGTGGCCAGCCACGACCGCGAATTGCTGGGCATGGCGAACAACATGGTTGCGTTGTCTGCAGCGGGGCTGCAGCGCTACGGCGGAAACTGGTCCGTGTACGAGGCACAGCGCCAGGCCGAGGCTGCTGCTGCCCAGGCCGCGCTGGACCACGCGCGCACCGAGCGCGAGCGGGGCATGCGGGCGCTGCAGCGCGAGCACGATGCCCAGCAGAGCCGCGCCGCGCGGGGGCGCGAGGCCGGCCGCACTGCCAACCAGGCATCCGTCCTGCTGGACCGCAAGAAGAACAACGCCCAGGCCCACGCGGGTCGCGAGCACGAGCGGCAGCAGCAGGAGCGCCTGCGGCTGAACGATGTGGTGCGCGAGGCCGCTCAGCGTGTTCCTGCAGGGGGCGCTACGGCGCTGGTGCTGCCCCAAAGCGCCGTGCCTGCGGGCAAGCAGGTGCTGGCGTTCGAGCAGGTGCATGTGCCGCATGCGCCGCCCGGCTTTCCTCCGCTCCATGGAGTCTGGAGTGGGCCCATCCGCATCGCCATCACCGGGCCCAACGGCTGCGGCAAAAGCAGCCTGCTGCGCACCATTGCCAACCCTGCGTTGGCCACTGCGGGGCGGGTGTTGCGGGGTGTGCGGGCCGCCTGGCTGGACCAGCACAACGCCGCCCTGCTTCCACCCCAGCACGGTGTGCTGGCGCGCCTGCAGGCGCTCGGCACGCCCCTGCCCGAAGCGGCGCTGCGCACGCACCTGGCCCAGATGGGGTTGGGCGCGGACAAAGTGCAGCGGCCTGCGGGCGTGCTCAGCGGTGGAGAGCGCATCAAGGCCGCCCTGGCCTGCGCCCTGTGGTCGGGCGAGCCCGCGCAAATGCTGCTGCTCGACGAGCCCACCAACCATCTCGATGTGGACGCCATCGAAGCGCTGCAGTCCGCCTTACAAGCCTTCACGGGCGCGCTGGCCGTGGTGACGCACGACGTCACCTTCCTGCGTGCGCTTGGGCCTCATGTGGTGTGGGCCTGGCAGCCCCAAGGCTGGAACCTGGATGCCACGCTGGACACTGCCTGAAACGCCCGGCGAAGTGCGCGTGCATGAAAAAGCCACCCGCTGCGTGAACGCAGGGGTGGCCCGTGGGTTTGGCGCGCAGCAGCCGCCCTTCAGGGGCGAGCAGCCCGCGTGCCTGCCGATGGTGGATTACTGCTTCACGGCTTCAATCTGCACCACCAGGCGCACGTTCTTGGGGAAGCCCCATTCCACGCCGTAGTTCATGCCCCACTGGGTGCGGTCGATGGTGGTTTCAAAGTCGCCACCGCACACTTCGCGCTTGAGCATGGGGCTGTCGTAGCAGTTGAACTGCGTGGCCTTGAGGGTGACGGGCGCGGTCTTGCCCAGCAGCGTGAGCTGGCCGGTCACTTCGCTGACCTTGTCGCCGTTGAAGCTGAACTTGTCGGACACGAACTTGATCGTGGGGTGCTTGGCTGCGTCAAACAGGTCGGCGCTTTGCAGGTGCTTGTCAAAGGGAGGCGTGCCGGTATTCACCGAGGTGGTGTCGATGGTGATGTCCACCTTCCCGGTCTTGGCGGCGCGGTCAAATTCCACAGTGCCTTGCTTCTTGTCGAAGCGGCCACGGTTGGTGGTGGCGCCAAAGTGGCTGATCTCGAACGTCACGAAGGTGTGCGTGGGGTCGATGGCGTAGTTGGCGGCCTGGGCAGCGCCAGCGGTCATTGCGGTGGCAGCGGCCACGGCGAGCAGGGAGAAGAGGGACTTGCGCATGAAAAAGACTCCTTGAAAAGAGGAACTACGAAACGAACCAGGGGAAAAACGGAGGATGAAAGAGGCGTAGCTGGAGCCAGAAGCTGGTCAAAGCTTGCCGACGCCAGTCAGTGCGAGCTTGAACTTCACGGTGACGTCGTCGGCCACCATCGAGGTGTCGGCCCACTCGTTTTCGCCGATCTTGAAAGCCAGCCGCTTGATGGGCAGCGTGCCGGTGGCTGTAGTGGTGGGGCCGCTTTGCGTGAGCGCCACGGGCACCACCACGTTCTGCGCGGTGCCCTTGATGGTGAGCTTGCCTGCCACCTCAAACTTGCCGCCGCCCAGTGCCTTGATGGCAGTGGATTCGAACTGCGCCTGCGGGAACTTGGGCACGTTGAACCAGGTGGGCTTGGGCAGCTCGGCATCGGTCTCGCGCGAGCCCAGCGTGGCGCTGCCGGTGTCTACCGTGAAGGCGATCTTGCTCGTGGCCAGCTTGGCCGGGTCGAACGCCACCTGGGCGCTGAACTTCTTGAAATGGCCATCCAGCGGCACGCCCATCTGGCGCGCGGTGAACTGCACCTCGCTCTGGGCGGGGACCAGTTGCTGCTGGGCCAGTGCGGCCTGGGCGCTCAAGGCCACGGCGGCCACCAGGAGGGTGCGAGACAGTTGGGAAGACAGGTTCATGCAAAAAACTCCGTTCAAAAGACAGAAAGTGAAAGCCAGATCCATGATCTGGAGGGCGGTGCGTTGCCCCGCCATGCACGCGGCTCAGGGGTGTTTCATCTGCCCGGCAGCATGCGGGCGATGAGCCCATCGCGGTCCACTATCTGGTGCTTGAGCGCGCCTGCGATGTGCAGCAGCACCAGGCCCGCCATCGCAAAGGCGGTGTATTGGTGCCAGGGTTTGATCGCCTCGGCCAGCTCCTTGCTCACGGGCACGAAGTCGGGCAACTGCCACAGGCCCAGAAACACGATGGGAAAGCCTGCTGCCGAGCTGTAGGCCCAGCCAATCAACGGCACGGCGAAAAACAGCGTGTACAGCAGCCCGTGCGTGGCGTGGTGCGCCAGCTTTTGCCAGCCCGGCATGGCGTTTTCGATGGCTGGCGGCAGCGCGGGAGGGCGGTGCGTGGCGCGCCACAGCAGGCGCAGCACCGACAGCACGAGGATGGTGACCCCCGCCCACTTGTGCCAGTTGTAGAGCTTGAGCCGCTGCGGCGAGAACGGCAGCCCGGTCATGTAAATACCCACGCCAAACAGGCCGATCAGTGCCAAGCCCAGCACCCAGTGCAAAAGCATGGCGGTGCGCGTATAGCGGCGGGGCGGTGCGTCGGCAGCGGTGCGGGTGGCGGTGGCTGAAGCAGTCATGAAGAGAGGAAACGTGGGGCTGTTGGACGGAGCGCCGGGCGGGGTCGCCAGCCCGTTCGGGGCTGACATCCGTCAAGCGATGGGGCAGTGTAGGAAGCCGTTGCCGCATTCGGCTTCAGGCAGATTGATGCTTCAATTCAAAAAAAATGAATTGATAAGGCCTGAGCGCTCAAAGTTCCCCAATGCTGTGCACGCTGCACCAGCGTGTATCCGATGGGGTGTGAGGGCGGCGGATTCACCAGGGATGCCCTGGTTCGGTGCGGCCCAGAGCGCTGCGGCCCGCGCTTTTTTACGCAAAGGGCTGCGCCTGGAAGGCGCAGCCTTGCAAAGAAGGCCGTTTACCGGCCGAGCGCGGCCTTCTTCCAGGC
Source organism: Acidovorax sp. Leaf73 (assembly GCF_916855635.1). Classification (NCBI taxonomy): domain Bacteria; kingdom Pseudomonadati; phylum Pseudomonadota; class Betaproteobacteria; order Burkholderiales; family Comamonadaceae; genus Acidovorax; species Acidovorax sp. Leaf73. The sequence goes on from NZ_CAKASI010000009.1 coordinate 106,556, forward strand.
CTCGGCGGCGGCGCTGTCGTCGCCGCGTTTTTCTGCCAGCTCGGCCAAGTGGCGCCAGGCGCTGGCCCGCAGGCTGCTGTCGCCCAGCTGCTGCGCCGCCTGTGTGAGCAACTGCTGGGCCTTGCCCCACAGCTGGCGCTTGAGGCAGGCCATGCCCGCCAGGTACTGCAGGCGGGCGTCGCGGGGATTTCCCTGGTAGGCCGATTCGATGCGCGCCAGCCAGGGGGCGTCGAGGTCGTCCAGCCCGGCTTCGAGTGCGCGCACCAGCTTCAGCGCGTGGTGTTCGGCCAGCGCATCGGGCAGGTCCACCATGCGGTCCCACACGGGCAGCAGCCAGGCGCGTACCTGCGTCGCGTCGCCGCCCAGGGCTGCCAGCCGCTGTGCGGCGTGGATGGCCAGCTCGGGCATGCTGCGCTCGGACGATTCCAGCGACATCCAGGTCTGCTGCAGCTGCGCGGTGTCGTGTGCGCTGTTGATGAGTTCAATGGCCAGGCCCCGCACGATGCTCTGGGCCGCAGCGGGCGAGAAGGCGCGGTGCTTGCCCAGCAGGCGTGCGGTGTCCAGCGCCTCCTGCGTCTGGCGTGCCAGGCGTGTGGCTTTGAGCTTGATGCGCAGCGACAGTGTGCGGCGTGCGGCACCTTGCGGCAGGGCCGCCAGGCGGTCGAGCGCAGCGTTGGCATCGCGGTCGTCCAGCGACCAGCGGGCGGCACGCATCTGGGCGCCCTCGCGCATTTCCTGCTCGTTCACGGTGCCGCGCAGCGGGGCCTCTTGCAGGGCGTCCTGCAGATGGCTTTCGCGCGTGGCGCTGTCTTGCAGCGCGTGCGAGGCCTCGGCCGCAATCATGTGGGCCAGGGCGCGCAACTGGCGGCCGTGGGGCACGGCCTCGCCAGCGGTGGCCAGCGCGTTTTCTTGCGACAGCGCAGCCACCGCAGCCTTGCGCGAGCGGATGAAGCGCCCGCCCAGCATGTGCGTCAGGGCGTCCAGCAAGGCCGCGTGCATGGCGCGCTCCTTTTGCTGCACGCGCCAGCGCCGGGCCTGGTGGGGTAGCTCCAGCAGCGCCGCCAGGGCGCGCAGCGCGGCGTACACGGTGACAAACCCGCCCACCAGCAACAGCACGACCAGGTTCAGCGACAGGTCGATGCGGTACGGCGGCCAGTACAGGGTGACGGTGCCCTGGTTGTTGCCCGCAAACAGCGCGGCGGCCACCGCCACGCCAAACAACGCCAAAAGCCAGAGTGCTGCACGCATGCGTACCGCTCCCTTATCGGCCGGCTGCAGCTGTTGCCAGCGCAGAGAGCGTTTCGTCCAGGCGCGGCTGCTCGGCCGCCTTCATGCTGGCCTGGGCGGTCTGCAGCGTGCTGGCAGCGTTCTGCGTGCGGCGCGATGCCGGGTCAAAGTATTTGTTGAGCGCAGCGTTGGCGGCGGCCAGGTCGGCGCGGGCCGATTCGAACTGGCGCGCCAGCACGCCCAGGCGGGCGTTGAGCAGCTTGAGCTTGAGGTTCTCGCGCAGGAAGAAGGTCTGCTCGGGCGCCAGCAAGATGGCCTCGGGCTGGTCGATGCGGCTCACGCGCACCAGGCCCCGGGCCTCGTCGCGCACCACTTCCCAGCTGCGCTGCAAGGCTGCCTGCCACCAGGCCAGGTCACCCTGGTTGAGCGGTGGCGTGTTTGTGGGAGCGGGTGTGGCTGCCAGGCGGCGTGTGGCGGCGGCCTGGGCCACGGCGTTCAGCACGGGCAGCTCGTCCACCTGACGCACCAGGTCGTCCAGGCGGGCCAGCAGGCCGGCGGTGTCGGTCACGGTGGCGCGGGTCAGGCGGTCCAGGTCGCGGCCAATGGCGCGCTGCACGGGGGCCAGGCGGGGCTGGGCGGCGCGTTCGATGCGCTGGTTGGCGCTTTTAAGCGCGGCCACCAGGGGCTCCAGGCTGCCGGTGAGCTGGGCCTGTTGCTGGGCTAGGCGGATGGCCGATTCGATGTCCACCACCAGGTTTTCGTCGCGCGAGCGCGACAGGCTTTGCATCAATTCTTCAAGCTGGCTGCGCTGCAGCGCCACTTCGCTCACCCGTGCTTCGGCCACCGACAGGCGGGCTGCCGTCTCGCGCACCAGTTCTTCGGCCTGGCGGGCCATGGTGCGGGCCTCGATGGCCTGCGCGCCCGAGTCGGCGGACTGACGGGCCAGTTGCTCTTGAATGGCGCTGAGCTTTTGCCACAGCATGCCGCTGCTGACCAGCGCGGCAGCGGCCACCGCGCCCAGGAGCAGCGTGACGGCGCCACCCCGGCCCGGGGTAGGTGCTGGAGGTGCGGACGCGGCTGCCGGGCCCACGGCCGGTGCGCCCACGGGTGCCGCGACAGGTGCCGCCATGGGCGCTGCGGTGGGTGCGGGGGGCAGATCGTTGGGGGGCACGGAACTCATGCGGCCGATTCTATCGAGGCCACCACATCCTCCAGCGCCGGACGGCATTCCCGCACGGTGCCAAAGCCCGCTGCGCGGGCCGCTTCGGCGATGCGCGGGTGGGTGGCCAGTGCGTGCGCGGCGCCCCAGTGCTGGCCGGGCAGGGCCTCGGTCAGGTGGGCTACGGCTTCAGAGCTGCTCAGCAGCCAGATGGAGCCATCGCACGCTGCCTGTTGCGCCAGCGCCACCTCGCGCGCTGAAAAATGCGGCGCGCCGCGTTGGTAGGCCACCACAAACTCCACCGTGCCGCCCGCCGCCTCGATCTGGCGCGCCAGCCAGTCGCGGCCGTTGCCTGGGCTTTCATGTACGCCCTGGGGCGTGGAGGACCTCCCGCGCACGATCAGCACGCAGTCGCCGGGCTGGATCTGCCCAGAGACCTGCTGCCACAGCGCTTCCGAGTCGAACTGGGGTGCATCCGGTGCCGGGCCGTCGATGCAGCCAGGCGGCACACCGGCCTGCTCCAGCGCACGCGCCGTGCCGGGGCCCGGAGCCCATGCTCTTGTTTTGATAGCTGCTACCGCTTGTCCATCAAGCGCTAGGGCCTTATTTGGCTCAAAAAAATGAAACACCGCATTGCCACTGACAAACATCAGGGCCCGGTACTGCGCAAGCCGCGCATGCGCCTGGGTGAGTGCTTGCTCTGCCGCTGCGTCACGGCAGGGGCCGATGGCGATGAGCGGCAGGGCCACGGCTTCCACACCACGCGCGCCCAGCAGCTGTACCCAGTGCGCAGCCTCGCGTGCGGGCCGCGTGACGATCACCCGGGGCATGGCATGCGCGTTCAAACCAGGGGTTCGGCGCCCCGGGCACCACCGGCACGCAGGCGCTGCGCAATCGCGTCGCCCAGCGCTTCGGCCTGCGCCAGCGTGGAGACGGCGGCGCTGGCCGCTGCGCGCACCAGGGGGGCCTGCGCGTCCACGTCGCCCCAGGCGGCGTCGAGCTGCAGCACGCCATCGGTGAACGTGCCGTGCGCGGCCAGCGGCATGGAGCAGCTGCCGCCCATGGCGCGGCTCACGGCGCGCTCTGCGGCCACGGTCAGCCAGGTGGGCTGGTGGGCCAGCGGGGCCAGCGCGTCGATCAGGTCTTGCCGGTCGCTGCGCACTTCAATGCCCAAGGCACCCTGGCCCGCTGCGGGCAGCATGGCCGTGGGCGCAAACGTGGCGCGGATGCGGGATTCCAGCCCCAGGCGCTTCAGGCCCGCAGCCGCCAGCACGATGGCGTCGTACTGGCCTTCGTCCAGCTTGCGCAGGCGGGTGTCGAGGTTGCCACGCAGGGGTTCGATCTTGAGGTCGGGCCGCAGGGCCTGCAGCAGCACCTGGCGGCGCAGGCTGGAGGTGCCCACCACCGCGCCCTGGGGCAGGGCATCAATGTTCGGGTAGTTGGGTGAGACAAACGCATCGCGTGGGTCTTCGCGCTCCATCACGCAGGCCAGGGCAAAACCCTCGGGCAGCTCCATGGGCACATCCTTGAGCGAATGCACCGCAATGTGCGCGCGGCCTTCTTCCAGCGCCACTTCCAGCTCTTTCACAAACAGCCCCTTGCCGCCCACCTTGCTGAGCGAGCGGTCCAGGATCTGGTCGCCCTTGGTGGTCATGCCCAGCAGCTCCACCGTGTGGCCCCGTTCGCGCAAAAGAGCCTGTACATGCTCGGCCTGCCACAGCGCCAGGCGGCTCTCTCGGGTGGCAATGACGATGGAAAGGGGGGAATGGGCGAGGCTCAAGTTCGTAACCTGTTTGTAATCATTCAGGGGCGGGCGATGCTAGCATGCGCCCGCACTGGGGCCGGTGCGCCCCGGGGGATGCGGGGGCAGGCGGCGCCAGGTCACCTACCCACCTCCGGAGACCCACGCACCATGAAACGATCCGACAAGGACCAGCCCCTGATTGACGACATCCGCCTGCTTGGCCGTATTCTGGGCGATGTGATCCGGGACCAGGAGGGCGTGGCCGCCTATGAACTGGTCGAGCAGGTGCGCAAGCTTTCGGTGGCCTTCCGCCGCGATGCCGACCAGGAGGCCGATCGCGCGCTCAAGAAGCTGCTCAAGTCCCTGTCGGGCGACCAGACGGTGAGTGTGATCCGCGCCTTCACTTACTTCAGCCACCTGGCCAACCTGGCCGAAGACCGCCACCACATCCGCCGCCGCGCCGTGCACGAACGCGCGGGCGACACGCAAGAGGGCAGCATCGAAGTCGCCTTGTCGCGCCTGCGCTGGGCTGGCATTGCGCCCAAGACCATCTCGCAGACGCTGGCGGGCAGCTACGTAGCCCCGGTGCTCACTGCCCACCCCACCGAGGTGCAGCGCAAGAGCATTCTGGACGCCGAGCGCGACATCGCCCAGCTGCTCGCTACGCGCGACGACATCCAGGTGCGCGCCCAGCTCTACAACAGCGCCAAAGACGCACTCACCCCCCGCGAGCTGGCCGCCAACGAAGCCCTGCTGCGCGCCCGCGTGGCCCAGCTGTGGCAAACGCGCCTCTTGCGCTACAGCAAGCTCACCGTGGCCGACGAGATCGAGAACGCGCTCTCTTATTACGAAGCCACCTTCCTGCGCGAAATCCCCAAGATCTATGCCGACCTCGAAAACGAGCTGGGCCAGTACCCCGTACACAGCTTTCTGCGCATGGGCCAGTGGATCGGCGGTGACCGCGACGGCAACCCCAATGTGACGGCGCAAACGCTGCAATACGCGCTGGGCCGCCAGGCCGAGGTGGCCTTGCGCCACTACCTGACCGAGGTGCACTACCTGGGCGGCGAGCTGTCATTGTCGGCCCGCCTGGTGCAGGTATCGGCCGAGATGGAGGCCCTGGCCCAGCGCTCGCCCGACACCAACGAACACCGCGTGGACGAGCCCTACCGCCGCGCCCTGACAGGCATCTACGCGCGCCTGGCTGCGTCGCTCAAAGACCTGACCGGTGGTGAGGCCGCCCGCCACGCCGTGGCCCCGCAAAACGCCTACGCCAGCGCCGAGGAGTTCCTGGCCGACCTGCGCGTGATCGAAGCGTCATTGAAGTCGCACCACGGCGAAGCCCTGGCCGCAGAGCGCCTGCACCCGCTGATCCGCGCCGTGCAGGTGTTCGGCTTTCACCTGGCCACGGTGGATTTGCGCCAAAGCTCTGACAAACATGAAGAAGTGGTGGCCGAGCTGCTGGCCAAGGCGCGCATTGAGCCCAACTATGCAAGCCTGCAGGAGGCCGCCAAGCGCGCCCTGCTCATCAAGCTGCTGAACGACGCACGCCCGCTGCGCGTGGTGGGTGCCGAATACTCTGCCCATGCCAAGGGCGAGCTGGCCATCTTCGAAACCGCCCGCGTCATGCGCGAGCGCTTCGGCCACGAAGCCATCCGCCACTACATCATCAGCCACACCGAAACCGTGAGCGACCTGCTGGAAGTGCTGCTGCTGCAAAAGGAAGTGGGCCTGATGAATGGAACCTTGGACACCGAGTCCAAGAACCACCTCATCGTGGTGCCGCTGTTCGAAACCATTGAAGACCTGCGCAATGCCGCGCCCATCATGCGCGAGTTCTATGCACTGCCCGGCGTGGCTGCCCTGGTGCAGCGCAGCGGTGGCGAGCAGGACATCATGCTCGGCTACAGCGACAGCAACAAAGACGGCGGCATCTTCACCAGCAACTGGGAGCTGTACCGCGCCGAGATCGCTCTGGTCGAACTCTTCGACGAACTCGCCACCACCCACGGCATCCAGCTGCGCATGTTCCACGGCCGGGGCGGCACCGTGGGCCGGGGCGGCGGCCCCAGCTACCAGGCCATCCTGGCGCAACCCCCCGGCACCGTGCGCGGCCAGATCCGCCTGACCGAGCAGGGCGAAGTCATCGCCTCCAAATACGCCAACCCCGAGATCGGCCGCCGCAATCTCGAAACCCTGGTGGCCGCCACCCTCGAAGCCACCCTGCTGCAGCCCACCAAGCCCGCCACCAAGGCGTTTCTGGACGCCGCCGCCCAGCTCTCGCTGGCCAGCATGGGCAGCTACCGCGCGCTGGTGTACGAGACGCCCGGTTTTACTGACTACTTCTTCAACTCCACCCCCATCCGCGAGATTGCCGAGCTCAACATCGGCTCCCGCCCCGCCAGCCGCAAGGCCAGCCAGAAGATCGAAGACCTGCGCGCCATCCCCTGGGGCTTCAGCTGGGGCCAGTGCCGCCTCACGCTGCCCGGCTGGTACGGCTTTGGCTCGGCGGTGGACGCCTTTGTGAACACCGAGGGCAAAGACCCCAAGACCCAGCTCGCTCTGCTGCAAAAGATGTACCGCCAATGGCCGTTTTTCCGCACCCTGCTGTCCAACATGGACATGGTGCTGGCCAAAAGCGACCTGGCCCTGGCCTCACGCTACAGCGAACTCGTCACCGACGCCCGCCTGCGCAAAAAGGTGTTCACCAGCATCGAGGCCGAATGGCACCGCACGGCAGAGGCCCTCACCCGCATCACCGGCGACAAACAGCGCCTCACCCACAACACGGCCCTGGCCCGCTCCATCAAGCACCGCTTTCCGTACATCGACCCGCTGCACCACCTGCAGGTCGAACTGGTGCGCCGCTGGCGCGCAGGGCAGGGGGATGAACGGGTGCAGACGGGGATTCACATTTCTATTAATGGCATTGCTGCGGGGTTGCGTAATACCGGCTGAGTGGCGGACAGCGCAGCGCGATTCGAACCTGCGCATCGCGGCCTGTTTTGATCGCAGGCACCCATAACAAAAAGGGCTCCCGAAGGGAGCCCGATCTGCCTGCCCGCCCCTGCGGTTCAGTTAACACTCCCCATGGCAGCGCCACCCGCAAATGCAAAGTGCCACCGCCATGGGAAGTCCCGCAACTGCTTCAACCAAACTCAAGCAGTTGGTCTACCAATTACATGGCGCTGAATTCGCCCGAAGGGATCTTGCCGGTGCGCAGGGCTTCAGCAGCCTGGGCACGCACGGCAGCGCGGTCGGCGGTGGAGGTGTAGGTCACCACACGCGAACCAGCAGGTTCCTGGCTGCGGGTCTGGGCGACGGTTGCGGCTTCAGCGGCCACTTCAGCGCGGGTGCGGTTTGTTTCAAACTTCAGGGCGAATTGCGAGCTGTCGGCTTCGTCAGCATGGGCGCCAAAAGAAGCGAAAGCGGCAACGGCAGCGACGGAGAGGAAACGGGCGGTCTTGTTCATGATGAAAATCCTTGAAGGTTAAAAAGCGTCTCAAAAAAGCCGGGTCAAAAACCATTTCTGAACCGGGTTCGGTGAGTCGCCTTGCGGGTTCGGCTCATCGATGGGATGAACTGTACGCCGATGGTGTTCACGGAAAAACTACCTGGTCGCGAACTAACTGTTCCAGTATTGGAAACAATCTTTGAGGCCGCCTTGACCTCCTGGGCCACGCCGGTGCGCCGTGATGGCGAGCGATATGGGTGGAGTGGGTGAGGTGGGGGCTGATATGGCATCGCCCCGCAGCGTGGCGGGGGAGGCATCTGCCGGTTTGCGGCAGATGCCGGGTATCAATCCCCCAGCAATTCGCCCACGGCCTTCAGGTCTTCCACCCGGTCGCACACGGCCTTCACGGCCATCATCACCGGGATGCCCAGCAGCAGGCCCCACAGGCCCCACAGCCAGCCCCAGGCGAGCACGCTGACGAACACGGCCACGGGGCTCATGCTGCTGGTGCGGCTGGTGAGCCAGGGGGTCAGCAGGTTGCCCACCAGGGTGTGGATGACCAGCGATGCACCGCCGATGGCCAGGGCCATGTCCAGGGTGCCGAACTGCAGGAAGGCCACCAGGGCCGATGCGCCGGTGACCAGGGCCGAGCCGATGTAGGGCGCGAGGTTGAGCACTCCGGCCGCCACACCCCACACGGCGGCGTTCTCCAGGCCCAGGGCCCAGTAGGCAAGGCCGGTGGCCACGCCCACCAGCACGCTGGTGAACACCTGCACCATCAGGTAGCGTTGGATCTGGTTGGTGATGTCTTCCAGCACGTGGATGGTGACCTTGCGCCGCTCCAGGCTGGTGCCCGCGATGCGCAGCAGCTTGTTGCGAAACAGGTTGCCCGATGCCAGCGCAAAGTAGGTAAGGAACACCACCACCGTGAGCTGCCCCAGCGCGGACATGAGCCCCATGGTGCCGCTCCACAGGTAGTCGCGGATGTTGAAGGGCGGGCGCTCCACCACCACGCGCTGCACGCCGCGCCGGGGTGGGTTGGCGGTGGCGCTGTTCTCGTTGGCGGCCTGTTCGATCTGCGTGGCGGCCTTTTGCATGGTGTCGAGCGGGCTGCTGGCGCCGGTGCGCGCCTTGAGGCTGTCGCGCACCTTCTTGGCGGCCACGGGCAGCGAGTCCACCAGTTGCGCGGCGCCATCGCTCAGCGACCAGGCGGCGCTGGCCAGGCCCAGAACGATGGCGATCAGCAGCACACCGGCCCCCAGCCAGCGGGGCACGTAGCAGCGCCGCAAGACTTCCACCACGGGCCGCAGCGCCGTGGTGAGCAGCAGGCTGAGCATGATGGGGATGAACACCGCGCTGGCCCAGTGCAGCAGGGCCACGCTGGCAAACAGCGCCAGCAGCGCGAGCGAGAGGTTGCGCACGTCCACGGGCATGTGGAGCATGAGTGGACCGGGGAGGGATGCGGTGGATGCGGGCGCGCCGCTTGGTGGTTGCGCAGGCGGTGGGGCCGCTTCGTCCGCTTGGGCCATTTGGGGCACTGGTGCGGGGCTGTCCGCCGCAGGCGCGTGGGGGGGCAAGGTCGGGGCTGCGTCAGCGGCGGAGCGGTCTGGCTGTGGCGGCTCGGCAGCGCGGGCGGGCGGGGATGCAGGGGTGGGCTCGGTCATCATGCGCGGATTGTGATGGGACTCGGGCCTGCTGGGTTGTAGGTCGGGCTGACATGCAGCGTGTCGGCGGAGGGATGCGGCGGTTCGGAAGCTCTGGCGGGTGGTTTGCCCGGCGACCCGCCAGCGGTGCCTGTGTGGCAGGGTTCGGCGCCCTGCCCGGTGGCATCAGCACAGCGGCAGCGGGCGCTTCTTGTTGAGTGCATCCACCGTGCCCAGCAGTTGCTGCCAGTAGGTGGGCAGTGACGACCACGAGGCGCCGATGGCCAGGTTGGTGGCATAGACCATGCCGGTGTTCAGGCGGGGCCGGTGGGCGTGCTTGACGGCGGCCTGCATGTCGGTGCAGGTGCTGGCGGTGTGGACCAGCATGGCCTGGGCGGTGTTGTCCTTGGCGTAGACCCAGGTACTGGCGGGCTGGGGGTCTGTGGCCTGGTAGGCGGCGGCATTGCCTGCGTAGGTGACCAGCGTGTCGGCCACACCCGCATAGGCCGCTACGGGGTAGGTGCCTGGGTTGCCGATCACGGTGGGCGCGTTGGGCGGCGTGGCGCCTTTGCTCATGCCCGAGGCCCGGGCCTTGGCGTAGTTGTAGACGTCCTGAAAGTACGCCAGCCGTGCGCTGTCGGTGGCCATGCCGTCCAGGAAGAAGCCGTCGAGCTGGTCGGGGTAGAGGCGGATGTAGTTGTCGATGGTGGCCTTCACGTCAGCCACCGAGCGCGACCCGCCGCTGCCCGAGGTGGCCACGTAGGCGACGACTTTGTTGGTGGTGCCCGCCACGGCCTTGAAGTCTGTGATGGCCGTGAGCAGGTCGTCGTCAACCTCGGAGTCCGCGGTCAGCACGCCGTCGCTGGCGCTGGCCACGGCGGTGATCTGCACGTCCGGGTAGCTGGCTGCGCCGCTGGTGAGGGTGGCCCAGGGCGATGAGGTGCCGCTGGCGCTGAAATACGCGGGCACCAGCACCTGCAGGTTTTTGTGGGCGGGGCGTACGTAGTACGTGAGGCTGTCGCCCGCCGTGTTGGCGCTGCTGGTGGCCGTGGCGCTGACCTGGAAGGTGGCGCTGGGCGGCAGGCTGCTCACGGTGAGCGTGGTGCTGGCCACGCTGGCCACGGTGGTGGGCGCCACGGGGGAGAAGGTGGCGGCTGCGGAGGGGTTGACGGTAAAGGTGACCACCGTGCCGTTGGGGGCTGCGCCGCCGTTGACGGTGACGTCGGCCGCCAGCGGCTCAGATGCGCCGGGTTCGAGCACGTTCTCGGTGGGCTGCACGAAATGCAGCGTGACGGGCGCGCTCGCGGGTGGCGGTGGGGCGGTCGTGTTGTTGTCCTTGTCCGTGGCGCCGCCGCAGCCCGCCAGAGCCGCAGTGAGGGCCATCAATGACGCGAGGCGGTGGGTGCGGGTTGTGGTGAGCATGGTCTTCACGGAGGGTTGGTATGAATGGGTTGATTGTGAAGGTTCGTGCGTGCGGCTCCAAGGGCTGAAACGGTCGCTTTGGCCGGGAAAAACGGCCTTGTTGCGCCGATTGCCGCAGGCGGGCGCCAGTACCATGGCCCACATGCCATCCTTCCTTCACCGCATTCCGGCCGCCGCAGCAGCCTTGCTGTGCGCAGCGCTGCTGGTCGGCTGCGGCACGCTGGACGTGCCGCGTGCCGACAACTACCCCGCCACCGGCCAGAAGAAAGCCCGCGCCGTGCACCATTGGGATGTGCTGGCGGGCGATGTGGCCGGGCGCGTGGCCGAAAAAATCGCATCTTGGCCCGAGGGCGAATACCCGCTGTACGTCACGGTGGCGGACAACTCCAGTTTCAACCAGAGCTTTCTCAAGTTGCTCAAGGTGCACCTGCTGAACCGGGGCGTGGCGGTGTCCACGGTGCCCACGGCGGTGGAGCTGGAGGTGCAGACGCAACTGGTGCAACACGGGTCTGGCTCACCGCGCGGCCTGCCCGTGCCCATGGCCGGCACCATCATCGGCACTGGCGTGGGCGTGTGGCGCGACTGGGCGGTGCACTATTCCGACCGCACCCTGTTGCCGGGTGTGGCCACGGCCCTGGGCGTGGGGGCAGGGGTGGCGCTGGACATGGCCCAGCTCTACACCCAGGGCGCCGCCGCAGGCGGACCCACGCGCACCGAGGTGCTGATCACGTCCACGCTCAAGTCGCGCGACCGGTACCTGGCCGGAACGGCCGATCTGTATTACATCGAGGGGGCCGACGCGGTGCTGTATCAGCCCGAGCGGCCGCCCGCGCCTGCACCGATGACGCCCGTCAAGACCTGGCGGGTGGTGGCGCCATGAAGGGGCTGTGGACGTCGCAACAAGTTCCCCGGGGCGCACGCGCCGCCAGCTGGTGGGCGGCTGCCGCCCTTGCGCTGGGGGGGCTGCAGGGCTGCGAGACCACCAACCCCATGCACAGCTACTACTACGGTGATCGGGCGGGCGGAATATCGCGCTCCAACCTCATCGAGCTGAATGAACGCGCCACCGATGCGCTGCTGCAGACCGCACCGCTGGATGCCAACCAGCCCGTGCTGGTGGCCACTCTGGTCAATGTGGACCGGCTCACTGAATCGTCGCGGCTGGGCCGCATCTTCTCGGAGCAGATCGCGGGCCGCATGGTGCACCGGGGTCTGAAGGTGACCGAGGTGAAACTGCGGGAGAACCTGCTGCTGCAGCGCGACCAGGGTGAGCTGCTGCTGTCGCGCGAGGTGCGCGAGGTGAGCCAGTCGCAGAACGCGCAGGCCGTGGTGGTGGGCACGTATGCGGTCTCCACGTCGGTGGTGTACATCAGCCTCAAGCTGGTGAACCCGGTGGGCAACACCGTGGTGGCGGCGCACAACTATGCCGTGCCAATGGATGACAACGTGCGCGCGCTGTTGGCTGGAAGATAGATGACATCCCCCTGAGCGGCTTCGCCGCTTCCCCCTTCTCTCGCGCGCTACGCGCGGGAAGGGGGACGCCGCCAGCGCGGCGGGGCGGCCCTTGCGCGGCGGCCTTGGCGAGTGCCGCGCCCATTTTTTCGGTCGGGGTGGGAATCAGGCTAGCGCGCCCGTTTGGTAGGTGCAAAAAGCTAATGCTTTGATATCCATCTCAGTGCAACATGAGTGCGCCAGCCGTCTTGCTCTTGCCGGCGCGGGCGGGTGGGTTGCACAGGCCGCAGGTGAAGTGGCGGTTCTCATACAGCTCGGTCACGAACTGGCCGCTGCACTGGCTGCACTTGGTGCGCGTCAGCATGCCGGCGTCCACAAATTTCACCAGGCGCCAGGCGCGCGTGAAGGAGAGCAGGGGTTCGATCTCGGCCGTGGCGACCTGTTCGTTGTACAGGCGGTAGGCTTTGGTCAGCAGCTCCACCGAATCCAGGTCCACGCCCTTGGACAGGTATTCGTAGATGTTCAGGAACAGCGAGCTGTGGATGTTCTCTTGCCAGGTCAGGAACCAGTCGGTGGAGAAGGGCAGCTGGCCTTTCGAGGGTGACTTGCCCGCGATCTCTTTGTACAGCCGGATCAGGCGTTCATACGACAGCGTGGTTTCCGATTCCAGCACCTGCATGCGGGCGCCCATCTGGATCAGCATGGCCGCGCGTTCGATCTGCTTGGATTCGTTCAGCACGCTCTTGGCGGGGGCTTTGGCAGCGGGGGCGTTGGTGGACATGGCGGGCTTTCGGTGGAGACTGGGGGAAGAGGGCTGCGGGCAAATGTTTCAGAGCACTTCCGACACGCGGCTGGCCATCAGGATGTTGGCGTGCAGCGTGTTGGTGGCTTCGTTGCCCACCTTCTTGGCCGAGTGGTTGGTGAGCAAGCTCCACACCAGGTTGTCGTCCACGCGGAAGCTGCAAAGAAGCGTGTTGCGGGAGGCCAGTTTCATCACTTGCGCTGGCGACAGCGATGCCAGAATGTCGGCAGACTCTTCGTTCATGCCCAAGCGGAACACGGCTTCGGCCTTGTCCTGACGGATCAGGGTTTGGGCCAACATCAGGTAGGTGAGGTTGGCTTCGCGGATTTCAGCGAGGATTTGTTCGTTGGTCATGGCAGCTTCCTTTTTTCCAGTACCGGGTCTTGCGTTGCCTGCTGATTGCAGGTTTTGCGTGATCCGTTGAAATGGATTGTGAAACCGCCCCAATCAGAAATTAAGTCGGGGTTTGGCTGTGCCGCGTGTCTGGTTCTGCGGTGGGCCGTGTAGGAATTTGCCCTACACGCACATCAGGTGCAGGCTGGCATTTCAGGCGATGGCCGCTGCTGTGGCAGTGGGCCCAGGCTGCCCACTTCTGTTCATGGTTTTGATAGCACCCTCAAAACCATCTTTTTTGCACTTTTACAACCTGCGCTGCCGTGCTGGACGCTGGATCAGCCTTTTTCGACCGGGCGCGTGGGGTCTGAACACCACTCGCTCCAGCTGCCGGCAAACAATGCCGTCGGGCCGAGGCCGGCTATCTCCATGCCCAGCAGATTGGGCACGGCGCTCACGCCGCTGCCGCACTGGTGCACCACGGTGGCGGGGTCACGGCCGCCCAGCAGCGCTTCAAATTCAGCGCGCAGCACGTCAGCAGGCTTGAAGCGGCCATCCGCGCCGATGTTTTCGGCAAAGGGGCGGTTCAGCGCGCCCGGAATGTGGCCCGCCACGGGGTCCAGCGGCTCCACTTCGCCCCGGTAGCGGGCACCTGCACGGGCGTCGATCACGGTCTGGCCGGGCTGCTGCAGGCGCGCGAGCACCTCGCTGGCCGTGGCCAGCTGGCGCAAGGGGGTGCCCAGCTGGAAATTGGTCTGGAAGTGCGCGGGCTCTTCGCCGCTGTTCACCGCCCCACCGGCGGCCTGCCAGGCTTGCAGCCCACCGTCGAGCACGGCCACGGCATCGTGCCCCGCCCACTTGAGCATCCACCACAGGCGGCCACAGTAGTTGGCGCCCTGGCGGTCGTACACCACGGCCTGCATGCCATTGGCAAAACCCACGCTGGACAGCCACATGGCAAAACGCTCGCGGCTGGGCAGGGGGTGGCGTCCACCGGATGCCGGCTGGTCGGCTTCCTGGGCGGTCAGCGTGCCGTGAGCGCCGGGGGCACCGTGTTTGGCGCTGAGGTCGTTGTCAAGGTTGGCGTACACCGCGCCGGGGATGTGCGCCTGTGCGTACTGCTGGGCACCGGCCGTGGGTTGCATCAGTTCGAAGCTGCAGTCAAACACCATCAGCGGCGCACCGCTGGCGATCAGGGATTGCAGGTCGGGGGCAGAGATGAGCGTGGTGTAGGTGGTCATCGGCAGAAAATGGGCAAAGTGACGGAGTGCGTCGAAAGGGGCTCCATTGTGGCCATCCCGGTGGGGCGTGTCCTCGTGTGGCCGTATCTGTTTTTGTATCCGTCAGTGTTCTTCGGCAGGTGCCCCGGGCGCAGCCCGCGCGCGCAGGATGGTGGCCACGATGCCGCTGCCTACGATGAGGGCCATGCCGAACCAGCCGATGGGCGGGATCTTGTCGCCAAACAGCAGCACGCTGTAGACGGCGGCAAACACGATGCCCGAATACTGCAGGTTGGCCACCACCAGCGTGCCGCGCTGGGTCTTGGCGCTGGCGTAAGCCTTGGTCATGCACAACTGGCCGCCCGCAGCCAGCACACCGATGGGCAGCAGCCACAGCGCCTGCCAGCCCGGCCAGTCCGACACGCCGGTAAACAGCATGGCCCCGCCCCCCGCCACCGCAGAGCCCACGGCGAAGTAGAAAACGGTGCGCGATTCGGGCTCGCCCAGGCGCGACAGCGCCACCACCTGCATGTAGGCAAATGCAGCCGTCAGGCCGGACATCAGCCCGATCAGTCCGGCAAAGGCCTGGTTCTGGTCCAGGCTTGGGCGCAGCATCAGCACCACGCCCACGAATCCGGTGAGCACGGTGAGAATCAGCGGCCCTTGCAGGGCGGGCCGTGGCGATGCCGCAGAAGGGCGCCAGGCCAGCAGCGTGCCGCCGACCAGGAAGGCGGCGATCCACACGCTGCTCATGTAGTTGAGCGTCATGGCCGTGGCCAGCGGCAGGTGGGCAATGGCGTAGAACCAGGCGCCCAGCGACGCCACCCCCACCAGGCTGCGCCAGGCGTGCATGCCGGGGTATTGCGTGGCCAGCGTCACTTTTTGAGAGCGTGCCAGCAGCCACAGGATGGCCATGCCGATCAGGCCCCGGTAGCACACCAGTTCGGCCGAGTTGAAGAAGTCCGATGCGATCTTGACGCACACGCCCATGCTGGCAAACAAGAACGCGGCCAACACCATCCAGAGGGCTTGCATCGTGACGTGATCCTGTGAAAGGCCGCGCGCCGCACGTGGGGCATAGGATTGCACGGCTTGAAATAAAAATAGCTGCCAGCGCTTGCGGATCAAGCGGTGGCAGCTATTGTAATGAGAGCGGTCAGGGTAGTCGTCGCGAATGGATAGCGTTTACCTCGCTGTTCGAGACTTCACAGATCGACGGCACAAACTCAGGTTGGGGCCTCTCAAAACTGGCGCCGCCCAGGCCAGTGCCCCCGCGCGAGGCCGCCAAGCCGCGGATGCGGCGCTTCGCTTGCGTGCGCCGCCCCGTTGGGGGGAAGACGCGAAGCGGCTCAGGGGGGGCTCCCCATGACCTGGCGGTACCACTCGTGGAAGTGCTGCATGCCATCTTCCATGGGACTCTGGTAGGGGCCGACCTCGTTGTCGCCGCGCGCCAGCAGGGCCTTGCGGCCTGCGTCCATGCGCTCGCCGATTTCGTCGTCCTCGATGCAGGTCTCCATGTAGGCGGCCTTCTGCGCCTCGACGAATTCGCGCTCGAAGGCAGCGATCTCCTCGGGGTAGTAGAACTCCACCATGTTCAGCGTCTTGGTGGGGCTGATGGGGTGCAGCGTGGACACGGTGAGTACATGCGGGTACCACTCGATCATGATGTGCGGGTAAAGCGTGAGCCAGATGGCGCCGTACTTCGGCGGCTTGCCTTCGCGGTAGTCCAGCAGCGCCTTGTGCCAGCGCTCGTACACCGGGCTGCCGGCTTTGCCCAGGCGGTTGGCCACACCCACGGTTTGTACCGAGTAGTTCTTGCCGAACTCCCAGCGCAGGTCGTCACACGTCACAAAGCTGCCCAGGCCTGGGTGGAAGGGGCCGACGTGGTAGTCCTCCAGATAGACCTCGATGAAGGTCTTCCAGTTGTAGTTGCACTCGTGCAACTCCACATGGTCGAGCACGTAGCCGTCAAAGTCCAGGTCGGCACGCGGGCCCATCTGGGCCAGGTCGGCGGCCACATCGTAGCCGTTGTCTTCAAACAGCAGGCCGTTCCACTCGCGCAGCTTGTAGTTGTTCAGGTTCAGGCACGGGTCATGCGCAAAGTGGGGTGCGCCCAGCAGCTCGCCCTGGGGGCTGTACGTCCAGCGGTGCAATGGGCACACGATGTTGCCGCCCGCGCTGCCCTTTTGCTGGGTGTTCAGCGAGCCTTTGCCCTTGAGCATGACGGCCTGGCGGTGGCGGCACACGTTGGACACCAGCTCAATGCCGCCTTGGGCGTTGCGCACCAAGGCGCGGCCCTCGCCCTCCTGGGGCAGTGCGTAATAGTCGCCCGTGTTGGGCACCGCCAATTGGTGCCCCACATAGCGGGGCCCGCGCTGGAAGATGGTGTCCAGCTCGCGCTGGAACAGCGCATCGTCAAAGTAGCTTGAAACTGGTAGTTGGCTTGCGGCCTGCTGCAGTTGAAGACTTAAATCAGACATGGGTGACCTGACCTAAAGACTCCCCACAGGGAGAAAGTGCGGGAGGTGCGCCGGGGAATGCGCATCTGGAAAAAAGGAAACCGGCTAGGGTGGCTAGCCGGCTCGACTGGAATGGGATTATAGGCGGTGGGGTTATTCCCGCACCCCCGCTACGTGAATAGAAAACATCGCTTTCTGAAAATAGAGCGGCGTCACGCATCGGACCGCGTCTGACACGAAGGGCGTACCGGTGCGCCTAAAATCATTGGTTTTTCACCCGCGCTCTGCCGCCCCCTCCATGCCCAAGGCCCCCGCAACCCCCGCTCCTCCCGCCGAACCTGCCAGCTACGAGGCGGCCCTGGAAGAGCTGGAGCAACTCGTGGCCCGCATCGAGTCGGGCCAGTTGCCGCTGGACCAGATGCTGGCCGGCTACCAGCGCGGCGCCACGTTGCTGGCGTTTTGCCGCCAGCGGCTCGAAGCCGTGCAGGACCAGATCAAGGTGCTGGATGAAGGGCAACTGCAACCATGGAACCAGGAATGAGCGCGGTGCCAATGAATTTCGAGAGCCAGCCGCTGGACATGAACCTCTGGAGCCAGAACCACCTGGCCCGGGTGGAGCAGGCCCTGTCGCAATGGGTGGGCGATGGCGCACCCGCCGGGCTGGGCGACGCCATGCGTTATGCCGTGCTCGATGGCGGCAAGCGGCTGCGGCCCCTGCTGGTGCTGGCGGCCTATGAGGCGGTCTGCAGTGGCGCACCGGCCTCTGCGGTGGTTGACGATGCCGCGCTGCGCGCTGGCCTGGACGAGGCGGCCCTGCGGGCCGCGTGCGCGGTGGAACTCATTCACGCCTACTCGCTGGTGCACGACGACATGCCCTGCATGGACAACGACGTGCTGCGCCGTGGCAAGCCCACCGTGCATGTGCAGTTTGGCGAGGCCCAGGCGCTGTTGGCGGGCGATGCCTTGCAGGCCTTTGCATTTGAGTTGCTCACGCCCGACAACACCCTCATCCCCGCCGCCACGCAGGCCACGCTGTGCAGGCTGCTGGCGCGGGCCGCCGGATCGGCCGGCATGGCGGGCGGGCAGGCCATCGACCTGGCCAGCGTGGGTGTGGCGTTGACCGAAGACCAGTTGCGCCAGATGCACCGGCTCAAGACCGGCGCGCTGCTGCAGGGCAGTGTGCTCATGGGGGCGGCGTGCGGCCACGCCGTGGGCGCGGCCTACCAGGCGCTGTCCGACTACGGGGCCGCCATGGGCCTAGCGTTCCAGGTGGTGGATGACATCCTGGACGTGGTGGCCGATTCGGCCACGCTGGGCAAGACGGCCGGCAAGGACGCTGCGGCCGACAAGCCCACCTATGTGTCTTTGCTGGGGCTTGCGCGGGCGCAGGCCTATGCCCAGGAGCTGCTGGCCGAGGCCCATGCGGCCCTGGCCCGCAGTGGCCTGCCCGATAGCCGCGCGCTGGCGGCCCTGGCGGACATGGTGGTGCGCCGCTCGCACTGAGCCTGGCCCGATGATCCGTGCTGCACCCTGTTCATGCCCGTTGCAGTGAAATCAATGCCAAATCGGCCTCCAGCGCTTTCCTGTAAAACGCTGGCAGCTATGAAAAGAATAGTAAATGTCCACGATGTCCTTTCCCCTGCTGCAGACCATCAATGACCCGGCCGACCTGCGCCAGCTTTCGCGCGCAGATCTCAAGGCCCTGGCGACCGAGTTGCGCGGGTTCGTGATCGAAAGTGTTGCGCGCACGGGTGGGCACCTCAGCTCCAACCTGGGCACGGTGGAACTGACGATCGCGCTGCACCATGTCTTCAACACCCCTGAAGACCGCCTGGTGTGGGACGTGGGCCACCAGACCTATCCGCACAAGATCCTGACCGGCCGCCGCGACCGCATGCACACGCTGCGCCAGTTGGGCGGTATCTCGGGCTTTCCGCAGCGGGCCGAGAGCATTTACGACACCTTTGGTACCGCGCATTCGAGCACCAGCATCTCGGCCGCGCTGGGCATGGCGCTGGCCGCCAAGCGCAAGGGCGAAAACCGCCACGCCGTGGCGATCATCGGCGATGGCGCCATGAGTGCGGGCATGGCGTTTGAGGCGCTGAACAACGGCGGTGTGGCCGATGCCAACCTGCTCGTGGTGCTGAACGACAACGACATGAGCATCAGCCCGCCCGTGGGCGCGCTCAATCGCTACCTCGCTCAGCTCATGAGCGGGCAGTTCTACGCGGCTGCCAAGAACGTGGGCAAGACCGTGCTGCGGCCCGTGCCGCCCTTGCTGGAGCTGGCCAAGCGCTTTGAGCAGCAGGCCAAGGGCATGGTGGTGCCTGCCACGCTGTTCGAGAAGTTCGGCTTCAACTACATCGGCCCCATTGATGGGCATGACCTCGATTCGCTGATCCCCACCCTGGAGAACATCAAGGGCCTCAAAGGCCCGCAGTTCCTGCACGTGGTCACCAAAAAAGGCCAGGGCTACAAGCTGGCCGAGGCCGACCCCGTGGCCTACCATGGCCCCGGCAAGTTCGACCCCTCCGTGGGCCTCACCAAGCCCGCCACGCCGCCCAAGCAGACGTTCACGCAGGTGTTTGGTCAGTGGCTGTGCGACATGGCCGCACACGACTCTCGCCTGGTGGGCATCACGCCCGCCATGCGCGAGGGCTCGGGCATGGTGGAGTTTGAAAAACGTTTTCCGGACCGCTACTACGACGTGGGCATTGCCGAGCAGCATGCCGTAACCTTTGCCGCCGGCATGGCCTGCGAAGGCGTCAAGCCGGTGGTGGCGATTTACTCCACCTTCCTGCAGCGCGGCTATGACCAGCTGATCCACGACGTGGCCCTGCAAAACCTGCCCGTGGTGTTTGCGCTGGACCGCGCGGGCCTGGTAGGCGCCGACGGTGCCACGCATGCAGGCGCGTACGACATCCCGTTTGTGCGCTGTATTCCCAACATGAGCATGGCCTGCCCGGCTGACGAGCGCGAATGCCGCCAACTGCTCAGCAGCGCCTTCGAGCAGGACCACCCCGTGGCCGTGCGTTACCCGCGTGGCAGCGGTGCTGGTGTGGCACCACTGGCGGCGTTGGATGGCCTGCCTTTTGGCAAAGGCGAGATCCGTCGCGAGCGCCAGGGCACCGATGCCAAGGCGCCGCGCATTGCGATCCTGTCGTTTGGCACGTTGCTGTACCCCGCGCTGGAAGCGGCCGAGGCTCTGGACGCCACGGTGGTCAACATGCGCTGGGCCAAACCCATCGACGAGGCCTTGTTGCGCGAGGTGGCCGATCGCCACGATGCGCTGGTCACGCTGGAAGAGGGTGCGATCATGGGCGGTGCGGGCAGCGCCGTGACCGAGGCTCTCCACAGCACGGGCATCGTGCGGCCCGTGCTGCAGCTGGGCCTGCCGGACGTGTTCATCGAACATGGCGACCCGGCCAAGCTGCTTGCGTTGCAGGGACTCGATGCCGAGGGAATCCGCCTTGCGATCGAGCGGCGGTTTTTGCCCGCGCTGCAGTCGGTGCGGGCTGCCTGATCTGCCAGGGTGGTCTGCTGCAGTCCCGTTTTGCAGCGGGGTGTGTGCG
Organism: Acidovorax sp. Leaf73; assembly: GCF_916855635.1. Lineage (NCBI taxonomy): Bacteria > Pseudomonadati > Pseudomonadota > Betaproteobacteria > Burkholderiales > Comamonadaceae > Acidovorax > Acidovorax sp. Leaf73. Next base: position 127,043 of record NZ_CAKASI010000009.1, read on the forward strand.
GCTGTCCCCAAGATGCTTGCAGAAGCCTGAAGCCATGTGCAAGGGCAGGGATTTTCGCGGGAAAACCCGCAAAAGTCTGAGGGGGCATGTTTCTACAATGAACCCGGCTCAAACAAGTCCTTGACGGCGCCGTGCACAACGCGTGCGCCCAAGTTTCGCAATCACTATATCGGAGAGAACCTCATGGATCGTCGTTCAATCATCAAGCAGGCTGGCATCGCTGGCGTGCTGGCTGCAGGCGTTGCGCCTGCTGTCCACGCCCAGGCTGCCATTCGTTGGCGTCTGGCTTCCAGCTTCCCCAAGTCGCTGGACACCATCTATGGCGGCGCTGATGTGTTCTCCAAGGCCGTCAAGGCCATGTCGGGTGGCAAGTTTGAAATCTCCGTGCACGCTGGTGGCGAGCTGATGCCCCCCTTTGGCGTGATGGACGGCGTGCAGCAGGGCACCGTGGAGATGTGCCACACCGTGCCTTACTACTTCTACGGCAAGAACCCCGCCTTCGCGCTGGGTTCGGCAGTGCCCTTCGGCTTCAATGCCCGCCAGATGAATGCCTGGATGCTGCATGGCAATGGCCGCAAGCTGATGAACGAGTTCTACGCGAACTACAACGCCATCAGCTTCGCTGGCGGCAACACCGGCACCCAGATGGGTGGCTGGTTCCGCAAGGAGATTAAGTCGCCGGATGATTTCAAGGGCATGAAGATGCGCCTGGGCGGTGGTCTGGTCGGTGAAGTGATGCAAAAGCTGGGCGCTGTTCCCCAGAGCATCCCTGGCGGCGAAATCTACCAGGCCCTCGAAAAGGGCACGCTGGACGCTGCCGAATGGGTGGGTCCGTACGACGACCAGAAACTGGGCTTCAACAAGGTGGCTCCGTTCTACTACTACCCCGGCTGGTGGGAAGGTGGCCCGGAAGTGGACTTCTTCGTCAACCAGAAGGCCTTCGACGGCCTGTCTGCCGAGAACAAGGCCATCATCGAAGCCGCAACCAACGTGGCCCACATCGACATGCTGGCCAAGTACGACGCGCTGAACCCCACGGCCCTCAAGCAACTGGTGGCTGCCAAGACCAAGGTGCTGCCGTTCTCGCAAGCCGTGATGGACGCTTCGTTCAAGGCCTCCATGGAAGTCTTCGCTGCCAACGACGCGAAAAGCCCCGAGTGGAAGAAGATCTACGCCGACATGCGTGCATTCCAGCGTGACCAGGTGCTCTGGTTCCGCTTTGCCGAAGCCCGCTACGACTCGTTCATGTCTTCGCAGAAGCTCTGATCCCGAGTGGCTCTGGAGTGGCGGCGCAAGCTGCCATGCCAAGGTCTGCAAAACCCGTCCTCTCCCGGACGGGTTTTTTTTCGTCCCTGTGTTCTGTGAGGCGGCACCTTGCTGTGGCCTTGCGGCCCCCTCAACCGCAGGAACGTGGGCGAGGTCCCAAGCCCCCAAGCCCCCAAGCCCCCAAGCCCAGCCCGACCAGGCTGCTTGACTCTCGATGCCTTGGAGTGCGCGGCCGGTGCCTGTTTCCTGCTGAAGCCACTCGAGTCGTGAAGAGGCTTCCTTTTGGCTGCTCGCCGCCAAGAAAGAGGGTGGCAGGGGATCCAGGGGCTCGTCTGCTTGCGCGCTGTGCCAGAGTCGATGCTCCACCGCTACCTCCATGATCCATGGCGCACCGGACCCCCTCCGCGTCTGCTCCATAAAAAAACCTCCGCAGAGGTTTCCCATCTGCGGAGGTTTGAGGACCAGGGCGCGGGGCCCGGGTCAGACTGAATCACGGTCGTCTTGCAAGCGGTGTGCTCACTTCTTGTCGGTGGACATGGAGTCTTGCAGTGCCTTCAGGGGGTCGTCTGCTGCAGGAGCAGGCGCGGGGTCCGCAGCGCCTGCCATGCCGGCAGTCGGATCGGCCGCTTCGGCGCTAGCGTCGGGCATGGCGGCTTCCATTTCCATGCGGACCTTGTCGAGGTCATAGACCTGCTTCTCGTCGAGCCCGCTCGAGACGATGCCCGGGAAGGCGATCACCAGAGCCACCATCAGCAGTTGGATGCACAGGAAGGGAATGGCACCCCAGTAGATCTGGGGGGTGGTGACCGGCGCAATCATCTTCTTGGTGACCTTGTCCATGTACTCCTTCGCCGGGGCCACGCTGCGCAGGTAGAACAGCGCAAAGCCAAACGGTGGGTGCATGAACGACGTCTGCATGTTGATGGCCAGCAGCACGCCAAACCAGATCAGGTCAATGCCCAGCTTATCGGCCACGGGGGCCAGCAGGGGCACGACGATGAAGGACAGTTCAAAGAAGTCCAGGAAGAACGCCAGGAAGAACACCATGACGTTCACGACGATCAGGAAGCCCAGCTGGCCCCCTGGCAAGCCGGTCATCAGGTGCTCCACCCACAGCGGGCCGTCCACGCCCTGGAAGGTCAGGCCGAATATCGTGGCGCCCACCAGGATGAACACCACAAAACACGACAGCTTGGTGGTGGTGGTGACAGCCTGGCGCAGCAGCGACATCGTGAGGCGGCCGCGGAGGACGGCCATGATGCCGGCGCCCAGTGCGCCCATGGCGCCGCCTTCGGTGGGGGTTGCAACGCCCAGGAAGATGGTGCCCAGCACCAGGAAGATCAGCAGCAGCGGAGGGATCAGCACGAAGGTCACGCGTTCTGCTGCCCGCGAGAGCAGGCCCATCCGGGTGATCTTGTTGATGCTGGCAGCCACGAAGGCCAGTGCCACGCCAAAACACATGGACACCACGATGGTTTCGTCCAGCGCCACGCGGTCCACGGCTTCACCGGACCACCAGGTGTGCAGGGCAGGCATGTTCTTGGCCACATAGATGGATGCCGCCACGCAGATGCCGGTCAGCACCAGCAGCGAGGTCACACCGCTCTTGCCGTTGTCGTCGCGCAGCGTGCGCGCTTCGGGCGGGATGGCGGGCACCCACTGGGGCTTGAAGATGGCCAGCAGAATCACGTAGAGCGCATAGAAGCCGGTGAGCATCAGGCCGGGCACGAAGGCGCCCTTGTACATGTCGCCCACGCTGCGGCCCATCTGGTCGGCGATGATGATGAGCACCAGAGAGGGTGGAATGATCTGCGCCAGCGTACCGGAGGCTGCGATCACCCCCGCCGCGAGTCGCCGGTCATAGCCATAGCGCAGCATGATGGGCAGCGAGATCAGGCCCATCGAGATCACCGATGCAGCCACCACGCCCGTGGTGGCTGCCAGCAGCGCACCCACGAAGATCACGGCCAGTGCCAGGCCGCCACGGATGGGGCCGAACAGCTGTCCGATGGTGTCGAGCAGGTCCTCCGCCATCCCGCTTCGCTCCAATATGAGCCCCATGAGCGTGAAGAACGGAATGGCCAGCAAGGTGTCGTTCTGCATGATGCCGAAGATGCGCAGCGGCACGGCTTGCAGCAGGGCTTCGGGCAGCACGTTCAATTCAATGCCGATGAAGGCGAAGAACAGTCCGCAGGCGCCCAGGCTGAAGGCGACCGGGAAACCCACCAGCAAAAAGCAGATGAGCCCCGCGAACATGATGGGGGCGAGGTTATGGGCGAGAAATTCCATGGTGTGTGCTCCGCTCAGGCGGCCTCGCTCTTGTTCTTGCCGTTGCCCTTGGCGGCTTCGGCCAGGTTGCGGATGGATTCGGCCAGTTCTTCTTCAGCCGTTTTTTCAATCTTCTTGACCGTGGGGTCTTCGATCAGGCCCTGCAGGAACCCCAGGCGCTTGATGAGTTCGGAGATGCCTTGCAACCACAGCAGGGTGAAGCCCAGCGGCATCATCAGGTACACGGGCCAACGGATCAGCCCGCCAGCGTTGTTCGACATTTCGCCCGACGCGAGGGCGCGGGTGAAGAAGGGAATGCCATACCAGAGCACCGCCAGGCACATGGGCGTGAGGAAGACGATGTAGCCGAACACGTCGATCCAGATCTGGGTGCGCTTGGAAAAGCGGCTGGAGATCACGTCCACCTTGACGTGTTCGCCCTGGAGCAGCGTGTAGCCAGCGGCCAGCAGGAACGACGCGGCAAACAGGTACCACTGGATTTCCAGAAAACCGTTGGAGCTGATGTTGAACGCTTTGCGGACCACGGCGTTCACACCGCTGATGACTGTGGAGGCCAGGATGAGCCAAACCACATATTTACCGACCTGGGTGTTAAGCCAGTCGATCCCCCTTGATAACTTCAGTAGAGCCTGCATGGTGTCTCCAATAAAAAGGCTTTGCGTGCGATATGCCGACCCACGCGCCGGTAAGCGCAACGAATCGACAAACTTTTACAACGGCGCGATTCTACGGAGCACTGTAGGCCCAGGCTGACGGCAGCGTGACGGTGTTATCCCGCAGCCGGTACTCATTCTGTAGCTATAAAAAAAGTAGCAATTAGGGTTTCTTCCTAGGCTCGGAAGTGCGCTTTTTGCGGGTGAACTGCCACCACGGCAGCACCGTGTTCATGGCCTGCACCTCGCCGCACTGCCAGGGGCTGTAGCCCGGCAAGGTGGCCATCTGGGCCAGCCATTCGGGGGTTTGCAGCAAGTTGCGCAGGGCCAGCGTGGCGGGTTGGTCCAGGCTGGCTTTCAGGCAGGCCAGGTGGTAGCGCTCGTGCACCAGCGGCACAAAATCCAGCCCACGCGCCCGGGCTGCCACTTCAATACCCATGCCCACATCGGCCGCACCCGCAGCCACAGCCTGGGCAATGGCGGTGTGAGACGGTTCGTTGAGCGCATAGCCTCGAATGGCCTGGGCCTCCACGCCGGCCTGGACCAGCAGGTCGTCGAGCAACACGCGGGTGCCAGTGCCCAGTGGCCGGTTGAGAAATCGGGCGCTGGTGCGGGCCACGTCGGCCAGACTGCCCAGCCCAAGCGGGTTGCCCGGTGCCACGATGAGGCCCTGGGTGCGCTGGGCAAAGCCGATGATCTTGTGCAACCCGGGCTGCAGCAGGGGCTTGTAGGTGCGCGCAGTCAATGAATCGGCGGCGGGGTGCTCCACCGTGTGAAAACCCGCCAGCGTGCAACGCCCCTCATTCAGCGCACGGATCGCATCCACACTGCCCGTGAAGCGGATATCGAGGTGCAGCGCGCCCGCATCGGCCTGCGCGGCGGCGTGGGTGCGCAGCGCCACCAGCGCATCGTCATGGCTGGCGTACAGGGTGAGCACATGGGCGTTGGGGTCAAAGGCCACGGCAAAGGCGCGCTCCAGGTCGGCGTGCAGCGCGGCGATCTGCGGCGCGAGCCGCGCCTGGGCCTGGCGCTCGGCCCACAGCAACTTGGTGCCGAACTCGCTGAGCTGCGCCGACTGCCCCTTGCCCCAGATGATCAGCTCGCCGCCCAATTGCTCCTCCCAGCGCTTGAGGGCGCCCCAGACATGGCGGTAGGACAGGTCCAGCGCGCGCGCCGCGCCCGAGATGGAGCCCTGCTCGGCCACGGCCTGCAGCAGTTCGGGCAGTGGGTTGCGGATCAGCGCATTGCCTGCATCGCGGCTGAGCGTGTAGTGAAGTTGGACCCTATGCACGGACGTTCATATCGCTGGATATTGGTGAGGTGCCTACGATAGCTGAACCCGATCACAAGGCCCCATGTCCACCCTTACCGAAAGCGCGAGCACAGCGCTGCAACTCACCCTCTCCTCCGACCCCGTCCTGTGGACCATCGTGGGCCGCTCCTTGTCCGTCAGCGCCACCGCATGCCTGATCGCCTGTGGCGTGGGCCTGGTGCTGGGCGCCTGGCTCGGCGTCGCCCGCTTTGCCGGGCGCGGTGCTGTGCTGGCGGTACTCAACACCTTGCTGGCGGTACCGTCGGTGGTGGTGGGGCTCGTGGTGTACCTGGTGCTCTCGCGCAGCGGGCCGCTGGGTGCGCTGGGCTGGCTGTTCAGCTTCAAGGCCATGGTGCTGGCGCAGGCCATTTTGGTGCTGCCGGTGGTCACGGCGCTGACGCGGCAGGCGGTGGAAGACGCCGAGCGCGCGCATGGCGAGCAACTGCGGTCGATGGGCGCGAGCCCGCTGCTGCGCAGCCTGCTGCTGGCCTGGGACGAGCGCTATGCGCTGCTCACCGTGCTGCTGGCCTCGTTTGGCCGCGCGATCTCCGAGGTGGGCGCGGTGATGATCGTGGGCGGCAACATCGACGGCTTCACGCGTGTGATGACCACCGCCATTGCGCTGGAGACCAGCAAGGGCGACCTGCCCCTGGCGCTGGCGCTGGGCATCATCCTGCTGGCCGTGGTGCTGGCGCTCAACGTGCTGATCGCGCTGGTGCGCCGCTGGCGCGAACGGGTGGATGGATCGACCTCCAGCACGCCCGTGGGGGTGGCGGCATGAGCGGGCGATCGGCAGCCTCCCCCTGGGTCGACCTGCGCCAGGTGTCCGTGCGCTACGGCCGCGTGCAGGCGCTGGACCAGGTCTCGCTCTGCATCGCGCCCGGCGAGCGCGTGGCACTGGTGGGCGCCAATGGCAGTGGCAAAAGCACGCTGCTGCGCGTGCTGCACGGCTTGGCGGATGCGGCGGGTGGAGGCTTTCAGTGCGATGCCACCCTGCAGCAGGCCATGCTGTTCCAGCGCCCGCACATGCTGCGCACCAGCGCGCAGAACAACGTGGCGCTGGCGCTGTGGCTGCGCGGCACGCGCTGGCGCGATGCGCGGCTGCAGGCCCTCACCGCACTGCAGCGCGTGGGCCTGCAGGGCATCGCCGCGCAGAACGCCCGCACCCTGTCGGGCGGGCAGCAGCAGCGTGTGGCGCTGGCCCGCGCCTGGGCGCTGCGGCCCGACGTGCTGCTGCTGGACGAACCCACCGCGAGCCTCGATCCCCATGCCAAGCGCGAGGTCGAAGCCCTGATGGCCGACTTTGCCGCCAGCCACAGCGCAGCCGGCCCGGCCCACCCCGTGACCATGGTCTTCAGCAGCCACAACCTGGGCCAGGTCAAACGTCTGGCCAGCCGCGTGATCTACCTGGAGCACGGCCGCCTGGTGGCCGATCTGCCCGTGCACGACTTTTTCAACGGCCCCTTGCCGGAGGCCGCCCGTCTGTTTGTCAAAGGAGAACTGGTATGACAAGAATTGACCCCCACGCTCCTCACTTCGTGGGGTCGCTGCCCCCCCAGGGGGTTTTTTCATCGTGGGGCGGCCCGGTGATGAAAGACTTCAAGCCTTTTTGTGGCCTAGCGCTTATCCATAAAGCGCTAGCAGCTATCATACTTGTAGCATCCGGCCCGGTGCTTGCGCAGAGCATCACCATGGCGTCCACCACCTCCACGGAGCAGTCCGGGCTGTTCGGCTACCTGATGCCTGAATTCAAGAAGGCCAGTGGCCTGGACGTGAAAGTGGTGGCGCTGGGCACCGGCCAGGCGCTCGATATGGCGCGCCGGGGCGACGCCGACGTGCTGTTTGTGCACGACCAGGTGGCCGAAGAAAAGTTTGTGGCCGACGGCTGGGGCGTGAAGCGCTACCCCGTGATGTACAACGACTTCATCCTCATCGGCCCGAAGAATGACCCGGTGGGTACCAAAGGCAAGGACATCGTTCAGGCCCTGCAGAAGCTGTCTGCCGCCAATGGCAACTTCATCTCGCGCGGCGACAAGAGCGGCACGCACGCGGCCGAGTTGCGCTACTGGAAGCTCGCGGGCGCCGACGCCGCAAATACCTCAAAAGGCAGCGGCTACAAGGAGTGTGGCTGCGGCATGGGCCCTGCGCTCAACATTGCGGCATCGAGCGGCGCCTATGTGCTGGCCGACCGTGGCACCTGGCTCAACTTCAAGAACCGCGCCGACCTGGCCGTGTTGGTCGAAGGTGACACCAAGCTCTTCAACCAGTACGGCGTGATGGTCGTGAACCCCGCCAAGCATCCCCATGTGAAGGCGCAGGATGCGCAGAAGTTTGTGGACTGGGTGGTGTCGCCCGCAGGCCAGGCGGCCATTGCGGGCTACAAGATAGGCGGCGAACAGCTGTTCTTCCCGAACGCGGGCAGGTAAATCCCCCTGAGTCGCTTCGCGCCTTCGCCCAAAGGGGGACGCCAGCAGTGGCCCGGCAAGGCCGGTTCCGCGGCATCGGCTTGGGTCGCGCCAGTTTCCTGGCGGCGGGGAGAAGGGTTGCCGCCTCAGCCCCGTAGATTGGGTTGACCCGAAGGGCGTAACCCGACAGCTGCATGCTCAGTCATCGTCGCGGTGGTGGCTGCTGCGCCAGATGGCCCGCACCAGCCACAGGCCACACACCACGGCACCAAAGAACCCCAGGAAGCCAAACGCTGGCAGGCCAAACAGCGTAGGCCCACCCTTCACGGTCATCACGATGGACGAGCCAATGATGAGCGCTGCAATCACCAGCGCCATCGCCAGCCGGTTGGCCGACCGGTCGATCTGGTCGCCCACACGTTTGAGGTGGGCCAGCTCGATGCCCACCTGCAGGTGCCCGCGCCGCGCATTGCGCAGCAGCCGCCCGATGTCGTCCGGCAACTGCTCCACCGTGGCCAGTGCACGCCGCAGGGTGCTCCACGCGCGCCCGGCGAGCACCTTGGGCTCGTAGCGCGCGCGCACTACCTGCTTGAGCAGCGGCAGCGCTTCGGTGGCCATATGGAAGTCCGGATCGAGGTTGCGGCCCATGCCTTCGAGCGAGATGAAGGCCTTGATGAGCAGCGCCAGGTCGGACGGCAGCCCCAGGTGGTGCTCGCGCAGGATGGCCGTCACGTCGGCCAGCATCTGCCCCAGGCTCAGCTGTGCCAGTGGCACACCGTGGTACTGGTCCACAAAGGCCTCGATCTCGGTTTCGAGCTGGCCCAGGTTCAGGCCCTGCGCGTCGCCCGTCCAGTCCAGCAGCACGTCGGCCACGGCCTGAGGCTGGTGTTCGACCAGGCCCAGCAGCAGCTGCAGCAGCTCGTCGCGCCGGCGCTGCGACAGGCGGCCCACCATGCCAAAGTCAATGAAGGCAATGCGGTTGCCCGGCAGGTAAAACACGTTACCGGGGTGCGGATCAGCGTGGAAAACGCCGTCCTTGACGATCATCTGCAGCACCGCCTGCGCACCCCGCTGCGCCAGCACCGTGCGGTCAAAGCCCGCCTCGGGCGTCAGAGCCGCCAGGGCTCCGCCGGGTGTGCCGTCGATGAAATCCTGCACGTTGATGCGCTCGCGCGTGTAGGCCCAGTGCACGCGCGGGATCACGATGTGGGGCTGCGCCGCCATGTTGGTGGCAATGCGTTCGGCCTGGCGGCATTCGCCGGCCAGGTCCAGCTCGCGGCGCAGTGAGCGAGCGAACTCGCGCACCAGTTGCTGGGGCCGGTAGGGCTTGAGCGCGGGCAGCTCGGCCTCGGCCAGCGCGGCCAGGCGCTGCAGCAGGCGCAGGTCGGCCTGGATGGTGTCGGCAATGCCGGGGCGGCGGATCTTGACGATGACTTCGCTGCCGTCCTGCAGGCGTGCGCGGTGCACTTGCGCAATCGATGCGGCGGCCAGCGGCGTGGTGTCAAACCAGGCAAAAACGGCTTCGGGTTCGGCGCCCAGGTCTTCGCGCAGTTGCGGGCGCAGCGCATCGATGGGCACAGCGGGCACCTGGCTGTGCAGTTTCTCGAATTCTGCAATCCACTCCGGGCCAAACAGGTCGGCCCGGCCCGCGAGAATCTGGCCAAACTTGACGAACGCGGGGCCCAGCTCTTCGAGTGCCAGCCGCACCTGCACGGGGGGCTCCACGCGGGCCAGGTCTGCTGCGTGGGTCCAGTTCAGTGCCTGGCCCGCGCGCTCCAGCCGGTCTGCCAGGCCCAGGCGGCGCACGGTGTCGCCAAACCCGTGGCGCACCATCACGCCCAGGATTTCCTTCAGGCGCCCCAGGTCGCGGGCAGTGTCCAGGGTCTCGATCAGCATGGGGCGATGATAGGTTCAGAAGTTCAGTGCAGGTTTGTTCACCATCAGGTAGAACACCACGGCCATGGCCACAAAGGCCGGGTAGCCCAGGGCCTCCCACCAGCGGGCGTAGCGCCAGTACAGAGGTGGCAGCACCCCGTCGCCCTGGGGCGCCTGTGCCGCCTCTACCGCCATGTCGCGCATGCGCAGCTGCAGCCACACCACGGGCAGCCAGCAGGCACCGGCCACCGCATACAGGCCCAACGACACGGCCAGCCAGGGCGTTGTCAGCGGCAACCCCGCCACGGCGGCCATGGCGAGGCCGGTCGCTGGCTGGACGAAAACGGTGGGCGTGGTGAACCACCAGTCCGCCCGCACCACCAGGCGTGTGACCACCGCCTGTGCCTGCACATTGCCGCTGCGGTTGGTGAAGAACATGTAGAACGCAGAGCCCAGACCGGTGCCGACCAGCAGCACGCTGGAGATGATGTGCAACCATTTGAGGGTGAGGTACAGGCTCATGGCTTAGGTGGCGAGGTCGCGATGGTCGAGCCTTGCAGCAGCACCCACAGGATGGCGGCGATCGGCAGGTTCTTGGTCAGCGGCCCGAAGGGGTGCAGCCACCATGCAGGGTGTATGGCCGTGGCCAGCAGTGTCATGGCCAGCATCACCAGCAGGGCCGCTCCATACGCCTTGCGACCGGGGCGGAGCGCCAGCCACAGCCCCAGCACCGCATCGGTAGCCGCCCCGGCCAGGATGATGGCGGTGGGTAGCCACGATGTGTTGCCCTCGGTCCACGCGGCGGGTAGGCCCGCCAGCAGCTCGCGGCTTTGGCCGTGCAGCTCCCACACGCTGACCACGGCGGTGGCCAGCCAGACGAGCACGAGGCTGGCGCGCAGCAGTTGGGTAGATGCGCGGTTCATGGGCTTGCCTTGTGCGCGGCAGAGGGCGCGGGGCCCTGCGCCTGTTGCCAGTCTGCAATGTCGGCAGCGCGGATCGCCAGGAACTGCGCCAGGCGCTGGAAACGCTGGCGCGTCTTGCGGACAAAGATCCAGTCCACCAAAGGCTCCATGACAGCCCGAAAGGCTGCCGGGCCCACTTGAAAGGTATAGGTGTAGATCAGCAGGGACTGGTGGGGGCCTTGGCCCTGGTGGCGCATGGAGGCTGCCCACTGGGTGAAAGGGAACGAACGGCCAACCATAGCCGCAGCCGCGAGCACGGGGCGGTCATAGCTGACGAACTGTGTGCGCATGGACAGCGCCCGCAACGCGCCGGCGCCCAGGTTCTCGGTGGTGGCGCCCACACTGGGACAGGGCGCACCACATTCCACGCTGGTGCGGCGCACCAGCGAATCCCACTGGCACCGCCACTCGTGGTAGTGGAAGGCATCAAAAACAATGTCGGCACGCGCTGGCATCGGGAAGGTCAATTTCCGGTGGGCCATGGCCTCATTCCTCCACCACATCGGTCACCATGCCCCACTTCGCAAACTCGGGTGCAAAGGCCGACAGCGGCAGCAGGCTGGTGCTGGTGTGTGCGCCGGTGGGCAAGGGTTGTCCAACAGCCAGTTGGCGCGCCAGCAGGATGGCGGCCATGCAGGGGATCTCGGGGCCATGGTCGTGGTCGGCTGCAATGTGCCAGGCGCGGCGGCGGGGCTGGCCTTGCGCACCGGTGCCCACCACGCGCACCACCATGCCGCCCAGTGGCGTGCCCAGAAAGTCCAGCGCGCCGCCCGCGTGGTGCATCAGCCAGGCCAGCTTTTCGGGATGGGGCAGCACGCCCCAATGGCGCAGCGCTGCAAGGGTGGCGAAGGCTCTCTGTGCCAGGCCCACCTCCAGCGCGGCGTGGAAGGTGACGCGGTCGCGGGCTTTGTAATGGGCTGGGAAAATTTCCAGATCCGGGATGTCGCAGACCGCCCCCAGGCGCGGTTGCAGCCGCTGGAACTGGACCGGCGTGGGCTGCGCCCAGCCCCGTTTCGGCTGCCAGCGGCCGTCTTGCCACACATCGATGGCCAGGCCACAGTAGCTCAGCACGGCCGCCAGCGTGGCCTGTCCGCGTGGGGCGCGTTGCGCGGGGGCGATGCAGATGTCGATGCTGTCAATGCACTGCCAGTCCGCGCACAGGTGGTCGATGACGGCCGAGGACAGCGCGGGCACAGTGCTGGCGCCAGCGATGGCGGTGCGTCCGGCGGCGGTAAACGCGGCCTGCATGGCAGCTGGAAAGTCGCACACAAAACGGCGGCCATCGGCCAGGTCGATGTAGTGCGCGCCCGCCGCAGCGGCGGCCTGGGCCACGCTGCAACCCTGCGCCTGAAAAGGCCCCGCAGTGTGGATGACCAGATCCACGCCCCATTCGCGCAAGGTGGCAGCAAGACCCGGGGCCTGGTGGTCGAGGGCCACGCCCTGAGCGCCGTGGCCCAGTGTGTTCGCCAAGGCCTGGGCGCGGGATGCGTCGCGGCCCGCCACCAGCAGGGCGATGTGGTGGCGCGTGGCCGCGTCGCCTGCCAGCGCGCGGCAGATGCGTGCGCCAAAGTTGCCGTACCCGCCCAGGACCAGTGTTTTGAGTGTTGCCATGGGTTCAGAGTCCGGGGGCTGGCGCGATGGCGGGCGGGAGTGCTGAAATCGGTGTGGAACCCGCCGGGCGCAGCAAGGCCTGCAGCGCTGCGCGCTGGGGCTGCATGTGGGTGTGGTGCCAGTCGGGTACGTGGGCTGCTGGAATGGGTTTGCTGAACACGTAGCCCTGGATGCAGTGCAGCCCAATGGCGGCCAGCGTCTGCAGCTCCTCCACGGTCTCCACGCCTTCCACCACCACAGACAGGCCGAACTCGCCGGCCAGCGCGCTGATATGCCGCAGCAGCATCTGCCGCCGGCTGTCCTGCGGCAGCTTACGCACAAAGAGCCGGTCGCATTTGATGCCTGCAATCGGCAGGTCGGCCAGCATGCCCAGCGACGAGTAGCCGGCGCCAAAGTCGTCCATCCACACCACAACACCCATGGCGCTGAGTGTGTGGATGGCTGCCACCATCTCCGTGCCCAGCGCAATGATGGCGTGTTCGGTCATTTCGAGTTTGAGGGTGCGCGGCGGCAGGCCGCGCAGGGCCAGTTCTTCACGCAGCCACGGGGCAAAGCGGTCGTCCAGCAGCGTGATGGGGGCCACGTTCACGCTGAGGGTCGTGTCGTTCAGGCCCTGGGCTTGCCAGGCCTTGGCACTGTCGAGTGAGTTGCGCAGGATCATCCGGTCCACTTCGGGCGTCTTGCCCTGCAACTCGCACACCAGCAGGAAGGTTTCAGGGTTGATGGCGCCCAGGGTCTTGTCGGTCATGCGCAGCAGGGCTTCGAACTGCACGCCACGCTGCTGAAAATCGACGATGGGCTGAAAGTGCAGCGCCAGGTTTTCCGGGTGCAGAAGCCGGTGCAAATGGTCCGCAATGAGCGACAGCTGCATGTCGCGCTGGGCGTTTTGCGCCGTGGCCGATGACCGCATCATCGACAGCCCGCGTCGCAAGAGCTGCTGGCGGCCAGCGTCCGAGCGCATGTTGCTCATCTGTTCCAACGCTACGGCAATGGCAAAGACCAGCACGGTGACCAGCAGCGCAATGCCGTCGGACTCACCGCTCGGGTCGCCCAGGTGCAGTGCAAAGGTGTTGACCAGCATCCAGTGCAGCACCAGGATGGCGGCGCCGCACAGCACCTTGTCTTCCCAGGTTTGTGCGCGGTAGCGGGGCGTGAGCATGCTGAGCTTGGCCGAGCGGTGCCGGATTGCGGTGCACGCCGCAAGGGCCACGGCCGTGGCCATGGACGCCATGATCGCCAGCACATTGACCTGCGAAAAACTTTGCACGTGGCCCCAGGTGATCGCAAAGTGCCCCGTCAGCATGCCAGCCGCCAGCCATACACCGGCCACCACAATGCGCGCCTTGCTGGCGCTGGTGCTGAGTGTCGGAATGGTGAGTCGCGCACTCACCGCCATGATCAGCAGGCCACTGAGGGCGGGCACCAGCTCCAGCACGTGGTGCGCCAGCTCGGCATACATGAACAGACCCACCACATCCAGGGCCCAGACAATGCAGCCAATGCACAGGGCAGCTTGCGAGGCGCTGATGCGGCGGCTCGATGGATCGACCGAAAACGCCGTGTGTTCGACCAGGCGCTGGCACACATGCACCACCAGCGACGCGAAGATCCAGAACAGCAGGCTTTGGAGCAGCGGCGGAAACCCCACTGCAAACGCCACGGTGGCGTCGTGCCAGATTGAAACCATTTCCACCCCTTGTTCCCACCCTTGTTTTTTGACGGTCATCATACGACCGATGGGAGGCCCCGGTGGCCACTGGGTTCGCCTGTGGGGCCTTCGGTGGGGAGGCCCGGATTGCGCTGCCCATCAGTTCACGATGGCAATGCCCTTCACCTGCGCAAATACGGGTTGGCCGGGCGCCAGCGCCAGCGCCCGGGCCGAGCGTTGCGTGACCCGCGCCAGCAGCCGTGTGGTGCCTGCATCCAGGGCCACCATCATTTGCCCGGGGCTGTCTTCGCCCAGCGCCACCACCGTGGCTGGAAGCACATTGAGGATGCTGGTGTCGCTGGGTGCGGTGAGTGCCAGGCTTACATCACGCGCCTGCACCCGCAGCCGGATGGGCTCGCCCGTGGCGTGTGCCTTGGGGCTGACCAGCATCAGGTGCCCACCGCTGAATGCCACGGTCGTGATGTGGTCCTGCGGGTCGTGCTGTTGCACCGTGCCTTCGATCACCGTGGCGGCGGTGTCGCCATGGGCCAGGGGCAGGTCCAGCCGCACGATCAGTTCGTTGGTGCGGCCCTGTGCCAGTACACGGCCCTCACGCAACAGCACCATGTGCCCGGCCAAACTTGCCACCTCGTCGATGGCGTGGCTCACATACAGCATGGGGATGTCGAGGGTGCGTTGCAGCCTCTCCAGATAGGGCAGGACCTCGCCCTTGCGCTGGGCGTCCAGCGCAGCCAGGGGCTCGTCCATCAGCAGCAGGCGGGGGCTGGTGGCCAGCGCACGGGCGATGGCCACGCGCTGGCGTTCGCCGCCCGACAAGGCCTGGGGCTTGCGGTCCATCAGGGGGTCGATGCCCAGCAAGTCCACCGCCTGCTCCAGCGCCACCTTGCGGCGTGCGGGGGGCGTGCGCTTCAGGCCGTAGTCGATGTTTCCACGCACGCTCAGGTGGTCGAACAGGCTGGCCTCCTGGAACACATAGCCCAGGCCCCGCTCGTGTGTGGCGCGCCAGATGGTCTGTGCATCGTCCTGCCACACCTCGCCGTTGACCTCCACACGCCCAGGTTGCGCGCGCTCCAGACCGGCAATCGCGCGCAGGCAGGTGGTCTTGCCGCAGCCCGAGGGGCCGAAGAGGGCGGTCACACCCCGGCCGGGCAATTGCAGGTCCACATCCAGCGTAAACCCGGGGCGAGTCAGCGTCAGTTGCGCGGTGATCTGTGCCGAAGAAGCAGTGGTGGTCATCACTGCACCATCGACAAAGTTTTGCGGCGGGTGAGGTTCAGCCCCAGCAGCACCACAAACGAAAACAGCACCATGCCGCCCGCCAGCCAGTGCGCCTGGGTGTATTCCAGCGCCTCGACGTGGTCGTAAATCTGCACAGACACCACGCGCGTGACACCCGGGATGTTGCCGCCCAGCATGAGCACTACACCAAACTCGCCCACCGTGTGCGCAAAGCTCAGGATCGCGGCGGTGATGAACCCGGGGCGCGCCAGCGGCAGCGCTACAGTGAAGAAACGGTCCAGCGGTCCTGCGCCCAGCGTGGCCGCAGCCTCCAGCGGGCGCCGGCCGATGGCTTCAAAAGCGTGCTGCAGAGGCTGCACCGCAAAAGGCAGCGAATAGATGAGCGAGCCCACCACCAACCCCCAGAAGGTAAAGGGCAGGGTGCCGAGCCCCAACCACTGCGTGAACTGCCCCAGGGGGCCGTTGGGGCCGAGCGTGACCAGCAGGTAAAAGCCGATCACCGTGGGCGGCAGCACCAGCGGCAGCGCCACCACGGCCGACACCGGGCCGCGCCAGCGCGACGGCGTGTGCGCCAGCCACCAGGCCAGCGGCGTGCACAGCACCAGCAGCAACACCATGGTGGTGCCCGCCAGCCGCAGCGTGAGGCCGATGGCTGCCAGATCAGCGCTGGAAAATGGCATGAAGATGGGCGATCCGTCGATTGGGGCGCAGGCGGTCAGAAACTATAGCCGTACGATTGGATGATTGCGCGCGCCTTGCTGCCGCGCAGGTAGGTCAGCAGTGCGCTGGCCGCCGCGCTGTCCTTGCCTGGCATCAGCAGCACGGCATCTTGCCGGATGGGTTCGTGCAGGCTGGCCGGCACCTGCCAGGCCGAGCCGCTCGTGATCGTGCCGTCGGCCATCACCTGCGACAGCGCCACAAAGCCCAGTTGCGCATTGCCGGTGGAAACAAATTGGAAGGTCTGGGCGATGTTCTCGCCTTGCACCAGGCGCGGCTGCAGGGCCGTCGCCACGCCCAGCTTTTCCATCACCTGCAGGGCCGCCGCGCCATAGGGCGCCAGCTTGGGGTTGGCAATGGCCAGGTGCTTGAAATCACCCGACTTGAGCACATCGCCCTTGGCATCCACGGTGCCGGGTTGTGCGCTCCACAGCACCAGCGTGCCGATGGCATAGGTAAAGCGCGAGTTGGCGACGGCCTTGCCCTCGCGCTCCAGCCGGGCAGGCGTGGTGTCGTCGGCCGACAGCAGCACCTGAAACGGCGCCCCGTGGGTGATCTGTGCGTAAAACTTGCCGGTGGCACCGAACGAGAGCTCGGCCTTGTGGCCCGTGTCGGCCTCAAAAGCTGCGGCGATCTTCTGCATGGGTGCCGTGAAATTGGCGGCCACCGCGACCGAGACGGTGTCGGCATGTGCCACCCCTAGCATGGCCCATGCAACACCAGCACAGGCGAGGGTGCGGATCATGGATGCGGCGAGGTGGGGCATGGCGGTTGGCGCAAAAGCGCTATTCGTTTATGGAATAGCGAGAGTATAGGCAAGGTCGTGCGTTTTCCCTGCCTGCCTCTGTCTATCCTTCACCTTCACGCGCGACGACCCGCGCCACCACCTTGCGGGCCAGCGGCGCCGCCAGCATGACCGCCGGGAAGGCGAACAGCCACCCCGTGAGCCACGCGCCCGCCCAGAGGCCTAGAAACCCCTGGTCCACCTGCGCGGCTCGAAAGGTGGAGATGCCGGACACCAGCAGCGACATCACGCCCGACAGGATGAAGCTGAACAGCACGGGGCCGTAGCGGGCGGGGATCATGCAGCCACCGCCTCGGCGGGTTGGTGTGCCGCCACACCGCCCAGGCGCTGCAAGGTCTCGGCGAAATGCCGCCCAAAGATGCGGGCGGTCTTGGTATCGCCTGGCACAAACGCATCCGCTGCCGCCCCATGGCCTGCCTGCGCCATCAGGCCCGACCAGGAGCCGAGACGGTTGGCTGCTTCGTCATACGGAACCCCGGTGTGCTGCTCGGGCAGGATGGGGTTGCCCACCCACACCATGCCGTGCTGCATGGCAAACACCCACATCGACAGCAGTGTGGACTGCTTGTCGCCCGCTGGCAGCGACGACACGGTGAAGCCCGCCGCGAGCTTGTTCTTGAGCTGCTGCGTTTTCCACAGACGGCCGGTGGCGTCCATGAAGGTCTTGAACGGACCGGAGACTCCGCCCAGGTAGGTGGGCGAGCCCAGGATGAAGCCGTCGTAGTGCAACAGGCTGTCGGGTGCGTGGGCCAGGTCTTCGGCTTGGCGTAACTCGGCGTGGATGCCGGAAACGCCCTGGGCGCCCTCCAGAACGTGGCGGGCGATGTGTGCGGTGTGCCCGTGGGCGCTGTGATAAATGATGGCGATGGTTTTCATGGCATGGGTTCCAAACAAGTGATTTCGAGGGGAAAAACGCGCAGAACCGTCATCGAGAAATCAGTGCGATGGCGAGCGCAGACAGGTACAGGCCGAAGCCAAAGACGGTGTGGTTGGCCAAGCTGCGCAGGCAGTTCTTGAGCGGCGTGGGCGTGCGCGATGCCGCAAAGCCCGAGCCCATGGCGGGCTGCATCACCAGCAGCGGCGCCGCCACGGTGCAGACGCCCACGGCCAACGCGGGCAGCAGGGTGGGGCTGCGTACCCAGTCGGCGCCCTGGAGGCCGACCAGCACGGTGGCAAACGCCATGCCCACGGCGTAGTGCGTGAGCCAGCCCCAGGCCAATTCCCCCCGGATGGGCACCGCCTTGGCGATGGCGGCATGGGCAAACTGGCCCCGAAACAGATGGCCCACCCAGCGGCCGATGAAGGCGAAGTTGAGGGTGGGGACGCCCAGGTGCTTGAGCAGCAAAAGCCATGCGTCCATGACGGCGGTAGCGCCGATGCCTATCAGCATCGCGAGGGGAAATTCTTGCAGTGGGAGTGTCATCAAAGCACCTCGAAAAGTTGACGGAAGGAGGTTTTGAAGGGAATATAGAAGTTCAAGTCAACTTGAAGTCAAGGGGTTTTTTGATGGACATTGCCGAAGTCGCCAAACGCTCCGGGCTGCGGGCCTCCACGCTGCGGTATTACGAGGAAAAGGGGTTGATCCACTCTGTAGGCCAACCTGGCGAGCGCCGTCGTTTTGCGCCGGGCGTGCTGGACCAGCTGGCGCTGATTGCGCTAGGACAATCGGCCGGGTTCTCGCTGGACGACATCCGTGCCATGTTTTTGCCCAGCGGCGAGCCCAGCATTGACCGGCAACTGCTGTCGGCCAAGGCCGATGAACTCGATGCCATGGTCAAACGCCTCAAGGCCATGAGCAACGGTCTGCGGCATGCGGCAGCCTGCCCGGCCGAGAGCCATGCGCAGTGCCCCTCCTTTCAGCGGCTGCTGAAGGCAGCAGCGACTGGCGCGCTGGAGCGCCAGCAGAAGCTGGCAAAGCCTGTCACGGGGCTGCGCCGCAAGGCGGCGTGAAGGGAGAGCTCAGGCATCATCCGCGCATGCCTGTTTCTCTTTCTCTCACGGATGCGCTGGGCCATGCCCTGGCCGACAAACGCATCGACATCCTGCGCCAGATTGGCACCTGCGGCTCCATCTCGCAGGCCGCGCGTGCCGTGGGCGTGAGCTACAAGGCCGCGTGGCAGGCGGTGGACACGCTGACCAATCTGGCGGGCACGCCGCTGGTGGCACGCGCGGTGGGTGGGGCAGGGGGCGGCGGTGCGCAGCTGACCGAGGCGGGGCACCAGCTGCTAGCTGCGGCCGACGCGATGGCGCAGGCGCGGGGCGCTGTGCTGTCGCGCTGGCAGGTCACGCCCCATGCGGGCCCTGCGCTGGCGCGGCTGGCGGTGCGCACCAGCATGCGCAACCAGTTGCCGTGTGTGGTGGAGCGGCTGGTGGTGCAGGGGCAGATCGTGGCGGTGCACCTGCGGTTGGGCAATGCGAGCGATGGCGACGGTGCCGCAATGGGCGTGCCTGCAGCACTGGCCGCGCGCATCACCCGTGAGAGTGCGGAGCTGCTGGGCCTGCAGCCAGGGCTTGCCGTGCAGACGCTGTGCAAGGCCACGGCCGTGCGCGTGGAGCGGAGTGGTCGTTTGGCATCAGCGTCTGGGTCTGCGGTGGCCGATGCACCCGGCATCCACCGCCTGCCCGCAAAAGCCACGCGCGTGGTGCGGGGCGAGTCGGGCGATGAGGTGTCTGCCGAGCTGTCGGGTGGCTTGCAGATGGTGGGTTTTGCGGCGCCCGGCAGTGGCCTGCGCGCGGGCAGCCCGGTCGTGCTGGTGGTGGAAGACAACGCCGTGGTACTGGCCTTGGCCGAGGTCTGAGACTGGGCCCATTGAGGGAATCGCGCTATATATTTTATAGCTATTGGCGTTTGCTGAATAAGCGCTAGCGGCCAATTTGATGCAAATATCTGCTGCGCCTTGTTGGCAGGTGCCGCAGCCGCCGATCACAGCCCCTTGGGATGGCCCAGTTTGCGGTACACCGTGGCGCGGCTGATGCCGAGCACCCGGGCAGCTTCTGCCACATTGCCACGGGCGTCTTGCACGGCTTGGCGAATCAGGGCGGTTTCAGCCTCGCGCAGCGGTGCGGCCGTGGGCGGGGCGCCCACCAGCGCCGGGGACAGGGTGGCAACAGGCTGGCTGGCGCCACGGGCGTTTTCTGGCCGTTGCGCTAGCGCCTGCAGGCGCAGGCCCGACCACAGGGGCAAATCGATCGGCTGCGCCGGGTGCCGCCGCGCAGCATCGAACAACATGGCCCACGGCATGGCCAGCAGGTCGCTGGCGTGGGTGGGCGCACCCGGGGTGCGCAGTGGCTGGGGCACCAGTTGGCGGGCCATGCTGTTGCAGCCCACCACAAATCCATCGCCGTCCAGTGCCAGCAGGCCGTCGCCCTCGCTGCCCAGCGGGCCGCCGGGCCAGTTCACGCGCAGCAGCAGGGCATGGGGCAATTGCAGCAGCAAGGCGTCTTCCATGGCGCGGGCCGATCGGGCCACCAGGTGGCGCAGCTCGGGCCGCTCGGGCACATCCACGCCGGTCAGGTCCAGCATGCCCACACACTGGCCCTGCGGGTCGAACAGCGGTGCTCCTGCACAGCTGTAGCTGGCGTTGTCATCAAAGAAGTGTTCGCCCCGGTGCAGCCACACCGGCTGCAGCTCGGCCAGCGCAGCGCCGATGGCTGTGGTGCCCACGGCCGCTTCCGACAGGTCGATGCCCACGCGGCCAATGGCGCTGGCGCGCGGGTCGTCTGGGTCGCAATGGCCTTGCACGTCCACCACGATGCCGCGTGCGTCCGTCAGCATGGCGAAGTAGTGCATGCCCGCAATCGCGCGGGTGAGCTGTTGCAGCACGGGCCGGGCCGCGCGCAGCAGGTGGTGGTTTTGCTCCAGGCTACGGCGCAACGCCGTGGCGCTGACGGCGTCAAATGCCACACGGTGGGTGGGGTTGAGCCCCTGGGCCAGGCAGCGTTGCCACGACCGTGCAATCCATGGCTCCACCTCGGCCCGCAGGGGCGCTGCGCCATCCGCCAGCAAGCTTTGGCGCGCCTGTGCAATCAGTGCGTGGCGGTGGGCGGGGGAGGTGGGCGCGGAGGACAGCATGGTGAACCGAATCCTTGAGCTGCGCATGATGCGCTGGTGTGCGCTGCAACATGTTTCATTTTGAGAATATCCGGCCGGGGCTGCCGGAAATCTAGGGTTGTCCCTAGGGATGGGTGGTGGGGCGCGGCAGAAGATGCGCGAGGTCAGTCCAGCCAAAACCTATTCAGGAGACAGCCAGATGCAAGTCCAGTTCACGGTCAACGGGCGCGCTGCCAGTGTTGACGTCCCCCCCAATACCCTGCTTGTCCATGCGCTGCGAGAGCACCTGCTGCTCACCGGCACCCATGTGGGTTGTGACACCAGCCAGTGCGGGGCGTGTACGGTGCATGTGAACGGCAGGGCCGTCAAATCCTGCGCCATGCTGGCGGTGCAGGCCCAGGGGGCCGAGGTGACCACCATCGAAGGCATGGCCACCCCCGACGGCACCATGCACCCCATGCAGGCCGCGTTCAAGGAGTGCCATGGCCTTCAGTGCGGCTTCTGCACCCCGGGCATGGTGATGAGCGCGGTGGACTTGTGCAAAAACCACCCCAACGCCAGCGAAGGCGAGATCCGCGAGCTGCTCGAAGGGAACATCTGCCGCTGCACGGGCTACCAGAACATCGTGCGCGCAGTGCAGGTTGGCCAAAAGGCCATGGCTTCAGCGTAAACACACAGGAGAAGAACCATGGGTGCATCCGACTTTTCCAAGCTGCCGCACATCGGCGAATCGCTCAAGCGCAAGGAAGACTACCGCTTCCTGACCGGCGCGGGCCAGTACACCGACGACGTGGTGCTGGCGGCGCAAAGCCATGCGGTGTTTGTGCGCTCGCCGCACGCACACGCCAAGATCAACAGCATCAATGTGGAAGCGGCCAAGGCCGCGCCGGGCGTGCTGGGCGTGTTCACCGGTGCCGACGTGGCGGCCGACAACATCAACGGCCTGCCTTGCGGCTGGCTCATCACCAGCACCGACGGTCAGCCCATGAAGGAGCCGCCGCACCCCATCCTGGCGCAGGGCAAGGTGCGCTATGTGGGCGACCACGTGGCCATCGTCGTGGCGCTGACGCAGCAGCAGGCGCGTGATGCGGCCGAGCTGGTGGAGGTGGATTACGACGTGTTGCCCGCCGTGGTCAGTGTGGCCGATGCGGCCGCAGGCACCGTGGCCGGCGCAGGGCTGCATGATGCAGCGCCGGACAACCACTGCTACAAATGGGCCATTGGCGACAAGGGCGCGGTGGACGCCGCATTTGCCAACGCCGCGCACGTGACGAAGCTGGATCTGGTCAACAACCGCCTCATCCCCAACGCGATGGAGCCCCGCGCCGCCATTGGCTCGTACAGCCGCGCCAACGACGAATACACGCTGTACGTCAGCAACCAGAATCCGCACGTCGAGCGGCTGCTGATGACCGCCTTCGTGATGGGCCTGCCCGAGCACAAGGTGCGCGTGATTGCGCCCGACGTGGGCGGCGGCTTTGGCTCCAAGATCTTCTTGTATGCCGAGGACGTGTGCCTGACCTGGGCGGCCAAGAAGCTCAACCGCAACATCAAGTGGGTGGCCGATCGCAGTGAGTCTTTTGTGTCGGACGCGCATGGCCGCGACCATGTGAGCCATGCCGAAATGGCGATGGACAAAGACGGCAAGTTCCTGGCCATGCGCGTGCACACCGACGCCAACATGGGAGCCTACCTCAGCACCTTTGCCAGCGCAGTGCCCACCATCCTGTACGCCACGCTGCTGGCCGGGCAATACACCACCCCGCAGATCTATGTCGAGGTCGATGCCTGGTTCACCAACACCGCACCAGTCGATGCCTACCGCGGCGCAGGCCGGCCCGAGGCCACCTACCTGCTGGAACGGCTGGTGTCGCGCTGTGGCTGGGAGATGGGCCTGGGCCAGGACGAAATCCGCAAACGTAACTTCATCACCAGCTGGCCTTACCAGACGCCCGTGGCACTGCAGTACGACGTGGGCGACTACCACGCCTGTATGACGCAAGCGCAGGAACTGGCCGACGTGGCGGGCTTTGCGGCGCGCAAGGCGGCCAGCGAGGCCAAGGGCTTGAAGCGCGGCATCGGCTACAGCAGCTACATCGAAGCGTGTGGGATTGCGCCGTCCAACATCGCGGGCGCCCTGGGCGCGCGCGCAGGTCTGTTTGAATGCGGCGAAGTGCGTGTACATCCCACGGGCAGCGTGACGGTGTTCACCGGATCGCACAGCCACGGCCAGGGGCACGAGACCACCTTTGCGCAGGTGGTGGCCGCGCGCCTGGGCATCCCGGTGGAAAACGTGGACATCGTGCACGGCGACACGGGGCGCGTGCCGTTTGGCATGGGCACGTATGGCTCGCGCTCCATCAGCGTGGGCGGCGGGGCCATCATGAAGGCGCTGGACAAGATCGAGGCCAAGGCCAAGAAAATCGCCGCGCACTTGATGGAGGCCAGCGACGCCGACATCGACTTCAGCGGCGGTGAGTTCACCGTGCGCGGCACGGACAAGAAGATCCCGTTCGGCCAGGTGGCACTCACGGCCTATGTGCCGCACAACTACCCGCTCGACAAGCTCGAACCGGGCCTCAACGAAACCGCGTTCTACGACCCGACCAACTTCACCTTCCCTGCTGGCACCTACATCTGCGAAGTGGAGGTGGACCCGGCCACAGGCAGCACCCGCGTAGACAAGTTCACGGCCGTGGACGACTTCGGCACCATCATCAACCCCATGATCGTGGAGGGCCAGGTGCACGGAGGCCTAGTGCAGGGCATCGGCCAGGCGCTGATGGAAAACTGCGTGTACGACCGTGAAACGGGTCAGCTCCTGACCGGCAGCTTCATGGACTACGCCATGCCGCGCGCTGATGACTTCCCCGAGTTCAAGCTGGGCCATGTGTGTACCCCCTGCACGCACAACCCGCTGGGGACCAAAGGCTGCGGCGAGGCGGGGGCAATTGGCTCGCCACCGGCGGTGATCAATGCGGTGCTGGATGCACTGCGCCCGCTGGGGGTTAAAGAGTTCGACATGCCCGCATCGCCACACCGTGTGTGGGAAGCGATTCAGAGTGCCAAAGCCTGAGGAGAACCAGCATGTACGCATTCACCTTTGAAAATCCCTCCTCCACCGCCGCCGCTGCACAGCTCATCGCCCAGGGCGGCAAGCTGCTGGCCGGTGGCCAAAGCCTGCTGCCGTCGATGCGGCTGCGCCTGGCCAACCCCGAGAAGATCGTTGACCTCAACAACATCCCCGAGCTGGCGGGCATCCGCCGCGAGGGCAACGCGCTGGTCATCGGCGCCATGACGCGCCACATGGACGTGGCCAACAGCGCCGATGTCAAGGCCGCCATCCCCGCGCTGGCCGACTTGGCGGCGCACATCGGCGACCGGCAGGTGCGCGCACGCGGCACGCTGGGTGGTTCGGTGGCCAACAACGACCCAGCGGCGTGCTACCCCAGCGCCGTGCTGGGCCTGGTCGCCACAGTCATCACCAACCAGCGCGAGATTGCGGCCGACGACTTTTTTGTGGGCATGTACACCACGGCGCTGGAAGAGGGCGAGATCATCACCGCCATCCGCTTCCCCATCCCCAAGCGCGCTGCGTACCTCAAGTTCAAGCAGGCGGCCTCGCGCTTCTCGCTGGTGGGCGTGTTTGTGGCGCAGACCGATGCCGGCGTGCGCGTGGCCATCACCGGCGCGGCCAGCAGTGTGTTCCGCCACGCGGGGCTGGAAGCAGCGCTGAACCAGAGTTTTACGCCCGCATCGGCGGCGGCGGTGAAGATCGATGCAAGCGATCTCAACGCTGACATCCACGCCAGTGCGGCCTATCGCGCCAACCTCATCAGCGTGCAGACCCAAAGAGCAGTAGCGCAAATCCTGGGCTGATGGGGGATAGCACCCGCGCCCTGCATACTGCATCCAGGGGCGGGTGTTTGAATGAAATTGGCCTCTAGCGCTTTTCTATCAAGCGCTATTAGCTATAGAAACTATAGTAATGAACGTTTCCCCTCCCGTGCCCATGACCGCGCCTGCGCTGTCCTCCATCGACGCCCTGGTGTCTGCCTTGCAGGGCGTGGGCTATTTTGCCGACCGGCGGCTGGCCACGGCCGTGTTCCTGGCGCTCAAGCTGCAGCGCCCGCTGCTGCTGGAGGGCGAGCCCGGCGTGGGAAAGACGGCGCTGGCCCAGGCGCTTGCCAAGGTGCTGGAACGCAGCCTGATCCGCCTGCAGTGCTACGACGGGCTGGAGCAGCGCGAGGCGCTGTATGAATGGAACTACGCGGCCCAGCTCTTGCACATGCGCGCAGCGGAAGGCAAAGGCAGCGCCGACATGGCGCAGGTGGAACGCGAGGTCTACCAGGACCGCTACCTCATCCGACGCCCTTTGCTGCAGGCGCTGCAGGCGCCCGCACCCGGCGCCGTGCTGCTCATCGACGAAGTGGACCGCGCCGACGAGCCCTTCGAGGCCTTCCTGCTCGAATACCTGGGCGAGTACCAGGTCAGCATCCCCGAGATCGGCACCGTGCGCGCCACGGCCACGCCGGTCACCATCCTCACCAGCAACCGCACGCGGGATCTGCACGACGCCGTCAAACGCCGCTGCCTGTACCACTGGCTGGACTACCCCGAGCGCGAGCGCGAACTGGCCATCGTGCGTGCGCAGGTGCCGGATGCCAGCGCCGCCTTGGCCATCCAGGTGGCGGATTTTGTGGGCCGTTTGCGCAGCCAGCCATTTGCCAATGCCTTCCAGCGCGCGCCGGGCATCGCAGAGAGCGTGGAGTGGGCCAAGGCGCTGGTCGCGCTCGACACCATCGTGGTGGACCCCGAAGTGGTGTCCGACACCGCAGGCATCTTGTTCAAGCAGCGCGAGGACGTGGCTGCGCTCACGCGCGACATCGCGGCGCAGTTGCTGCAACCCGCTGAGGCCGATGCCTGAGGGCTCAACCGTGGCAGAGGTCAAAACGATCTCCCAGCTGGGCGATGCCCGCACGGGCAAGCTCGCCGACAACCTGAGCGGTTTTGGCCGCACCCTGCGCCGCGCCGGCGTGCGCGTGGACGCCGCCCGCATGGCGCTGGCCCAGCAAGCCGTGATGCTGGTAGGGCTGCAGCGCGAGGACTTTTGCGCCGCGCTGGAGGCCGTGCTGGTCAGCCGCGAGCAGGACCGTTTGGTCTTCCGCGAGTTGTTCGACGCGTACTTTCGCAACCCCAACGTGGCGCAAAAGCTGCTGGCGCAGATGCTGCCCAGCGCTGAGTCCAAGGCCGAGCCCGCCAAACGCCGCCCGCGCGTGAGCGAGGCGTTGGCCCCCGTGCGTGCGGCCAGCAACGCCCCCCCGCCGCGCGAGGACGAGAAAATCGATTTCGACGCCGCCATGACGGCCAGTGACCTGCAGCGCCTGCGGCAGGCCGACTTCAACCAGCTCTCGGCCAGCGAATACCTGCTGGTGGAGCGCCTGGCGCGCGAGGTGCCCTTGCCTCTGCCGCGCTACGCCGCCCGCCGCACCCGCCCCGGTGTGCGCGGAAGCCGCCCGCACTGGCCCGGCGCCATGCACCACGCGGCCCGCAACGGGGGCGAGGTGCTGCGCATCCCGCTGCTGCAGCGGCGTAAGCAACCGCTGCCGCTGCTGGTGCTGGTGGATGTGTCGGGCTCTATGGAGCGTTACGCGCGGCTGCTGCTGGCGTTTTTGCATGCCGCCACGGCACCGCGCCACACCGGCGATGCCGTGCGCCGCGACGTGTTTGCGTTTGGCACCGGGCTGACCGACCTCACGCCCGCCTTTCGCCTGGCCGACACCGACGCGATGCTGCAGGTGGCCAGCCATTCCATCAATGATTTTGCGGGGGGCACCCGCATGGGCGACAGCCTGGCCCAGCTGCGTTTGCAGCATGCCCGGAGGCTGGTGGGGCGGCGCACCCTGGTGCTGCTGATCAGCGACGGGCTGGACACAGGCACGCCCGAGGTGCTGGCGCAGGAACTGGGCTGGCTGCGCCGCCATTGCGGACGCCTGCTGTGGCTCAACCCGCTGCTGCGATTTGAGGGCTATGCGCCCACGGCACGCGGCGCCTCCGAACTGCACCGCCAGGCCCACGGCACGGTGGCCGTGCACAACCTGAGCCGCCTGCAGGATCTGGCGGCCAGCCTGGCGGCCGTGCTGCGGCAGTGACCGATTTCAGAGATAACCAGACAACACCAGACAACACAAGGAACCCACCATGGAAATGCAAGCCAGCCGCACCCTTGCCGTGAGCCAGCAGCAGGCCTGGGAGGCACTCAACGATCCTGAGGTGCTCAAGCTGTGCATCCCCGGCTGCGACAAGGTCGAGGCGATCGGTGAGAACCAATACGCGGTCGCCATGGCACTCAAGATCGGCCCCGTGTCGGCCAAGTTTGCGGGCAAGATCACGCTGTCGGACATCGTGCCACCAGAGAGCTACACCATCGCCTTCGACGGATCGGGTGGTGTGGCGGGTTTTGGCAAGGGCAATGCGCAGGTCAAACTGGTGCCTTTGCCCGCGGATGCCGTTGGGCAGGAAAGCTGCGAGCTGCACTACACCGTGCATGCCACGGTGGGCGGCAAGATCGCGCAGCTGGGACAGCGGCTCATCGACGGCGCGGCCAAGAGCATGGCGGAGGATTTTTTCAAGCGCTTTGACAACGAAATGCAAAGCCGCAATTCGCGCGCGCCGGCAGACGATGGTGCGGCATCCTCCGAAGCGCCCACCGAGCCTGGGGCACTGGCGGCGTCGGCGGGGGAGGATATTCCCCCCAGCGGCATTCCGGTTTGGGTGTGGGTGGTGGGCGCGGCGGCGCTGGTGCTGATAGCCTGGGCAATCAATTGACTCCCCCTGAGCCGCTTCGCGTCTTCCCCCGGGGGGGACGCCTCCGGTGGACCGGCAAAGCCGGATCCACGGTGGCGCTGGCCTGGGCGCCGCGCGGTTTCAGACGCAGCGGGCGTAGATGGGAATATCTGAATAAGCGGTAGAAATGAATTGGTGACGGAACGATGGAAAACCTGGATGTGATGGTGTTGCGCACGCTGCAGGGCTGGCGGGCCGCCGGGCGGCGGGCGTTGCTGGCGACGGTGGTGCGCACGTGGGGCTCTTCACCCCGGCCGGTGGGCTCCATCATGGCGCTGTGCGAAGACGGTTCGGTGGTGGGGTCTGTGTCGGGCGGGTGCATTGAGGACGATCTGATTGACCGCCACACCCGGGCCTATGCGCAGGGCGCGCCCACGGCGAATGCGGTCGGAGACAAGGATCACCGTATTCCCAGCGGCCCGCCGACGTTTGTGAAGTACGGCGTCACTGCCGACGAGGCGCACCGCTTCGGCTTGCCCTGTGGCGGAACGCTGGAGCTGCTGCTGGAGTACGACCCGGCCCCGGACAGCCTGGCAACACTGATCACCGCGCTGGAGGCTGGGCGCCTGATGCAGCGCAGCGTGCGCTTGGTCGACGGCGCGGTCACGCTAACGCCTGCGGCAGCGCCCACCGAGCTGGTGGTGGATGCTGAGCGGCTTACCAACACCTTTGGCCCCGAGTACCGCATGCTGCTGATCGGCGCGGGCCAGCTGGCGGAATACCTGGCCACCATGGCGCTGTTCAACGGGTTTGCGGTAACGGTGTGCGACCCGCGCGAGGAATACCGGGGCAGCTGGAACGTGCCTGCCGCCACGGTGGTGAGTGACATGCCCGACGACGTGGTGCTGGCCTTCAAGCCCGACCGGCGCAGTTGCGTGGTGGCCCTCACGCACGACCCCAAGCTCGACGACCTGGCGCTGCTGGAGGCGCTGAATACCGACGCGTTTTATGTGGGCGGCATCGGCTCGCGCCGCAACAACGAGGCGCGCCGCGCCCGCATGATCGAACACTTCGACCAGACCGAGGAGAGCCTGGCCCGCCTGCGCGGACCGATCGGCATCTACATCGGCAGCAAGACACCACCCGAGATTGCGGTGAGCGTGATGGCCGAAATTTTGGCCGTCAAAAACGGTGTCACCCTGCCGCGCGACATGGAAGTGGCCCAGGCCAAGAATGACCGGGAGCTGGCGCACAACGACCCCGGCGCGCTGGTGTGTGGGGTGCGCGCCGCGTAGTGCTAAAGCGGCCTGGACCGCCGCTGCAACTGCTGCCGCACATGGTGCAGCAGGCCATCACAGGCGTCTTCCACCAGGTCCAGCACCTCCTCAAAACCAGCGGCCCCGCCGTAGTACGGATCGGGCACCACGGGGCTGTCGAACCGTTGGCAGAACTCTGTCATTCGGCGCAACTTGCGGGCGTGTTCGGGTGGACAAAGGTCTTGCGCAAGGGCCAGGTTGTCCCAATCCATCGCCAGAACCAGATCGTGGCGTTCAAAGTCGTTGGCCAGCATCTGCCGAGCGCGCAGATCCGACAGGTCGTAGCCCCGTTGCGCCGCATGGCGTTGGGTCCGCTCGTCCGGTGCCTTGCCGGGGTGGTAGTTGTGGGTGCCTGCCGAGTCCACACGCACCTGGCTGGCCAAACCACTGTGAACCACCTTGTGCCGGAACACGCCGTGGGCCGTGGGGCTGCGGCAGATGTTGCCCATGCACACAAAAAGCACCGAGTAGGTAGCGACGCGGTCAGGCATCTCTGTGATCCCGACGATGTTCAGGCGGACATCACCACCGGGCCACCCTTGGCAATGCCGCGCTGGTACGCGGGGCGGGCCTCCATGCGCTGCTTGTAGGCCAGAAGGTTGGGGCACGCACCGGCCTTGCTGGCGCGTGAGAGGGCAGCCTCCACCGCAAAGCTCATCTGAAAATCGGCCATGGTGAGGTGCTCGCCCGCAAACCAGCGGTGCGTGCCCAGGTGCTGCTCCATGAAGTCGAGCGCGGTGTTCACATTGGGGTCGATCAATTTCTCCTGCACCGTGCCGCACAGTGCCTTGGCGATGGGCTTGACGAAGAAGGGCATCGGCTGCGTGGGGATTGTCATGAACACCAGCTTCATCACCAGCCAGTTCATCAGCGAGCCTTCGGCGTAGTGCATCCAGAAGCGGCACTGGCGGTACTCTGGCGTGCGCGGCGCCGGTTGCAGGTGGGCCAGGTCGCCGCCCGCCTGGGCACCGTAGGTTTCCACCAGGTATTCGATGATCGCGCCCGACTCGGCGATGACCTCTTTGCCGTCGGTGATCACCGGTGATTTGCCCAGCGGGTGGATCTTCTTGAGTTCGGGCGGGGCCAGCTTGGTGGCCTTGTCGCGCTGGTAGATTTTCAGCTCGTAGGGAACACCCAGTTCTTCGAGCAGCCAGAGAACGCGCTGCGAGCGCGAGGTTTCGAGGTGGTGGACGGTGATCATGGGTGAATATTGGCACAGGTTGCCGGAGCAAGGCGCCACCGGCCGGGTGGTGTGAAAGCCCCAGAAAGCAAAAAGCCCTCTGGCGAGGGCTTTCTTGTAAGGAACCAACCGCAGTCGGCCCGTGGCGATCTGGCGATCAGCCGCCCTTCTTGGAGCGCTTGCCAGGGTTCTTCTTGCTGCGGGTTGCCACACCGCGTTCCAGGCTCACGCGCTGGCCACGGCCGGGAGTGGCCAGGGTGTAGCCGGGCACGGGCGTAGGGCGGGGGGTGCGCTTGCGGTCTGCTTCGGTGACGATCTTGTTGCCCATGGTAGGTCTCTGAGTTGGTGGAAAAAGGAGAGATTTTAGGCCACAGCCGGGTTGCCGGGCTTTCAAAGGTGTTTGGCAGGTGTTTTGTGGGTGCTCAGGCCGCCACAAAACCTGCGGCCACACCCGCCGCCACACCTGCGCCGTGGTCGGTGGACAGCGCTTGTGTGCAGTGGCGGGGCAACTCAAAACCCCGCGCGGCATCCTGAATGGCCATCGTACGGATCACGGGGGGCTTGGCCCACACGCCACCGAAGATGGTGGCAAAGGCCACATCTGCCGCATCCCGCCCCACACCAAACCGCAGCAGGCCCATGGGGATCGCCGTGCCAGACGGGTCAAAGATGTACCAGCGGTCGCCCAGGTACACCTCCACATAGGCATGAAAGTCGGGGGGGCCCAGGGCCGGGTCAGCGCCGTAGTCGGTTCCGGTGGTGAAGCGGGCCGGGATGTTGATGGCGCGGCACAAGGCAATCATGAGGTGGGCGAAGTCACGGCACACGCCCACCTGCTCCACCAGCGTGTCCACCGCAGAGGTGTTGGAGTTGGAAGTGTTGGAGGTGAACGCCACGTGCCGCTGCACCCAGTCGCAGATCGCCTGCACGCGGCTATGCCCTTGCCACAGCGCACCAAACTCGTTCGTCGCCAGGCGCAGCAGCCGGTCGGACTGGCAATACCGGCTGGGGTAGATGTAGCCCATTACCTCTTGCGGCAGGCGCCGCACCGGTACCTCTGCCAATTGGGAGGGGTCGATGCGGTAGTGGTTGATATCGACCGTGGCTGAATACGACAGCTCCAGCGTGCCGGGCTCTCCATGCAGCCGCAGGTAGCGGTTGCCCGTGGCTGGATCGGTATGAATGTGGTGGGCAATGGGCTGGTTGATGACCAGGCGCTCTGCGCTTACCGACTGGTTGGGTGTCTGCGCCGCGTGGATGTTGAAGACAAAATCGGCACCATACTGGTCCACCTCGTAGCTCAGATCAATCTGCAGCTCCATGCGTACGCGGTCATGGCTTGGCTGGTTTGCAGGGACTGTGCCGACTTGCTGGGCGGGGTAGGGGGCAGGCCAGGTGGCAGCGTTGCGGGTATTTGACTGCGGGGGAGGGCTTTGGGTGTTTGCCATGGGCATGTCCTTCGTGCACCGCGTTCCGGGGCATCCGGCACAGCAGCGTGGCTTGAGGATAGTCCTTTCCCCCGCGCCCGATGTAGGCGAACGACCCGCCGCCATGCCCGCCCGCTACCCATTCGCGGGAAGCCGCCAGGTCACCCCGTCAGGCGGGTATGGAAAGACGCGCCACGACCTCGACGTTGCCACTGCGATCTGCCCGGAGAATCAGTCCTTCGCCCGAGCTGGTGTTGGTATTTGCCAGGTCGGACAGCACAAACATGTGGGTGAACCACACTTCGAAACGACCGGGCTGGGACGACGCTGTGGCCAGCGCTGTACGCAGTTCACGCAGGTGGGCCGCGCCGGTGGTCTCCGGGCTACCCCGGGGCGACCCGAGTGCCGCCCAGACCTGCGGCGTACCAAAGGCGAGGGTGGCACTGTCCACGCAGCGGCACCAGGGGCTTGATAAAACCTTGCCAGGTTGGAGTTGCCGTTGCTGAAACCACGCGCCCACGCTGCGTGCCTGTGCGCGGCCTTCTTCGCTCAGATTGCGCTGGGTGCTGCAGTCACCCAGGCGGAATCCTGGGGGGTCGAACGTGCCGGGGGCCAGCGCGTGGCGGAAGGCGGCCACCACCCCGCCCTTGCGCAACAATGCTTCGGCATCCGCGTCTTGCGCCGCCCAGCCGCGCAGGCTGGCCAAGGCCAGCCCGGCGCCCAGCACCGCGCGGCGGGCAATGCGGGGCTCAGGCGGCAGGCTGGAAGGCATAGCCATTGCCAGAAGCCGCCATGCGGCCAAACGCCGGGAACGGGAAGTGGAAGCCGCCCAGCATGGCATTGCTGGCGGTGATGCGCTGGAACACATCGCGCCGCACCTTGCGCGCAGCCTCGGCGTCCATGTCAAAGGTCACAGCCCAGTCGGGATTGCGTGCGAACAGTGCAGGCACGTTGGTCAGGTCTGCCACGTAGAAGAACTTCTGGCCCGACGAGGTCAGCTCGAACAGCGTATGACCCGGCGTGTGGCCATAGGCCGCCACAGACTTGATGCCCGGCGCCACTTCCGCATCGGCCGCAAACTGCACCAGCGTGTCTGCGGGCATGGTGGCAAAGGTGCGGCGCACGTTATCGAATGCACCCTTCATGCCAGCGGGCGCAGCGGCCATGCGGGCGTCGTCCATCCAGAACGCGTGTTCGGCGGCGGGCACCATCACCTTGGCCTTGGGGAAAACCAACTCACCGGCCTTGTTGCGGATGCCGTTGATGTGGTCGCCGTGGTAGTGGCTGATCAGCACGGTGTCGATGTCGGCTGCCTGCATGCCCGCCGCGCGCAGGCTGTCGAGCAGCTTGCCGGTGGTGGCGCCACCAAACTCGCCCAAGCCGGTGTCGATGAGGATCTTGCGCGCGCCTGCCACCACCAGAAAGGGTGTGTAGGGCACGTCGATGTAGTCGGTGGGCAGTCCTTGCGATGCCAGCAGCGCACGCACCTCGGTCAGCGGCGCGTTCTTCACAAATTCCTCTCCCAGCGGGCGGCGCGTGATGCCATCGTTCAGCGCAATCACCTCCACATCGCCCACCTTCATGCGGCGAAAGCCGGGGCTGGGCAAGGTGGGGGTTCCGAAGTTGGGCGCGTTCTGGGCCCACACGGGGACAAACGAGCCCGCTGCGTAAACGGTGGTGGCCAGGCTTGCACCCAGGAAGTGGCGGCGTGACAGCATGAAACTCTCCGGTCTTGAGTTGAACTGAGGAGTCGCAACTGTAGCGATGCCGGAGAGATTGCCGCTTGCCGACGCGCTAACCTGTTCGCAACGTGGGGCTTTTGCTGGTAATTGGGGCTATGGAGGCTATTCGATCGCGAAGGCGTCGCGCAACGCACCGCAAAAGTCAGCATTTCCGCTGATTGTCAATGTGATCGTGGTCCGGGGTGGGGCGGGGTTGCCTGGCGCCGCACGCAGTTGCCCGGCGTTGTCATCAAACGTCAGCACCAGCGGTGTGCTGATCTCCTGCACGCCTTGCAGGTCGTAGTGCCATATGCCCCCATCTTCCGACGGGCCGCAGGCATCGGGCCAATGCTGGTGCGCCCAGACCAGCACGGCGCTGATCTCTGCATGTAATGCGGGAATCTGCGCGGGCTGCACGCTCGCCATGGCGTCAAACGTACCTACGCCGTCCGCGTCTTCGCTGTAGTCAAAATCCAGGTAGTTCAGGTTCATGGTGTCCGTTAAAGAGATGTCATGTCCAGGTACGGCCCAGCGCCTGGGCGGCTTCGCCCAGGCGGGTCACCTGCTGTAGCGCCTGCGCCAGCGGCATGCGTGCCGCCGGTGCTTGCAGGGCCACGGCGCAGCGTACCTGCCGCCGCCCGCTGCCCAGCACAGGCACAGCCACACAAACGAGACCGTCCACAAACTCTTCGGCATCTGTGGCGTAACCCTGCCGCAGGATCTGCTCCAGCTCGGCCTCCAGGGCGGTGCGGTCGGTCAAAGTGGTGGCCGTGTGGCGGGTCAGCGGCAGTCCGTCCAGGATCGCCGCCCGGCGCGCGGCCGACAGGTGGGCCAGAAACAGCTTGCCGCTGGCCGAGCAGTGGATGGGCACGCGCGTGCCGGGCCGCAGCTCCATGCGCAGCGGAAAGGCCGACTCCACGCGGTCCAGGTAGATCACCTCGGCGCCGCTGAGCGCCGTGAGGTT
Organism: Acidovorax sp. Leaf73; assembly: GCF_916855635.1. Classification (NCBI taxonomy): domain Bacteria; kingdom Pseudomonadati; phylum Pseudomonadota; class Betaproteobacteria; order Burkholderiales; family Comamonadaceae; genus Acidovorax; species Acidovorax sp. Leaf73. The sequence continues at coordinate 161,291 of NZ_CAKASI010000009.1, forward strand.
GCAGCTCTCGCCAATATCGGCCACCAGCTGGCGCAGCACCGCATGGCGCACGCCATGCTGGGTGCCCGCGCTGAGCGTGCTTTCGGCCAGGCGCAGCAGGCGGGGTGCGGGGGTGTAGCGGCGCCCATCGGGCTCGCGCGCCAGCAGGCCACCGTTTTCGAGCTGGCCCAGCATGCGGTGCACGCTGGGTTTGGGCCAGCCTGTGGCCTCGATGGCGTCCGCCAGGCTGAACGGGCGGCCATGGGCGCACATGATTTCCAGCAGTTCAAACAGGCGCAGGCTGGGGGATGAGTTGGTCATAAATCCCGGAATTCGAGACGAATCCATAAAACATTTCGGGATTATTGAGCATTGTGGCTAAGCTGCAAACCAACATTTCACGGGGTGCTCATGGCGGCGACTTTTCAGAACGCGGTACTCACCGGCGCTTGTGGTGGCCTGGGCCAGGCCCTGGCGCGGGAGCTGATCGGCCAGGGCGCTGCCGTGGCGCTGGTGGGGCTTCACTTGCCCACGTTGCGGGCACTGGTTGCGCTGGCGCCTGGGCGCTGCGCGGTGTACACGCCCGATGTGGCCGACAGCACCGCGATGCAGGCCATGGCGGCCGACTGGATGGCGCGCTCGGGCGCGGTGCCCGACCTCGTCATTGCCAACGCGGGCGTGGCAGGCGGCTTTGACACTGCCGAAGCCGACGACCTCGCGGTGCTGCGCCGCATGCTGGAGATCAACCTGCTGGGCGCGGCCACCACCTTTCAGCCATTTGTGAAAGCCATGCGCGCGCAGCGGCGAGGCGCCCTGGTGGGTGTGGCCAGCATTGCAGGCTGGCGCGGCATGCCGGGCAACGGTGCCTATTGCGCGAGCAAGGGCGGGCTCATCCGCTACCTGGAGAGCCTGCGTGCCGAGCTGCGCGGCGAATCCATTGTGGTCAGCACGGTGAGCCCTGGCTACCTTCGCACCGCGCTCACGGCGGGCAATCGTTTTGCCATGCCGGGCCTGATGGAGCCCGAAGCCGCCGCCCGGGCTCTGCTGGCGGGCGTCGCGCAAGGTCGTACCCACATCGTGCTGCCCGCGCGCATCGGCTGGTTGGCCCGCTTGCTGAACCTGTTGCCCGACGCCCTGCACGACCGACTTCTGCTGGGCCAGCCGCGCAAGCCGCGCGTGGGCGAGGCGGGGGCCACGGCCATTCCGGGCCTGCCGTTGCCTGCGGAGACACCGATACACAACGAAAGCAAAAACGCATGACAACGGAGACAACACCCACTGTGGCAGATACCCGCACCCAGATCGCTCTGATAGGCGCAGGCCCCAGTGGCCTGGCGGCTGCGCGCAACCTGCAAAAGCTGGGCGTGCCCTTCCAGGGCTTTGAAGCGCACACCGACGTGGGCGGCCTGTGGAACATCGAGAACCCGCGCAGCACGGTGTATGAGTCCGCGCACCTCATCTCCAGCAAACACACCACGGAGTTCACCGAATTCCCCATGCGGCCCGAGGTGGCCGACTACCCCAGCCACCGCGAGATGCGGCAGTACTTCATGGACTTTGCCGAGCACTTTGGCCTGCGTCCCAGCTACTGGTTTGGCACCCGCGTCTTGAAGGTGGAACCCGTGGGCGAGGGCGCAGCGCCGCTGTGGCGCGTCACCTGGAGCCAGCACGGTGGACCCGCGCAGACCGCAGAGTTCAAGGGTGTGGTGATTGCCAATGGCACGCTGGCCGAGCCCAACATGCCGCGCTTTGAAGGCCAGTTTGATGGCGAACTGCTGCACACCAGCGCCTACAAAAGCGCCGAGCTGTTCAAGGGCAAACGCGTGCTGGTGGTGGGCGCGGGCAACTCGGGCTGCGACATAGCCGTGGATGCGGTGCATTACGCGCGCAGCGTGGATCTGTCGGTGCGGCGCGGCTACTACTTTGTGCCCAAATACGTGTTCGGCCAGCCCGCCGACACGCTGGGGGGCAAGTTCAAGATGCCGCCCTGGCTCAAGCAGAAGATCGACAGCGTGGTGCTGCAGTGGTTCACCGGCGACCCGGCGCGGTTTGGCTTGCCCAAGCCAGACTACAAGATGTACGAATCGCACCCCGTGGTGAACTCGCTGGTGCTGCACCACCTGGGCCACGGCGACATCCATGTGAAGCCCGATATTGCACGCCTGCAGGGCCACACCGTGTTCTTCAAGGACGGTAGCGCGCAAGACTACGACCTGGTGCTCTGCGCCACCGGCTACAAGCTGCACTACCCTTTCATCGACCACAGCCTGCTCAACTGGAACGGCATGGCGCCGCAGCTGTACCTCAACATCCTGTCCCCGCGCTTCGACAATCTGGCGGTGATGGGGATGATCGAGGCCAGCGGCATCGGCTGGCAGGGCCGTTACGAGCAAGCGGAGCTGGTAGCGCGCTTTTTCAAGGCGCAGTCTGAAGGATCACCGCGCGCCGAGGCCCTGCGCCAGGCCAAGGCCGGGCCTCCACCCGATCTGTCGGGTGGCTTCAAGTACCTGAAGCTCGAACGCATGGCGTACTACGTCCACAAGGACACCTACCGCAACGCGGTGCGGGCAGCGGCCTCTGCCCTGGCATGAAAGCCCCCCTGAGGCGCTGCGCGCCTTCCCCCCGCTCTCGCAGCGCTGCGCACTGCGGGCAAGGGGACGACGCCCTCGCTGCGGGGCGGCCCTTGCTTGGCGGCGTCCCGCGCTGTCGCTGCGACAGTTTCGTGCGTTGCGCGTTGCGCAATACGCGGTGAAGAACTGAACTCAAAGGTTATCTATGCTGCCCGTGGACGAAATACGCCTTAACTTCAACCCTGCATCGCTCGTGGCGCTCAATGTGGTGCTGGGTTTTCTCATGTTCGGCATTGCGCTCGATACGCGCGTGGCCGACTTCAAGCGCGTGCTGCGCATGCCCGGAGCCATGGCAGTGGGCATTGCGGCGCAGTTCATCGTGCTGCCTGCCGTGACCTTTGTGCTCACGCTGCTGCTCCAGCCCGGCCCCAGCATTGCGCTGGGCATGATCCTGGTGGCCTGCTGCCCGCCGGGCAATGTGAGCAACATCCTCACGCACCGCGCCGGGGGCAATGTGGCGCTGTCGGTGTCGATGACGGCGATCTCCAACGCGCTGGCCATTGTGCTCATGCCGCTCAACTTCGCGTTCTGGGGCGGTTTGCACCCCACGGCGGCGCCGCTGTTGCGCAGTATTGCGCTCGACCCGCTGGAGATGGCGGGGCACATCGTCGCCATCATCGGGCTGCCGTTTGCGCTGGGCATTCTGTGTGCGGAGAAGCTGCCGCGTTTCACGCAGCGGGTGAACAAGCCCGTGCGCATCCTCAGCTTTGTCTGCCTGATCGGTTTCATCGTCGGGGCTGTGGCGGGCAACTGGCGCTACTTCCTCGACTACGTGGGGCTGGTGCTGCTGGCCGTGGTGTTGCATGACGCACTGGCCTTTGGCACCGGCTATGCCTGCGCGCGGCTCAGCGGCTTGTCGGACTACGACCGGCGCGCGGTGAGCATTGAGGTGGGCATCCGCAACGCGGGCCTGGGCCTGGTGCTGATCTTCAGTTTTTTTGGAGGCCTGGGGGGCATGGCTGTGGTGGCGGGTGTCTGGGGCTTCTGGGACATCATTGCCGGCCTGGCGCTGGCGGGATGGTGGGGCCGCAGACCTGCGGTGGTGCCGCTGGGGGCTTCGGCCAAGGAGCACGGTGCATGACGGCTTCTTCATTGGCAACGCGCCGCATCCTGGTGACCGGGGCCGACGGTTTTCTGGGCCGGGGTGTAGTGGCCGCCCTTGCGCGCGAGGGTGTGCACACGCTGGTGGCGGCCGATGTGCGCGAGGTGCCTGCCGAGCGCCGCCTGCCTGGCGTGATCTATCTGGTGCAGGACGTGCGTGACCCCGCGCTGGCGCAGACGCTCGCCGACCATGCCATCGACAGCGTGGTGCACTTGGCCTCCATCGTCACGCCGGGCAAAGGATCCAACCGCGAATTCGAATACTCCGTGGATGTGCTCGGCAGCAAAAATGTGCTCAACGCCTGCGTGGCCACGGGTGTCAAGCACATCGTCGTCAGCTCCAGCGGGGCCGCGTATGGTTACCACGCCGACAACCCCGCCTGGCTGCGCGAGACCGATGCGCTGCGCGGCAATGCGGTGTTTGCCTATGCCCACCACAAGCGGCTGGTAGAAGAGATGCTGGCGCAGTACCGCGCGGACCACCCCGCGCTGGCGCAGACGGTGCTGCGCATCGGCACCATCCTGGGCGAGCGGGTGGACAACCAGATCACCGCGCTGTTCGACAAACGCCGCCTGCTGGCCATCCGTGGCAGCGAGAGCCCGTTTGTTTTCATCTGGGACGAGGACGTGACCGGCGCCATCCTGCATGCGTTGCGCACGCAGCGCGCTGGCTGTTTCAACCTGGCGGGCGATGGTGCGCTGCCGCTGCGCGAGATCGCCCGGCGCCTGGGTAAACCGGTGCTGGAGTTGCCTGCGGGCCTGCTGCGTGCCGCGCTGGCGGTGGGCTCCGCGCTGGGCCTGAGCCGCTACGGGCCCGAGCAGCTGGATTTTCTGCGTTACCGCCCCGTGCTGCTCAATGCCGCGCTCAAGGAGGTGCTGGGCTACGTGCCCGGCAAGACCAGCGCAGAGGCGTTCGAAGCCTTTGTGGCTGCCCGGGCGCGCCAAGGGCGGCCGGTGGCTGCGGCTGCGGCGGTGGCTGCATGACGGCGCGGGCGCTGAGCCGTGGCGACTTGCTGCGCGCGTTGGCCGTGGTGGTCATCTGGGGGCTGAACTTTGTGGTGATGAAGCTGGGCTTGCAGGGGCTCAGCCCCATGCTGCTGGGTGCCCTGCGTTTCACTGCGGCATCGCTGCCGTTTCTGCTGTTCGTACCCCGCCCATCGATGCCCTGGCGCTTTGTGGTGGGCTATGGGCTGGCGCAGGGGCTCGGGCAGTTCGGCTTTCTGTTCCTGGGGCTGCAGCTGGGCATGACGGCGGGCATGGCGTCAGTGGTCATGCAGACGCAGGCTTTCTTCACCCTGCTGCTGGCCGCCCCGCTACTGGGTGAGCGCGCCAAACCCTGGCAGTGGTGGGGGCTGCTGCTGGCGTTCGGCGGGCTCATGACCATTGGTCTTGCCCATGGAGAAGGGCCCGGGCAGATGACGCTGGCCGGTTTTGTGCTCACCCTCGGCGCCGCTTTCATGTGGGCGGTGTCCAACCTGGTGGTGCGCCGCGCTGCGCAGGCAGGGGCTTACGCGCCGTTTCCGTTCATCGTGTGGAGCAGCGTGGTGCCCATCGTTCCGTTCTTTGCGCTGGCGGTGTGGACCGAAGGCGCAAGCGGCGTGGTGGCGCAGTTGCAGGCGGTGGACGGCACCGCCTTGATCGCAGTGCTGTACCTCGCATTGCTGGCCACCTTGCTGGCCTACACGCTGTGGACGCAGTTGCTGCAACGCCACGCGGCCGGGCGGGTGACGCCGTTTTCGCTGCTGGTGCCAGTGGTAGGGCTGTGGGCTGCGTATGCGTTTTTGGGCGAAACGCCCTTGCCGCTGCAGTGGGCGGGCGCAGCCGCTGTGTTGTGTGGCCTGGTGGTCAACCAGACCGGTGGCTGGCTGTGGGCACGGTGGCGGCGCAAAGCCGAGACCCACTCGACCGCTCTCTAGAATCCTGGACCGGCGCAGGCTTGTACGGAATGTCCTGCGCAACATACCCAAGGAAGCAGGATGTCTGAGAACGTGGTGTTGCAGGTGGAGGGGCTGTGTTTTGCCTATCCCGAATGTGGGGTGCTCAACCAGTGGTCGGTGGCGCTGCCCGCAGGCCTGGCGTTGGTGCGTGGCGACGAAAGCAGTGGCAAGACCACGCTGCTGCGCCTGCTGGCGGGTGAACTCACGGCGCAGGCGGGGCGCATCACGCTGCAGGGTGTGCGTCTGAGCGACACGCCCAAGGCCTTTGCGCAAATGGTGTTCTGGGTCGATCCTCGTGCTGGTGATCTGGACAAGCTCACCGCCCGTGGCTGGCTGGACAGCCTGCCCGCGCACTACCCGCTGTGGGATGCCGCAGCGCTGGCCACGCACATTGAAGGCTTCACGCTGCCCGAGCATCTGGACAAGCCGTTCTATGCGCTGTCCACCGGCAGCAAGCGCAAGGTGCTCATGGCCGGGGCGCTGGCCTCGGGCGCGCCGCTGACCTTGATCGACGAGCCCGTGGGCGGGCTGGACAAGCCGTCGGCCACCTACCTGGGCCGCGCCCTGGCGCAGGTGGCGGGCCAGCCCGGGCGCGTGGTGGTCGTGGCGCACTACGAGGCTTTGCCCGGCGTGCCCTGGGGCACGGTGGTGGAACTGAACGGTTGAGTGGTGTCCGGGGCACCGAGCGCCTGCGCCTTCCGCCCCCGCTTGTTTTAGACTGGGCCGCTATCGGGTGTTTTCCCGTTCTCTGAAGGACTGTTCCATGGACGCGCTTCTTTTTGCCCCGGTGGCGGTTGCCATTGCCCTCACGCCTGGCCCCAACAATTTCTGTGGCCTCAACAACGGCATTCGCGCGGGGATTGGTGCGGCCATGGTGGCGACGCTGGGGCGGGTGGCTGCGTTCGCGATTTTCCTGACGGTGTCTGCGGTGGGCCTGGGGGCCATGCTGCTGGCGTCCGAGGCGGCCTTCACGGCCGTGAAGTGGGTAGGGGCCTGCTACCTGTTCTGGCTGGGCTGGCGCGCGTGGCGCAGCCGCGAGTTCAGCGGGCTGGATGTGGTGGATGGCGCAGACGGAGGTGCGGTCAAAGCGGGCGGTGCACCGGTGCGCCTGCAGTCGCTCATCGCGCAGGAGTTCTTGCTGGGCATCACCAATCCCAAGGCCATCATCCTGTTTGCAGCTGTCTTTCCGCAGTTCATCGACCCCGGCCAGCCGGCCCTGCGCCAGTTTGTGGTGCTGGGGGCGGTGTACCTGGGGGCTGAGTTTGTCTCCACGGCGGTTTATGCGGCGGGGGGCCGGCAGATCCGCCGGTTTATCCGCACCTCGCGGGGTGTGGTGCGTCTCAACAAGGCCACCGGCGGGTTCTTCATGGGGGCGGGTGGCCTGCTGCTGGCCACCAATCGGTAAACACGTTCTAAGAACTCTCGGGGACTACATCGCCTTGAAAAGGTGCGCGTAAAGGCGGCTCACGGGCAGCTTCTCGGTCCGGCCCGCCAGCTCCAGATGCAGCTTGCCCGCCTCGTCGCGCGTCACCGTGGTGATGGCGCTGGCGCGCACCAGGGTGCTGCGGTGGATCTGCCAGAACACCTGCGTATCAAGCTGGCTCGTCAGCTCCTTGAGCGGCGTGCGGATCAGGTACTCGCGCGCCGCAGTCAGCACCCGCACGTATTTGTCGGCCGCTTCAAAGTACAGCACGTCGGCCACCGGCACCATGTGGATCTGGCTGCCGCTGCTGGCCTGGATGAGGGTGAGGGGGGCGGTGCTGCTTGGTGCCGCTGCAGCGGATGGCGACGCGATGCCGAGCGCTGCGAGCAGGTGGCGCAGCTGCTCCATGGTTGCTTCTAAATTAATAGCTGGTTGCGCTTTATTCATAAGCGCCAGCTGCAGTTTTTGCACTGTTTTTTGCAGCCGGGCCGCCTGCACGGGCTTGAGCAGGTAGTCCACAGCCTGGGCTTCAAACGCTTGCACGGCGTACTGGTCGTAGGCCGTCACGAATACGAGTGCGGGAAACGGTTTGTCGTCGGGCCAGGCGTCGGCCAGTTCCACGGCGGCATCCAGCCCGCTTTGGCCCGGCATGCGGATGTCAAAGAAGAGCACGTCGGGGAGCAGGGCCAGCGCCTGCCTGACGGCCGACAGGCCGTCGCCCACGGTCGCGGCGATCTGCAGCGCGGGCCAGGCGCGGGCCAGCTCCTGCTGCAGTGCGGCAGCCAGCAGGTGTTCATCCTCGGCAATCAGGGCGCGGGGGGCGGGCTGGTTCATGGGTTGGGGGGGATTTCAAAGGAAAAACGACGCTAGCGCTTGTCCCACCTGCGCTAGCAGCTATCAAATTAAGAGTGCCTGATGCGCCGTGCAAGGTGGCCAGGCGTTCGCGCACCTGGGTCAGACCAAAGCTTTGACCGGGGCCCGGCGTGGGCAGGGTGCCGGGCAGGCCCACGCCGGTGTCGTTGACCTCGATCACCAGCAGCGGGCCATTGGCGCCCGGGCGCGTGCTGGCACGCACGGTGATGTGGCCGCCTTCCACCTGGGGCTCCAGGCCGTGGCGTATGGCGTTTTCCACCAGGGGCTGCAGCAGCAGTGGCGGCACGGGCACATCCCGCAGTGCCTCGGGCAGGTCCAGCATGTAGGCCATGCGCGGGCCCATGCGCACCGCCATCAGCTCCAGGTAGTCGCGCAGGCGGTCAAACTCGTTGGACAGCGGGTGCTGGGTGCTGCGCGACGCGGTGAGCGTGGCGCGCAGGTAGGCAATCATGCGGTCCAGCATCTCCTGCGCACGCGCGGGGTCTGTGCCGATCAGCACGCGCAGGTTGGCCAGCGTGTTGAACAGCATGTGCGGTTCGAGCTGGGTTTCCAGCAGCTTCAGGCGCGCCTCGCTCGCGTGCATGCGCGCCTCGGCCATCTTGTCCTCCAGATACGCCGATTTGTGGATGGCGTAGAAGTAGTAGCTGCCCACCAGCCCGGCAATGGCCGTGATGAGAATGGATGTGCGCTGGTCAGACCCGGTAGTGGACGTGCCCGGTGGGTAGAAGTGAAAGTAGTACACGCACAAGGCGTTGGCCAGCGCCGTGCCTGCCACGTACCCCACAACGATGCCCCCCGCCACCAGCGCCATGCCTTGCCACCCATGCGGCCAGCCCGTTTCGGCGGCAGACGGTATCAATTCGCGCCCCAGGTCGATCACGGCCCAGGTGAAGGTGCCGATCAGTATCGAATACACCACCGGCGGCCCGTAGGGCTTGTCGGGCATGAACGCATATTGGATAGTCGCAACGACCAGGGTAAAGGCGAGCACCTGAAGGAAGTGCCGCAGCTTGCTGATGCCGTTGAAGGGGCGTCGCAGCATCATGGCCGGTGCTGATCTTGCTGCTTTTGGGCTTGTTCGCGCTGCAGGGCTTCGCGCTCGCGCTGCACCATGCGTTCGCGCAGGCCGTCGCCACTGCCCAGCAGGAACACCGACACCCCATGCAGCACCAGCCCCAGGCCCCAGCCCAGCAGTGGATAGATTGACCAGGGGCGCGTACCGAATGCGTAGCGCGACATGGCAAAGAGCAGCGCGTTCACCAGCACGAACGCTGCAGCGTGCACGTACCAACCCAGCTTGGCGCTGGCGCGCCGGCGGGCCAGCGTTTCGATTTCTTCGGGGCTTAGAGGGGAGGTCATGGCGGGGCGGTCGGGGGTGAAAAGCTCGGGGCGCTGCAGGGATTCTAGGGGCGGGCTACGCCGGGCAGGCGTGGCGCGCCACCGTGGCCACAGCCTGGGCGTCCAGCGTCAGCCCCATGTGGTTCACGCCGGGCACCAGGGTCACGGGCACAGGCTTGCCCGCCTGGGCAAACAGGTCGGCAAAGCGGTCGGCGTAAAAAAGCTCATCGTCCTGCCCGGCCACGATGCAGACCGTGCCCCGGGCATTGCGGATGTCGGCCTGGTAGTCGTCGTGGGGGCGGAAGTTGGTGGCCACCGTGTACGAATAGCGGGGCGTGAGCAGCTCGCGGGCTACGTCGTTGAGGGCAAAGCTCAGCACGGGCAGGTGGTTCCACCGGGTGATGCCGATCTGATTGAGCATCGTGATGGCAACCATGCGGGGCAGGCCCACCGTCACCCAGCCGCCGCTGTCAGGCCGCGATGTGGGGGCGTTGTGGTGCAAAAAAGGCGAAAGCAGCACATAGCGGTCAAACAGGTCCTGCCGCGCGCTGCCCGCAAAACGCAGCGCAAACCCGCCGCCTGCCGAAAACCCCATCAGCGTTTGCGGGCCAGCGTGCGGCACGGCGCGCAGAAAGTCCTCGATGTCGTCTTCCATCTGGCCGATGTACGCGGCCTGGCCCCTGAGGCCGGACGCGCCGTGCCCCCGCATGTCCAGGGATGCCACGGCATAGCCCTCAGCCGCCAGCGCCTGTGCCAGCACGTGGTTGGACTGCCCGCGTGCGGAAGACCCATGCACCAATACCACCCGGCGCTGTGGTGTGGCTGCTGTTGCCGGACTGGGGCTGTAGCCATGCCACGCCAGTGAAGTACCGTCGCGCGCTGTGTAACGCTGGGCTGGCGGAACACCGCCGTAGTCCACGCCCTTGAACGGATTGTTGATGCTGGACAGTGGCGGGATGTCGTGGGGGCCGCCCCAGGCGATGGCGGCAGCAAGTCCGGCAAGCCCCATGGTCAGCAAGGCGGCAGCGATGAACAAGGGGTACCTGCTGCGGGGCCGCAATCTGGAGGTTTGCGTCATGGTGGCGAGCAGGCCGAGGGTGGCGGCAGAGATGAGGAGCATGGGGGCGTGTGACGCAGGATGGCCGCGTTAGGGCACTGGTTGAAAGGGGTGCAAGGGTTGCAGGTGCTGGGCGAAGAACGCAACGATGCGTGCATCCACCTCGGGCAGCACCTTGCGGTCAAAACCGGGCGGGTCGCCCAGCAGCGCGGTCTGCACGTCGTTGAACAGGTGCAGCGGTGGCATGGGCGACAGCATGGCGCCGTGGCTGGCGTCCGGCAGGTGGGCTACGTGGGTGCAGCGGTCCTGGCAGGCCGTGAGCACGGCGTCACTGTGAAAGCGCGGTACCTGGTTGACATCCATCCCTGCTGTCACCAGCCCCAGCGCGATGCGTGGGTGGGCGAGGGTGGTCATGTCAAAGTCGGCCGCAAAGGGCACGCTGGCCACGGCGGCTTGTATACGGGGGTCCTGGTGTGTGTAGGCGGTGTCATCGCCAAAGCGGTGCCGTATCACGGTCAGTGCAAACCACTTCTTCAGGCCATCCAGCAGGTTGCCGTGCAAACGGGTGATGAACCCGACACAGGAGGAAAAATCATCGGCAATGTGGGCCTCGCAGTGCTGACGAAAGCGCGCGGGCGACCACGCGCCGCCCGCCAGCGTCAGCGCTGTGTGACCACCGGCGGAACCACCGAAGACCCCCACTTTGTCCAGGGTGAGCAACGGGGCCAGGCGGTTGTCCTGGGCCACGGCGTCGATGGCGCGGGAGACCTCGGCGGGGCGGCGCTTCCAGCTCTCGGGGCCGGGGGTGGAAGGGTCTTTGGAGTTGTCTCCCGCATGTTCGGGCAATGCCACGACAAAACCTGCGGCCACCATTGCACGCGCAAGGTCGGTGTGGACCCACGGATTGCCGCCCGAACCGTGTGTGATGACGATCAGGCGGCCGTTACCCCGCACGGGGCTGCCTTGCCAGGCCAGCTGCAGCTGGAAGGGGCCGCGCTGCACAGGTTCGTCGGCACTGCTGCTGGGGTAGAACACCGTGATGGGGCCATCCCCCAGCAAGCCGGGCAATTCCATCAGCCCCGTGCCCGCCTGGGAGGCGGTGGCCGCACCCCATGTCGCCAGTGTCAGCAGGGCCAGGGTCAGTCGTCGGAGCATCTTCATGGGATTTCTTTCGTGCGGAAGGAGGGTGTAGATGGGTTCAAGGACGTTGCCCCTGCTGCGCCAGACGGTCGCGTTCGGCCTGCACCATGCGCTCATGCAGCCCGCCGCCAGCAATCAGGAACACCACCGCCCCATGCACCACCAGGCCGATGCCCCATCCCAGCGCGGGGTACACCGCCCAGTGCCGCCCGCTGGCGGCCGACAGGGTGATCAGCAACAGGTTGACCAGCAGATAGACGCCGGCGTGCATGTACCAGCCGAGTTTGGCCCCGGCGCGCTTGCGGGCCAGGCGTTCGATGGGGTCTTGGGTGGGGTGGATGTAGTGCATGGTGATGTCTCCAGACAAGGCGAGTCAGTTCGATGGGTGGGCAGGGTTCTGGCGGGGCTCAGGCGCCCACGGGGGATGCGCCGTAGACCACGCTTTGCTGCGCCAGGCGCCACATCCGCAGGGCCCGGGCGGCGAACAGGCCGTTGAACACCCCATAAAGGGCCGAGATCTGCAGCGCGAAGGTGCCGTCCCGTGCCAGGGTGGGTTGCATGGCCAGCTCCACCCCTACGAAATACTTGGTCAGGAAGATGCCAACGATCAGCGCGAGCGGCATGGCGCTGCCCGGAATGTAAAAACTGCGCGAAGAGGCGCTATAGAGCGTGCCGGTGGGCGCCGTGGGCTGGAACCACAGGGCCAGCGCCGTGGTCGCCGTGGCGGCTGCCAGCCAGAGACCCACCGCCTGTACGCCGGAGGAGGCCGAACCGCCGAATGCCGACAGCAGGCCTGCCACCGAAAAGGCGGCCATGCCCAGCGGCATGAGCTGGGTTCGCAGCAGGCTGGCGCTGCGGTCGCGCAGCTGGCTGGCGCCCAGCCCCACCAGGCCGGCCAGCATGCCCCATACCCAGTAGGGGGTGTGACTGATGACCTGGAGCATTGCTTGGGGTTGGTGAACAATCAAATTGAGCAGCATGGGGATCTCCTGAGTGGAAAGGGCAGATGGAGAGGGAACGGCAGGGTCAGATCACGCCCAGTGCCGACCAGAGCGAATGGCCGAGAAAGCGATCAGGCAGCAGAGTGAAGCCACCGGCCACCACGCAGGCGCCGATGTAGACGCGCTGCATGGTTTTGCGATGCCCGTCGATGTTGCGCCGGGCCAGGAAGACAAAAGACAGCACCAGCATCCCCAGCGTGACCGGTATCAGCAGGTGGATCAGCCCGAAGCTGCCCCATCGCGGGCCCGGGCCCCCACTGATGAAAATGGCCGACACGGCTGTGGCCACCATCAGGGTTACCCAGGCATACCCGGCGGCGCGGTGCAGGCGCGGGCGTTGGGTGGCACCCTTGCGGGCCCACAGGGCGATGGGGCCGATGGCGGTCGCGGCGAGCGCTGCGGCGAGGTGGATGGCGATGACGGGGGTGAGTTGCATGGTGTGGCTCCGGGCTCGTTCTTCAATGGAGCGGACTGTGCCGACACCGCCCCGTCGCTGCCAGCGGCTTGCGACGAAATGCGCCAGGGCCGCCGCGAAATGCAGGAGCGCGGCGTGACTTGCGGGGCATTTTTGGTGGTCGGCCCGTTGGTGGATGTGCCTTCCCTACGAATTGCTTTGACCCCAAGGTTTACTTTTCTTCGCACAGCGTTCAAAGCAACGCGTGAACTGAGCCTCTACGATCCGGTACGGTTGACCGTGCTGACACCCGCCCTGCACGCACCCCGAGAACACGAATCAAGACCGCCATGAACCCCCAAGAAGTCAACGCGCCCCCGCCATCGGCCATTCCTCCCGCTCCCCCCGGCAAACCGCCACGCCGATCCCGATGGGTAGGAAGCCTGCTGGCGCTGGTGTTGGTGGGGCTGGTAGGAGGGGCGGCGTGGTATCTCATCCAGCGGGCCAATGGTGAATCCAGCGGTGGTCCGGGCTTTCCGGGGGGCGGGCGCCCCATGGTCACGGTGGGGGATGCCGTGGTGCGCAAGGCTGAACTGCCGGTGATCATCGATGCGCTGGGCACCGTGATCCCCGCCACCACGGTCACGCTGCGGCCCCAGGTGTCGGGCATGCTGACCCAGGTGCTGTTCACCGAGGGGCAGATGGTCAAAAAAGGGCAGTTGCTGGCGCAGATCGACCCCCGACCCTTCGAGCAGGCGCTGATGCAGGCCCAGGGCACCCGCCAGCGCGACGAGGCGCAGCTGGAGAACGCGCGCCTCACGCTGGAGCGCTACCGCACATTGCTGTCGCAAGACTCCATCGCCCGCCAGGACGTGGATACGCAGGCCGCGCTGGTCAAGCAACTCGAAGGCACGGTGATGACCGACAAGGCCCAGGAGGGCACGGCGCGCCTGAACCTGGACTACACCCGCATCACCGCGCCCGCGTCGGGGCGCATCGGTCTTCGCACCGTGGATGCGGGCAACTACGTGACCTCGGGCGACACGGCGGGCCTGGCCACCATCACGCAGGTGGCGCCCATCGACGTGCAGTTCTCGGTGCCGCAGGACCGCGTGGCCGACATCCAGGCAGCGCAGGGCGCAGCGGACGCCCTGGCCGTGACGGCGCTGGACCGCACGCGCAAGGCCGAACTCGACAAGGGGCGTTTCTCTACGCTGGACAACCAGGTCGACACCACTACCGGCACCGTCAAGGCCAAGGCTCGGTTCGAGAACGCGGCGGGTACGCTGTTTCCCAACCAGTTTGTGAACGTGCAGCTGCTGCTGCGCAATGTGCCTGCGCTGGTGGTGCCGGTGACTGCCGTGCGCACTGGCGCCAATGGCGACTACGTCTATGTCATCAACGAAGACCGCACGGTGTCGCTGCGCAAGGTCAAGCGCGGTCAGGCCACGGTGGGGCTGATGGCGATCACCGAAGGCCTGAAGGAAGGCGAACGTGTGGTGACCGAGGGCGGGGACCGCTTGCAGGATGGCATGGCCGTGCAGCTGCCGGGTGCGCCGGCCGCCCGTGCACCGCGTGCGGGGGCCAGCGGGCCGCGAGGGGAGCGTGGAGAAGGTGGCCAGCGCCGCCAGCGTCCTCCTCAGAATCCCTGAGCGCGACACGACAACATGAGTCCTTCACGTCCATTCATTGAAAGGCCCGTGGCCACTGCGCTGCTGATGATTGCCATCGTGCTGGCAGGGCTGGTGGGGTTCCGCTTTCTGCCGCTGTCGGCCTTGCCCGAGGTGGACTACCCCACCATCCAGGTGCAGACCCTGTACCCGGGTGCCAGCCCCGAGGTCATGAGCCGCACGGTGAGTGCGCCGCTGGAGCGCCAGTTTGGCCAGATGCCCGGGCTCACGCGCATGGCGTCCACCAGCGCCTCGGGGGTGTCCATCATCACGCTGCAGTTTGGCCTGGGGCTGGCGCTGGATGTGGCCGAGCAGGAGGTGCAGGCGGCCATCAACGCGGGCAATTCGCTGCTGCCCGCAGACCTGCCCGCACCGCCGGTGTACGCCAAGGTGAACCCTGCCGACGCGCCGGTGCTCACGCTGGCCATCAGCTCTGACACGCTGCCGCTCACCGAAGTGCAGAACCTGGTGAACACGCGCCTGGCGCAGAAGATCAGCCAGGTTTCCGGTGTGGGGCTGGTGTCGCTGGCGGGTGGGCAGCGGCCTGCCGTGCGCATCCAGGCCGACACCAAGGCGCTGGCGTCGTACGGCATTGGCCTCGATACCCTGCGCACGGCCATCACGTCGGCCAACGCCAACAGTGCCAAGGGGAGCTTTGACGGCCCGCAGCGCTCGTACACCATCAATGCCAACGACCAATTGCTGACGGTGGACGACTACAAGAACCTCATCGTGTCGTGGCGCAACGGTGCGCCGGTGCGCATGCTGGAGGTGGCGCGTGTGGTGGAGAGTGCGGAGAACAACCGGCTGGGTGCGTGGGCGGGGGTCAACGACCCCCTCCGCGCCGCGCCGGGCCGACCCCAGCAAGCGGACGCGCCCTCGGGGGGCAGCGAACCACACGAAGTGGGGAGCGTGGGGGCTTCCATCACTCCAGCGATCATCCTCAACGTGCAGCGCCAGCCGGGCGCCAACGTGATCGCCACGGTGGACAACATCAAGAAGCTGTTGCCCGAGCTGCAGGCGGGCCTGCCCGCATCGCTCAAGGTGCAGGTGCTGTCGGACCGCACCACGGGCATCCGGGGCTCGGTCCACCATGTGGAGCTGGAACTGGTGCTGGCCGTGCTCATGGTGGTGCTGGTGATCTTCTTCTTTCTGCACAGCCTGCGGGCCACGGTGATTGCCAGCCTGGCAGTGCCCATTTCGCTCATTGGCACCTGCGGGGTGATGTACCTGCTGGGCTACAGCCTCAACAACCTGAGCCTGATGGCGCTGACGATTGCCACCGGCTTTGTGGTGGACGATGCCATCGTGATGATCGAGAACATCGCGCGCTACCTGGAGGAGGGCGAGCCGCCGTTCCAGGCGGCGCTCAAGGGCGCGACGCAGATTGGCTTCACCATCATCTCGCTCACGGTGTCGCTGATCGCGGTGCTGATCCCGCTGCTCTTCATGAGCGATGTGGTCGGCCGGCTTTTTCGCGAGTTCGCGGTCACGCTGGCCATCACCATTCTCATCTCGGGCGTGGTGTCGCTCACCCTTGTGCCCATGATGGCTGCGCGCTGGCTGCGCGCCGAGCCCGCTGGGGGCCCGAAGGGCGTGGCGGGCCGTATCAACCGGGGTTTCGAGCGGGTGATTGGCGGCTATGACCGCTGGCTGCAGTGGGTGCTGCGCCACCAGGGCGCCACGCTGTTGGTGGCGGTGATGACGCTGGCCCTCACGGCGCTCTTGTATGTGGTGATCCCGAAGGGGCTTTTTCCCACGCAGGACACCGGGCAACTGCAGGCGCGCGTCGAGGCGTCGCAGGATGTCTCGTACGCCCGCATGAGTGAACTCCAGCAAGCCGCCGTACGCGCCATCTTGCAAGACCCCGACGTGTTGTCGCTCAGCTCGTTTGTGGGTGTGGATGCGGCCAACAACACCATGCTCAATGCCGGGCGCATGCTGATCAATCTCAAGCCTGACCGCGACGGGCAGGAAGCCATCATGCAGCGGCTGCGCGAGCGTGTGCGGTCGGTGGCGGGTGTCACGCTGTACCTGCAGCCCACGCAGGATCTGACGATCGATGCGGAAACCGGCCCCACCGAGTACCGCGTGTCGATTGGCGGTGTGGATGCCGCGCAGGTCAACGACTGGACCCGCAAGCTCGCCGAGCGACTGCAGCGCGAGCCCAAGGTGCGCAACGCCACGACCGATGCGGGCGCGCAGGGCCTGTCGGCCTTTGTGGACATTGACCGCAACACGGCATCCCGCCTGTCGGTCACGGCCAGCAGCGTGGACGACACGCTCTACAGCGCGTTTGGCCAGCGCATCGTGTCCACCATTTTCACCGAGACCAACCAGTACCGCGTGATCCTGGAAGCCCAGCAGGAAGGCATGAACACGCCCGAGGCCCTGGGCACCTTGCAGCTGCGCACAGGCTCCGGCACGCCCACGCCGCTGGCGGCTGTGGCCACCATCCGCGAGCAACTGGCGCCGCTGCAGATCACGCGCGTGGCCCAGTACCCGGCGGCAACGCTGGGGTTTGACAAGGCCGAAGGCGTGTCCTTGGGCAGTGCGGTGGACGCCATCCGCGCTGCCGCGAAGGAAATCGGGATGCCGCAGGGCTTGTCGATGGAGTTCCTGGGGGCTGCCGGGGCTTACGAAAAATCGTTGTCGAGCCAGCTGTGGCTCATTCTGGCGGCCATGGTGTGCGTGTACATCGTGCTCGGCGTGCTGTACGAGAGCTATATCCACCCGGTCACGATCCTCTCCACCCTGCCTTCCGCCGGGGTGGGGGCGCTGCTGGCGCTCATGGTGTCGGGCAACGACCTGGGGGTGATCGGCATCATCGGCATCATCCTGCTGATCGGCATCGTCAAGAAGAACGCGATCATGATGATCGACTTCGCCATCGACGCCGAGCGCCACCAGGGCATGGGGCCGCAGCAGGCCATCCACCAGGCCGCGCTGCTGCGCTTTCGCCCCATCCTCATGACCACGCTGGCGGCGCTGTTTGCCGCGCTGCCGCTGATGCTGGGCTGGGGCGAGGGCGCGGAACTGCGCCGGCCCCTGGGGCTGGCGATTTTTGGCGGCCTGATCCTGAGCCAGATGCTCACCCTTTTCACCACGCCGGTGATCTACTTGGCGTTTGACCGGCTGGGCCGCCGCTGGACGGGCCGGGGCACGGCGGCGGCGCCGGTCCAGGCCGGGGAGGTGTCGTGAATCTCTCGCGCCCCTTCGTCGAGCGGCCGGTAGCCACCGTGCTGCTGACCATTGGCGTGGCACTGGCGGGGATCGCCGCATTTTTTGTGCTGCCCGTATCGCCTTTGCCGCAGGTGGACTATCCGGCCATTTCGGTCTCGGCCAGCCTGGCGGGCGCCAGCCCCGAAACCATGGCAACCAGCGTGGCCACCCCTCTGGAGCGGCGGCTGGGGGTGATTGCCGGGGTCAACGAAATGACCTCGACCAGCTCCAACGGATCGGCGCGTGTGAGCCTGCAGTTCGACCTGAACCGCAATATCGACGCGGCCGCGCGCGAGGTGCAGGCCGCCATCAACGCGGCGCGGGCCGACCTGCCCGCCACGCTGCGCAGCAACCCCACGTATCGCAAGCGCAACTCGGCGGCATCACCCGTCATCATTCTGGCGCTGACCTCCAAGACGCGCACGCCGGGTGAGATCTACGATGCCGTCTCCAACGTGGTGAGCCAGCGCCTGTCGCAGGTGGATGGTGTGGGCGAGGTGGAGATTGGCGGTGGCTCGCTGCCCGCCGTGCGGGTGGAGCTGCTGCCCTTTGCGCTCAACCGCTACGGCATCAGCACCGAAGACGTGCGCGCTGCCATCCAGGCCTCCAACGCCAACCGGCCCAAGGGCGCCATCGAAGGCGACGGGCGCCGCCTGCAGATCTATACACCATCGCCCGCGCGCAAGGCGGCAGAGTACGAATCGCTCATCGTCGCCTGGCGCAACAATGCCGCCGTGCGGCTGGGGGATGTGGCGCGCGTGGTGGACGGGGTGGAAAACCGCCGCACCGTGGGGCTGTTCAACGGCGATCCCGCCATCATCGTGCTGGTCACGCGCCAGCCGGGTGCCAACATCATCGAAACGGTGGATGCCGTGCGCGCGCTGTTGCCCGACCTGCAGGCCCAGCTGCCGCAGGACATCCAGGTGGCCGTGGCGTCGGACAGCACCAACTCCATCCGTTCGTCCCTGCATGAAATCGAGCTGACCCTGATGGTCTCCATTGCCCTCGTGGTGCTGGTGGTGGGCCTCTTCCTGCGCAAGGCGCGGGCCACGGTGATCCCGGCGGTGGCCACTGTGGTGTCGCTGCTGGGAACCTTCGGCGTGATGTACTTCCTGGGCTTCAGCCTGAACAACCTGAGCCTGATGGCGCTGACCGTGGCCACAGGTTTTGTGGTGGACGATGCCATCGTGGTGCTGGAAAACACCATGCGCCACATCGAGGCCGGCATGGACCGCATGCAGGCCGCGCTGCAGGGTGCGCGGGAGGTGGGCTTCACCGTGCTGTCCATCAGCCTGTCGCTGGTGGCGGTGTTCATTCCGCTGCTGTTCATGGACGGCCAGGTGGGGCGGCTGTTCCGCGAATTCGCCATCACGTTGTCAGCGGCAGTGATGATTTCGCTGGTGATCTCGCTCACCACCACGCCCATGATGTGTGCGTGGCTGCTGCGGGCGCACGACCCGGCCAGCGACAAGCCCCCGTCGCGCCTGGCGCGGTGGGCAGAGCGCGGCTACCAGGGCGTGCTGCGCGGGTATGGACACAGCCTGGACTGGGCCCTGGCCAGCAAAGGCCTGGTGGTGCTCATCCTGCTGGCGGTGATCGGGCTCAACGTGTACTTGTTCGCGAAGATCCCTAAAGGGTACTTCCCCGAGCAGGACAACGGCCAGCTCAACGCGGGCCTCAGGGCCGACCAGAGCATTTCGTCCGAAGCCCTGGCGCGCAAGCTGCGCCAGGCCGTGGAGATCATCCGCAAGGACCCAGCGGTGGACACCGTCGTCGGCTTCTCGGGTGGCAGCCGGGCCGGGGGTGGGTTCATGTTTGTGAACCTCAAGCCTTTGAAGCAGCGCACGGACAGCACACCGGCCGTCATTGCGCGGCTGCGGCCGCAGCTCAACCAGATCACCGGCCTCAGGGTGTTTCTGAACCCCGTGCAGGACCTGCGCATGGGCGGGCGCTCCAGCAACTCCACCTACCAGTACACGCTCAAGAGCGACAACATGGCGGACCTCAAGCAATGGGCGGGCAAGCTGGCCGACCGGCTCAAGGACGAAAGCCTGCTCAAGGACGTGGACACCGACCAGGCGGAAAACGGCGTGGAGACCTATGTGGAGGTGGACCGCGACAGCGCTTCGCGCCTGGGCGTGAGCGCCTCGGCCATCGACAACGCGCTGTACAACGCCTTCGGCCAGCGTTCGGTGGCTACGATCTATGGCGAACTCAACCAGTACGCCGTCATCATGGAGTGGGCGCCGGAGTACACCCGGGGCCCGCCGGCCCTGAAAGATATCTACGTGGCCAGCAACCCGACCGGTGCCACGGGTACGGCCGCCAACCCGGGCCAGCGCGGTGCGTCCACGGGCAATGTCATCAGCACTGCGGCATCGACCATGGTGCCGCTGAGCGCCGTGGCGCGCGTGGTGGAGCGGGCCTCACCCACGTCCATCAGCCACCAGGATGGCGAGCTGGCCACCACCATCTCGTTCAACATCGACCCCGGGACCTCGCTGGCGCAGGCGCGCCAGGTCATCGAGCAGGCCGAGGCCGACATTGCCATGCCCACCAACGTGCGCGGCAGCTTCCAGGGCACGGCGCTCAGCGCCCAGCAGTCGCAGGGGCAACAGCTGTTCCTGATCCTCACCGCCATCGTGGTGATTTACATCGTGCTGGGTGTTCTGTATGAAAGCCTGATCCACCCGATCACGGTGCTGACCACGCTGCCGTCGGCGGGGGTGGGCGCCGTGCTGGCGCTGCTGCTGTTCAATATGCAGTTCACCATCATTGCGCTCATCGGCGTGTTCCTGCTGATCGGCATCGTCAAGAAGAACGCGATCATGATCATCGACTTTGCGCTGGACGCCGAGCGCGCGCGCGGGCTCACGGCCCTGGAGGCCGTGCGCGAAGCCTGCCTGCTGCGGTTTCGCCCCATCCTGATGACCACGATGGCTGCTGCACTGGGCGCACTGCCGCTGGCCATCGGCTTCGGGCAGGGCTCGGAGCTGCGCCAGCCGCTGGGCGTGGCGATCATCGGCGGGCTCATCGCGAGCCAGTTGCTCACCTTGCTGACGACGCCGGTGGTGTATGTGCTGCTCGACAAGCTGCGCAAGCCCGCACCCAACGAACAACAACTCAGCCGCGCCGGATCCCCCGGTGCCGCTGTCTGATTGCGCACCATGACCCGTCCCATCATCCCCCTCGCACCGGGTGTACGCGCCGCACGCTGGGCCAGCCTCGGGCTCGCGCTGACGCTGCTGTCTGCCTGCTCCGTCACTCCGCCGTACCAGCGCCCCGAGATGCCAGTGCCGGCCACGTTCAAGGAGGCGGGCGCCACCTGGGCGCCAGCCGCGCCTGCCGACGCGCTGGACCGTGGACCCTGGTGGGAGCTGTTCGGAGACGCCGAGCTGAACCGGCTGGCGGAGCAGGTGCAGCTATCCAACCAGAACATTGCCGCAGCAGTGGCTGCCTATGCCCAGGCGCAGGCCGTGGTGCGGCAGCAGCGCGCGGGGCTGCTGCCTTCCGTCAGCCTGTCGGGCGGTGCCACGCGTTCGGGTGGCGAGGGCACCAGCCGGTCCGGCACCACGACCCAAGCCTCGTTGGGGGTGGACTGGGCCCCGGACCTGTGGGGGCGGCTCGAAAGCGGCGTCAACAATGCCCAGGCCAGTGCGCAAGCCAGCGAGGCCGACCTTGCGTCGGCCCGCCTGTCCGCCGTGGGCAGCCTGGCCTCTGCCTATTTCCAGTTGCGCGAGGCCGATGCGGAAATCGGGCTGCTGCAGGCCACGGTGGAGGGCTACGAGCGCAGCCTGCAGATCGCCAGGAATCGTTATTCCGCCGGAGTGGTGGCCCAGACCGATGTGCTGCAGGCGCAGACCCAACTGGCAAACGCGCGGGCCGACCTGGCCACCGCGCGCCAGAACCGGGCGCGGTTCGAGCACGCGCTGGCGGTGCTGACGGGGCAGGCGCCCTCCGACTTTGTCGTGCCCAGTGCGCCGTGGGTGGCCCAAGTGCCCGAGGTGCCACCAGGCGTCCCCTCAACCCTGCTGCAGCGCCGCCCCGACATCGCGTCGGCAGAGCGGGCCGTGGCCGCTGCCAACGCGCAGATCGGCATCCAGCGCGCGGCGTACTTTCCCAGCCTGAGCCTGGGCGCCACCCTCGGCAGCGGTGGCAGCAGCGTGGCGGATCTGTTCAAGGCGTCGGGCAGTGTGTGGTCGCTGGGGCTGTCCATTGCACAGACTGTGTTTGATGCAGGTGCCACCGCCGCCCGCGTGGAGGAGGCGCAGGCTGCACGCGATGCCCGTGTGGCCGTCTACCGCCAGACCGTGCTGACGGCCTTCCAGAGCGTGGAAGACCAGCTCACCGTGCTGCGTACCCTGCGAGAACAGGAGCCCCTGCGGCGCGAGGCCGTATCGGCCGCCGAACGCACGGCGCAGCAGCTGCTCAACCGCTATCGCGAAGGCCAGGTGGGCTACACCGAGGTGGTGACCGCGCAAGTGTCAGCGCTGTCTGCCCAGCGAGCCCTGCTGCAGCTGCAGGTCAACCGCCAGCTGGCCGTGGTGGCGCTGGTGCAGGCGCTGGGGGGCGGGTGGCAGGCGCCGTGGCAGCCCCCCGCCTGAAGGCTGCGCGGGGCTGCTCGGCATATACTCCTGTTTTGATAGCTGCTAGCGCTTGATAGATAAGCGGTAGAGCCTTGTTTGATTCAAATTTTCTCAAGGAGTGTGCGTGGACGTTGTATTGCTGGTCAAGGCTGCCATCATGGGCGTGGTCGAAGGCCTGACGGAGTTCCTGCCCATTTCTTCCACGGGGCACCTGATCCTGGCGGGCTCTCTGCTGGGATTTGATGATGCCAAGGCCAAGGTGTTTGACATTGCCATCCAGACCGGTGCCATCTTTGCGGTGATCCTGGTGTATTGGCAGAAGATCCGCGCCACGCTGGTGGCCTTGCCCACGCAGCGGCAGGCGCAGCGGTTTGTACTCAATGTGCTCATCGGGTTTTTGCCCGCTGTGGTGCTGGGCCTGTTGTTTGGCAAAGCCATCAAGGCCCATCTGTTTACCCCTGTGGTGGTGGCCAGCACCTTCATCATTGGGGGCTTCATCATTTTGTGGGCAGAGCGCCGATCTCCTGCGGCCACCCGCATCCAGTCGGTGGATGACATGACGCCGCTGGACGCCCTCAAGGTGGGCCTGGTGCAGTGTCTCGCCATGGTGCCGGGCACCAGCCGCAGTGGCTCCACCATCATCGGGGGCATGCTGCTGGGCCTGTCGCGCAAGGCAGCCACCGATTTTTCGTTCTTTCTGGCCATTCCCACGCTCATTGGCGCGGGGGTGTACAGCCTGTACAAGGAGCGCGCGCTGCTGTCGGTGGCCGATCTGCCCATGTTCGTCACCGGGCTGGTCTTTTCGTTCCTGAGCGCCTGGCTGTGTGTGCGCTGGTTGTTGCGCTACATCAGTACCCATAGCTTTGTACCGTTTGCGTACTACCGCATCGTGTTTGGCATCGTTGTTCTGGTGACCGCATGGACTGGATGGGTGCAGTGGGCGGACTGATAATCCACCCATGAGCCGTTTTGCCCCCATTGCACCCCTGGTTTCTTGTGCTTCGTTGCTGGCCTGCCTGTGCTCCTGGCCGGCGGCGCACGCAGCGGATGCGCCTGCAGCCGAAGAGCCGCCCAAACCGTTGTTCAACTACGCGCTGGGCGCCATCGTGGGCTCCAGCCCGGACTACGCGGGCGGTGATGGGCGCAAGAACAGCTTGCGGCCCGCATGGGCCATCGAATATGGACGCTTCAGGCTCAGTACCTCGCGTGGCAGCGCCTTCATGGGGCATGGGCTGGGTCCGCGCGAATCGGGTGCCAGTGCCACGCTGGCGCAGGGAGATCAATTCAACCTGAGCGCCTCGCTGCGCATCGACAAAGGCCGTGACGGCTCGGACGCACCGATCCTGGTGGGGTTGCCCTCGGTCCGGTCCACGCTGCGCGCGCGGGTGAGCGCTGGGTATGCGCTGACGCCACGGTGGTCTGTGGGCGCCGGGCTTTCGCAGGACATTCTGGGGCGCGACGGCGGCGCGCAGTTGTCCACCAGCGTGGGCTATACCTGGCCCGTGACCGAGCAGACCAAAGTCACTTTCGGCGCAGGCGCGAGCTTTGGGGATCGCACCTATCTGCGCGGTCATTTTGGTGTGCCTGCGGGTGGTTCCGGGACCTTGCCTGCCTTTGATCCGGGCGCAGGCCTGTACAGCGTGGATGCCGGGGTGGAGGTCATGTCGGCCATCAATCGCCACTGGGTGATTCTGGGTGCGGCGCGTGTATCGCAGCTCAAGGGCGACGCCCGCCGCAGCCCGCTCACCGTCGAGCCCACAGGGTATTCCGTGTCCGTCGGCCTGGCATACCGCTGCTGCCGTTAGTCCACTGAAACCGAGAAATCGGCTGTGCGTGAGGGTCTGGCAGGGCCGCCCTCTAGGCGGCGGGCGCAGGCGGGTTGCATACCCGGCGAGCACGGCAACGACGAGGGCGGCCCTGCCAGGCCCTCACCCTTCGGGCCGGGGTGGAAGCAGGCGCATCGCGGCGTTGCGGGCTTTGCCAAGGCGGCCAGCCTTGGCCGCAGCCCGCGCCTTGCGCTGCACCCGCTGCCACCTCGGCGCACAGCCGATTACTCGGTTTCAGTGGACTAGCGTGCAACACCGCGCGAGGGCTGGCCTTTGCGAAAGGCCCGGGTTGCCTGCACAGGGGCTCATATCGGCCGAAAGTGATAAGCTGGTGCTGACACACTGTTACCTGTAGCAGGGCGATGCAAAGCGGCCACCGTGAAGGAGGTGCAGCGTTGGATCGCCCCCTCTGTCGATGACCATCTCCCCGCCGGGGCTATCGCCGCATGATGCAAGACGAGCCTGAGTTGTCGCAGCCCCCCACAGCCTTCCATCAGGATTCCTGGTCCAAGGCTGAATTGCTGGATCTGATCACCCGCAGCGCGGGTG
Organism: Acidovorax sp. Leaf73; assembly: GCF_916855635.1. Classification (NCBI taxonomy): domain Bacteria; kingdom Pseudomonadati; phylum Pseudomonadota; class Betaproteobacteria; order Burkholderiales; family Comamonadaceae; genus Acidovorax; species Acidovorax sp. Leaf73. The sequence continues at coordinate 186,017 of NZ_CAKASI010000009.1, forward strand.
CCACCATGGCCGTGATCGACCGCAGTCTGGCCATGATTTATGTCAACGAGGAATACGCCCGCTGGTTCGGCGCCGTGCCCCAGCAGTTGGTGGGGAAAACCCTTGTCGAGGTGTATGGTGAGAGCGACTGCGCCCGATTCATGCCCTTCGTCGAGCGTGTGCTGCAGGGCGAGCGGGTGCAGTACCAGCGCCTTCTGCGCACACCGTATGGCATTGATGAATGGCGCACCATCTGCCTGACCCCCTGGCACAACCGGCAGGGGCTGGTGGACGGCTTCATCACCACGGCGCTCGACGTTCATGAACTGCAGGTCACCATGAATGCGCTGCGCGCAGCCAACCAGCGGCTTTCCTCGCACATGGAAAACAGCCCGCTTGCGGTGCTGGAGATGGACCATAACCTCAGGCTCCTGCACTGTTCGCAGCGCGCTGTGCAGCTCATGGGCTGGCTGCAGGTGGCGGGGCTGGAGGGGCGGTTGCTGACGGAACTTGTGGATCCCTCACTTCAGGACGACGGGCTTCAGAGTGCGCTACAGCGCCTGCAGACGGGGCAGGAGTCCCAGAACCGCGCGGAGACCTGCTTTGTGCGGGAGGACGGTAGCGAAGTGCATTGCGAGTGGTTCAACTCCGCACTGACCGACGCCCAGGGGCAGGTCACATCGATCATGGCGCTGGTCCAGGATGTCTCGGCCAAGATCCAGATCGCCCGCCAGCAGCACTATTTGGCCAACCACGATTCACTCACGGGCCTGCTCAATCGGGCGGCTTTTCAGAGCCGTCTGGAACAGTCCCTGACGCAGGCGCGATGCAATGCCGGGTCTGTGGCCTTGCTGTTCATCGACCTCGATGGGTTCAAGGGGGTGAACGACGCCGAAGGCCATCGCGCCGGTGATGAAGTGCTGCGCATTGTGGCCCAACGCATTGCCAGCACGGTGCGTGCGGGCGACACCATGGCACGCCTGGGTGGCGACGAATTCCTGGTCATGCTCGACCGCGATGTCACCCGCGATGTGACCGACACCATCGGCCACCGCATCATCGAGGCATTGCACCAGCCCATGGTTGTGGAAGGGCGTGACCTTTTCATCGGCGCCAGCATTGGCGTGGCTGTGTATCCCCCCCTGGAGGGGGATATCGACGCGCTGATGAACCGCGCTGACCAGGCGATGTACTCGGCCAAACGCGCGGGCAAAGGCCGGCTCCATTACGCGGAGACGGCCCGTTCCTGAGCTGTGGTCTACAGCTCCAGGGAGGCTGGCCTGCGGCGCCTCCTCTACAGGCTGGGCAGCCGGATGCTCTGCTGAAAGTGGAAGAAGTTCCCGGGGTCGTACTGCGCCTTGATCTGCTGAAGCTGCGGGTATGCAGGGCCCCAATAGGCCTGGGCAAAATCCTGCAGGCTTGCGTCGGGATAGTTCTGGTACACGTGGCCGTTCAGGAAGGGTTTGACCAGGTTCATGAACCCATCGAGCCAGGCCTCCATCTGGGCCCGCTCGGTGTCATTGGTCCAGAACACGTCCACCACGAGGTCGGCATCCACATGGCGGTGGATGAAAGCGCTGTCGGCCACGGGATAGCGGTTGATGGCGCCGCCATAGGGTTCCAGATAAGCCAGCGACCAGGGGTTGGGCGAGGTCTTGAAGTAATCGATGATGCGTTGCCAGTCGGCTGTTGACAGCGGCGTGCTGATGTAGCCGCAGGCCTTGGTTTCCGCCACGCCGTCGGGCAGGTTGTCTGGCAAGGTGTAGGGGTGGTCTTCCAGCCAGATGTTCATGTCGGGGTAGGTGCCCGTCTTGTCCACCAGCAGCTGTGCGCTCGGTATCGCCATGAGGCGTGCAATGGCCTTCATGCCCTCATCGCGCGTGCCGCAGAACATGCCTTGCACCATGTAGACCGGCGTACTGTTCTGGTAGCCCAGGTTCATCATGTAGCCTAGGGCATCGGGTGCGCCGGTTTTCATGTAGTGGGCTTGCATCGTCGTCAGGACTTCGGCGGCATGCGCGGCGTCCCAGCTGATGGCCCAGGCCCACACCTGGTCCAGCCGGTGCATGCGGTAGGTGACCTGCAGCAACACACCAAAGTTGCCGCCCGTGCCACCGCGCATGGCCCAGTAGAGCCCCGGTTTCTCCTGCGCGCTGGCCGTGACGATGCTGCCGTTGGCAAGCGCCACCCGGAACGATTCCACCAGATCGCTCTGGATGCCGAAGGCCCGCGACGTATAGCCGTAGCCGCCACCCTGCACGAAGCCCCCCACGCACACGCTGCCGCACGCTCCCGTGGGCACATGCCAGCCGGTGTGGTTCATCGCGCCGTTGAAATGGTCGAAATCGGTGCCCGGCAGCACATGCACGCGTTCGCGGGGTGGGTCCAGCACCACGCCTTTCAGGTCGCTCAGGTCCACCACCATGCCGCTGTTGACGGAGTAGCCTGCCGTGCTATGCCCGCCGCAGCGCACGGCCACCCACAGGTTGTAGGTGCGGGCCACGGCAAGGCATTCGAGCACGTCGTGTTCGCAGGCGCAGTAGACGATGATCTCGGGATAAGCCTGAAACGCGGGGTTGGATTCTTGCCGTGCAGCGTTGTAGTCGGGGCTGGACGGCAGCACGATGCGGCCCACCAGTTTGGCCTCCAGCGCAGCCACGGCGTCCCAGGTCAGGGTTGCGCCCGGCGCGTTCGGTGCGGCCTGGCGTGTAGCCAGCGACTGAAAATGCGCAATGCGGGCGTCTTTGGCAATGCGGGCGGGACTTTTGCGATGGGCCATGGTGAACAATCCTTGGGTGGTAACGCGAAGCCCCGTGTTTAACGGAAGCCAGGCCGTTTGACCAGTTCGGAATGGCCCTTGGGGCTCAGCCGCAGGGTGCGGTGTGCACTGGTAGCGCTCAGGCCGACGACAGCGCCAGGTCCCCGGTGTTGCGGCGAAGGCAGAATTTCCCCCCTTGCTTGCCGCTGTACATTGCCGCATCCGCCAGCTTCAGCAGGCCCAGTGCGTCGTTGCTGTCGTCCGGTGCAATCGCGTAGCCGATGGTCAATCCCACTTCCACCTGTAGATCGCCCAGCGAGAAAGGGGTGCGAAAAGCTTCCAGCAGTTTGAGCCCCAGCTCCTGGGCTTGCTGGCTGCTGGCAAGGTGGCCCGCCATCACCACAAATTCATCGCCGCCCAGGCGCGCTACCACGTCACTCTGGCGCACATGGCCTTGCAGCCGACGGGTCACGGCGATCAGCAGTTCATCGCCCACATCGTGGCCGTGCCGGTCGTTGACGGGCTTGAAACCATCGAGGTCCATCACGTACACGGCCAGCAGGCTGTTGGGGCCGCTGTGGGGCAGGGCGGAGGCCAGGGCAATGCTCAGGCCACGCCGATTGGGCAAGCCGGTCAAGGGGTCGGTATGGGCCAGCGAGTGCATCGCGTCGCGCTCGCGGTTGGCATCCAGCGCCTCCAGCCGCAATGCCTTGGTGCGCAGGCCCAGCACGCGCATGAAGAGCAGCATGTCCAGCGTTGCACCAAACTGGAAGGAATGCAAAGTCCAGAAATTCACCGGTACCCAGCCGTTGATGACGCCGATGACGATCGCGGTCGCAATGAAGTAGACCAACCAGGCCAGCAGCAGGCTGGTGCCAACCCCATCACCCCGGATCGCACGGCGTGCCGCACCGGGGATGCCCATCAGGGCGGGTACAAGGCCCAGGATGCTCACAATGGCTGCAATGGCGCGGGTGGAGATGGCATCCAGTCCGTATGCCAGTGCAAGGAGCACACACAGTGCCGCTCCACAGCGCATGAAGCGCAGAAAGCGTTTGTTGGAGTCGGGCTCCGACAGGGCCTGTCCGATGAAGAGGAACGAACCACAGGTGGCGAGCAAGGCAGAGAGCCCTCCCATGTGGACTTCATGCCAGAGGCTGTCGCTCCAGAGGAACTGCCGACCCACGCCGAACAGGTGCATCGAAAACAGCAGGCTGCCGGATGTGAGCAATGCGTAGTAGATGAACAGTGGCTCGCGCAGGCTCAGCCACTGGCCCACGCTGTACACAAGCAGGCACAGGGCCAGCCCGGTCAATACGCCCTGCAGCATTTGCTCGTTGACAGCCTTGCTGAGCATGGCTGCAGGCTTGTAGAACGAGATTGGCAGGATCATCGCCCCCCGGGTCTGGATGCGCACCAACAGTTCGTACTGCAACCCGGGCCTCAGATTCAGCGTGAGCGCGTGGGATCGGCTTTGCAATGGACGGTGCGCGTAAGGGTGCAGGCTGCCCAGGGTTGCTTGCTGGACCACATAGCCGCTGGTCGTGAGGTAGACGCCGATGTGGTTCAGGTCGGAGTGGTTGACATCCAGGATCCACTGGGCGTCAGACGTCGAGGCCACTTCGAACGGGATGCGCAGCCAGACTGCATCGGGCCTCACCCCCAACGTGGCGCCCACGCTAGGGGGCGGGGCGAACTTGTCGGACTGCGCCAGTACATCTTCCACTGAAAGCTGAAGGCTGGGATCGCTCAGTAGCGTGACGGCTGGCCATGCATCGATGGCTCCCCGCTCGTCGTTCAGCAGCAAGGGGGAGCTACCTGCCCACGCCCAGGGGCATACCATCAACGCCCAGAGCAAAGCCAGCCAAGGGAGGTGGTGGGGCCGGGGCCGGTTCGGCATGGGGTGACGGCGGGGCATGGTCGGGCTGGTTCAGTATAGGCAAGGCACCACGGTGCAGGAGGCCTGTTTCATGGTGCAAGCGCCAGTTCGCCACTGTTGCGCAGGATGGAGCTTTTGCCCCCTTGCTTGCCGGCATACATGGCTGCATCGGCAAGACGGATCAACCCATGGGAGTCGTCGCTGTCCAGGGGGGCCAGGGCATAGCCGATGGTCAGTCCCACCTTCAGGTTCAGGTCGCCCAGGGAGAACGGCGCATCGAAAGCGTGCAGCAGGGATCGGCCCAGCTCTTCGGCATGGTGCGGACTTTCGAGATGGCAGGCCATGACGATGAATTCATCCCCGCCCAGCCTTGCTACCAGGTCGGTCTGCTGGCGGACACTGGCTTGCAGCCGCTGGCCCACAGCCACCAGCAGGTCGTCGCCCACATCGTGGCCATGTGAGTCATTGATGGGCTTGAACCCGTCCAGATCGATCAGATACACCGCGACCAGATGGCTTGGTGAGCTGGAAGACAGCGCAAGTTGCAGCGCATGCTGCAGCCCACGCCGGTTGCTCAGACCTGTCAGTGGGTCGCTGTGCGCCAGCGAATGCATGATGTCGCGCTCGCGCAGCGCCTCCTGTGCTTTCATCCGCATGGCTTTGGCACGCAGCCCCATGACGCGCAAGAACAGCAGCATGTCCAGCGTGGCGCCGAACTGGAATGAGTGCAGCGTCCAGAAGTTCGCGGGCACCCAGCCCTGCACCAGGCACACCATGAGTGCGGCAGCCACACCGTAGGCAATCCAGGCCGCCAGCAGGGTGGTGCCGATGGGGTCTTTTTGCCGCACCCGCGTGATGGCAGCAGGCACGCTGATGAGAGAAGGCAGGGGGCCTACCAGACTCATGAAGGCGATGGCGATGGCGATGCTCAGCCAGCCCAGCGTGACGGCAACGCAGACCGCTGCTGTGATCGCTGCACCTGCGCGCATGGCGCGTGCGTACCGGCTTTGCGGGTTGTCTGCCAGTGCGGCACTCAGGAACAGGAACGAGCCCGCCAGGGCAATCAACCCAGCGGCCAGTCCTGCATACCGGCTCATCCACAGATTGCCCGGCCATAAAAACTGGTCGCCAATGCCGAAGAACTGCAGCGAAAAACCCGCGCTGCCCAGCACCACCAGTGCATAAAAGCCGAACAAGTGCTCGCGCTGCGTGAACCACTGGATCAGGCTGTACGCCAGCAGGCACAACGCCAGCCCGTTGAGCAGACCCTGCAACATCTGCTCGCGCAGGGCCTGGTGCATCTGGTAGGGCATTTCGCCGACCGTGATGGGCAGGATCAGTGGTCCGGTGGCTTGCACCCGTATCAGCAGGTCGTAAGCCTGTCCGGCCTGCAGGTCGAATGCCATCGCTGGCGTGCGGCTGGATAGCTGCATCTGATCACGCTGGCTGGTGCGAATCTGCTGGAGCACCCGGCCGCCACTGGTCAGGTAAATCTCGGCCTGCAGCGAGCTGTAGCCGATATCCACCATCCAGGGGGCGCGCGGTGTCTTGGGCGCGACGATGGGAATGTGCAGCCACATGGCTGCCTTGTGCACACCCAGCGAGCCACCGCGCCGGGCAGGCGCCTCGAACTCATTCAGGCGTTCCAGCATGTCCTGCACCGAAAGCTGGTATGTGGGATCGGCCTTGAGCGTGATGGCTTCCCAGGCATTCATCTGCGGCCGATCCTGCGTCAGCACCAGAGGCGCGTTCGCGTGCACGCCCGCAGGCAGAGCCATGATGACGAACAGCCAAAGCAGGCTGGACGCCACGCCGCAGCGCGCACGACCAAGCCGGGTGATCGTCAGGAGGGCGCAGACCAGCGGGGACATTGGCGTGGGAACAACGGCTATGTGGGTTGCTGCGCCTGGGCGGGGTGTGCGGCAGGGGCCTGGGCGGCCAGGCCCGCGCTCCAGCTGCCGCGCGTTGTCAGCCGGTCTTCGATCCGGTTGATCCAGCCCGGCGCGTGGGGGTCATCGCTCCAGCTGTGCACCACCTCGTCTACCTGGTTGAGCAACTCGGTGGGCAGTTGGAGGGGGCGGGTCTGGCTCATCAGCACGCGGCTCATGAAGTGGTAGCCCAGGATGCGCGTGAGTGTCCTCACGATCGAGAACCGGGGCAGCACCAGGCGCAGCACGGTGTCGATGGCACGGGCGATCAGCAACACCCCCCAGAACAGCAGCGCCGATGGCCACGGAACAGGCTGGGTCAGGCCCAGGTCGCTGGCCGTGTCGCGCCCGCACAGGTAGCGGGTCATGAGTTCGGGAAAGGGTTTCACAATGTTCCAGGGCAGCGAGTTCTCCATGGTCTGCATCAAGGCCCGGCCCAGGGCAGGGCGGGGGTCCGGTGTGACGGGTTCGGCGCGGCCCCGGGCCTGCATGCGCGCCATCAGGGCCTGGCCCTGGTCCATGGTGTCCACCATCAAGGCCCGGTCGATGCCCAGGATGTGGCCCACCACGTTCCAGGCGTGCAGGTAGGCCTCTTCGTCGGCCGTGCGCAACCTCAGCCCCAAGCGGCGCAAGCTGCGCAAAAACACATAGCCAAACGTTAGCAAGGTGTAGGCCAGCTCTTCCTGGTTGCAGGGCAGTCCATCGCCTTTCAGGTTCCAGCCGCGGGCGTACAGCGTCTGGAACATGGCCTGACGCCCGCCCCCGCTGGGCAGGGCTTGTGGTGCCACCTGCCCGCTGCCCCCGGCCAGCAGCTGTTTGACGGCACTTTGCGGGCTGCCGTGCAGGATCAGGTTGCGGATGGTGGCGTGGATCAGCCGCACCTTGAGCACCTGCGCCACGCCCGCGCCGCGCTGGCTGAGGCCACCGTGCAGCATCACGGGGAAGATCATCGCGGCCGTGGACCGGATGCGGTACTCGGCGTTCTGCTCCAGCTGGCCCGAGGTGTGCAGCACGCTGGAGAGGTCGGGGATCACATAACACTCGGGCAGGCTGGCGCAAAACAGCAGGATGCACGACAGCGCCCCATGCTCCATGAACAGCTTCTCGGCACGCTCGATCTTTTTCGCATCGGCCCAGGACGGCAGCGCTTGCGCGGTCTGCACGTAGTGGTTCAGTGCCCGGGCCATGGCTGCATCCACCCCGTCACCTTGGGCGGTCCAGCCCACCAGGCTCTTGTTGTCCGTCCATTGGCCGAACAGGCGGTTCACGGTGTCGATGCGCGCCCATTGCGGCGCATCCACCGCGACGTCCCCTGCGGGCCAGTCGCCCAGGATGTCGGCGATGGTCTGGTCGGCCAGGGGGTCGGCGTGGTGCTGCATACCCGCCAGTTCGGCGTCCGAGATGGTGTTGGAGTGTGACGTGTTCTGGTTCATACGCTGGCCTTTGCGGGGGCTGCCCAGCGCTGGTACCCGGCCAGCGCGCACAACAAGGGGATGCCCATCGCAAACGGCGCAATGGAGCGGATTTCCACCGGATTGCCCAGGATCATCTGAAACACCATATTGCTCCCATACAGTGCCAGCGGAACCAGGGCATGGTGGCGCAAGAACGGGCTGGATGGCTGCAGGGCCTGTTTGCGAACCGACATGCGGAAACCGAAGATGATGACGAAGGACACGAACACCCAGCCAAAAAACCCCTGCACCGTCTCCCCAAACCATGCGCCATCGGTCTTGGTCATGATCCAGGCCTTGAGGGTGTACACCATGTAAGGGTCGGCGCCCAGATCAAACGCCGTGACGATCATCGCTGCCAGAAATGACAGCATGGCGGCATTGCCCAGGCCCCGCGCGCCGTCCACCGCGCTTTGCCAGACGATGAGGTTGCAGATCACATACCCCGCATAGGTCAGCGAAAACCACATCAGCGGGATGACCAGGGGCACGTCCCCCAGATGGGGACCCAGCACGTCGGTGTAGGTGTACTGGCCAAAGAACCAGCCGCGCGAGGAGCCCATCTGCTCGGCAAACCAGCCAAAACTCACGGCAATCAGCACAAACTGCAGCGCTGGCCGCGCGCCCAGCAAATGGGTGGCACTGGCCCAGCAGCAGGCAAACATCACGACCGAGGCAATCACCAGGGCAATGGTGGTGTCGTTGTGGGTGCGGACTGCGAGGATGACCAGATAGACGGCCAGCAGCACATAGCTGAGCACAGGCAATCGCGAGGCAAAGTGAGGCAGGGTGGGCATGGGGGTGTATCACACTGTAACAACTCCCCCAGTGTAGGGGATTGCTCCACTCCGGGCGAACCTTGTTTGCCCTGATCGAAGGCCGTCTTGGCGGGGCTTTTCGGCGCTATTCGGGGCATTGCAGGAGGTATTGGGTGCTATGCCGCCCCAAACCCCGCAGCCCCCCAACACTGCGGGTGGGTCGTCAGTGCTTGACCGGGTTCAGCGCCGCCAGATTGAGCAGCGCCGCCTCAATGGCCGCCGCCGTGGCCACGGGCTGCTCCATCGGAAACAGATGGCTGCCGTCCAGCATCATGGTGCGGCCTTTGGTGATGCGCAGTGTCATGGCCATGCCCACCTGCCGCATCTCGTCCGAATCGCGCCCGCCAATGAAGGCGGCCGGGCACTGCAGGGGGTGGGTGCTGAGCAGCCGTCCCAGGTTGTGCGGCAGCGTGTTGTAGATGGCGGTTTCCACTGCGCGGTCAAAGCCCAACACGCGCTTGCCGTCGTGGTCCACCAAGCCGTGGGTGATGTAGTCGCCCAGCACTTCGGGGTCCCAGTGCGCAAAGGCCTTTTTCTTGCGAAAGTGTTCCAGCGCCTCTTCGTTGCTGGCCCAGCTGAAGCGCCGTTGTCGGCTGACCTTGCCCGGCGAGATGGAGCCCACGACCTGCGTGCGTTTGGCCACATCGACCGCGTTGGCCTTCCAGCCGCCCAGCAGGGGCGAATCGATCAACAGCACACCGCGCACCAGGTGGGGGTGGCGGGCGGCGGCCATCACGCTCAAAAAGCCGCCCAGCGAATGGCCCACCAGAAATACAGGCTGGCCCAGGCGCTCCACCTGCGGCGTGGCGAAGTCCGCTAACTGCTGCACCAGATGGGGCCAGTTGTTGGTCACCGGGTACTTGGGGTCGTGGCCGTAGCGTTCCACCGCGCTGACCTCAATCCCCCGGGCCTTGAGGTGCTGGAAGAGCACGCGGTACGTGCTGGCCGGGAAGCTGTTGGCGTGCGAGAAAACGATGGGGAGCATGGGGATACCGGCGGGGCAGGGCGAACCCCGCCGTCAGAGAAATCAGATGAGCTTGTCGGTGTGGTTGGTGATCTTCTTGAGCGGCTTGCTGCGGGCCGGGTTCACCATGATGGGCACGGTGGTGGCGCCACCCCCCCAGGCCGGGTCTTCGATGCTGTCGAACACCTGGCGCAGCTTCTGGCCCCAGCTGTCGTGCAGCATGCGGAAGTAGGGGTTGTTCTCGTCGATGCAGACCACCTTGGAGGTCGAGAAGCTGTCGGCCTCGTACACCACCAGGTCCAGCGGCAGGCCCACCGACAGGTTGGACTTGAGCGTGCTGTCCATGGACACCAGCGCGCACTTGGCGGCTTCGTCCAGCGGGGTTTCGGGGGTGAGCACCCGGTCGAGCACGGGCTTGCCGTATTTGGATTCGCCGACCTGGAAGTACGGTGTCTCGGACGTGGCCTCGATGAAGTTGCCGGCCGAATACACCTGGAACAGGCGCATGCCTTCACCCTTGATCTGGCCGCCGAACACCATGGACACATTGAAGTCCACGCCCGAGCGCTTGAGCGCTGCGCCGTCGCGTTCGTGCACATGGCGCACCGCAGCACCGAGCACGCGGGCCGCGTCGAACATGCTCTTGGCGTTCCAGATCGAGATCGTCTCGCCCGAGTCACCGTCCTTGAGCTGCTCGGTCTGCAGGATTTCGCGCACCGACTGTGAAATGGACAGGTTGCCTGCCGACAGCAGCACCATGAAGCGGTCGCCCGCCTTCTCGTAGACCATCATCTTGCGGAAAGAGCTGATCTGGTCCAGGCCGGCATTGGTGCGCGAATCGGACAGGAAAACCAGTCCGGCGTTGAGTTTGATGGCGACGCAATACGTCATGGAAGAAGTGGGGTCGTTGTAAGAGGGGAACCCGCGAGTTTAGTCCGGCGTGGGAAGGCACCCTTGGGCAGGGTGCGGGCCAGTCATCGCGTGTGCAGTAGCCGGTATCCTGTATTGATAGCAACCAACGCTTGGTGGATAAGCGCTGGAGGCCATTTTTACTCAAGAATTGGCAGGGCCCAACCTTTTGCGTTCACCCGAAGTTCCGGCGGCAGCCAAGGCAACTGCCGCCCCGGGGGTAAAGGGCTATTGCTTACGGGCCAGGCAGTGTGTGCCCGTCGCTCCTATCATCCGCCGCTTCACCTGGAGGGGCCTTGCCGTGTTGAACCCACTGATTTTGTCTGTAACCCGCCGCGCCTGCGCGCTGGCCTTGGTGGCATTGCTGGCGGCCTGTGGCGGGGGCAGCGCGCAAGACCCCGGCGATGGCGGCAACACTCCGGAGCCACCTCCCGCACCGGCGCGTTCCGGCCAGCTCGAATCCGCCGCCTTGCTTGGCACCGTGCCGGCCGCTGATATCGCTGCAGCGCTGGCCGCCAAGGAGTCGCTGGCCCAGGACGTGGTGCCGCGCTACAGCGTCACTTCTTACCGGATCGAGTACCTCACCACCGATGCCGACGGCAAAGAGGTGCGCGCCTCGGGGCTGGTCAGCGTTCCGCAAAAGCCAGCGGGCGCCAAAAGCCCGGTGCTCAGTTACCAGCATGGCACCCTCTTTCGCGATGCCGAGGCGCCCAGCAACAACGCGGTTGCGTCCGAGGTGGCGGTGGTGCTCGCATCGCTGGGCTATATCGTGCTGGCGCCCGACTACGTGGGCTTTGGCGCTTCCAAGGGCACGCCCCACCCCTACCTGCTGGCGGCGCCGTCCGCAGCCGCCACGGTGGATTTTCTGACCGCCACCCGCACCTGGCGCAGCCAGGCCAACGTGGCGGACAACGGGCAGCTCTTTCTGACCGGCTACTCCGAAGGCGGCTACGTCACCATGGCCACACACCGCGCGCTGCAAGCAAGCGCATCGCCCCACCTGCAGCAGCTGCGCATGGTGGTGCCGGGCGCGGGGCCTTACAACGTGCAGACCACCATGGATGGCCTGGTGGACCTCGTGCGGCAAGAACAGCCGGTGATCGGCGCGCTCATCAACCCGGGCTTCTTGCGTTACCTGGGGGGTAGCGTGCAGCGTGAGGTGCGCCGCCTGCTGCTGCGCGCGCTGATCCCGGGCGATGCCGATGTGGCCTACGACACACGTTTCATCGACCACTTCCTGGCCGACGACGTGTTGGCCCTGGCCAGCGCCAGCAACGTCTACGACTGGAAACCCAATGTGCCAGTGCGCCTGTACCACGGCCGCGATGACCGCACCGTGCCCTACGCCAGCTCGGTCAGCACCGTGCGCGCGATGCAAAGTCGCGGCGCGGGCGATCTGGTCAGCCTGACTGAATGCCGCGCACAACCGGTGGCCGGGCACCTGCCCTGTGTGCCGCCGTTCATCACCTTCATGCTGGGGCAGCTGGCGCCGGTGGCGCAGGATCTTTAAGCCGGGCAGGTGGCGGGGCTCGCCTTGGTGGGGAGTGCTACCCGCTGGGGTGCGTGACTGCGTCAGCCCGCCATCTTCTTGAGCTGGTACAGCGCATCCAGCGCCTCGCGCGGGCTCAGCGCATCGGGGTTGATGCCTGCCAGCGCAGCTTCCAGCGGGCTGGCGCCCGCACTCTCAGGCACCTCGGGCGCAGCGAACAGGTCCACCTGCAATTCATCTTCGCCTGCCCGCTCTTCCAGCGCCGCCAGCGCATGCCTTGCGTGGTGCAGCACGGGCGAGGGCATGCCCGCCAGCTTGGCCACCTGAATGCCGTAACTGCGGCTGGCCGGGCCGGGTTGGATCTCGTGCAGGAAGACGATGTCGGTGCCGCTCTCGGTGGCGCTCACATGCATGTTGATCGCGTGGCGCGCCTTGGCGGGCAGCTCCGTCAGCTCGAAATAGTGCGTGGCAAACAGCGTGAAGGCGCGGGTCTTGTCGTGCAGGTGCGTGGCAATGCCGCTGGCCAGCGCCAGGCCGTCGAACGTGCTGGTGCCCCGGCCGATCTCGTCCATCAGCACCAGGCTGTGAGGTGTGGCCGCGTGCAATATCTGCGCGGCCTCGGTCATCTCCAGCATGAAGGTCGATTGCGCATTGGCCAGGTCGTCCGCCGCGCCGATGCGGGTGTGGATGGCGTCGATGGGCCCCAGGCGGCAACTGGCGGCGGGCACGTGGCTGCCCATGCTGGCCAGCAGCACGATCAGCGCGACCTGGCGCATGTAGGTTGATTTACCGCCCATGTTGGGGCCGGTGATGACCTGCATGCGCGTGTTGGCGTTCAGGCGCGTGTGGTTGGCGATGAAGCTGCCGCTGGATGTCTCAGCCAGACGGGCTTCGACCACGGGGTGGCGGCCGCCTTCGATCTCGATGCAGGGCTCGGGCACGAACTGCGGCGCGCACCAGTTCAGCGTGAGCGAGCGTTCGGCGAGTGTGCACAAAACGTCCAGCGTGGCCAGCGCCTGCGCCAGGCGGGTGAGGGCGGGCACGTGGGGCTGCAGCTGGTCCAGGATCTGCTCGTACAGCCACTTCTCGCGGGCCAGGGCACGCTCGTTGGCGGACAGGGCCTTGTCCTCGAAGGTTTTCAGCTCGGGTGTGATGAAGCGCTCGGCGTTCTTCAGCGTCTGGCGGCGGCGGTAGTCGTCGGGTACGCGGTCGAGGTGGCTGCCGGTCACTTCAATATAGAAGCCGTGCACCTTGTTGAATTGCACGCGCAGGTTGGGGATGCCGGTGCGCGCCTTCTCGCGGGTTTCCAGATCCAGCAGAAAGGCATCGCAGTTGGTCTGGATGGCGCGCAACTCGTCCAACTCGGTGTCGAAGCCGTTGGCGATCACACCGCCGTCGCGCACCAGGGCGGCGGGCTCTTCGGCGATGGCGGCCTGCAGCAGGCCGGTGCAGCCCTCGGGCGGCTGCAGATGGCCGAAAATTTGAATCAAATAGGGCTCCAGAGCTTGTCCATTCAGCGCAAGTAGCTCTGCTTTTTGTAGCGTTTTGCCCAGACCCACCAGTTCGCGTGGGCGCACCTGGCGCAGCGCGATGCGGGCGGTGATGCGTTCCACATCGCTCACCCCTTTGAGTTCGCCGCGCAGCAAGGCCCAGGGGCCAGTGCCACCCCCAGCGCCGCCCGCACCGCGCAGCGCGGTGGTGGCCGACAGGCGCTGGCGCGCCTCGGCGCGGTCGCGGCGCGGCTCCAACAGCCAGGTCTTGAGCAGGCGGCTGCCCATGCCGGTCATGCAGGTGTCGAGCAGCGAAAACAGCGTGGGCGCATCGTCGCCGCGCAGGGTTTTGACGAGTTCCAGGTTGCGGCGCGTGGTGGCGGGCAGGTCGATGAGGTCGTCGTTGCGTTGCACCTGCACGCTGTGCACGTGGGTGAGCGTGCGGCCCTGTGTGTGTTCGGCATACGTGAGCAGCCCGGCGGCGGCGGCGTGCGATTCGCCCAGGTCTTGCGCGCCCCAGGCCTGCAGGCTGGCGGCGCCCAGGTTTTCGAGCAGCTTGCGTTCGCCCAAGGCACTGTCGAACTGCCAGTCGGGCCGGGGGCTCATGGGGCAAGTGAAGGCGCCGCCTTGGCGAAGCACCTGCAGTTGTTGCTCGAAGCGCTCTGTCACACCCGCGCTGTAGATCAGCTCGCTGGGTGCCACGCGCGCCAGCCAGGCGCCCAGTTCGTCCTGCGCACATTCGGCCAGGAAGACGCGGCCCTGCGTCACGCTCAGCCAGGCCAGTCCACAGCGCGCACGCGGCGCCTGGTGCACGGCCATCAGCAGCGATTCGGATTTGTCGGACAGCAGCTCCGTGTCGGTCAGCGTGCCGGGTGTGACCACGCGCACCACCTTGCGCTCCACGGGGCCCTTGCTGGCGCCCACCTCGCCCACCTGCTCGGCAATGGCCACCGACTCGCCCATCTTGATCAGGCGCGCCAGGTAGTTCTCCAGCGCATGAAAGGGCACCCCCGCCATCACCACCGGCTGGCCGCCCGACTGGCCGCGCTGCGTGAGCGTGATGTCGAGCAGCCGCGCGGCCTTCTCGGCGTCTTGCCAGAAGACCTCGTAGAAGTCGCCCATGCGGTAGAACAGGAGCGTTTCAGGGTACCCGGCCTTGAGGGCGAGGTACTGCTGCATCATGGGGGTGTGGTGTTCGAGCGTGTCGGACATGCTGGGGGCCGAGAAATGAGGCGTGGACTGTAGCAGTTCGCTCCACGGGCCTGCACTGCATGCGGCAGGGGGCGGAGCCCGTTGGCCCAGGCGGATACGGTGATCGCCGTGCTGCGCGGAGGGCTCCGGGTTTTCCCTTGGGCAAATGCCACAGGTTTTTAATGTCCGTTACGTTTTGACATACTCTTGCCTGTATGCTGGCACATTGGCTGTGACCCTCGGCCCCGCCTTGCGCAGGCGGGATTCCTACCCACCGCAGGCTTCAAAGGTTTCAGAGCGACCGTGATCTCGTCCGAACTGTTGACCGATCTCCTTGCCCCCGTTGGCGAGGGCCACATAGAGCCGATGGCGCAGGCGCGTCTGCAGGCGCTGGTCGATGCCGTTCCGGTGGCCTTGATGGAGTTCCGGTTGCAGCACGGCCGTCTGCTGCTGCTGGCTGCCAACGCTGCCGCACGCCGCATGCCCGGCCTGGGGGCGGTGCGCAACCCCGGAGCGGATGCCTGCGAGGTGTTTGACCTGCTGGCGGGCACCCCCCTCATGGACCAACTGCAAGGCGTGGCCCGCGTGGGTGCGCCGCTCGAATGCCGCCAGGTGGTGCGCGAGCCGGGTCGGCTGCTGCTGGCCTGGGATCTGTCTGCGCGCCGTGTGACCAGCGATTGCATCGTGGTCACCGTGCGCGATGCCACCGAGGCCGAAACCCTGCGTGCCGCGCTGGCAGCGTCCGAACGTGCCCTGGAAGAAGTGCGCCGCGAACTGCGCGAACAGACCGAGGTCTTCAACACCATGGAGAGCCTGGCCCGCACGGGCCATTGGCGCCGCATCGAAGACCCGGGCGAAACGGTGCTGCTGTGGTCGCCCGGCCTGTGCGACATCGCTGGCTTCGAACAGCAGGAATGGGTGGACCCCGAGCGCGCCGTGAGCGGCATCCTGCCCGAGGACCGCCATGTGTTCGACAAGGCCCGCATGCCAGGTGCCGGCCTGGATGTGGAATACCGCTGGCGCCGGCCCGATGGCGAAGTGCGGTGGATGCGGTCGCGCGTGCAGCGCACGTTGCCGCGCGATGGGGTGCAGGTGGTGATGGGCGTGGTGCAGGACGTGACGGACGAACACCGCGCGGCCGAACAGCTGCGCGAGCAGCTGCTGTTCATCCAGCGCATTGCCAGCCGCATACCGGGCTTTATCTACGAGTACCGACTGCATGCGGATGGCGGCACCAGCGTGCAGTACATCAGCGATGCGGTGCGTGACTTCATGGGGGTGGAGCCGAGCCAGGTGACCGCCGACCACGGCGTGCTCATGCACCGTGTGTTGCCCGAAGACCTGCCGCAGGTGCAGCGCTCGGCGATCACGTCGGTGCGCAGGCTGGTGCCCTGGCAGTGTGAGTACCGTGTGCGCATGCCCGACGGCAGCGTGCGCTGGCACATGACCAATGCCATTCCGCACCGAGAGCCCGATGGCTCGGTGGTGTCCCATGGCTTCACCATGGACATCACAGACCGCAAGCGCGCAGAACAAGAAATCGAGCGCCTGGCCTTCTTCGACGCCCTCACAGGCCTGCCCAACCGCCGCCTGCTGCTGGACCGCCTGCAGCGCTCCATCGCCGCCTGCCAGC
>NZ_CAKASI010000010.1:0-89128 GCF_916855635.1 Acidovorax sp. Leaf73
GGGCCTTGAGGATCTTGGCAACGGCCAGGGGCTGCAGCTCGACGTCGGTTTCCACCAGGATGGCGCGGTCTGCACCGATGGCCATGGCAGTGCGCAGGGTTTCCTGGCACTGGGCCACGCCGCAGGAGACTGCGATGACTTCGGTCACCAGGCCTTTTTCTTTCAGGCGCACGGCCTCTTCAACGGCGATTTCGTCAAAGGGGTTCATGCTCATCTTCACGTTGGCGATGTCCACACCCGTGTTGTCCGACTTCACGCGGACCTTCACGTTGTAGTCCACCACGCGCTTGACAGGGACCAAGACCTTCATTGCTGCGGCTCCTAGAGTTGGTTGAATTGACGTTTACGTAAACTGGAACATTCTATGCGGCACTGCAACGAAAGCGCTACGGGCCCAGCACACAGATCACACGATTAGAAAAAAGAACGATCGTGCTTTTTGTGGATTATAGGCGAGTGGGCGCAGTACCTGTCTAGAGTTTGCTGTCGCCTTGGGCAACCTGCAGCTGCCGGACAAGCGGGCAAGGCTACTCAGAACCCGCCAGTGCGCGGCCCACCGCCGCATTCGACACAGCAGGGGGCAGTGCTCCCTCGACCTGCACATGCATGACCCGCTGCGGATAAGGGATTTCGATCTTGTGGGCGCGCAGTGCACTCAGGATGGCGCGGTTGATCTCCGAGCGCAGGCCCAGCGAACCGTTCTCGGGGTCGGCAATCCAGAAGCCCACGGTGAACTCCAGCCCATCGGCACCAAACGCCGACAAGGACACACTGGGCGCCGGATCGCGCAGCACACGGCTGCTGGCAAAGGCGGCCTCGCCCAGCAGCCGCGTCACCAGGTCCACATCGCTGTCATAGCCAACGCTCACCACGGTGGACAACCACACCCGGGGGTCGGCCAGCGACAGGTTTTCCACCCGCTGGATGATCAGCATCTCATTGGGCACGATGGACTCGCGGCCCGTGGACGAGCGCACCACCGTGTAGCGCGCATTGATATCGGTGATGCGCCCCTCAAAGTTGTCCACCCGCACGTTGTCGCCAATGCGCATGCTGCGCTCGGCCAGGATCACAAAACCGCTCACATAGTTGGACGCCAGCTTCTGCAAGCCAAAGCCAATCCCCACCCCCACAGCGCCGCCCAGCACAGACAACGCGGTCAGGTCAATGCCCACTGCCGACAGGGCCATGATGAGCCCGACGAAGATCAGCAGCGCCCGCACGGCATTGCTCACCGCCTTGCGCAGCGACAGCTCGGCCCCGGTGGCCGAGCGCAGCAGGCGCGACTCGATGGCGGCAGATATCCACAGCGCGATCAGCAGCACGGCAGCAGCCGTCAGTGCCCCTTCAATCATGGTGCGCACCGACAGCGTGGCGCCTCCCACCTTCCAGTGGATCTGGTCCAGCTCTTCGAGCACCAGGGGCAACAGCCCTGTGACCCACAGCACCATGCCCAGCCAGGCCAGCCACGAGATGGAACGTTCAATCGGCCGCACCCAGGCGGCATCCGGGTAGGCCACCTGCAGCACCTTCACCCCGATGCGGATGACCACCAGCGACACCAGCACCGGCACGGCGACCTTGAACACGGCCAGCGGAACCCACTGCAGCAGCACGGTGCGCGCCACATAAGCCAGGCTCAGCAACGCCAGCGGAAACAGTGCGCCATCGACAATCCGCGTGCCGAACAGGATGGAGCGCGGGTCGCCCCGGTGCAGCCCACGCTGCAGCAGCGCAACCAGCAACCAGGCCAGGCCCAGGCAGGCGGCCAGGGCGGCAAACTCCACCAGCACCGTGGGTCGAAGAAACGCCTCAGCCCAGCGGCCCACATCTTCCAGCATGGGGGTTTCTATCGTGGCCATGGCTCTCAGCGCTTCCAGGTGGGCTGGCGCTTTTCGGCGAAGGCTCGCGCGCCTTCCTGCGCGGCGTCGTCCATCATGTTGGTGGCCATGGTCTGGCCCGCCAGCTGGTAGGCCGCATCGATGCCCAGCTCCCGCTGCTGGTACACCAGCGCCTTACCCATGGCTACGGCCACGCGGGGCTTTTGCAGGATGGACTCCACCAAGTTTTCGACCTCGGCATCCAGCGCATCGGCGGGCACCACACGGTTCACCAGACCCTGCGCCAGCGCGGTGGGCGCATCGATGAAATCGCCGGTGAGCAACATTTCCATAGCCCGCTTGGCGGGCACATTGCGCACGAGCGGCACGCTGGGCGTCGCGCAGAACAGGCCGTAGTGGATGCCGCTGGTGGCAAAGCTGGCGCTGTCGGCCGCCACCGCCAGGTCGCACTGCGCCACCAGCTGGCAGCCCGCCGCCGTCGCCATGCCCTGCACCCTGGCGATCACGGGTACTGGCAGCTTGTGGATGGTCAGCATCATGCGGCTGCATTGCGCAAACAGCTTCTGGTAGTACGCCAGCTCCGGGTTCGCCGCCATGTCCTTGAGGTTGTGCCCGGCACAGAAGGCCTTGCCTGCTGCGGCCAGCACCACCACCCGCACGGACTCGTCGCGGCCCGCATCGTCCAGCGCCTGTTGCAGCGCAGAGAGCATCTCTGCGCCGAGCGCGTTGAAGCGGGCCGGGTCGTTCAGGGTCAAGGTGACCACGCCGCGGGCGTCGCGGGTGGTTGTCAGCACATCATCGAAGTTCTTTGTCGTCATAGTTTGCTCCTCTCAGCCATCTGCACGCCGACTGAAACTGGCACTGCCCAGGCGGGGGCCGCCGCGCAAGGGCCGCCCCGCCGCGCTGGCGGCGTCCCCCTTCCGCATCGCGCAGCGATGCAAGAGAAGGGGGAAGCGGCGAAGCCGCTCAGGGGGTTGGTCACAAATCCGCGAGGACCCGCAAATGTGCCTCCACACTGCGCGCCAGCGGCCCCATCACATAGCCGCCCTCCAGGCACGACACGATGCGGCCCTTGGCATAGCGGCGCGCCACGTCCTTCACACGCTGGGTGATCCAGGCGTAGTCCTGCTCGGTCAGGCCCAGCTGGCCCATGTCGTCCTCGCGGTGGCCGTCAAAACCCGCACTCACAAAAATCATCTCGGGCTTGAAGGCTTCCAGCCGGGGCATCCACATCATCTCGATGATCTCGCGGATGTCCATGCCCCGCGTGTAGGCGGGCACGGGCACGTTGACCATGTTCGGGGCGGGATCGTGGTCGCCGCTGTAGGGGTAGAACGGGTGCTGGAAGATGCTGACCATCAGCGCCCGGGGGTCATTGGCCAGGATGTCCTCGGTGCCATTGCCGTGGTGCACGTCAAAGTCCACCACCGCCACGCGCTGCAGGTTGTAGCGCTGCAGCGCATATTTGGCCGCCACAGCCACGTTGTTGAAGAAGCAGAAACCCATGGCCTTGTCGCGGCAGGCATGGTGGCCGGGGGGACGCACCGAGCAGAACGCGTTTTCCACCTCGCCCGCCATCACGGCATCGGTGGCGGCCAGGGCCGCCCCCGCAGCGCGCAGCGACGCCTTCCAGGTGTGGGCGTTGATAGAGGTGTCGGTGTCGATCTGCGCGTAGTTGGGGCCGCCCGCCATCAGCTCTTCGTTGAGCCGGTCGGACAGGCCGCGCAACGCCGCAATGTGCATGCGGCCGTGGGCCAGCTCGATGTCGGCCAGCGAGGCCTCGGGGGCGTCGTAGCGCTCCAGCGCGTCGGCCACGCCGGTAATCAGCAAGCGATCCTCAATGGCGTCCAGCCGTTCGGGGCATTCGGGGTGGCCCGGGCCCATCTCGTGCTTCCAACAATCCCGATGGGTGAAATAGCCCGTCTTGCTCACAGTCTTGTCCCCGCGTGTCGCATTTTTCTCAATTTTTCGGATAACGTCATGCCATGAACGCACAGCACAAAATCAAATCACTTCTGGATCAGCTTAACACGGTGATCGTGGGCAAACAGGCCCAGGTCCAGGACTGCGTGGCCTGCCTGCTGGCGGGGGGGCACCTGCTGATCGAAGACGTGCCCGGGGTGGGCAAGACCACCCTGGCCCACGCCTTGTCACGCACCTTCGGCCTGCAGTTCTCGCGCGTGCAGTTCACGGCCGACCTGATGCCCAGCGACCTGACCGGCGTGTCGGTGTACGAACGCGGCAAGGAAGCCTTCGTGTTCCACCCCGGCCCGGTGTTTGCCCAGGTGCTGCTGGCCGACGAAATCAACCGCGCCAGCCCCAAGACGCAAAGCGCGCTGCTCGAAGCCATGGAAGAAAAGCAGGTGTCGGTGGAAGGCGAAACCCGCGCCCTGCCCCACCCGTTCTTCGTGATCGCCACGCAGAACCCGCACGACCAGCTGGGCACCTTCGCGCTGCCCGAGTCGCAGCTCGACCGCTTTTTGATGCGCATCTCCATCGGCTACCCCGACCGCGCCGCGGAACGTGTGCTGCTGGCGGGCGCGGACCGGCGCGACATGGTGGACACCATGCTGCCCCTGCTGTCCGACGAGGAACTGGCCGAGCTGCAGCGCCAGGTGCAGGCCATCCACACGGCCGATCCGCTGCTCAACTATGTGCAGGACCTGATTGCGGCCACCCGCTCGGGCCGGTGGTTTCTGCAAGGGCTCTCGCCCCGCGCGGGCATTGCCCTGGTGCGCGCGGCCAAGGCGCAGGCCCTCATCAGCGGGCGCGACTATGTGGCGCCCGATGATGTGCAGGCGGTGCTGCCCCAGACCATTGCCCACCGCCTTGTGCCCGTGGGCGACGCCGGACGCGGCGCGGTGGAGCAGGTGCGCGCGATGGTCGAAGCGGTTCCGTTGCCCTGACCCATGGAATCCGCCACCCCACCGCCCCTCACACCCCTTGCGCGCTGGCGCAGCCTGGCCGCCACGCTCAACCCATTTGCGCCGCTGCGCCGCCGCTTCCAGCGCTGGTGGCAGGCGCGCCTGCCTCTGAGCGACACGCTGGCGCTCACGCAGCGCAATGTCTACATCCTGCCCACCGGTTCGGGCTGGATGCTGGCGTTGACGCTGATCGTGCTGCTCATCGCGTCCATCAACTACCAGCTCAACCTGGGCTACCTGCTCACCTTTTTGCTGGCGGGCAGTGCGGTGATCGGCATGCACATCTGCCACGCCAACCTGCGCGGCCTGACCCTGCACCTGAAAGCACCCGAGCCGCACTTCATGGGCAGCAGCACCGCGTTTGACATCCAGCTGTCCAGCGAGCGCAAGACCCCGCGCTACGGCATCGCCCTGTCGGTGCACGGCACGGGCAAGGAGGCGCAAAAGGAACCCCATCATTGGGCCTGGACCGACGTGCCAGCGCAAGGGCAGTCCAGCGTGCAAGTCGCTTTCAAGCCCGAGCGCCGGGGCCTGCACCGCGTTCCCACATTGACCGCCGAGACGCGCTTTCCGCTGGGCACCTTCCGCGTCTGGACCTACTGGCGCCCCGCTGCCCAGGTGCTGGTCTACCCCGCACCCGAAACCCCGACACCGCCCCTGCCGTCTGGTGAACCACGCGCGGGCGGAGCGGGCAACACGCCCACACAGGGCATTGGCGAATTCGACGGTGTGCGCGCTTACCGCCGGGGCGATCCGCTCAAGCTCGTGGTCTGGAAGAAGGCCGCCAAGTCGCTGGCCACTGGCACAGACGACCTGGTGAGCCGCGACGCCCAGCAGGCCCAGCGGCACGAGCTGTGGCTGGACCTGGCCCGTGCCTCACTGCCCGACCACGAAGCCCGCATCTCGCGCCTGACCGCCTGGGTGCTGCAAGCCGACCGGCTGGGGCTGGACTATGGCCTGCGCCTGCCGGGTGTGGAGATCGCCCCGTACACGGGGGCGGCCCATCGCAGAAATTGCCTGGAGGCACTGGCATTGTGCTGATTCGTCCCTCAAAATTTAGATCAAACTGGCACCTTGCGCTTGCTAGAAAAGCGCAGAAAGCTACATTTTTGATAGCAAATCAATCACCACCTGTCCGGCGTGCCCCCTTGCCATGAACCTGCGACAGACCCTTGTTTCCCTGCCTCGCGACGCCCGCGACACGCTTTTTCTGCTGTTCGTGATCGTCTGGGTGATCGCGCCGCAGGTGTCCAACCTGCCAGTGTGGACCAGCCTGCTGGCTGGCGGCCTGCTGCTGTGGCGCGGCTGGCTGGCCTGGACGGGCCGCCCCCTGCCCGGCCGCTGGACAGTGGCCGCCCTGCTCCTGGTAGCGGTGGCAGGCACACTGTTCACGCACCGCACCATCCTCGGGCGGGATGCGGGTGTCACCTTGATCGTCATGCTGCTCGCCCTCAAGATGCTGGAGCTGCGCGCACGCCGCGATGCCATGGTGGTGTTCTTCCTGGGCTTCTTCACGATGCTCAGCAATTTCTTCTTCTCGCAATCTCTGCTGACTGCCGCCGCCATGCTGGTGGCGCTGCTGGGGCTGCTCATGGCACTGGTCAATGCCCACATGCCGGTAGGGCGCCCGCCGCTGGCGCAGACCTTTCGCATGGCGGGCACCATGGCCCTGCTGGGCGCGCCCATCATGGTGGCGCTGTTCATGCTGTTCCCACGCATGTCACCGCTGTGGGGCATGCCCGGCGAAAACCTCTCCGGGCGTAGCGGCCTGTCGGGCACGATGAAGATCGGGGACATGGCCGAGATCGCACTGGATGAGCGGGTGGCCATCCGCCTGCGCTTTGAGGGGGCGCCCACCGATGTGCCTGCGCAATCCACGCTGTACTTTCGTGGGCCCGTCATGACCGCGTTCGATGGCCGGGAATGGCAGGCCGAGCCCTTCCGCGAAGACAGCGCCTGGGCCGCACGTGCAGCCCTGCCCGCCAATCTGCAGGTCAGCGGCCCGGCGGTGCGCTATGAAGTAACGCTCGAACCCCAGCGCCAGCCCTGGCTGATGGTTCTGGAGGCTACCCCCGAGGCGCCCCAGCTGCCCAACAACATGCAGGCCTACATGACGCAGGATCTGCAGTGGATGACCGCACGTCCCATCACCGAGGTGATGCGCTACCAGGCCGTGAGCTACCCCGAGTTCCGCCACGGCCCCCAGCAGTCGGTGCGGCAGTTGCGCGTGTACACCGAGCTGCCGCCCGGCTTCAATCCGCGCACCCTGGAGCTGGCGGCACAGATGCGGGCAGACCCTGCACTGGCCAACGCCCGCACGGAAGTTCTGGTCAATGCCGTCCTGCAACGCCTGCGCACAGGGGGCTACAACTACTCCCTCGATCCAGGCGTCTATGGCCAGCACACCGCCGACGAGTTCTGGTTTGACCGCAAGGAAGGCTTTTGCGAACACATTGCCTCGGCCTTCGTGGTGCTGATGCGCGCCATGGATGTGCCCGCGCGCATCGTCACGGGCTACCAGGGCGGCGAGCGCAACCCCGTCGATGGCTACTGGACGGTGCGCAATGCCGATGCCCATGCCTGGTCCGAAGTCTGGATGGAGGGGCGTGGCTGGGTGCGTGTAGATCCCACAGGCGCCGTCTCGCCGAACCGCGTGGGCCAGTTCCAGCGTTTGCGCGCGCCCCAGGGTGCGTTCGCCAACGCCTTGGGCACCCTCAGCCCGGGCATGGTGCAGAACCTGCGGGCCGTGTGGGAAGCCGTCAACAACGGCTGGAACCAGTGGGTGCTCAACTACACCCAGAGCCGCCAGATGGACCTGCTCAAGGCGCTGGGGTTTGAATCTCCCAGCTGGCAGGACCTCACCACCGTGCTGGGCAGCCTGGTCATCGCGGCTGCACTGGGCGGCATGGGCTGGAGCCTTTGGGAACGTGCCCAGCACGACCCCTGGCTGCGGCTGCTGGCCCGCACGCGCCAGCGCCTGGCGCGCGCCGGCCTGACGCTGCCCGAAACCCTGCCCCCTCGCGCCATGGCCGAACGGGTGCGCGCGCACTTCGGCCCGCAGGCTGCCGGGGTCGCAGACTGGCTGCTGCGGCTGGAACGCCTGCGCTACGCGCCCCACCCCGACACCGAACTGGGAGCCCTGCGGCGCGAGTTTCGCGCACTGCCCTGGCCAAACCGATGAATCCCCCCTGAGCGGCTTTGCCGCTTCCCCCCAAGGGGACGATGCCCTTGCTGCGGGGCGGCCCTTGCTTGGCATCCCTGGCCTGGGTCGCGTCGGTTTCGGGGCGCAGGGACAAAACAAAGTAACGAACAACCCAAATGAAGAAGACAGCTCCATGGATCACAACAGCTATATTTTTGATAGCTTCTTGCGAAATACCAGTAAGCGCTAGCCCGCAAAAATCCTCCAAAACCAGCATCACAAAGCAAAAGCCAGCCGTGCTCTACGCATCGCGCCCCGAGGCGCTGCAGTTTGCCGATGACCTGGCTGCGCGCCGCGACCTGGACCGCGAATGGGTGCGCCTGGCCATCGGGCAGGCGCATTTTTTGCCGCAGGTGCCCCGGCTCATGCTGCCGCCACCCAAGGGCACGGCCAAGAACTGGCGCGTGTACCGCAGCCGCTTCATCGACCCCATCCGCATCCGCGCCGGCCAGCGGTTCTGGCAGGAGAACCAGGCCATGCTGGAGCGGGCCGAGCGCGAGTACGGCGTGCCCGCCGAGATCATCGTGGGGATCATCGGCGTGGAGACCATCTACGGCCAGCAGATGGGCACGTTCCGCGTGATGGACGCGCTGGCCACGCTGGCGTTTGATTTCCCATCAGCCCATCCTCGCGCCAAGGAGCGCACCGAATTTTTCCGCCGCGAGCTGGAGCAGTTCCTGAGCCTCACCAACCGCAGCAACACCGACCCGTTCGAGCCGCGCGGCAGCTACGCTGGTGCCATGGGCCTGGGACAGTTCATGCCGTCGAGCTGGGTGCGTTACGCCGTGGACTATGACGGCGATGGCCGCGTGGACCTGTTCAACAGCCCGGCCGACGCCATCGGCTCGGTAGCCAACTACTTCCGGGGCCACGGCTGGACGCCGGGCATGCCCACGCACTTTGGCGTGCAGTTCGACACGGCACGGCTGCAGATGGATGACCTGCTGGCGCCCGACATCCTGCCCACCTTCAGCGTGGCCAGCATGCAAGCCAAGGGCGCTGTGCTCGACGCGGCTGGCGTACAACACAACGGCCCGCTCGCGCTGGTGGAGCTGCAAAACGGCGCAGAGGCGCCGAGCTATGTGGCGGGCACCGAAAATTTCTACGCCATCACCCGCTACAACTGGTCGAGCTACTACGCGATGGCGGTGATCGAGCTGGGCCGCGAAGTGGCGGCGGCGCGCGCGCGCTGACCCGCGCAGGCGCACCGGGGCGTCTTTTTGGGGGGAGGCGCGGCAGCGCACCGCAGGCCCGGCATGAGGACGGCCGGACGGCCGATGCGGGGTTTGGCGGCGCCTGCAAGCGCGCTTGCGCAAGTCAGTCCACAATGCCCGGCTTGGACCGCTGGCCCGGCAGCCCTGCAGCAGCGGCACACCTCTTTGCCCACCCCCACCCCACCCCTTTTCTTCATGCCTGTATCACCTTCTCCAACGCCCGCTGTGGACGCCATCGTCCGGGTGCGCGGCGTGAGTAAAACCTACGCGGGCGGCTTTCAGGCGCTCAAGAACATCGACCTGGACATCCGGCGCGGCGAAATATTTGCCCTGCTCGGGCCCAACGGCGCGGGCAAGACCACGCTCATCAGCGTGATCTGCGGCATGAGCAATGCCACGGCTGGCTCCATCACCGCAGACGGCCACGACACCGTGCGCGACTACCGCGCCGCCCGCGCGGCCATTGGCCTGGTGCCGCAAGAGCTGCACACCGATTCGTTTGAAACCGTGTGGGCCACAGTCAACTTCAGCCGGGGCCTGTTTGGCAAGGCGCCCAACCCGGCGTTCATCGAGAAGATCCTCAAGGACCTGTCGCTGTGGGACAAGAAGGACAGCAAGATCCTCGCGCTGTCGGGTGGCATGAAGCGCCGCGTGCTGATCGCCAAGGCGCTGTCGCACGAGCCCAAAATCCTGTTCCTGGACGAACCCAGTGCTGGCGTCGACGTGGAGCTGCGCCATGACATGTGGCGCCTGGTGCGCGAGTTGCGCGACGCGGGAACCACCATCATCCTCACCACCCACTACATCGAAGAAGCCGAAGACATGGCCGACCGCATCGGTGTGATCCGCAAGGGTGAGCTGATTGTGGTGGAAGACAAGGACGTGCTGATGCGCAAGCTGGGCAAGAAGCAGCTCACGCTCACCCTGCAGCAGCCGATGGACCAAGTGCCCGACGCGCTGGCACGCTGGCCGCTCGTGCTGAGCCAGGGCGGCACCGCGCTGACCTACACCTTCGACACGCAGCAGGAGGACACGGGCATTGCCGCACTGTTGCGCGCACTGGCCGAGCACGGCATTGACTTCAAGGATCTGCACTCCAGCGAAAGCTCGCTCGAAGACATCTTTGTGAGCCTGGTGCACCAGGACACCCCTCAGCAGAAAGCACCCCAAGCATGAACGGCCTGAACTGGCATGGCGTCAGCGCCATCTACCGCTTTGAGATGAACCGTGCGTTTCGCACCTGGATGCAGAGCCTGATCGCGCCGGTGCTCACCACCGCTCTCTACTTCATCGTGTTCGGCTCTGCCATCGGCTCGCGCATGGGCGACATCGGCGGCGTAAGTTACGGCGCCTACATCATCCCCGGGCTGCTCATGCTGTCGCTATTGAGCGAGAGCATTTCCAACTCGGCCTTCGGCATCTACATGCCCAAGTGGTCCGGCACCATCTACGAGTTGCTCAGCGCACCTGTGAACTGGGTGGAGGTGCTGCTGGGCTACGTGGGCGCAGCGGCCAGCAAGTCGCTGCTGGTGTCGGTGCTCATCCTCACCACGGCCCGGGTGTTTGTGCCCTACGAAGTGGCGCACCCGGTGTGGATGGTGGGCTTCCTCGTACTCACCGCCGTCACGTTCTGCCTGTTCGGTTTCATCATCGGCCTGTGGGCCGACAGCTTTCAAAAGCTGCAGGTCATCCCGCTGCTGGTCATCACGCCGCTGACCTTTCTGGGCGGGGCGTTCTACAGCATCAACATGCTGCCACCGTTCTGGCAGACCGTTTCGCTGTTCAACCCGGTGGTCTATCTCATCAGCGGACTGCGCTGGGCGTTTTATGGCCAGGCCGATGTCCACATTGGCGTGAGCACGGGCATGACGCTGGTGTTCATGGCCGCGTGCCTCGTCGTGGTGTGGTGGGTGTTCAAGACGGGGCGCCGCATCCGGCGTTGAGCCCGCCGCCCCAAAAACATTCACGCTGAGCCCTTCGGCGGGCTCAGCGTGAACGGTTCAGGACGTGGGCTCAATACCGCTGCATGCTGCAGCTGTGCGGCTGCTGCGCCTTGGCAGCAGGAATCTGCCGCACCACGCGAAAGCCGTAGCCAGAGCCTTCCACATCAAACTTCACGCCCGGCGCGCCTTTTTTGTCCATCACGCCCACCACCAGCGCCTGCTGGAACTGGTGGTCCGCCGCGCGCATGCTGCCGCCCTGGCCCGAGAGCCGCACATCGGCCTTCTCCATCTGGCGCGCCACGGCCACGGCGTCGGTGCTGCCCGCACGCTCGAGGGATTGGGCCAGCGCCTCCACCATGAGCTGCATGCGCATGTGCACGTAGTCGTCCTGCGGCTTGGGAAAACGCTCGCGGAAAGACTGGTAGAACGCCTCGCTCTGGGCACCTGGCACATTGGGCAGCCAGTCGGCCACCGCCACCACCTTGCCAATGCCTGCATCGCCCATGGCAGCGGGCGCACCCAGCGCGTTGCCATAGAAGGTGTAGAAGCTGCCCTCGTAGCCCACTTCCCGCGCGGCCTTCACGAGCAGCGTCAGGTCATTGCCCCAGTTGCCTGTGACCACCGCCTGCGCGCCGCTGGTTTTGATCTTCACGGCGTAGGGTGCAAAGTCCTTCACGCGGCCCACCGGGTGCAGCTCGTCGCCCACCACCGCCACATCGGGGCGTTGTGCGGCCAGCTGCTTCTTGGCCTCGCGCAGCACGGCCTGGCCAAAGCTGTAGTCCTGGCCGATGAGGTACACACTTTTGAGGGACTTGTCTTCGCGCATCACATCCATCAGCGCGGCCATGCGCATGTCGGCGTGGGCGTCAAAGCGAAAGTGCCAGAAGCTGCACTTCTCGTTGGTGAGGATGGGGTCCACCGCCGAGTAATTCAGAAAAATCACGCGCTTGTTCGGCTCGCGCTCGTTGTGCTTGTTGATCGCCTCGATCAGCACCGCCGCCGTAGCCGATGAATTGCCCTGCAGGATGACCTGCGCGCCATCGTCGATGGCCGCACGCAGGGCCGACAGCGCCTCTTCGTTCTGGCCCTTGCTGTCGTAGCGCTCCAGCGCCAGCGGGCGGGGGCCACCCGCAGCGGCTGGCAACTGCACGCCACCCCGCGCGTTCACACGTTCCATGGCCCAGTAGATGTTGCGGTAAACCGCTTCGCCCGTGTTGGCAAATGCGCCCGACAGGCTTTCGATGAGCGCCACCTTCACTGGCTTGGCCTGCGCCACGGCAGTGGCTGGCGCTGCAGCCTGGGCATGGCTGGCGGACACCGGCAGCAGCACGCAGCACAGCGTGGCTGCTGCGGCCAAAACGGATTGACGTAATGCCGCTGCGCCTGTTTTCAAGCCCACGGAGTGCAATTTATTCATGCCATTTTTCCCTTGAAATGCGGTGTGGCCGCACACACCTCTTTGGCATGCGGCGACCACGTCGAGAGCCGCGCAGTGTATAGGAGTACCCCATGATCTTCGCCCCCGTGATCCGCCGCGCCGCCTACGCCCAAGCACCCCGTTCCGCCGACCAGGCACTGCAGCGTTTTCTGATGGGCACGCTGGCCGACCCCGCTGCCGCACGTTCTGCAGCAGGCTGCACTGTCACGCAGGACGACAAAGCCACCACCTTGCAGCTGGATGTGCCCGGCCTGGCCCGCGAGCAGTTGCAGATCAGCATTGAAGGCAACGTGGTGCGCCTGCAAAGTGTGGAAGGAGCCCCCCGCAAGGTGCAGCGCGCCTGGGAGCTGGCCGCCGACATCGACGCCGCCAACAGTAGCGCCAAACTGGAAAACGGCGTACTGACGCTGACTCTGGCCAAGGTGGAGCCTGCCAGCAAGGCCACCACGCTGAGGATCCACTAACTATTGAATTAATAGCTAAAAACGCCCGTACCATAAGCGGTACGGGCGTTTTTCATTCAAATTCTCTTTCCAGACCGGATGCATTACTCATGCCGTAGCGCATCGATGGGGTCCATGCGGGCAGCGCGCCGTGCCGGGAAGTAGCCAAACACCACGCCAATGCCCGCAGAGAAAAGGAACGACAGCAGATTCACGCCGGGGTTGAACAGGTAGGGCACCCCCATCAGCCCCGACAGCGCGAGCGACGCGCCCGTGGCCAGCACAATGCCGATGAGCCCGCCCAGCGCAGCCAGCACCACGGCCTCGATCAGGAACTGCAGCAGCACCTCGCGCTCCAGCGCACCGATGGCCAGGCGCAGGCCGATCTCGCGCGTGCGCTCGGTCACGCTCACCAGCATGATGTTCATGATGCCGATGCCGCCCACCAGCAGACTCACTGCGGCCACGGCGCCCAGCAGCGTGGTCAGCACCTTGGTGGTGCCCGAGAGCGTGTCGGCCAGCTGCTTGGTGTCGAGCACATTGAAGTTGTCTTCGTCCGAGTCCGACAGCTTGCGCAGCTCGCGCAACAGTTGCGTCAGGCTGGCCTTGACCCGCTCGGGGTCGCTGCCATCCTTCATCGAGACCAACAGCGTATTCACCCGCGTATTGCCCGTCACGCGGCGCTGCAGCGTGCGCAGCGGCACCAGCACAGTGTCGTCCTGGTCGTTGCCAAACGCGCCCTGCCCTTTGGACGCGAGCACACCCACCACCTCGCACGAAAACGCCTTCACGCGCAACTGGCCGCCCACGGCATCGGCCGTGCCAAACAGCTCGCGCCGCACGGTTTCGCCGATCAGGCACACGGCGGCGCCCGCGCGCAATTCGGCGTCGGTAAAGACGCGGCCAGTGCGCACCGTCCAATTGCCGGTCTCCAGCCAGGCGTTGGTGCTGCCGATCACGCTGGTCGTCCAGTTGCGCCCGCCCACCACCGCCGTGGCGGCGGCACGCGCCTCGGGCGCCACGGCCAGGATGCCGCCGATCTGCTGCGCGATCATGTCGGCATCGGTGTCCTTGAAGGCCGGGGCGCCGGTGCCACCGCCGGGCCCCATGCGCTGGCCGGGGCGTACCTGCAGCAGGTTGGTGCCCAGGCCCGAGATCTGGTTCTGGATGGCCAGCGTGGCGCCATTGCCCAGCGTGACCATGGTGATCACCGCGCTCACGCCGATCACGATGCCCAGGATGGTGAGGAAAGAGCGCATCAGGTTGCGCCGGATGGAACGCAACGCCAGCAGCAGGGTGTTGAGCAGCATCAGTGGCCTCCTGAATCCGCAGTGACCACGTTCGATACGTTCGATACAGCATCAGAGTCCAGGCCCTTGGGGTGCGGGTTGGGTGCGTCGCTGTCCACCACGCCATCCACAAACCGCACGATGCGCCGCGCGTACTGCGCCATGTCGGGCTCGTGTGTGACCATCAGCACGGTGATGCCGTGGTCCACGTTCAGGCGCCAGAGCAGTTCCATGATCTCGAAGCTGCGCTGGGTATCGAGGTTGCCGGTGGGCTCGTCGGCAAGCAGCACATCGGGCTCGGTGACGATGGCGCGCGCAATGGCCACGCGCTGCTGCTGCCCGCCCGACAGCTCGGCGGGCGTGTGGTGTTCCCAGCCCTTGAGGCCCACCGCCTCCAACGCGCGCGCGGCCGCCGCATGGCGCGCCGCGGCGGACTCGCCCCGGTACAGCAGGGGCAGCTCCACGTTCTCTTGCGCCGAGGTGCGCGCCAGCAGGTTGAAGCCCTGGAACACAAAGCCAAAGTAGCGCCGCCGCAGCCGTGCCCGCTCGTCGCGCGAGAGCGACTCCACATGCACGCCCTTGAACAGGTATTCGCCCGTGGTGGGCCGGTCCAGGCAGCCCAGCGTGTTCATGGCCGTGGACTTGCCCGAGCCGCTGGGGCCCATGATGGCCACAAAGTCGCCCTGCGCAATGTCGAGATGAACGCCCTTGAGCGCCTGAAAGGCCAGCGCCCCTTCGCCATAGACCTTGGTCACGCCACGCAGGCGGATGATGGGGGTGTCGCCCGCCACGCTCATGGCTTGGCCCCGGCCGCGCGCTGGTCGGTGATCACGGCCATGCCGGGCGTGAGGCCCTCGCCCGTGACCTCGGTATGGCGGCCATCGCTGATGCCCACCTGCACATCGATGGGCTTGGCGGCACCGTCCTGCAGCACCCACACCTGCCGCGTCTTGCCCGCGCCATCGCCCGCCTCGCCCCCCGCACCCGGCTTGCGTGGGCCCGAGCCAGACCGTGGCATGCGCGGCATGAGCTGCGACATGATGCCGCCACCACTGCCGCTGCCCGACGCGCCGGGCTTGGCACCACCCGCTCCGGGCTTCGCATCGGCCCCTGCGGCCTGCGCAGGCGTGAAGCGCAGCGCCGTGTTGGGCACCAGCAGCACGTCCTTGCGTTCAGTGGAAGTGATGGTGGCCGCCGCCGTCATGCCAGGGCGCAGGCTCATGTCGCTGTTGTTCACCTCCAGCCAGGTGATGTAGGTGACCACGTTGTCCGTCTTGGTGGAGCCAAACGAAACGCGCGTGACCTGGGCCGGGTAGCGGCGCGAGGGATAGGCACTGACCGTGAAGCTCGCGTCCTGACCCACCTTGACCGATCCCACGTCGGCCTCGTCCACGCTCACATCCAGCCGCAGCCGCGTGAGGTCCTCGGCCACGGTGAACAGCGTCACCGCTTGCAGCGAAGCGGCCACCGCGTTACCAGGCTCCACCGTGCGGGTCAGCACCACGCCGTCGATGGGCGAGCGGATGGAGGCCTTGGACAGATTGGTCTCGTCGGTGGACAGCGCAGCGCGCGCGTCTTCCACCGTGGCGCGGGCGCTGGTTTCATCGGCGCGGGCGCGGTCCAGCGTGGCGCGGCCTGCGTCCAGCTCGGAGGCCGAGGGCACCTTGCCGCCGGACAGGCGGGCCACTTCTTCGAGCCGGCCAAAGTTGGCAATGGCCTCCTTGGTGGTGGCAACGGCCTGGGCCAGGCGGGCCTGCGCCGACGCCAGCGAGGCGCGCGAGCGCAGCACCTGCGACTCGAGCTTGGCGGTGTCCAGCTCCACCAGCAGCTGCCCTTTCTTGACCTTGTCGTTCACATCCACCAGCACCTTGCGCACGGTGCCTGACAACTCGCTGCCAATGGTGACCGAGCGCGTGGGCTGCAGCGTGCCATTGGCCGACACGGTGAGTGTGAGATTGCCCCGGCGCAGCTCTTCGGTGACATAGGTGGGCGCGGTGCTGGCGGCCTGGCGCGATTGCCAGGCGTAGACACCGCCCGCCACGATGGCCAGCGCTGCCACGCCCAGCCACAGCGACGTGCGCTGCCACCAACGGTGCGGGCGGTCCGCGCCCAGAAGTGCTTCGAGGCTGGACGGGGGAGAGGAAGGTTTATCAGTCATAAGATCAAATCAGTTACTCATAGCGCATGAAACTGGCGCGGCCAAAGCGCAGGCAGCCGAGCAAGGGCCGCCCCGCAGCGAGGGCTGCGTCCCCCAGCCCGCATTGCGCAGCAATGCGAGAGCGGGGGGAAGGCGCGCAGCGACTCAGGGGGCTTCATGTCTTCCAGCCGCCGCCCAACGCCTTGTAGAGACGCACATGGTCTGCCGCGACCGCAGCCGTGGTGGTGGCCACGCTCTCTTGGGTGGACAGCAGCGTGCGCTGCGTCTCCAGTACCGCCTGAAAGTCAATCAATCCGCTGCTATAGCGCTGCTGCGCCAGCAGCGCTGCGTTGCGGGCGGCGTCTGCGGCGGCCGCCAGTCGCTCCAGCTTTTCCCTATCGCCACGCAAGGCCACCAGCGCGTTCTCCACATCCTGCAGGGCCGTGAGCACGGTGGCTTCGTAGGCCACACGGGCCTGCTCCAGCGCGGCAGACTGCACACGCACCTGCGCGCGGGCCGCGCCACCATCCAGCAGCGGGATGGACACGCTGCCCAGCAAGGCGCTGGTTACCGCACTGCCCCCCGACAACGCGCCCAGCGTGAGGGCACGCAGGCCCAGCGAGCCACCGAGGGAGAAGCTGGGGTAGCGCGCCGCATCGGCCTGCGACACGCGCGCCAGGGCGGCAGCAATACGCTGCTCGGCCGCACGCACATCGGGGCGTTGGCGCAAGGTCTCGGCCGGGATTGCCAGGGCGAGCTCCGCGGTCGGTTGCGGCACGGGGGCACTGGCGGCCAGGGTAGCGTCGAGCGCGCCGGGCACCTGGCCTGTCAGCACGGCCAGGCTGTAGCGCGACTGCGCCAGGCTGGCTTCCAGGCTGGGAATCTGCGCGGCGGTCTGCTCGGCCGCTGCACGGGCCTGCTCGGTGACGAGCGAGGTGGTGAGCCCGGCCTGCAGGCGCCACTGGGTGATCTGCAAGGTCTCCTGCTGGCTGGCCAGGTTGCTGCGCGCAATGGCCAGGCGCTGCTGCAGCCCGCGCAGCTCGATGTAGTTGACGGCCACCTCGGCAGCCAGCGATACCTGAACGTCCGCCAGGCTGGCCTCTGCCGCGCGGGCGTCAGCCTCGCTGGCGCTCACGCCGCTGCGCAGGCGGCCAAACACATCGGGCTCCCAGCTCGCATCAAAACCGGCCTGGAAGGTGTTGCCCGTGCTGTTGCTGGCCCGGCTTCGCTGCGCCGAGCCCGAGGCCCCCACGCTCGGCGCCAGGCCGGCCGATTGCACATCCACCTGGGCGCGCGCCTGCTGCAATGACGCCTGGGCGGTGCGCACGCTGGTGTTGGCCCGCAGGGCTTGTTCTACCAGCGTGGTGAGCGAAGGGTCGTCAAAACGCTGCCACCATTGGGCCAAAGAAGTGGCACCCTGATCGGGAGTTGTATTGCCACCCGCGCCCGCAGCCCACGCCGCTGGCACGGCGACGGCGGGCAACTGGCTATCCTTGGGCTCCAGGCTTGCGCAGCCCGAGATCACCAATACGAGCAGCGTGGCGAGCGCTATCTGTACAAGCGGTGCGCTGCACCTGGGGTGGGCGCGCAGGACGTCGGCAGTGACGCGATGGGAAGGACTCATGGAAAGGCATCGCTCGAGGGAAAACCCGATTGTGAGGAGCCATTCAGGTCAAAACGTACCGAAAGGGTCAACCCCAGGTAAAGAATTGATGCAACGCAAAGGCGTCACCATCCACCGGCGTGGCCCTATCAAAAAACTTGGCTATCGGTTCGCCAGCGGACAGACGGCCGACGCCCGCCTCGCGAGTGTCCCGAGTTGGAAGTTCGTTGATGAAATAAAGATGCCGAAATCGTCGTCAGGCAAGGCGCAAACCGCAGCGATAGCCGTAGCTATCGCGAGGATTTGCAACGCTGCATGGCGGCGATTCTCGGCGTCTTTATAAAACGAATCTCCAGCTCGGGACACCTGGCCCTCAGTGCGCGTGCGCCAAGCCCAGAGACAGCCCCGCTCGCACCCTGTATTCGCTGGGGCTGCACCCCACATGTGAGCGGAACGCGCGGCTGAAATGCGCGCTGTTGCTGAAGCCCCAGGACAGCGCAATGTCAGTGACCGAGCGCTGTGCATGCGCCGGGTGGCGCAGGTCGCGCAGGCAGGCCTCCAGGCGGCGGCGCTGGATCATGGCGGCCAGGGTTTCCTCGTCATCAGCCACCGCGTTGTACAGGTGCCGTTTGCTGCAGTTGAGCGCCTGGGCCATGCGGTCGATGGTGAGGTCGGGGTCGCCCAGGTGGCGGTCGATGTACTGGCTGATGCGGTCACGCAGGGCCTCGCGCTGCGACAGCAGGCTTTGCTGCCCGTTGCGCTCCAGCAGCGACAGCTGCACCAGGTGCGTGATCACATCGGCCACGCCATCGGCGGCGGCGTCGGACATGGTGGGCAGCTCGGCAAACGCGGCGCGCATGGTGTCCCATGCCAGCCGCGACACGCCGCTGGTGCCCGAGAACCGCTGCACCATCAGGTCATCGAGCTTGAGCTTGCGCTCGGGCAGCTGTTCCTTGGGGATCATCAGCACCATCTGGCGCACGGCCTCGGGGTTGCTCACGGCGTAGGCGCGTGTGGTGTCGTAAACGCTCCACTCCCCCGGCGACAACCATACCTGGCGACCGTTCTGCTCAAAGCACGCGCGCCCTTCGAGCTGGGCGACCACCTTGATGTAGGCCCGGTCGCTGCCCCGGATGAGGCTGGGGGTGCGCACCACGCGGTGGCGGCTCACGTCCAGTTGGCACAGGTTCACATAGCCCGCCTGGCCCGAGGTGATGTGGCCTGCAAAGGCATCGTCACCAAACGCGTCGGACTCCAGCCCGCCAATCAGGCGCCACACCGCATCGCCCCACAGGTGCAGGCGGTCGCGCGCAGGCACGGCGTCGGTGGATACCTCGGTCAGGGGGTGGGCCATGGTGTCTCCAGTGCGGGTTGCGCAAGCCTGATGGTTATGCGGCTGAATTATCGGACGCCCCGTTACCCCGTGCCACCGAGGGAAATCCGGGTAAACCCGCTGCCGCCTGCACGCTGAGGCAAGCGTTTTGTGCACGCTGAGCGCAGCGCGCAGGGGCGGGTCTCCCTACGATTCTCGGCACGGCGTGCACCACGCAGGCCCCATCCGAGGAGACACACAATGACAGCACACCAACCCTCCAAGCGCCAGTGGATCAAAGGGGCCGCCGCCACGGTCGGCACCCTGGCCGTGGCTCCGCAACTGTGGGCCCAGGGCAGCAGCGCGGCACCCGTGCGCATCGGTTATGCCATCGCCCGCACCGGCCCCTGGGCAGCCGGTGCCCAGGTGAGCCAGGAGCCCAACTACCTGCTGTGGGCCGAGCAGGTGAACGCAGCGGGTGGCCTGAGCGTGAAGGGCACCAAGCGCCCCATCGAACTCATCGGCTACGACGACCGCAGCGAGACCGAAACCTGCGTGCGCACCTACGAAAAGCTGATGGGCAGCGACAAGGTGGACCTGATCCTGCCGCCCTGGGGCTCGGGTGCCAACTTCGCCATCGCGCCACTGGCCAACCGCTTTGGCTACCCGCTGCTGGCACCCACGGCGCTGTCGCGCAAGCTGATCGACATGAACCTGCCTTACTTCTTCTCGCTGCTGCAGCAGCCCGACAAGATGATGGGCGCGCTGGTGGACATGCTGGTGGCCAACAACGTCAAGACCATTGCCATCGTCTACATGGACGACCTGTTTGGCCTGGAGAACTTTGCCGCGCTGAACAACGCCCTCAAGAAGACCAGCATCCAGGTGCTGGAGCGCAAGAGCTACCCGCTGGGCGTGAAGGACCTGGCCCCCGTGCTGCGCGGCATCAAGGACCAGAACCCCGACGCCTTCATCGGTATCACCTACCCGCCCGACACCATCCTGGCCAGCCGCCAGGCGCGCGAGGTGGGCCTGAACCCCAAGTTCTTCTACGCTTCGGTGGGCACGGCCTTCCAGCTCTACAAGAACGTGATGCAGGCCAACACCGAGGGCGTGATCGGCATGGGCTCGTGGAGCGTGAAGACCAGCCCCGAGGCCAAGGCCTACTTCGACGCCCACGTGAAGAAGTTCAACAAGGAGCCCGACCGCTGGGCCAGCGGCCACGCGTGGGCCGGCCTGCAGATCCTGCAGCAGGCCGTGGAAAAAGCGGGTCTGGACCGCAAGGCCCTGCGCGAACACATTGCCAAGAACGAGTTCCAGACCATCCTGGGCGGCATCCGCTTCCAGGGCAGCGAGAACGCGTCCATCCCCGGCACGGTGAGCCAGTGGCAGGGCAGCGACTTCGAAGTCGTGTGGCCCAAGGACCGTGCCACGGCGCAGTTGAACACCGCGAAACCAGCCTGGAAATAACAAAGTGTCTCTGACTTCCTGGGCCGAACTGGTCGCCAGTGGCCTCATTACCGGTGGCATCTATGCGCTGGTGGCCATGGGCCTGAACCTGCAGTACGGGCTGATGCGCATCATGAACATCTCGCATGGCGAGTTCCTGATGCTGGGCGCCTTCCTCACCTGGTCCGCGCACACCCTGTGGGGCATCTCGCCGCTGCTGCTGATGCCGCTGGCTTTCATCGCGCTGTTTGCGCTGGGCGTGGTGGTGCATGCGCTGTGCTTCAAGCGCCTGGCCGCCCGCGCACCCAATGTGGACGTGTTCGAGGCGCGCGGCCTGATGGTGGGCTTTGGCCTCATGTTCCTGGTGCAGAACACCGCGCTCCTGATCTGGGGTGGTGACCTGCGTGGGTACGAATACCTGGCCGACCCGGTGCAGATTGCGGGCATGCGCTTCACGGAAAACAAGCTGGTGTTGTTTGGCGTGGCACTGGCGCTGTCGGCCGCGCTGATCGCGCTGCTCAAGCTCACGCTGTTGGGCAAGGCGGTGAGGGCGCTGATGCAGTCGCCCACGGGAGCGCAGCTGGTGGGCATCAACACGCGGCGCCTGCATCCCATGATGTTTGGCATTGGCCTGGGCCTGTCGGGCGTGGCGGGTGCGCTGCTGTCGATGACGTATGAGATTTCTCCGTCGATGGGTGAGCCCTATACCGTGACGGCGCTGATCGTGATCACGCTGGGCGGCTTCGGCAGCCTGGCGGGCAGTCTGGCCGGCGGCCTGCTGCTGGGCGTGGTCGAGGCGCTGGGCATGCACTTCAGCAGCCCGTCTCTCAAGATGCTGCTGAGCTATGCAGTGTTCATCGGCGTGCTGATCTGGCGCCCCAACGGACTGTTCTCCAAAAAATGACTTCCCTTCATTCCAACAAGCCTTGGCTGGCCTTGGCAGCGGGGGTGGCGGTGGTCGCCACCCTGCCCTGGCTGGTGTCCGAGTTCGCCACCTCGGTGCTGCTCAGCTGCCTGGTGTACATCGCGCTGGCCACCAGCTGGTCACTGTTCTGCGGCGCCACCCGCTACCTGTCGCTGGCCACGTCGGCCTTCTTTGGCATTGGTGCGTACACCAGCGCCACGCTGCTGGGCGTACTGCCCTGGCCGCTGGTGATTCTGAGCGGCGCACTGATCGCCACCTTCGTGGCCGTGGTGATGGGGGCTGCCGTCCTGCACCTGCGCGGCACCTACTTTGCTGTGCTGACCTTCGGCATGACCGAGCTGATCCGCCACGCCGTCACCTTTGTCGAAAAGCAGGTCTCCGGCACCGTGGGCCGCGTGCTCACGGTGGTGCCCAGCAACGAGACGGTGTACCTCACGGTGCTGCTGATTGCCGCAGCGGCCATTGCCACGGCCATTGCCATCCAGCGCAGCCGGTTTGGCCTCGCACTGGCAGGCATCGGCGCCGACGAGCAGCGCGCCCAGACGCTGGGCGTGGACACGCGCCTGGCCAAGATCGCGGGCTTTGGCATCACCGCCGCCTTTGCGGGCGCCGTGGGCGCGGCCATGGCCGTGCGCTGGACCTACATCGAGCCCGCAGCCGTGTTCAGCCCCTTCATCGGCTTCCAGACCGTGCTGATCGCACTGATTGGCGGCGCGACCAGCATTGGCGGCCCCATCCTGGCGGCCATCGTTTTCAGCCTGCTGGCCGAAACCCTGCGCCTGCAGCTGCCTTACGGCTACATGATGGTGCTGGGCCTGCTGCTGATTCTGTGCGTGATGTACCTGCCCAATGGCCTGGCCACACTGTGGCAACGGCGCAAGCCTGCCGAGGGAGCACACCATGGCTGAAGCACTTTTGACCATTGACAGCGTGACCGTGCGCTTTGGCGGCCTGACTGCCGTGGATGGCGTGAGCGCCACGCTGCACACGGGCGAGCTGATCGGCATCATCGGCCCCAACGGTGCGGGCAAGACCACATTCTTCAACGCCATCTCGGGCGTGCAGCCGCCTACCTCGGGCACGCTGCACTGTGGTGCCGACAACCTGACCGGCAAGGGCCCGCACCACTATGCAGCCCACGGTATTGCCCGCACCTTCCAGACGCCGCGCGTGTTCCCCGACATGACGGTGCGCGACAACGTGCGCTTTGGCATGCAGTTCGCAGGCCGCCACCGCCAGGGGCCCGAGGGCCTGCGCAGCGAGGGCGAGATCCTGGCCATGCTGGGCCTGGCGCACCTGGCCGACCGCCCTGCCGCCGACGTGACGCCTTCGCAGCAGCGCCTGCTGGAGATCGGCATGGCCCTGGGCACACGCCCGCGCCTGTTGTTGCTCGACGAGGTGGCTGCGGGCCTGACAGAAGCGGAGGTCGATGCCATGGCCCAGCGCATCCGCCGCCTGCGCGATGACTGGGGCCTGACCGTGGTGTGGATCGAGCATGCGGTGACCACGCTGCTCAAGTACGTGGAGCGTGTGCTGGTTCTGCACCAGGGCCGCAAGATTGCAGACGGCACGCCCGCGGAAGTGGTGCGCGACCCCCATGTGATCGAGGCCTATCTGGGTGACGAAATGACAGCCACCAGCGAAGGAGCCACGGCATGAGCGTCGCACACCTCACCGTGCAGAACCTGACCACGGGCTACCACGGCTTTCAGGTGCTGCAGGACCTGACACTGGAAGCCGCGCCCGGCATCACCGTCATCGTCGGCCCCAACGGCGCGGGCAAGACCACGCTGCTCAAGGCGTTGGCGGGCCTGCTGCCGCGCCAAGGCTCGGTGACGCTCGACGGCCAGGCCGTGCCTGCAATGAACGCCACGGCCTGCGTTCAACGCGGCCTGGCGCTGGTCGCCGAAGGTCGCCAGTTGTTCCCGCAGATGACGGTGACCGAGAACCTGGAGCTGGGCGGCTGGCTGGTGCCGTCGCGGGTGCGCGCCGAGCGGTTGCACCAGGCGTTTGAAGACTTTCCCCGCCTCAAAGAACGCGCCACACAGCTAGCCGGCACCATGAGCGGCGGCGAGCAGCAGATGGTCGCCGTGGCCCGCGCCATGATGAGCGGCCCGCGCCTGTTGATGCTGGACGAGCCCTCGCTGGGCCTGGCGCCGCGCATGGTCGATGAGCTGCTGGCCATCGTGCAGCGCATTGCCGCACAAGGCGTCACCGTGCTCATGGTGGAGCAGAACGTGCGCAAGGCGCTGCAGATCGCGCAGCGCGGCTATGTGCTGGAGCGCGGGCGCATCGTGGCCTCGGGCGAGGCATCGACCCTGCTGCAGTCCGACGTGGTGCGCCAGGCCTACCTCGGCATGGCCTGAAATCTATGAAGCAGCCCCTGAGTCGCTTCGCGCCTTCCCCCTCTCCTTCGGGAGGGGAACGCCCCCAGCGCGGCGGGGCTGCCCTTGCGCGGGGGCACTGGCCTCGGCACCGCCGGTTTCGGGAGCCGTAGGTCATCGCGAAAACCGTGCGGCGCTATCGCCTCCCATCATTTCGATTGCTTCTATTTTCTTTTTTGCCATCCAGGAGATTTATTCCATGACTGCCATTGCCATGTTGATCAACGGCGAGCGCGTGCAAGCCACCGGCGGCGCCACGTTTGAGCGTCGCAACCCGCTCGATGGTTCGGTCGCCACCACGGCACCCGCTGCCAGCGTGGCCGACGCCAAGGCCGCTGCCGACGCAGCCGCCAAGGCCTTCCCGGCCTGGTCGGCCCTGGGCCCCAACGCGCGCCGCGCGCTGCTGCTCAAGGCAGCACATGCGCTGGAGGCCCGCACGGCCGACTTCGCAGTGGCCATGGCGGCCGAGACCGGCGCCTCGGGCATGTGGGCGGGCTTTAACGTGCACCTGGCTGCCGGCCTGCTGCAAGAAGCCGCCGCCCTGACCACGCAGATCGCCGGCGAAGTGATCCCGTCCGACGTGCCCGGCAGCCTGGCCATGGGCGTGCGCCAGGCCGCAGGTGTTGTGCTGGGCATTGCACCGTGGAATGCGCCGGTCATCCTGGGTGTGCGCGCCATCGCCACGCCGCTGGCCTGTGGCAACACGGTGATCCTCAAGGGCTCCGAACTGTGCCCCGCCACACACGGCCTCATCATCGAGGCGCTGCAGGAGGCCGGTTTGCCCCCCGGTGTGGTGAACTTCGTGACCAATGCACCCGCCGATGCGGGCGCCGTGGTCGAGGCCATCGTGGCCCACCCGGCAGTGCGCCGCATCAACTTCACCGGCTCCACCAAGGTGGGCCGCATCATTGCGCAGACCTGCGCCAAGTACCTCAAGCCCGTGGTGCTGGAACTGGGTGGCAAGGCCCCGCTGCTGGTGCTGGACGATGCAGACATCGATGCTGCCGTAGCAGGCACCGTGTTTGGCGCATTCGCCAACTCGGGCCAGATCTGCATGTCCACCGAACGCATCATCGTGGACAACGCCGTGGCCGACGAGTTCGTGGCCAAGCTGGGCGCGCGTGCCAAGGCCCTGCCCCTGGGCGACCCGCGCAAGGGCCCGGTGGTGCTGGGCTCGGTGGTGGACATGACCACGGTGCAGCGCTGCAACGCCCTCATCGACGACGCGCTGGCCAAGGGCGCCAAGCTGGTCTGCGGCGGCAAGAGCGACAGCACGCTGATGCAGGCCACGGTGCTCGACCATGTGACGGCCGCGATGGACATCTACCGCGAAGAATCCTTCGGCCCCGTCAAACCCGTGGTGCGCGTGAATGGTGTGGAGGAAGCCATTGCCTGCGCCAACGACAACGAGTTCGGCCTGTCATCCGCCGTGTTCAGCCGCGATGTAGCCAAGGCCTGGAACGTGGCGGCACGCATCGAGTCGGGCATCTGCCACGTCAACGGCCCCACGGTGCATGACGAAGGCCAGATGCCTTTTGGCGGCGTGAAAAGTTCGGGTTACGGCCGCTTTGGCGGCATGGCCGGGGTGCGTGAATTCACCGAACTGCGCTGGATCACCGTGCAGACCACGCCGCGCCACTATCCGTTCTGAACATCAAAAAAGATAGCACCTAGCGCATGATTTACCTGCGCCAGGTGCCACTTTTCTTCAAAATCACACGGTGATGGCATCCAGCGGCCAGCGCGGCTTCACGTCAAAGGCGTAGTCGGTGTTGGCCTGCTGCTGCCCCGCCTGCAGCCGCATGGCCGCTGCCATGGCAATCATGGCGCCGTTGTCGGTGCACAGGTGCAGCTCAGGGTAGTGCACGCGCACCTTGGCCGCAGCGCAGGCCGCATTGAGTTGCGCACGCAGGTGCCGGTTGGCCCCTACGCCACCAGCGACCACCACACGTTTCAGGCCGGTCTGCTTGAGCGCGGCCAGCGTCTTCTTCACCAGCACTTCGACAATCGCAGCCTCGGTGCTCGCCGCCAGGTCGGCCTTGCGTGCCTCCAGCTCATCGCCCAGCTTCTTGGCCTGCGTGAGCACGGCCGTCTTGAGCCCGGCGAAAGAGAAATCGAGGTTGCCACTGTGCAACAGCGGACGCGGCAGCTTGAAGGCTGCAGCATCGCCCTGCTCAGCCAGGCGCGAGAGCGCTGGCCCACCGGGGTAGCCCAGGCCCATGAGCTTGGCGGACTTGTCGAACGCCTCGCCAGCAGCATCGTCAATGGTCTCGCCCAGGATCTCGTATCGGCCCACGCCGTCCACACGCATCAGCTGGGTGTGACCGCCTGATACCAACAGGGCCACAAAAGGGAATTCAGGCGGGTCGGCGCTGAGGAAGGGCGACAGCAGGTGCCCCTCCAGGTGGTGCACGCCCAGCACCGGCTTGTCCAGTGCAGCGCCCAACGCGCACGCCACGCCCGCCCCCACCAGTAGCGCACCCGCCAGGCCCGGCCCGCGGGTGTAGGCCACCACGTCCACATCGGCCAGCGACTGGCCGGACTCGGTCAGCACCTGCGTGGCCAGCGGCAGCACACGTCGGATGTGGTCACGGCTGGCCAGCTCGGGCACCACGCCACCGTAGGCCTGGTGCATCTCAATCTGGCTGTGCAGCGCGTGCGATAGCAACGTGGGCACGGCATTGCCCGTGGAACGGACCAATGCCACGCCCGTTTCGTCGCACGAAGATTCAATACCGAGGATCAGCAAACTCATGCCCCGAGTGTAAAACCCGGCCCCGTTCAGGGTCGGATGCAAAAACCCCTGCTGGCAGTCGCCAGCAGGGGTTGTGCGGATGGATGGCGCTTGCCGACGCGGCGGCTTGCTTACCAGCGGTCCGAACGCATGCGCAGTTCCCAGCTTCCGCTGCGCAGTTCATACACGCCCACGGCGCCGTAGCGCTGTTCGCCCTTGTCGTCCCAGGTCATGGTGCCGATCACGGGCGCATAGCCGTTGATGCTGTGCATGGCCTTGGTGATCGCTTTCGGATCGGCCGACTTGGCCTTCTGGATGGCGGCTGACAGCACATAGGTGCTGTCGTAGCTGTAGTGGCCGCCATAGGCCGGGGGCTTCTTGTAGGCCTCGATGTACTTTTCAAGGAAGGGCTTGCCGGTGGTGAAC
Organism: Acidovorax sp. Leaf73; assembly: GCF_916855635.1. Taxonomy (NCBI): domain Bacteria; kingdom Pseudomonadati; phylum Pseudomonadota; class Betaproteobacteria; order Burkholderiales; family Comamonadaceae; genus Acidovorax; species Acidovorax sp. Leaf73. Next base: position 27,265 of record NZ_CAKASI010000010.1, read on the forward strand.
TCCTTGGCTTCCAGTACGGGCGATGTGGCGTAGACGCCTTCGACCATGCCCATGGCCTTGGTCATGTCGGTGGTCTTGATGGTGTCCCCGCCCAGCAGGCTAACCTTGGTGTGGTCAACCTTGCGCAGGGCTTCGAGCAGAGCCAGGGCCTGAAAGTCGTTGAGGGTGGACACGATGACCTCGACCTTGGCGGCCTTCAGCTCGCCAGCCAGTTCATCGAAAGCCACCGTCTTGTCGTCAAACGACTTGCGCACCACCACTTCCTTCTTTTCAGCCTTGAGCTGCTCGGCAGCACCGTCGGCCAGGCCCTTGCCGTAAGGCGTGCCATCGTCCAGCGCAGCGTAGCGGGCGGCACCCAGCTGTGTGGCGGCAAACGAGCCGATAGCGCGCGCCTGCAAGGTGTCATTGGCCACCATGCGGAAGGTGGTTGGGAAGCCGAGTTGCGTGAACTTGGGGTTGGTGGAGATGGCGATCTGGGCGATGTCCTTGGCGGCGTAAATCGGGGCCGTCTCAATGCTCACCCCCGAATTCAGGTGCCCGATCACCGCCACCACGCCCGAGTCCACCAGCTGCTGCGCCACGGTCTTGCCGGTGGCGGCGTCGGCCTTGTCGTCCACCGACACCACCTCCAGCGTCACACGCTTGCCGTCCACGGTGTAGCCACCCTTGTTCAGTTCTGCCACGGCCAGGTTGACGCCGTTGAGCAAATCCTGCCCCAGCGCGCCCAAGGGGCCGGAGAGGGGCTGGGCCACGCCGATCTTGATGGTGTCGGGCACCTTGCTGCAGCCTGTCAGCACCAGCAGCGCGGATACCGCCACGGTGGTCAGGGCCAAGCCGGCAGAGATACGCCGCCGGTCAATGTGCTTGTTCATGCAAATCCTCTTGAATGGGTCAATGTGACCAGATGTATATGCGATGCGACCGGGTAGCTGCTATCGGGTATGCCCTGCCCATCGACAAACTATTAGCAAGTTTCAGGCCTTGGAAGCGGCCACAACCTGCTGCCAGCCTGCAGCCCCGGAACGCACCGCTTCGATGCACCATTTTGTGGCGTAAAAATTGCTTATGCTCCTGGGTATGAACGAGTCTCTGCGCATCGTGGTGGTTGCCCCGGATCTGGCAGTCGCCGACCCCGCCGACGAACACGCCGTACTTCAGGCGGAACGGTCGCGGGCGCTGCGCATTGGGCTGCTGGAGAACAACTTCAACCTGGTGGCCACCCTGCCTGCCGATGTCTTCCTGAGCGAGCGGATCGCCCAGCTGCAGCCCGACCTCATCATCGTGGACGCCGAAAGCGAGGCGCGCGACGCGCTCGAACATGTGGTGATGGCCACGCGCGACGAGCGGCGCCCGATCGTGATGTTCACCAACGACGAGGACACCTCACACGTGAAGGACGCGGTGGCGGCGGGCGTGTCGGCCTACATCGTGGCGGGCCTGGCGCCCCAGCGCATCCGCCCCATTCTGGACGTGGCCATGGCGCGCTTCCAGCACGAACAGGCGCTGCGCGCCGAGCTGGCCGACGCCAAGACCGAACTCAAGGACCGCAAGACCATCGACCGCGCCAAGGGCCTGCTCATGCAGCGCCAGGGCCTGAGCGAACAGGCAGCCTACGAAAAGCTGCGCAAGACGGCCATGGACAAGGGCCTCAAGCTCGTGGACGTGGCGCAGCGCATGCTCGATGTGATGGATCTGCTGGGTTGAATAGGTGACTTCCCCCTGAGGCGCTGTGCGCCTTCCCCCTTCTCTCGAATCGCTGCGCCATTCGGGAAGGAGGGACGATGCCCTCGCTGCGGGGCGGCCCTTGCTTGACATCCCTCGCCTGGGTCACGCCCGGGTCCACCGGCTTATCCCCAAATGGTGCGCCGCACAAATGCAGTGCAGCACTCTGCGCGCGCACCATCATCGCAAATTTTCAAGCCAAACTTGACGCTACCGCTTGATAAATAAGCACAAGCAGCTACTAATTTGGTAGCAGATCATGCGCTGTATTGGAGCAAGGCCGGTATGAAAAAGGCTGGCACGCTGCTTGCATTAACCTTGGCAAGACCAAAGACGGTCCCACCACTGACAGCACTGACCCAATGGCGGGCCGGTGCTGACACAAGGCCCCCCAATGGGCTTTGCCATGGACAAAGGCGTCCCTCTCCGAGCCCGTTTGCGCATGCAACCCGGCCAGGGGAGGACGCCTTTTTTGTTTTCTAACGCACCGAGGAACCGCCCCATGACCGATCTGTTGAAAACCAGCCTCAACCGCCGCACCGTGCTGCAGGCAGCTACCGTTGGCGCCGTGGGCGTGAGCCCCGCCCTGCGCGCCCTGGTGCATGCCCAGGGCTCGGACGCCCCCGAGAAGAAGGAAGTGAAGATCGGCTTCATCCCGCTGACCGACTGCGCCAGCGTGGTGATGGCCTCGGTGCTGGGCATCGACAAGAAGTACGGCGTGACCATCATCCCCACCAAGGAAGCATCGTGGGCCGGTGTGCGCGACAAGCTGGTGAATGGCGAACTCGACTTTGCCCACGTGCTGTATGGCCTGGTCTACGGCGTGCACTTGGGCCTGGCTGGCCCCAAGAAGGACATGGCCGTGCTGATGAACCTCAACCACAACGGCCAGGCCATCACGCTGTCCAAAAAGCTCGCCGACAAGGGCGCCGTCAACGGAGCGGGCCTGGCCAAGCTGATGGCCAGCGAGAAGCGAGAGTACACCTTCGCGCAGACCTTCCCCACCGGCACCCACGCCATGTGGCTGTACTACTGGCTGGCGGCCAACGGCATCAACCCGATGAAGGATGCCAAGGTCATCACCGTGCCCCCGCCACAAATGGTGGCCAACATGCGTGTGGGCAACATGGACGGCTTCTGCGTGGGCGAACCCTGGAACCACCGCGCCATAATGGACGGCATCGGAGTGACCGCGACCACCACGCAGGACATCTGGAAAGACCACCCCGAAAAGGTGCTGGGCACAACGTCCGAATTCGTGCAGAAATACCCCAATACGGCCCGTGCCGTGACGGCCGCCATCCTGGAGGCCAGCAAATGGATCGACGATGGCCTGGCCAACAAGAACAAGATGGCCGAAACCATTGCCGGCAAGGCCTACGTGAACACAGGCGTCGATGCCATCAACCAGCGCATCCTGGGCCGCTACCAGGACGGCATGGGCAAGACCTGGGACGACCCCAACCACATGAAGTTCTTCAATGAAGGCACGGTGAACTTCCCCTACCTCACGGACGGTATGTGGTTCCTCACGCAGCACAAGCGCTGGGGCCTGATCAAGGACCACCCCGACTACCTGAACGTGGCCAAGGCGGTGAACCGTATCGACGTCTACAAACAGGCCGCCACCGCCTCCAAAACACCGCTGCCCAAGAGCGAAATGCGCACCAGCAAGTTCATGGATGGCGTGGTGTGGGACGGCAAAGACCCCGCCAAGTACGCCGACAGCTTCAAGATCAAGGCGTAAACGCCCTGCCCCGCCCACCCTGCCAAGGAGAACACCATGGTCAGTGCCGTCTTTCACTCCCCGTTGGATGCAGCCCCCGTGGTTGCACAGAACGCTATGAATAATGTAGCTATCAGCGCTTCACCAGCAAGCGGCAGAAGCCAAAAACAGTCCAAATCCGAAACAACTGCGAGCCCCGCCCCTGCCAGTCGCGACTGGGCGGCCCTGTCGCGCAGTTTCTGGATGGCGGTGCTGCCGCCGCTCTGTGGCCTGGGCCTGCTCATCGGTCTGTGGGCAGTGGTATCCACCACCACGGGCGGCAGCATCCCCAGCCCGGTGGAGACCTGGAAGCAGGCGCTGGAAATCTTCAGCAACCCGTTCTACCGCAATGGCCCCAATGACCAGGGCGTGGGCTGGAATGTGCTGATGTCGCTGGAGCGCGTGGCCGTGGGCTTTGGCATGGCGGCGCTGGTGGGCATTCCGGCAGGCTTCGTGATCGGACGGTTCAACTTCCTGTCGCGCATGTTCAACCCGCTCATCAGCCTGCTGCGGCCGGTGTCGCCGCTGGCCTGGCTGCCGATCGGCCTCTTGGTGTTCAAGGGCGCCAACCCCGCCGCCATCTGGACCATCTTCATCTGCTCCATCTGGCCCATGATCATCAACACCGCCGTGGGCGTGCAGCGTGTGCCGCAGGACTACATGAACGTGGCCCGCGTGCTGAACCTGAGCGAATGGAAGATCGCCACCAAGATCCTCTTCCCCGCCGTGCTGCCCTACATGCTGACCGGCGTGCGCCTGGCCGTGGGCACCGCATGGCTGGTGATCGTAGCTGCCGAGATGCTGACCGGCGGCGTGGGCATTGGCTTCTGGGTGTGGGACGAGTGGAACAACCTCAACGTCAAGAACATCATCATCGCCATCTTCGTGATCGGCATCGTCGGGCTGGTGCTGGAGTTTGCGCTCATCAAGCTGGCCACCGCATTTACGTTTGAAGAGGTGAAAGCATGAACACGACCACCACGGCAGCATCCACACACCCCTCCATGAGCACCAAGTTCATCGAAGTCCACGGCGTCGAACAGACCTTCAAGACGGCCAAGGGCCTGTTCCCCGCGCTGCGCGACATCAACCTGACGATTGCCAAGGGCGAGTTCGTGGCGCTGATCGGCCACTCGGGCTGCGGCAAGTCCACGCTCCTGAATCTGATCGCCGGGCTGACCACGCCCACCAACGGTGCGCTGCTGTGCGCCAACAAGGAGATCAAGGGCCCCGGCCCCGAGCGCGCCGTGGTGTTCCAGAACCACTCGCTGCTGCCCTGGCTCACCTGCTTCGACAACATCTACCTGGCCGTGGAGCGCGTGTTTGGCGGCAAGGAAACCAAGGCCCAGCTCAAGGCCCGCACCGACGCCGCACTGGCCCTGGTGGGCCTCACGCCCGCTGGGCAAAAGCGCCCCGGTGAAATCTCTGGCGGCATGAAGCAGCGCGTGGGCATTGCCCGGGCACTCTCCATGGAGCCCCAGGTGCTGCTGATGGACGAGCCCTTTGGCGCGCTGGACGCCTTGACCCGCGCCAAGCTGCAGGACGAATTGCTGGAAATCGTCGCACGCACCCACAGCACCGTGGTCATGGTGACGCACGACGTGGACGAAGCCGTGCTGCTGTCCGACAAGATCGTGATGATGACCAACGGCCCGGCCGCGACGATTGGCGAAGTGCTGACCGTCGACCTGCCCCGCCCCCGCAAACGCGTGGAGCTGGCCGAAGACCCGCAGTACGTGCACTACCGCAAGGCGGTGATCGATTTCCTCTACACCCGTCAGGGGCACGTAGAAAAAGCAGCTTGAACCGCTGGGCTCCAGGCCCGACAACACGGCAAATCAAAAGGGCTCTGACCAGATCGGTCAGAGCCCTTTTTCGTTTTGTCCCCATGGTAGGGCCGTCGCACGCGCGCAACCCCAGGCCAGCGCCCCCCGCGCAAGGGCCGCCCCGCCGCGCTGGGTGCGTCCCCCTTCCCGAATTGCGAAGCAATTCGAGAGAAGGGGGAAGGCGCGCAGCGCCTCAGGAGGTTGTCCTCTAATGGCTACCAGTGATGTACTGCTCCAGCTGTTCAATGATGAATTTCTGCTCGGAGATGATGTCCTTGACCAAGTCCCCGATCGAGATCATGCCCACGAGTTTGCCGTTGTTGTCCACCACGGGTAGGTGGCGCAGGCGGCCGGTACTCATGATCTGCATGCACTGCTCGCTGGTCTGCTCGGGCCGCACAAAGCGTACCGAGGTGGTCATCACATCGCGCGCCAGCGTGGCGGCTGACGTGCGGCCCAGCAGGGCGATCTTTCGCGCGTAATCGCGCTCTGTGAAGATGCCCACGATGGCATCCCCCTCGGTAACCACCAGGGCGCCGATGCCCTTGTCGGCCATGAGCTTGAGCGCATCGAACACCGACGCCGTGGGCGCAATGGTGTGGACAGTGGCGTCCGGTTTGGACTGAAGAATTTTGGCGACTACGGTCATGGAACCTCCCTCGTAACACCTGGAACAGGTACAGAGAGATTTCAGCCCATAAGCCCAACGGGCGCAAGCCGCGCAAGCCCGATTTATCCCGCTTTTGGGCCCGGTGTGGCAACAGCGATGCATATGTTTCGACCCTGTTGCATTCGGTCGAACCCGAAACAAACTGAAAAGAACCGAAACGGCGACGAGACGACGCCGCAGCGCCGGCCGGGCACGATACAGCCCATGTCCAACGCACTTCCAAAGGAATCAACGCTCACCCTTCTTGCCTCGGATCGATCGCTTGCGACCGGCTGCGGGCCTGAGATTCTTCTCATCGGCCACAGGCAGGAAACAAGCGTCCAGATTGTTTCCAAAACTGGAACAGTTAGTTTGCGACCAGCTGGTTTTTCTTCATCCACCTGCGGCGTACAGTTCATCCCATCGATGAGCCGAACCCGCAAGGCGACTCACCGAACCCGGTGCTAAGCACGTTGTTTTTGATCTTCGCTCCGGCTTTTTTGAGACGCTTTTTTTAACTTCAAGGACTTTCATCATGAACAAGACCGCACGTTTTCTCTCTATCGCCGCTGTGGCTGCTTTCGCTTCTTTGGGTGCCCAGGCTGACGAAGCTGATGGTTCGCAATTTGCCCTGAAATTCGACACGAACCGCACCCGTGCCGAAGTGGTTGCCGAAGCCGCCGCCGCAGTCCAAATGCGCAGCCAGGAGCCCGCAGGCTCCCGCGTGGTGACCTACAAGTCCACGGTAGACCGCGCTGCAGTGCGTGCCGAAGCTGCCGCACAAGCCATGCGCACTGGCCGCGTGGGCCCCGCTGAAGGCGGTTGATTCACCTTTTTGAATCCACGGCTTCGCGCTTCACGTATTCCAGACACCTCGTCCCCATTTTTTGAATTTCACAGGAGTTTCACCATGAACAAGACCGCACGTTTCCTCTCCATCGCTGCTGTTGCCGCTTTCGCTTCCTTCGGTGCCCAGGCTGACGAAGCCGATGCATCGCAATTCGCCACGAAGTTCGAAACCAGCCGCACCCGCGCTGAAGTGATGGCTGAAGCCTCCACCGTGCCCCAGACCAGCGGCGCCATCCCCGTCGGTTCGCGTGCTCTGGTCTACACCTCCACGGCTGACCGCAATGCAGTGAATGCTCAGGCTGTGGACGCGCTGCGCACCGGCAAGATCTCTTCCGGCGAAATCGGTTCGCTGTAATTTGCCGGGTCTGCGCCGTGGCGCAGACCCTGAATTGCAAATGCAAAAAGGCCGAGGCCCCGCATGGGGCCTCGGCCTTTTCTATTGCCGGGGCTGAGCCCCGTCAACAAGCGTTGGTTTACTTGCCAGCCCGCGCCTGCGCCACGGCGCCCTGCACATCCTTCCACAGGCTTTCACCCACATTGGCAGCGATGCTCGCGTTCACGGCGCTGAGCTTTTCGCGCATGCGGTTGGCTTCGGCGGCAGGCAGCTCGTTCACTTGCATGCCTTTGCCCTTCAGGTCGGCCAGGGCCTTGTCGGCTTCGGCACGCGTGTCCTGGCGCTCGAAGTCGCGGCTCTTCTTGGCGGCGTCGAGCAGCACCTTCTGCTCAGCCTTCGACAGGCCATCCCAGTACTTCTTGCTCACCAGCACGATCCAGGGGCTGTAGACGTGGTTGGTCACCGTGAGGTACTTCTGCACCTCATAGAACTTGCTCGACAGGATGGTGTTGTAGGGGTTCTCCTGGCCGTCAACCGTCTTGGTTTCGAGCGCGGTGAAGAGCTCGGAGAACGGCAGCGGCACCGCGTTGGCACCCAGGGTCTTGAAGCTGTCGAGGAACACGTTGTTCTGCATCACGCGCAGCTTGATGCCGTCCATGTCTTCCAGCTTGTTGACGGGGCGCTTGCTGTTGGTGAGATTGCGAAAGCCGTTCTCCCAGTACACCAGGCCCACCAGGCCCTTTTCCTGCAGCTTGTCCATCACCTTCTGGCCCACGGGGCCATCCAGCACCACGTCGGCTTCCTTGGCGTTGTTGAACAGGAAGGGCGTGTCCCAGATCGCCATTTCTTTGGTGATACCCACCAGTGTGGCGGTGGAGCCGACCATCATTTCCTGCGCGCCGCCGATCAGCGCCTGCTGCATCTGCACGTCCGAACCCAGCGCGGCGGCGCCGATGGCGCGCACCTTCATCTTGCCACCCGAGGCTTTTTCGACCTCTTCGGCAAACAGCTTGGTGGCGCGGCCCTGGTTGGACACCTCGTTGAGGCCATAGCCAAACCGAATGATGCGCGGCTTGAAGTCCTGGGCAACTGCCTGGAACGAACAGGTGATGGCAGCCACCGACAGGGCGGCGAGCAGGGTACGTCGGAAAGTTTTCATGGTTGTCTCCATTGGCAAGGGAAAGAAAGGCACGGGAAAAAGAATCAAAGAGGCAAGGTGGGCGAACTGGCACACACCGCACCAGCGGCCGCGGCGCAAGGGCCGCCCCACCGCGCTGGCGGCGTCCCCCTCCCGCATCGCGCAGCGAGGCGAGAGAGGGGTGAAGGCGCGAAGCGACTCAGGGGGTGCTTCATCTCACCTCATCCACACCACAGGGGCTGTCACGATCTGCGGGAACGCCACCAGCAGCGCGAGGATCAGCACATAGGTGAAGAGGAACGGGTTCACGCCCTTGATCACGCTGTGCATCGAGATGCGCCCCACCCCGGCCACCACATTGAGCACCGTGCCCACGGGCGGCGTGATGAGGCCGATGGCGCCGTTGAGCACAAACATCAGGCCGAAGTACACCGGGTCGATCCCCGCCTTGACGGCGATGGGCAGCATCACGGGCGCAAAGATCAGGATGGTGGGCGTGAGGTCCAGCGCCGTGCCGATGAGCACCAGCACGATCATCATCACGGCCATCAACAGGCGCGGGTTCTCCACCAGCGGGCCCAGCCAGCTGGTCAGCACATTGGGCAGGTCGGCCAGCGTGATCATGTAGCTGGCCACCTGGGCACCGGCGCACAAGAACATCACGATGGAAGTCGTCTTGGCCGCACGCACCAGCACGCCATAGATGTCCGCCAGCTTCATCTCGCGGTGGATGAAAAGTGCCACCGCCAGCGCATAGAACGCGGCCACCACGGCGGCCTCGGTGGGGGTGAAAACCCCCGTCTTCATGCCGCCGATGATGATGAGCGGCATCAGCATGGCCCAGAAGGCGCGTGCCGTGGCGCGCAAGCGGTCCTTGGCGGGCAAGGGTTCGCCCTTGGGCAGATCCAAGCCGCGCAGCACCCAGCGCCAGGCAAAGATAAGGCCCGCGCCCATCATCAAGCCAGGCACGATGCCCGACACAAACAGCGCCGAGATCGAGGTGTTGGTCGTCACGCCATAGATCACGAACGGCATGGACGGCGGAATGATGGGCGCAATGATCCCGCCCGAGGCGATCAGCCCTGCCGAGGTGTTCATCGGGTAGCCCTGCTGGCGCATCATGGGCAGCAGGATGGTGGCCAGCGCGGCCGTGTCGGCCAGGGCCGACCCGCTCATGCTAGCCATCAGCACCGCAGCGCCGATGGCTACATAACCCAGCCCACCCCGGATATGCCCCACCCATGCCTGCGCCATGTCGATGATGCGACGGCTGATGCCGCCTGAGTTCATCAGCTCACCCGCCAGGATGAAGAACGGCACGGCCAGCAGCGGAAAGCTGTCCACCCCGGCCACGAGGTTCTGCGCGAGCAATTGCGTGTCGAAAAAATCCAGCACCCAGGCCATGCCAGCGCCAGTGAGCACCAGGGCGAGGCCCATGTTCATGCCGGTGCCCATCAGCACCAGCATGCCCAGCGAAAAAACGATAAAAGCCTGCGCTTCGGGTCCCATGGCCATCATCACTTACTCCACCTCGGCGCCGTGACCGAGGTCCAGCGGCTTGCGTTGAATCAACTCGATGACCGCCATCACTCCGATGGCCACCGCGCACAAAAAGGCCGGCAGTGGTAGCAACGCCGCCGGGTAGGCCATGACGACGGAGCGGCTGCCCATGCCCACCACTACCTGCTGCCAGGCGCCCCAGGCCAACATGGCGCTGGCGCTGATCACCAGCAGCCGGATCACGGCCGTCAACAGGCCAAAGGCCACCGGGCGCTTTGCCAACAGGCCCGCCAGACTGGTAAAAGCCATGTGCTCACCGGCGGGGTAGGCCGCTGCGGCACCGATAAAAACCATCCATACAAACAGCAGGCGCGACAGCTCTTCGCTGGCCGCCACGCCGCTGCCAAAGCCGTAGCGCAGCACCACGTTGATGAAGACCGCCACGGCCATCACGCCGAGGCAACTGGCCATCAGCAGCTGGGAGATCCTGGCGAACCGGCTGAGCGACGGCTGCAGTTGCGCTTGTTGTGCAGGGGAATTCATGCAGACTCCTGGGCGGCGATCCAGGCCGAAGCCTGTTGCTGCAGCGTGGCCAGATCCAACAGCGCATCGAGCCGCAACACGCCCGCCTCGCCCACCGGTGACTCCAGCGTGGCGAACTGGCTGTCCACCAGCGCGCTGGAAAAGAAATGGGTGCCCGCGCGCGCCGCCACACGTTGGCCTGCGTTGGCGCGGTCGATCTCCAGGAACACGAACCGCAACCCCGGACAGGCGCCGCGCAGCCGGTCTCGGTAGGCCTTCTTGAGCGAAGAGCAGGTCAGCACCGCGCCGTGCGGGTGCGCCTGCAGCAATTGCCCCAGCGTGGCCAGCCAGCCCTCGCGGTCTTCGTCGGTCAGGGCAATACCCTGGCGCATCTTTTCGCGACTGGCCGGGCTGTGGTGGTCGTCCCCTTCGATCAGGGGCAGCCCTTCGGCCTGCGCCAGCGCAGCGCCGAGGCTGGACTTGCCACATCCGGCCACACCCATGACCACCAGATAAACCGTTGACGGCAAAACACTCATATTGGTAGCGCTATCCAAGCAATCTGTAAAAAAGGCATCCGGTCCCGGATGCCGCCCAAACTGTGGCAAGTTCTTCAACTTCATCCAAAATGGCGGGCATCGCCTTGCCCCATCGCTTGGACAGCGCTATCCTAACCAGATCAATCTCAACCCCCATGAGGGTTAACCCTTGAACAAACCCGAGACAAGACGCCGCTCCAGCGGCCGCATCACGCTGAACGACGTGGCCAAGGCCGCCGAGGTGAGCCCCATCACCGCGTCCCGTGCCCTGCGCGGCGAGCGCGGCGTGGCGCAAGAACTGGTGCAGCGTGTGAAAGACGCCGCCGCACAACTGGGCTACGTGCCCGACCCCGCCGCCCGCGCACTGGCCTCGCAGCGCAGTGTGCAGGTGCCGGTGCTGGTGCCGCTGCTGTCCAACGCGCTGTTTGTAGACGTGCTGGAGGCCGTGCACCGCACCCTCTTCCCGCACGGCTACCAAGCCCTGATTGGCGTGACGCACTACGACCCGCAGGAAGAAGAGCAGCTGCTGCGCACCTACCTGGCCCACCGCCCGGCGGGCCTGCTCGTCACGGGCTTTGACCGCACCGAGGCCGCCCGTCACATGATTGCCACCAGCGGCGTGCCCTGCGTGCACTTGATGGAAATGACGCCCGCACCCGGCGTGTTCTGCGTGGGCTTTTCACAGCAGGACGCGGGCCATGCGATGACAACCCACCTGCTGTCGCGCGGCCACAAGAACATCGCATTCGTTGCCGCCCAGCTGGACCCACGCACCATGCAGCGCGCCGAAGGCTACCGCCGTTGCCTGCGCGAGGCGGGGATGTACGACCCACGGCTGGAGCTGCTCAGCCCTCAGCCTTCATCCATCCGCCTGGGCGCAGAGCTGCTGGAAGAGGTGCTACGCACCCGCCCTGGCGTGGACGCCGTGTTCTTCTGCAACGACGACCTCGCGCAGGGTGGTCTGCTGGCCGCCCAGCGTCTGGGTCTGGCCGTGCCTGGCCGCGTGGCCATTGCCGGCTTTAACGATCTTGCGGGCAGCGACCAGATGCTGCCGCCGCTGACCACCGTACGCACCCCGCGCTCGGCCATCGGCGAGGCCAGTGCGCAGATGCTGCTGACGCTGATGCGGGGTGAGATGCCGGAGAAAAATTCAGTGAATCTGGGGTTTGAGCTGACAGTGCGGGCAAGTACATAAGCCCCCTGAGCCGCTTCGCGTCTTCCCCCAAGGGGAGGCCACCTGTGGCCTGGCGAAGCCGTTCCACGGTGGCACTGGTGATGGCACCGTGCCAGTTTCCAGGACTGCGTGAAATCCCTTGGCGCTCAGAGCGCCGCCAAGGCGCGGCTGGACGACGATGCGCCCTTGCCAGCCTTCATCTCCTTGCGCAACGCCACCGCGTCCCGCGCCTGGCTGGGCGCCGACGCATCGATGCGGAACACCTGCACCGTCTCGGTCATCGTCTGCGCCTGCCCGTTGAGCTGCATCGCCGAGGCGGCGTTTTCCTCCACCAGCGCGGCGTTCTGCTGCGTGATGGTGTCCAGTTGCGCCACGGCGGCGTTGACCTGAGAGATGCCGCTGAGCTGCTCGTTGGACGCGCTGTGAATTTCACCGATCAGCGTGTTCACGCGGCGCACCAGCTCCAGCGATTCGGTCATGGTCTTCTGCGCTGCGTCGGTCTTTGCGTGGCCTTCGCTCACCTTGGTGGCCGAGTCGTCGATGAGCTGGCGGATTTCCTTGGCGGCCGAGAGCGTGCGGTGCGACAGGCTGCGCACCTCGGAGGCCACCACCGCAAACCCGCGCCCCTGCTCACCCGCACGCGCGGCCTCCACGGCGGCGTTGAGCGCGAGGATATTGGTCTGAAACGCAATGGAGTCGATGAGCTGGGTGATCTCGCTGATGCGGCCGGAGGCAGTCTGGATCTGCTTCATGGTGCTGGCCACGCCGTCCACGGCCTCGCTGCTGCGCTCAGCCACCTGGGTGGCCTGGGTGGCCAGCACGGTGGCCTGGCGGGCCGATTCGGCCGTCTGCTTGACGGTGCCGGTGATTTCCTCCATCGACGCCGCCGTCTGCTCCAGGTTGCTGGCCTGGGCTTCGGTGCGTTCTGACAGGTCCTGGTTGCCCTGCGCGATCTCGCGGGTGGAAAGCTGCATGTGTTCGCTCTCCTGGCGCGCATCGCGCACGATGGACAACAGGTTCACATTGAGCTGGGCCAGCGCCTTTTGCAGTTGACCCACGGTGTCGCTGCGCGACGCCGCAATCTTCTGGGTAAGGTCGCCTGCGGCCATGCGGTTGGCCCAGCGCAGCATCTGCGACAACGGCGCCACGGTGGCCCGGTGCAGGTACACCGCCATGCCCAGGGCCAGCAGCACCACGCCCAGCCAGGCTGCGCCCGCCGCGACGGTCATGGTGTGCCCGCCCAGCAGCGCAGCCCCCCACGACGCGAACACCAACAGCAGCGTGCACAGCATGATCTTGCCGAGCGGCCCGAGCTGCACTGCGCGGGCCATGCGCCCCCAGAGCGTGTTCTTGACGATCTGCCCCTCGCGCAGCACGTGCACCAGGGTTCCAGCCTGTTTTTCGGCCTGCATCTGGCGGTAGAGCTGGTCGGCGGCCTGTATCTGGTCGCGGGTGGCCTCGGTGCGCACAGACATGTAGCCCGTGGGCTGGTCGCCCTGCATGAGCGGGGTGACGTTGGCCATCACCCAGTAGAAGGTGCCGTCCTTGCGCCGGTTCTTGACCGGGGCCGACCACGGGTTGCCGCTGGCAATGGTCTCCCACATGTCTCGGTAGGCCTCCTCGGGCATGTCGGGATGTCTGACGATGTTGTGGGGCTGGCCCAGCAGCTCTTCCTTCTCGTACCCGCTGACCTCGATGAACATCGGGTTGCAGTACAGGATGCGGCCCTTGAGATCGGTGGTGGACACCAGGGTCTGGCCTTTGGGGAACGCATATTCCTGCGTGCTGATCGGGAGATTGACGCGCATGGGGACCCTCCTCAGGGAATGCCTCGTCACCTCAGAACCGGGCAACACGGCAACGGATGAACCGAATACATCCTATGTTGAATTTTTATGATTTGAAACACCTAAGTGGCTCTGCTGGTTTGCAGCCACCAAATTGGTGCATCGCGCCAAAAAAGTGCATCACACCGGAGCACGCTGCACTAACTTGGACTGGCAGGCAATTTTAACTTCAAATTTGATAGCAAAAAACTCTCGATACGCAAGCGCCAGCTGCCGTTTTTACTCAAACCAAGTGCCACCAGAACTTGGCACGTCCTTTGCATGTTCAGCACCACGGTCAACGCTGGCCGTGTGTCAGCCCGGTGCAACGGCGGATTGGGCGAACAAGACGTTGGCGTCTTCATGGGATGTGTGGGGCTTGCAAACAAACCAGCAAGCCCGCGCGGCCCGTGTTGGCGCCTTTTTGTTTTTCTGCCCGGTTGTGGGTGTGCTTGCAGCAGCACAGCAGCCTCTTTGCGCTAGATCGCCATGCTTCAATTTCGAGAGTTTCTCAAGTCCGGCCACGCCCCCACGCTGTGGTCGTCCTTTCTGTATTTCGGTTTCTCGTGCGCAGTCTGGGTGATCAACGGTGCCATGGCACCGTTCATCCGCGATGCCTTCCAGCTCACGCCGACGCAGATGGGCATGATGCTGTCCATTCCCATCTTTGCGGGCGCCCTCATGCGGTTTCCGCTGGGCATCCTGGCGCAGTACATCGGTCGCAAGAACGCCACGCTGGTCGAGATGGCGGGGATCTTTGTGGCCATGGGCTATGGCTACCTGTTCGTGCATTCGTACAACGACCTGCTCGCCATGGGCATCCTGCTGGGCGTGGCGGGTGCCAGCTTTGGGGTGGCCCTGTCACTGGGCTCGGGCTCGTTCCCGCCGCGCTACAAAGGCCTGGCCATGGGTATCGTGGGCGCCGGCAACGTGGGCACTGCAGTGGCAGCCCTGCTCGCGCCCATGCTGGCGCAGAAGTTTGGCTGGCAGGCCGTGTATGGCTTTGCTGCCGTGAGTGTGGCGATACCCGCGCTGGTGATGGCGGTGTATGCCAAGGAGCCGCCCGACCTGGCACCCCACGCCAGCTTCCGTGAGCACATCGCCTGCCTGTTTGAAAAAGACGGCTGGGCCTTCAGCCTGATCTACGCCGTGACTTTTGGCGGCTTCATTGGCCTGACCACCTTCTTGCCCAGCTACTTTTATGACCAGTTCGGCGTGAGCAAGGTGGCGGCCGGCCAGCTCACGATGATGGCGGCATTCCTGGGCGCGGCCCTGCGCGTGTTTGGTGGCTGGCTGTCGGACCACTGGGGCGGTGTGAACACCCTGACCGGCGTGCTGGCCATCACCGCCGCCAGCATGGTGCTGTGTGGCCTAGCCGAAAAATCACTGCCCGTGACCATGCTGCTGTTCCTCGTGTGTTTTGCGGCCCTGGGGGCAGGCAACGGCGCCCTGTTCCAGCTGGTGCCGCTGCGCTGGCCATTGGCCACGGCGGTGGCAGGCTCGATGATCGGCGAGATCGGCGCGCTGGGCGGCGGCCTCATCCCCAATGGCATGGGCATCTCGCGCCAGTACACCGGCACCTACCTCTGGGGCTTTGTGGGCATTGCGGTGTGTGCGCTGGCCATGCTGGTGCTACTGCGGGTGATGCAGATCCGCTGGACGCGCACGTGGGCGGAGAAGGGTGGACGTGCGCGCAGTGCGTGACCGGCGTAGCCGGTGAGCGCACAAGCGCTCGCCACACTTCCAGCAAAAGGGCACTCGCTCAATGGGCGTCGTGCATGCACGGTCTTTGACCAAAACAAGCCCCAGCGCTTATCTCATAAGCGCTAAAAGCTATGTTTTTAATAGCAAATCGCCGCGAAAGCTCACCGCGGCAAAAACAGCAGCCAATAAATCAACAGCACATTCACCAGCACGCTCACGGCCAGAGCGATCTTCCACAGGGCCGTGGCATCGCGCTGCATCAGCGGCTGGGGCCCGGTCGCCGACAGGGGGCGTGAGGCGCCGCGCTCCAGGGCCAGCAGCAGTTCCTCGGCAGTTTCAAAACGCTGGGCGCGGTTGCGGGCCACGGCCTTCAGGGCAATCTGGTCGAGCCAGATCGGCACGCCCGGGTTGTGGCGGCTGGGGGGCACCGGGTCGCGGTGGTAGCGGCCCAGCTGGTACTGCACCACCTCGCCATAGGGCAGGCGCCCGTGGCTGAGCAGCTGGTACAGCGTGACCCCCAGCGCAAACAGGTCGCTGCCCATGTCGGGCAACTGACCGGAGGGGTCGCCGCCCTTTTCATAGCCCGGCCACTGCTCCGGGTTCATGTAGCTGGGGGTTCCGGCGTGCAGGCGGCGGGTGGCCTCGGGCTCCCGGCCTGAGAGGGCCACGCCCAGGTCCAGCACACGCAGCACCCCGTCGTCGCCCAGGTGCAGGTTGTCGGGCTTGATGTCGCGGTGCACCACGCCCTGGCGGTGCAGCCAGCCCAGCACGCGCGCGGCCTGCACGGTCACCGTCACAGCCTGCCCCACGGCCAGGTGCTGGCGATGGCGCAGGCGCTGCCCCAGCGTGTCGCCGGAATGCCAGTCGTACAGCAGGTAAAACGCGCTGGCTGCGGCGCCATCGCCAAAGCCGCCGTCCCCCACCGGCCAATCGTTGAGCCGCGCCAGATGGGCGGCGGCCTGGCCCGACTGCATGCGCCGCGCCACCCAGGCCTCGTGCGCCAGCGTGGCGCGTTCTTCGGCGTCGTGGGCGCGCGCGGGCAGCAGGGTCTTGAGGGCATACAGCCGCTGCGTGGCTCCATCGCGCACCTGGTACAGCCGGTGGATGCCGTTGTCGGCCACGATGGCTGTCACCGTGAGGCCGTCCACGGTGTCGCCCACCTTGAGCAGGGGCAGCACGGGCAGGTCCTGGGCGCGGCGCGATTCGTCTTGCAGCGTGGCCTCCAGCGCGCCCTGCACCCGCACCACCAGCGCGGTCACGTTGTCGCTGCTGCCACGGCGCAGGGCTACCTGCACCAGCTCGTCGGTGAGCGCCTGGGCCGGTATCTCCTGGCGCAGCAGCTGGCGCAGTTCGCGCTCGGGCATGCTGCCGTGCACGCCGTCCGACAGCAGCACAAACAGGTCGCCGCTGCGCAGCTCGCCCTGGCTGTAGTCCACCACCACGTGGTCGTCCAGGCCCATGGCGCGGGTGAGCTGGTGCCTGAGATCGTGCTGCGCCATGACATGGTCGGTGGTCAGCTGCTGCAGGCGGCCCTCGCGCACCAGGTAGGCGCGCGTGTCTCCCACATGGGCCAGCGTGTAGGACTGGCCACACAGCACCAGCGCGGTCAGCGTGGTCAACCCCACCGCAGGCTGGCGGCGCCGGTTCATGGAGGCGAGCCAGCCGTTGTGGGCGGACAGGATGCGGTCCAGCGCCACCGTGGTGTCCCAGGTGTCGGGCGTGGCGAAGTAGTCGTTCACCAGCGTGTTCACTGAAGTCTGGGCGGCCTCGCGGCCATTGCCGCCGGTGCTCACGCCGTCGGCGATGGCCGCGATGGCTCCGCGCTCACGGTCGCGCCCCTGGCCCAGCACGAGCGCGGCGAAGTCTTCATTCACCTCCTTGCGCCCGGCCTGCGAGGTGTGGCCGAAATCCAGTTCAAAAGTCATGCACCAGCTCCTTGCAGGTTCCGTGCCCAAGGTGGTGCGCCCCGCGCCAGACAAGGGCATACCCCCGTGGCACCTGCTCAGAGCCGGGGCAGCACTGCACCAGCCCCCACACGCGGGTCTCAAAACACCCCCAAGAAGCCGCCCCACCTCAGTGCAAATCGTCTGGCACAAGCATTGCTTAACTCCAGCAACGACCCCACAGGGTCACGCAATCCACCCGTGCAATGGCGCAGGGGTGGATTGCCCGGACGAAGGCGTCCGCACATGCGGTTTCGACAGGAATTCGAAACGGCATCGTGTGGACGCCTTTTTTGTTTTTCGAATCGCCCAGGCGATAGAACCGACGGAGTCACGATGAAAAAGCTCAAGCTGGTGATGGTAGGAAACGGCATGGCCGGTGTGCGCACGCTGGAAGAGCTGCTCAAGATTGCCCCGGATCTTTACGACATCACGGTGTTTGGGGCCGAGCCCCACCCCAACTACAACCGCATCCTGCTCTCGCCCGTGCTGGCCGGCGAGCAGACCATCGACGAGATCATTCTGAACGATTGGTCCTGGTATGCCGACAATCACATCACGCTGCACACCGGCTTCACCGTGACCGACGTGGACCGCGTGCGCCGCGTGGTCAGCGCCACCAGCAAGGATGGCACGGTGGTCACCGCCGAATACGACCGACTGATCCTCGCCACAGGCTCCAACCCCTTCATCCTGCCCATCCCCGGCAAAGACTTGCAGGGCGTGTTGGCCTACCGCGACATTGCAGACACACAGGCCATGATCGACGCGGCCGCCACGTACAAGCATGCCGTGGTCATCGGCGGCGGCCTGCTGGGCCTGGAGGCCGCCAACGGCCTGATGAAGCGCGGCATGCAAGTGAGCGTGGTGCATGTGGGCGACTGGCTGATGGAACGGCAGCTGGACGACGTGGCCGGGAAGATGCTGCAAAAGTCGCTGCAGGAGCGCGGCATGCAGTTCTTGATGAAAGCACAAACACAAGAGCTGGTGGGCAACGCCGAAGGCCGCGTGGCCAGCGTGAAGTTCAAGGACGGCACCGAGGTGCCCGCCGACCTGGTGGTGATGGCCGTGGGCATCCGCCCCAACACCGCCCTGGCCGAAAAGATGCGCCTGCACGTGAACCGCGGCATTGTGGTCAGCGACACGCTGCAGACCACCACCGACGCCCGCATCTACGCCGTGGGCGAATGCGCCGCGCACCGGGGCATTGCCTATGGCCTGGTGGCCCCGCTGTTCGAGCAGGGCAAGGTGCTGGCCAACCATTTGGCCGAATTCGGCATCGGCCGCTACCAGGGCTCGCTCACGTCCACCAAGCTCAAGGTGACGGGCATCGACCTGTTCTCGGCCGGAGACTTTCAAGGAGGAGACGACACCGAGGAGATCGTGATGAGCGACCCCTTCGGTGGCGTGTACAAAAAGCTCGTCATCAAAGACGACAAGCTTGTGGGCGCCTGCCTGTATGGCGACACGGTGGACGGCAGCTGGTACTTCAAGCTGCTGCGCGACGGCCGCAGCGTGACCGACATCCGCGACAAGCTGATGTTTGGCGAATCGCACCTGGGCGACACCGGCCACCAGGGCCAGAGCAAGGCTGCCGCCATGCAGGACAGCGACGAGGTGTGCGGCTGCAACGGCGTGACCAAGGGCGCCATCTGCAAGGCCATCAAGGACAAAGGCCTGTTCACACTGGATGAAGTGCGCAAGCACACGAAGGCCAGCGCCAGCTGTGGCTCGTGCACGGGGCTGGTGGAACAGATCATCATGTTCACCGCCGGTGGCGACTACAGCGCCACGCCCAAGACCAAGGCCATGTGCGGCTGCACCGACCACGGCCACCAGGCCGTGCGCGACGCGATCCGCAGCAGCAAGCTGGTCAGCATTGCCGAGGTGTTCAAGTTCATGGAATGGAAGACGCCCAACGGCTGCGCCACCTGCCGCCCGGCGGTCAACTACTACCTCATCAGCACCTGGCCGAAAGAAGCCAAGGACGACCCGCAAAGCCGCTTCATCAACGAACGCAGCCACGCCAACATCCAGAAAGACGGCACCTACAGCGTAATCCCCCGCATGTGGGGCGGCGAGACCACGGCCGATGAGTTGCGCCGCATTGCCGACGCGGTGGACAAGTACCAGATCCCCACCGTCAAGGTCACGGGCGGCCAGCGTATTGATCTGCTGGGCGTGAAGAAGGAAGACCTGGTCAACGTGTGGAAGGACATCGGCATGCCCAGCGGCCACGCCTACGCCAAGGCGCTGCGCACCGTGAAGACCTGCGTCGGCAGCGAGTGGTGCCGCATGGGCACACAAGACAGCACCCAGATGGGCAAGGATCTGGAGCGCGCCATGTGGCGCATGTATGCACCGCACAAGGTGAAATTTGCCGTGAGCGGCTGCCCGCGCAATTGCGCCGAGGCGGGCATCAAGGACGTGGGCATCATCGGTGTGGACAGCGGCTGGGAAATGTACGTGGCCGGCAACGGCGGCATCAAGACCGAAGTGGCGCACTTCTTCACCAAGCTCAAAACCGCCGAGGAAGTGCTGGAGTACACCGGCGCCTTCTGCGAGCTGTACCGCCAGGAAGGCTGGTACCTGGAGCGCACCGTGCACTACGTGAACCGTGTGGGCCTGGACTATGTGAAAAAGCGCATTTTGGAAGACCACGAAGGCCGCAAGGCGCTGTGGGAGCAGCTGCAGTTTGCGCTGGACGGCGAGCCCGATCCCTGGTTCGACTTTGACAAGGCGGCCGTGGACACACGCCAGTTCGCGCCCTTGAGCGCCTGATCGCCCAAGTCCGGAGAGACCCCACCATGCACCGCAGAACCCTTTTGACCGCCGCCAGCTGCGCCGCTGCGTGCAGCGCCCTCGCCCCGCTGGGCAGCGCCCACGCCCAAGTCACCGACCTCAACGATGCCATCAACAAGGCCGGGCGCCAGCGCATGCTGAGCCAGCGTGTGGGCAAGGCCTGGCTGGCCCTGGCCCACAAGGCCGACACGCCCACGGCACGCCAGGTGATGGAGCAGTCCATCGCGCTGTTCGAGCGCCAGCTGGTGGAACTCAAAGCCTATGCGCCCTCGCCCACCATCCGCGAAACGTACACCAAGCTGGAAACCGCGTGGGCCGCTCACAAGACCACGCTGGCCGCTGCGACATCGTCCACCGACAACGCCAGCGCCATGCTGCAGGCCGATGCCAAGGTGCTGGCCCTGGCCCATCTGGGCACCACGCAGTACGAGGCAGCCTCGGGCAAGCCCGTGGGCCACCTGGTGAACATTGCAGGCCGCCAGCGCATGCTGAGCCAGCGCATGGCCAAGTTCTACCTGGCCGCCATGCTGCCAGTGGACGCGTCCACCGCCACCACCGAAATCGCCAAGGCCCGCAGTGAATTCATCGCAGCCACCGAGCTGCTGCGCAATGCCCCCCAGGCCACCAACCGCATCCGCCAGGAACTGCAGCTGGCCGACGGCCAGTGGGTGTTTTTTGACGCTGCGCTGCAGCGCATGCAGGGCGGCGGCAACGTGAACCGCCAAGTGGCCGAGGTGTACGTGGCCAGCGAAAACCTGCTCTCCAGCATGGACCGCGTGACCGGCATGTATGCGGCGCTGGCGGCCTGAGCCCACCCAAGACTTCCTCAAAAAAATTGCGAGCCGCCCCACGATGACCCTGGCAGGCTCCCCGACAACACCCAAAGACACCCAAGGAACCATGATGACCACAACCAACAGCCCGCAATGGAAGCTGATCTGCCGCGTGGACGACATCCCCGTGCTGGGCTCGCGCCGTGTGGCGCGCCCGCAGGGCCTGGATGTGGCCGTGTTCCGCAACGATGCCGGGGGCGTGTTCGCACTGCTCGACCGCTGCCCGCACAAGGGCGGCCCGCTATCGCAAGGCATCGTGTTTGGCACGCAGGTGGCGTGCCCGCTGCACAACTGGACGATTGGGTTGTGCGATGGGCAGGCATCGGCTCCCGACGAAGGCTGCACGCCCAAGTTCGCCGTGAAGGTGGAAGATGGCGCGGTGTACCTGGATGCCCTGGAGCTGGACGAGCATGCGGTCGATTTGACGCGCCCCGTAGCAGGGCCGGCGCGGCGCGGCCTGGCGGCCTGATCACCCCGCAACGTCCATCGAACACCAAAGCTATTAAATACATAGCTATCAGCGCTTTTCCATTAAGCGCTAGAGCCCAAAAACATCTGGAATCCACGCCATGCAAGAAACGAAATCCACCTGCCCCTACTGTGGCGTAGGCTGCGGCGTGATCATCCAATCCGATGGCGCGCAGATCACCGGCGTGCGCGGCGACCCAACCCACCCCGCCAACTTCGGCCGCCTGTGCACCAAGGGCTCGACCCTGCACCTCACGGCCAGCAGCCCCATCACGCTGCAGACCCGGCTACTGCGGCCCCAGCATCGCGCGCAGCGCAGCGATGCTCCCCAGCCCCTGCCATGGGACGCCGCGCTGAACCTGGCCACCGAAAAATTCGCAAACACCATCCAGAACCACGGCCCCGATGCCGTGGGCTTTTACGTGAGCGGCCAATTGCTCACCGAGGACTACTACGTCTTCAACAAGCTGGCCAAGGGCCTGATCGGCACGAACAACATCGACACCAACTCGCGCCTGTGCATGAGCAGCGCCGTGGCGGGCTACAAGCAGACCCTGGGCGCCGACGCGCCGCCCGCCTGCTACGACGATGTGAAACACGCGCAGTGCCTGTTCATCGTGGGCAGCAACGCGGCCTGGGCGCACCCCATCCTGTTCCGCCGCATCGAAGACGCGCGCGCCGCCAACCCGGGCATGAAGGTCATCGTGGTCGACCCGCGCCGCACCGACACGGCCGGCATGGCCGACCTGTTCCTGCCCATCCAGCCCGGCAGCGACGTGATGCTGTTCAACGGCATGCTGCACCTGATGCTGTGGGAGGGTTGGACGGACGCCGAATACATCGCTGCGCACACCACGGGCTTTGACGAGCTCAAGGCCCTGGTGCGCGACTACACACCCGAACGCGTGGCGCAGACCTGCGGTATCAGCGTGGCCGACCTGACCACCGCCGCCAAGTGGTTTGCGCAGTCCAACGCCACGCTCAGCCTGTACTGCCAGGGCCTGAACCAGAGCAGCAGCGGCACGGCCAAGAACGCAGCGCTCATCAACCTGCACTTGGCCACCGCACAGATCGGCAAGCCCGGCGCGGGCCCGTTCAGCCTGACCGGCCAGCCCAACGCCATGGGCGGGCGCGAAGTGGGTGGCCTGGCCAATCTGCTCAGCGCCCACCGCGACCTGGCCAACCCGCAGCACCGCGCCGAAGTGGCCGCGCTCTGGGGCGTGGCCGATGTGCCCAGCAAGCCGGGCAAGACGGCCGTGGAGATGTTCCAGGCCGCCGCCGACGGCGAGATCAAGGCCCTGTGGATTGCCTGCACCAACCCCGCGCAAAGCATGCCCGACCAGGCCACCGTGCGCCGCGCACTGCAGCGCGCCGAGTTTGTGGTGGTGCAAGAAGCCTTTGCCACCGCCGCCACCTGTGCCTATGCCGACCTGCTGCTTCCCGCCACCACCTGGGGCGAGAAGACTGGCACGGTGACCAACAGCGAACGCCGCATCTCGCGCGTGCGCACTGCCGTGTCCGCACCGGGCGAGGCCCGCCACGACTGGGCCATTGCGGTGCAGTTTGCGCACCAGCTGGAGGCCCGCCTGCGCCCCGGCCAGCCCACGCTGTTCCCCTACTCCACTGACGACGCCGACCAAGGCGCCGAAACTGTGTGGAATGAGCACCGCGAGAGCACCCGCGGACGCGACCTGGACATCACCGGTCTGTCGTGGGAGACGCTCGAATCTGCAGGCCCCCAACAGTGGCCATTGCCTGAGGGATCCACCACGGGCAAGGCCCGCCTGTACGAAGACGGCGTGTTCCCCACCCCCGATGGCCGCGCCCGTTTTGCCGCGAACGCCTGGCAACACACGGCCGAGCAGCGCGAGTCGCGTTACCCCTTCAGCCTGACCACCGGCCGCCTGCGCGACCAGTGGCACGGCATGACGCGCACCGGCACACTGGGCCGCCTGTTCGGCCATGTGGCCGAGCCCAGCGTGCAACTGCACCCACAGGACATGGAGCGGCGCGGCCTGAAGAACGGCGACCTGGTCTACGTGACGAGCAAGCGCGGCACCATCGTGGTGCCCGCGCAGGCCGACACCACCGTGGGCCTGTCGCAGGCGTTCATGGCCATGCACTGGGGCAGCGAATTTTTGAGCGGCTGCTCGTCCACCGGCGAGCGCTTGGCAGGCGTGAACGCGCTCACCACCTCGGCCTATTGCCCCACGTCCAAGCAGCCCGAGCTCAAGCACGCGGCCGTGAAGGTGCTCAAGGCCGAGCTGCCCTGGACGCTGCTGGCCATGGCCTGGCTGCCCGCCGACAGCGCCCAGGCCACGCGCGAGGCGCTGTCCGCGCTGATGGCGCAGTTTCCGTTTGCGAGCTGCGTTCCCTTCAGCAACAACACACCGCTGGGCGAACCCGGCCGTGAGCGCGTGGGTGTGCTGCTGCGCGCCGCCGCGCACGAGGCACCGCCCGACGCCACTGTGGAACGCATCGAATCTCTGATGGGCCTGACTGGCGCCGACACGCTGCGCTATGCCGACAAGAAACGCGGCCAGCGCCGCGCCGCGCGGCTGGCTCGCCATGGGGACACCACCACGCTCGAAGGCATCGTGCTCGCGGGCGACACCAGCGCCGAGGGCTGGCTCAAGACCCTGCTGCAGGAAGAATTGCCCGCGCAGACCTATGGCCGCCTGCTGCTCGTGCCCGGCGCCAAAGCACCCGTGGCCGTGCAGTCGCGTGGAAAATCGGTGTGCACCTGCTTCAACGTGACGGACACCGCCATCACCGCCGAGCTGGCGCACTGCCACGGAACCGACGACGACCGGCTGGCGCAACTACAGGGCAAGCTGCGCTGCGGCACCAACTGCGGCTCGTGCCTGCCCGAACTCAAGCGCATGGTGCGCGCCACGGGGCCACTGGCGTCCAAGCCCCTGGCGCAGGCCACCATATAACCAAAAGTTCTCTGGGTTGCGAGAAAATAGCCTTCAAACCAACAAACCCCACCAGGACTTGTGCAACAGGGCTGCAGCCAGGCGCTTTCGGCACAGACAGTACGCCTGTACGGCAAGCCGAAACAACGACGCTGAAGCCCTGTTTCACAAGTCCCGCCACCAAAGACCATGGCCATCGCCCAGTACATCAAGGAAATCGGCCGCGGCGCGCGCGGCGCCAAGCCACTGTCGCGCGAGCAGGCCACCGACCTGTTCGGCCAGGTGCTGGACGGGCAGGTGAGCGACCTGGAGATCGGCGCGTTCTGCCTGGCCATGCGCATCAAGGGGGAGACGTCCGAAGAGATGTGCGGCTTTCTGGATGCCACGCACCAGCGCCTGGCCCTGCTGCCCGCCACCGACCGCCCGCTCATCGTGCTGCCCAGCTACAACGGCGCGCGCAAGCTGCCGGTGCTGACGCCGCTGCTGGCGCTGCTGCTGGCGCGCGAGGGGCTGCCCGTGCTGCTGCACGGCATGCGCACCGAGGCGCGGCGCATTTTGGCATCCGATGTGCTTCTAGCGCTTGATGTACCTGCGCTAACAGCTCCTGAAAAAATAGCAAACGGCACCGTGCGCCATATCCACACCCAGCATCTGCACGCAGGCCTGGCGCGCCTGCTCTCTGTGCGCGAGGTGGTGGGCTTGCGCAACCCGGGGCACAGCGTGGTCAAGCTGATGAGCCCGTGCGCGGGGCCGTCGGTGGTGGTCACTGCGTACACACACCCTGAATATTTCGAGATGCTGCAGACCACCTTTCGCACGCTGGGCGTGAGCGCGCTGCTCTCGCGCGGGCTGGAGGGCGAGGTCGCTACTGATCCGCGCCGCACACCGCGATACGACGGTTTTGTGCACGGCATGCACGCGGTGCTGGAATCACAGCAGCCCGGGACCGCCAGCGAGGTGCCCGGCTTACCCACGGAGATCGACGTGGCCACAACGGCCAGTTACACCCGCTGCGTGCTGGCGGGCGAGTTGCCGATTCCGCCTGCGATTGAGCGCCAGGTGGAACATATCTTGCGACTTGCGGAACAAACCAATTCGGAGACATCCCCATGAGCCGCCCCACGCACACCAACACCCTGCCCCCTTCCAAGCCCCACCTCGGAACGGGAGGCAGCTGCACGCTGGTGGGCGCTGGCCCCGGCGATCCGGAACTGCTCACCATCAAGGCACTCAAGGCCATCCAGGCCGCCACCGTGCTGCTGGTGGATGACCTCGTGAGCGACGCCATCGTGGCGCACGCGTCGCCCACGGCCCGCATCGTCTACGTGGGCAAACGTGGTGGCTGCAAGAGCACGCCCCAGGCCTTCATCGAGAAGCTGATGCTGATGGCGGTGAACGAGGGTGAGAACGTGGTGCGCCTTAAAGGCGGCGACCCGTTCATCTTCGGCCGGGGTGGAGAAGAAGTGGAGCACCTGCGCGCGGCAGGCGTGCCGGTCACCGTCATCAACGGCATCACGGCGGGCCTGGCAGGCCTGACCTCGCTGGGCGCGCCGCTCACCCACCGCGAGCATGCCCACGGCGTGGTGTTCGTCACCGGCCATGCCAAGCCCGGCGATGCGGGCACCGACTGGCGCCAACTGGCCGCCACGGCCCGCGACGCCAAGCTCACGCTGGTGATCTACATGGGTGTGAGCGGCGCCGCCACCATCGAGCAGGAGCTGCTCACCGGCCTGCCCGCCAGCACGCCCGTGGCCATCATCCAGCATGCCAGCTTGCCCCATCAGCGCCACGCGGTCACCACATTGGGAGCCCTGCACGCCACCATCACGCGCGACGGGCTCGCCAGCCCCTCGGTGATCGTTGTGGGGGATGTGGTGCGGGGTGTGGCGCTGGCGTCGCAGGACGCGATGCATTCCACGTCTGAAAAATCCGAAGCACCCCGGGCGCGGCGCGCTGTCTGACGACGTGGGGGTGCCTGCGGCTGTGCGCAGCACCGGCCGCCTCCACAGCGTCGCAGCAGGCGAGAGATCTATCCAAAGCTGATAGCATCGCCGCGCGCAGACTCTGGAGAGAGTCTTCGCCAAGCCCCGACCCTTCACGGGCCGCGCATTGTTGCCACCCGCCCAGGAATTCGTTTGAACCAACGTGTCGTGCACCCCGCAGCGGTTCTGGTGCTGTCTTTTCTGGCCGTCATCGCTGCCGGCACGGTCTTGCTCATGCTGCCGCTCTCGCACGCCCAGGGGCAGAGCGCGCCATTTCTCACGGCATTGTTCACCGCCACCTCCGCCGTGTGCGTGACAGGACTGGTGGTGGTGGACACCGGCACCTATTGGAGCGGCACGGGCCAGGCCCTCATCATGGGCCTGTTTCAGCTGGGCGGCTTCGGCATGATGACGTCGGCCACGCTGATGGGGCTGCTCATCAGCGGGCAAATGCGCATACGCACCCGGCTGCTGCTGCAGGCAGAGACCCATTCGCTGGCGCTGGGGGACGTAAAGAGCGTTGCCAAGATCGTGCTCCAAGTGACGGTTGCCGTCGAGCTGCTGATGGCGCTGGCCCTGGGCCTGCGGTTCGCACTGGGCTATGGCATGCCCTGGGGAGAGGCTGCCTGGCAAGGCATGTTCCACTCCATATCGGCCTTCAACAATGCGGGATTTTCGACCTGGGCAGACAGCGTGGTGCGGTTCTCGTCCGATGTGCTGGTGCTGGCTCCGCTGATGCTGGCGATCATCATCGGAGGCCTGGGGTTTCCGGTGCTGCACGAGCTGCTGGCCGAACGCGGACGCAAACGCCCACTGTGGTCCATGCACACCGCCCTCACGGTGTGGGGCTCGCTGGCGTTGATCGCACTGGGCACGGTGGTGATCTTTCTGGCCGAGTTCGACAATCCGGGAACGCTGGGGCCCATGGGCTGGGCGCACAAGGGGCTGGTGGCACTGTTCACCTCGGTATCGGCACGCACGGCAGGGTTCAATGCAGTCGATATCGGAGCGCTGAGCACCGAATCACTGGCGCTGCACTACATCCTCATGTTCATCGGCGGGGGCAGCGCGGGCACCGCCGGGGGCGTCAAGGTGACCACGTTTTTTGTGTTGGTACTGGTGGTGTGGAACGAAATCCGTGGGCACCGCGACGTCGAGTTTCGCGGCCGTCGCATCGCCGATTCGGTGCAACGCCAGGCCATCACCATCTTGGTGCTCAGCGCGGCCGTGGTGGGACTGGC
This sequence comes from Acidovorax sp. Leaf73, assembly GCF_916855635.1. Classification (NCBI taxonomy): domain Bacteria; kingdom Pseudomonadati; phylum Pseudomonadota; class Betaproteobacteria; order Burkholderiales; family Comamonadaceae; genus Acidovorax; species Acidovorax sp. Leaf73. The sequence goes on from NZ_CAKASI010000010.1 coordinate 55,000, forward strand.
CATTTTGCTCATCTTGCCGCTCACGCCGCTACCGCTGGAAAAAGTGCTGTTCGAAGTGATTTCAGCGTTCGGCACCGTGGGGCTGTCTACGGGCATCACCGCCGACCTGGTGCCGGGGGCGCAGGCCATCATCATTGCGCTCATGTTCATTGGGCGCGTGGGCGTGGTCACCCTGGCCGTGGCCCTGGCCACCAACCAGATGCGCCGCAACTACCGTTACCCCGAGGAGAAACCCATTGTTGGATAAAGCCGTAAAGAACCTGTCGGGCAGCGTGGTGGTGATTGGCCTGGGCCGCTTTGGCACCGGGGTTGCAAAATCGCTGGTGGAGCTGGGCCACGACGTGCTAGCCATCGAGAGCGATGCCGAGACGGTGCAGTCGCTGGCGAGCGTGCTACCCCATGTGGTGCAGGCCGACGCCACCGACCTGGAAACCCTGCGCCAGCTGGCCGTGCCCGACTTTGCGCATGCGGTGGTGAGCATCGGCGGCAACCTGGAAGCGAGCGTGCTCACCATCCTGAACCTGAGCCAGCTGGGGCTCAAGGACATCTGGGCCAAGGCCATTGACCCCCAGCACGGCCGCATTGCCGAGCGGGTGGGTGCGCACCATGTCGTCTACCCTGAGGCGGACATGGGCGAACGCGTGGCGCACTTGGTCACCGGCAAAATGATCGACTTCATCGAGTTTGACGACGGCTTTGCCATTGCCAAAACCCGGGCGCCGATGGAGACACACAACAAGCCATTGTCGCAATCCGACGTGCGCAAACGCCATGGCATTACGGTGGTGGGCATCAAACGCCGCCACCTCGACTTCATCTACGCCAAGGCAGAAACCGAAATCAAACCGGGCGACCACCTCATCGTGGCAGGCCCCACGCGCATGGTGGAGCGCTTCGCAGCGTTGTACTGAGCGCCCAGCGCCGCGCCGCACGCGCCCTTCCCTGCCGCCAACGTGCCAGAGCACCTTGCGCGGCTGGTAGCGGGCGCGGGCCAAACCTCGTCAGTGCGTCTGCATCCATCGCATCGAAAGCGGCTGCGACTGTGACACTGGCCCGGGTATTGCTTGACCAGATGTATCTGAATGCAATCAGCACAAGGAACACCATGGCAGCCTTCCCCATCTCCACCCGCAACGGCATGGCCACTTCCTCAATGCCAGCTTCGACGTCCTTTTCGCCCCCCTCTTCGACGCTGTCTTTGGCGCCCAAGGCCGGGTCTTCAACCGGCCGTGACGGCGAGATGTCGCTGGTCAACCTGGCGGCACGCCAGCGCATGCTGTCGCAGCGCATGGTGTTGCAGACGGTGCTGGCCGCACGCGGCAGCGATCTGCACATGAAGGCGGCGCGCAGCTCATTGACGCTGTTCACCGACAGCCAAGCCAGGCTGGTAGACACTGCCGGTCACTTGGATGCCGCCAACGGCGACATCATCCGCAAGACCTACCACGGCCCCAACGGCGTTGGCGCCACGATTGATGCGTTTGCTCAGCAGGTGGGCACCACGCTGGACCTGGCAGAGCGCCACAGCCCGCGTGTGGAAGACGCGCTGGCGCGGCTGGTGGAGTCCACCGACAGCGCACTGGAGGCCTTGAATACCGCCACCACCGCGTTCGATCAAGTGGGCAAGGCCAAGTCCGAAACCCTCATGAAAGAACTGGCGGGCATCGTGGCGTCCATCCAGACCGTGGCCCGCGAGGCCAAGGTGGTCAGCTTCAATGCCCAGGTCATGGCCGCCCGCGCAGGCCAGCACGGACGGGAATTTGCGGTGGTGGCCAACGTACTGTCGGGTATCACCAACGAAATAGACGGCCTTTCGCTACAGGCAGTATCGCTGGCTGGACGCAGCCGTGGCGCAGCCTGAAAAGGGCGCAACAGGCACTTACAATTGACAGCCATTGGAAACGGTGGCCGATGGGCAGAGCGCCCACACTCAGCCCACCACCGGGCCGTAGCCCGGCTGTAGCGGGCCTGTACTCTTTCACGCCAGACACACAACACTTTCGGGAGATGCGTAAGCCATGAAGATCACCACCCTGTGCAAGAGCCTGGCGTTGGCCGGTTGCCTGCTGGCAAGTACCAGCATGGCCTGGAGCTACGAAATCAACGCAGGCAAGGTGCTGGACGGTGCGGGCAAGGCCATCCAGCTGCGCGGCGTCAACTGGTTTGGCTTTGAGACCAACAACCATGTGGTGCATGGCCTGTGGGCGCGCAACTGGACTGAAATGATCACGCAAATGCAGGCCCAGGGCTTCAACGCCGTGCGCCTGCCGTTCTGCCCCGCCACCCTGCACGGCTCGGCGCCGCCCAGCAGCATCGATTACGGCCGCAATGCCGACCTGCAGGGCCTCTCGGCCATCCAGGTGATGGACAAGGTGGTCACGGAACTGAGCAACCGTGGCATGTATGTGCTGCTGGACCATCACACCCCCGATTGCCAGACCATCAGTGAACTCTGGTACACCCAGAGCTACAGCGAACAGCAATGGATCAGTGATCTGACCTTTGTCGCCCAGCGCTACGCAGGCGTACCCGGCGTCATCGGCATCGATATCAAGAACGAACCCCACGGCGCCGCCACCTGGGGCACGGGCAACAACGCCACCGACTGGAACCGCGCCGCCGAGCGCGCAGCCGCTGCCATATTGCCGCTGGCTCCCCATTGGCTGATTGCCGTGGAAGGCATCGGCGAGAACCCCAGCTGCTCGGGCAGCAACGCGCACTTCTGGGGTGGAAACCTCGAACCTCTGGCCTGCACGCCCCTGAACATCCCCGCCAACCGCCTGCTGCTGGCGCCGCACACCTACGGGCCGGATGTCTACGTGCAGCCTTACTTCAATGCTTCGAACTTCCCAAGCAACATGCCGGCCATCTGGGACCAGCATTTTGGCCAGTTCGTGCAGGCCGGTTATGCCGTCATGCTGGGCGAGTTCGGCGGCAAATTTGGCCGGGGCGATGCGCGGGATGTGCAGTGGCAGAACGCGCTGGTGGACTACATGGTCGGCAAGGGCATGCGCAGCGGCTTCTACTGGTCGTGGAACCCCAACAGCGGCGACACCGGCGGCATTCTGGACGATGACTGGACCACCGTGCGCACCGACAAGGTCCAGTTGCTGCAGCGCCTCTGGGGCGATGGTTCGACGCCAACAACACCTACGACGCCAACCACCCCCACAACGCCGACAACGCCAACCCCACCGACGCCTACCGGTGGCTTCTCGGTGCAGGAGATGATGGACAGCGTCTGGAACGCAGGCTATTGCCAGCGGGTCCGCGTCACCAACCAGGGCACCGCCGCTGGCAACTGGGCGATCACCATCCCCGTGAGCGGCACCATCAACAATCTTTGGAATGCCACATGGACGCAGGCTGGCAGCAACCTGAACGCGTCCGGCGTGGAATGGAACAAGACCCTCGCCCCCGGGGCAGCGGCCGAATTCGGTTTCTGCGCCGCGCGCTAAGCAACTTTTTCCCCAATTGAACAAGGGCTCCTGCCATGCAGGGGCCCTTTTTTGTTCCGGGTTCCCGGCCTACCCGCCAGCAGTCTCGCGCACCTGCCTGAAACGCTCCGCCAGCTCCTTGCGCAAGGATTTGCGCAGCAGTGCCGCATCCCAGCGGCGGCGTTCGTCGGGCGTGGAAGGCGACAGCGGCGGCACCTGCACCGGCTTGCGCGCCTCGTCCACTGCCACCATCGTGAAGAAGCAGCTGTTCACATGCCGCACCACCTGCGAGCGGATGTCTTCGGCCACCACCTTGATACCAACCTCCATCGACGAGGAACCGGTGTAGTTCACGCTGGCCAGGAAGGTCACCAGCTCTCCCACATGGATGGGCTGCAGAAACATCACCTGGTCCACACTCAAGGTCACCACATAGCAGGCCGAATAGCGGCTTGCGCACGAATAGGCCACCTGGTCCAGCAGCTTGAGAATGGCCCCGCCGTGCACATTGCCCGAAAAATTGGCCATGTCGGGGGACATCAGCACCGTCATGCTGAGTTGGTGTGAAGGGATGTTCATGCCGCGATTTTAGGGCTCCCCCGTGTCGCAGGCGCAACGCTGCAGGCCGCTACACTCGCGCCACACAAGCCAGATCACGGCCCATCAAAAAAGCCAAGCAGGCAGGGAGGCCAGAGGGGAAACCATGCTCGAAATCGACAAGCTCAATGAATTCACCGAAAGCCATGGCGCGCTGCGCACCGGGCGCGGGCTGGTGTCGGGCGTGATTGCACTCACGCTGGCCATCCTGTGTTTTCTGGGCGTGCTGGCCTTCCACTTCCCCGAGTACCTGACGACACCACAGCTGCGCAAGAGCTACGACGTGACGGTGATTCGCACCATCATGCTGACCGCCATGGCCATCGCGGGGGGCATCTCCCTCGTCAACATCCTCTTCAACCGTTCGCGCTGGCTGGCCACGTTTGCCTTTGCCATGGTGGCGCTGGCGGCGTTACTGGGCGGCCACAAGGTGGAGGTGGACCCGAACTTCCCTGACAACACACCGTACATCGGCCTGGACTGGTTCATCCTCGACCTGCTGGGCAGCTCACTGATCTTCATATTCATCGAGAAACTCTTTGCACTGCGCAAGGACCAGCCCATCTTCCGCGCCGAGTGGCAAACCGACTTCCACCACTTCATCGTGAACCACATGGTGGTGGGCTTTGTGCTCCTGGCCACCAACCTCATCGTGCACAAGTTTTTTGGCTGGGCGGCCAACGACGGTATTCGCGGCTGGGTACAGGGCCTGAACTTCTGGGTGGCGCTGTTCCTCATCGTGCTGGTGGCCGACCTGGTGCAGTACTGGACGCACCGTGCCTACCACGAGGTGCCGCTGCTGTGGCGCCTGCATGCGGTGCACCACAGCGTGAAAAGCATGGACTGGATGGCCGGCTCGCGCCAGCACATCCTGGAGCTGCTCATCACCCGCACACTGGTGCTGGCGCCCATCTACGTTCTGGGTTTCAGCAAGGAAGTGATCGACGCCTACATCGTCATCGTGGGCTTCCAGGCCGTTTTCAACCACGCCAACGTGAGCGTGCGCCTGGGCCCGCTGCGCTACGTGCTCGTCACGCCCAACTTCCACCACTGGCACCACAGCCAGGACCAGGAGGCGCTGGACAAGAACTACGCTGCGCACTTTGCGTTTCTGGACTACCTGTTTGGCACCGCCGTCAAAAGCACCAAGCTCTGGCCAGAACACTACGGCGTGCTGGGCGACTACGTGCCCAACGGGTTTGTGAAGCAGTTCAAGTTTCCGTTCACATGGAAGGGCTGAGAGGCTGATTCACCTCCCACACCGAGGAGGGCTACAGCTTGCCGAGTTCGGCTTCGAGCGCTTTGAGCTGGTTGCGCAGCTCCTCGGTTCGGGCCTCACACGCGGCTTTGTCCTTGCCCGCTGCAGCCGCGCGTTCCTGCGCGAACTGGGAGCCTTGTGCCAGGGTGCTGCGCCGCAGCGGGCCTGCATGCGCCACTGCGGCATCCGGTGCCGTTGCCGCGCATTCCTGCTGGTTGCGTTCGAGGGCCGCGCGCGCCTGCGGCACGCCCTGGTTCTGCAGATAGTGTTTGCGCTGCCAGGTGGGGCCGAAGGCGCCCTCCTTCGCGGTGGAGGGGCCGGGTGGAACAGGGGTGGCGCCCTGCATGGCTGGCTTCACCTCGATCTTCTCGCCCTGGCCCAGGCAAGGGCCATCCTGGAACGACACCTTGCCATCGGCATCCGTGCATTTGTTGACGGCCCAGGCCGGGGCGGAGCACACGAGCGGCATTGCGACACACAACAGATAGCACAACACGGTCTTGTTCATGATGGGCCTTTCAGGCAGACACGTTGGTGGCCCACTTGGGGGCCACGCAGCGCGCCGGGGAAGTCAGTTAGCCAGTACGAGCTTGAGCACGCTGTTCTCGCTGCCGACATACAGGCTGCGCCGATCCGGTCCGGGGACAAGAAACTTTACAACATTCAAATCTCCGGGCAACAGCCCGGGCAGGACACCGCCCGGGGTCACACCGCCCTGCCCAGCCAGCACTTCCATGCCCTTGGCCTGCGTCCATCGGTACACGTTGCAGTGGCTGGAGATAAAAACCTCTCCCGGCCGATCCGCCAGCACGCACAGGTGGGTGTAGGGTTCCCCGGTCGAGGTCAGGACTGGAAGCGCGTTAGCTACCGCTGGCAGCGCATAGGCTTGCCGGCCCAGCGGGTCGATACGCACCAACTCGGGGTGGAACCGCACGAATTTCCCGGCGTCGTCGAGCACGACGCGGTTGCACAGGATCCACGACACCGGCGTGGGGCCGCCTTCAAACGCCATGTCCGTGATGTCAAAGTACCAGGGGCGCTGGGCCAGCGGGGGATAGGTCAGCGGGGTGTACAGGGCCTGCGGGTCGCCTGCGACGACCCTCACCTGGCCCGCCTCATCGACAGTGCCCACCAGCGAGCTCCCGGACCCGGGAGGAAAGCCGATCGTCTGCAGCGGCCGGTAGCGCTTGGTAAACCACAACAATCCCGTCGGGTCCGTTCGCAACACCTCCACACCCAGGGAGCCGAAGCCGTTGCTGGCGAACAGGTCGGACGACGCCCAGGTCTTCCACGCGGACAGGCCGTCCTTGGGGGTACGCACCAACGACTTGTTGGCCGCATCGAACGACACCACATGCCCGTAGGCCAGCGCCAGCAATCGGCCACCGGGCGCAGTGGGCCAGGTAGCAACCTGGCCAGCAGAGCTGACGGTGCGGATCGCCGCGCCCGGCACGGTGCGCTCGTACTCCAGCAGGATCAACCCGCCCGCGCCGTCTGCCACGGCATCGGTGCGCTGCAAAAAGCTGAACCGCGCCTGCTCGGGCTGTCCGTCCACCGCGCCGCGGTGCGCCGCAAGCCCCAGCCACGGGTAGACCACGGTGCTGGGCATTTCCAGCCTGCACTGGACAATCTCCACACCGTCCTCACCCAAGCCCCCGTCTTGCGGGAAATAGGCCACGTACAGCAGGGTGCCGCTGGCGCTGCCGATGGTGCGGTCGACTGCAGCGGATGCCAGCGGCCCGGGCAGATTCCAGCCGGTGGCAAGCCAACGCCCGGCCAGGTCAATCTGCGCCAGAGCCTTGCCCGAGTTCGCCACGGCCCAGTACACCTCGGCCGTGCCGGGGACTTTCACGAGTGGCGTGGCGCGGTCGAAGGGCCATTGGTTGGCAACCGGTTGCCATGTGTAAGCCCCTCCGCTGTTGACCAGATCCGCCCACTCGGTGAGCACTGCTGGGTACAGCGCGCTGCTGAAGCGCCGGACCCCTCCAGTAGGGGACTCTAGAAGAACGGTGCCGTAGGGAACCTCCAGCAGCGTGGTCACCACACCATCTGTGCTGAGGCTCCTCAGAAAAGCCTTGGAGGTGTCGTTGACCAGGTCGACGAAATACACCAGCCCATCCCCAGCCAGCAGTGGATGCATGAAGTGGTTGATGGAGGCCGCGGCGCCACGGCCATCCTTCAGCGATGCGCTCGACGCACCGCCCGCAAGCACGACCGGCGCGCCAGCCTGCATGTAGGCAACCTGTCGCCCCAGGTCGCTTGGCACCGTCAAGGTGACGAGGTAACGGTCCAGCGCATCAAAAACGTGGCCAGAAACAGACTCGGATGCCAGCGGAGTGAACGAGGAAGCGCCGGTCTTGGGTTTGCGCCCGAGGCGGAAATCACTGTAGTACGAGCCCACGAATTGAAGGTCGCCCTGGCGATTGAATGCCAGACCCGTCACACCCATCGGAAGGCGCTTCATTTCGCCTTGCCATACCGCAAAGCCCGAGCCCCCCTGCACACCAGCCACCTGGTACAGACCTGCGGCCAAGGGTGGTTCTGCACCGCCTCCGCTGTCATCGCCCCCGCCGCCACCGCCACAACCGGCGATCCCGGTCGTGGCTGCGGCCAGGCCCCATACCCCAAAAGCTCGGCGCGTCAGTGCAGGCTCGCTGCCTACCAGATCCATAGTCATTTCGTACCCCCAGCATTGAGAAGAATCGACCATTATTAGGGCACCGAGATGGCCAAACGGTTTTCTGCGCCTGCCAGACGCCCAGCAAAGTTCAACCGAATGCAACAAGGCAGCGGCTCCTGAGCGTGCTGCGCGCGGATGTGCAGGTCGGCTATCCGCGCAGGGCCGCCAGCGGCGGCGCGGGCACAATCGAGCCCTTTCCCTGTTTCCGCCCCACCCGACCTCCGTGCCGACAATGCCCTACTTTGACGCCATCATCATCGGCGCCGGCGCCGCCGGCCTGTTCTGCGCCGCCCAGGCGGGCCAGCGGGGCCTCAAGGTGCTGCTGATCGACCATGCCGAAAAGGTGGCCGAAAAGATCCGCATCTCGGGCGGCGGACGCTGCAACTTCACCAACCGCGACCTGGACCCCGCCGCGCCCCACAAACACTTTGTGGGGCAAAACCCGCAGTTCTGCCGCTCGGCGCTGTCACGCTATACGCCCGCCGACTTCATTGCGCTGGTGCAAAAGCACGGCATTGCCTTCCACGAAAAACACAAGGGACAGCTGTTTGCCGACCGCTCGGCCGAGGACATCATTGCCATGCTGCTGGCCGAGTGCGCAGCGGGCCAGGTGACGCACTGGCAACCTTGTGCGGTCAAAAATATAAAGTTTTTGGCCCCTGGCGCTTATCCATCAAGCGCTACCAGCTATCAAATTGATACTGACCGTGGCCCGGTGCAGGCGCGCTCGCTGGTCATTGCCACGGGCGGGTTGTCCATTCCCAAGATCGGCGCCACCGACTTTGGCTACCGGCTGGCGCAGCAGTTCGACATCCCGCTTGTCGAGCGCCGCCCAGGCCTGGTGCCGCTGACTTTTGATGGCACGGGCTGGGCGCCGTATGCACAGCTGGCCGGCTTGGCGCTTCCGGTGCAAATCAGCACCGGGGCCAAGAAAACCCGTATGGCCTTCGACGAAGACCTGCTGTTCACCCACCGGGGCCTTTCGGGCCCGGCCGTGCTGCAGATCTCCAGCTACTGGCAGGAAGGCACGCCGCTGGCCATCAACCTCGCGCCCACGGTGGACCTGCCCGCCGCGCTGGCGCAGGGCAAGGCCCGCTCCCGCAAGCTGATCGCCAACGAACTGGCCACCCTGGTCCCCAGCCGCCTGGCCGACGCCTGGGCGCAGCGCGAGGCCGACTGGCAGCGCCCCATCAACGAGGCCAGCGACAAGGCCCTGGCACGGCTGGCCGAGCAGCTGGCGCGCTGGGAGCTGACGCCCACGGGCACCGAGGGCTACAAGAAGGCCGAGGTCACGCTGGGCGGCGTGGACACCAAGGCGCTGTCGCAGCAGACCATGGAGTGCAAGACGCAGCCCGGCTTGTACTTCATTGGCGAAGTGGTGGACGTGACGGGCTGGCTGGGGGGCTACAACTTCCAGTGGGCCTGGGCCAGCGCTGCGGCGTGCGCGCAGGCGCTGCCGCCAGCGGGCCACTGAAGCACTCCGTTCGCAATCGGGAGGGGCAGCGCACCTAAACTCCAGGCAACAACACATCGCTTTACCGGTGATACGGCGGGAGCCACGGCATGGATGGATTCGAACGCGCAGAAAAGTACCAAGCGGCCGCAACGGCCGTGGGCGCACTAATTGCCCTCGTCCCTGCAGCAAGCATTGGCGGAAACATCTTCATCGCGATCCTCGCAGCGCTGGGCGTGGGCTCACTGGCCGGGGGCGCGGTGATGGTGTGGTGGCTGCGCACTGATGAGGGCGATGCCTACCTGCGAGCCGACTCGCGCATCTCGGGCCGCTCGACCTCACGCACCTCGCTGTGGCTGAGCAATATGGCCCCGGGCGCCATCCTGGTCGGACTGGCCGTAGCGCTGCACATCCGAATTGCCTGATGGGTGAGGACGGGCGCTGAGGGCCGGGTCACCCCCACAGCGGTGCAGGCTGCGTACTGCCAAAACCCAGCCCCCGTACCGACGCGCCCTGGAGCACGCCGTGCTCCAGGGCCCAGGCGTGTAACGCCTCGGGCGGCAGCGGGCGGCTGAAGTGGTAGCCCTGCAGCTCTTCGCAGTCCAGCGCGCTCAGCACCTGGGCCGTGGCCAGGTCTTCCACCCCCTCGGCCACAATCTTGAGGCCCAGCGTGTGGCCCAGCGCGATGATGGCGCGCGTGATTGCCATGTCGGCGGGGTTGCTCAGCATGTCGTGCACGAAGGACTTGTCCACCTTGAGCCGGTCGATGTCAAAGCGCTTGAGGTAGGCCAGGCTGGAATACCCGGTGCCAAAGTCGTCGATGGACAGCTGCACGCCCAGCGATTTGAGCGCGGCCAGTTGCTGCTCGGCCGCGTGGGCATTGTCCATGAGCTGTGACTCGGTGATCTCCAGCTCCAGCCGGTGGGCCGGCATGCCGGTGCGCGCCAGCAGTGCCTCGATGTCGCTGACCAGCAGCGGGTCAGCCAGCTGCGCGGCCGAGAGGTTGACCGAGATGGAGACATGCGCCAGCGGATGGACCAGCCCGCGTGCGGAGGGGCCCGACAGCGGCACCTGCCATCGCACCCATTGCTCGCAAGCCTGCTGCAGCACCCAGCCGCCGATCGCGCGGATCATGCCGGTCTCCTCGGCAATGGGGATGAATTCGCTGGGCGGGATGTGGCCCAGGGTGGCGTTGTTCCACCGCAGCAGTGCCTCCACGCCCAGCAGGCCGCCGCCCTTGGCGGACAGGCGCGGCTGGTAGTGCAGACTCAGCTCCTGGCGCTCCAGCGCGCGGCGCAGTTGCTGCTCCATCGTCTGGCGGGCCAGCGCGCGCTGGTCGGTCTCGGCCGAATAGAACAGCGCCATGTCGCGGCCCGTGGTCTTGGCCTCGTACATGGCGGCGTCGGCACGGCGCATGAGCTCGTCGATGTCGCTGCCGTCCTCGGGGTAGACGGCGATGCCCACACTGCACGACACGTTCAACTCGTGCCCTTCCACCGGGTGGCTCTGGCGGATGAGCGGAATCAGGCGCCGCTCCACCAGCTGCTGGACATCCTCGCGCCCGGCCACGTCGCGCATCACCACGACGAACTCGTCGCCGCCCAGGCGGCTGACCGTGTCGCGGCTGCGCACGGCCTGCGTGAGGCGCCCGGCCACCGAGCGCAGCAGGCCATCGCCGATGTGATGACCCAGCGTGTCGTTGATGGCCTTGAAGCGGTCCAGGTCGATGAACAGCACAGCCACCTTCTCGCCCGTGATCGGCGCCTGCGCCAGCGCCATCTGCAGACGCTGCACGCACAGCGAACGGTTGGGCAACTCGGTGAGCACGTCGTGGTGCGCCAGGAATTGAATGCGCTCTTCGCTGCGCTTGCGGTCGGTGATGTCGATGGCGATGCCGATGTGGTTGGCCAACGTACCACCCTTGGTCTCGCGCACGGCCGACACCATGAGCCAGGCCGGATAGGTCTCGCCCGAGCGGCGGCGAAACCGCACCTCGCCCTGCCACGACTCCTTGTCGAGCATGGTGCGGTGGATCTGCGCCGACAGCGGCTCGGCACCCGACTCTTCCAGCAGAAAGCCCAGGTCCTCGCCGATGACCTCGTAAAAGTCGTAGTGCGTGCTGCGGCAGAACGCCTTGTTGACGCTGATGATCTGCTGATCGGCGTTCATGATGATGATGCCCTCGGACGAGGCCTCGAACACCTTGGCCCACAGCTCCAGCCGCTGCTCCATCACTTTGAGCACATTGATGGGCGTGAACGCGGTGAGCACCGAATCGCGCCCCTGGAACTGCAGGCGCCGCGCCGACAGCACGGCCCAGGAAGGCTCGGCGGTGCCCTTCCAGCGCACCTCGAACTCATCGACCGAGCCCTGGTCCGCCAGGCGCTGGAAGAAGCGCGCCCGCACGCCGGGCTCCAGACCCACGGCCCACGGGTCGGTCTTGCGGTCACCCAGCCAATGGGCAGCCGGGGCGTTGGAGTGCAGCACTTCGTGCTCGGGCACCGAGGTGACCACCATGGGGATGGGGAAGGCCTCGACCAGCTCGCGCTGGGCCTCGGCCGCGCGCGCGCTGGCGGCCAGCTCCTGCTGTAGCACGCGGTCGCGGTCAAGCTGGGACAGCATTTCATTGAAAGCCGTGACGAGACGCCCGATCTCGTCACGGCTGACCCAGTGCGCGCGCAGTGTGTGGTCGCCGCTCTTGCGCACCTCGTCGGCCACCCGCGCCAGTTGCTGCAGCGGCTTGGCGATCTGCCGCGCCACCAGCGTCACGAGGGAGAGGATGCAGCCCAGCAGCACCAGCGCGGTGCCCAAATGCAGCCACATGCGAGCGAAGAGCCCATCCACACGGCGGTTGAGCAGCCGCTCCAGGTCCACGATACCCACCGTCCAGGCATCGCGCAGCGCGCCCAGCACCTGCATCTGCTGTGTGCCCACCTGCGCCATGGTCAGGCGCGACTCCCCCGCCGCCACACCCTGCAACAACGCCTGGAAGCCCTCCAGGGATTGGTGGAGCGCCTCGCGCGGACCCTGCAAGGCGGCCCGCATTTCGGGCGAGCCTGCGATGAATGCCTGGTTGTAGTCCGCCTCAATGCCCTGCATCACAGCATCCAGCCGCCCCACCAGCGTGAGCAGCTCAAAGGACCACTGCGGACCGCGCCCGGTCTGCGCCGCGTTCAAGAACACCACCGTGTCGTGCACCGCCTGCAGCAGCTCTGGAAACCGCAGCACCACCAGCGACATGCCGTAGTAGCTGTCGAGATCAGGGTCCAGAATCAGGTTGGACTGGTTGCCTACCGTGGTCAGCAGCTCGCGGCCCTCGCGCAGCAGCTGGCTGCGCATCCCGGTCAGCACCTGCGCATCCGTTGCAGACGGCGGCCTGGCGGCCAGTTGCCCGAGCACCATGCTGAAGCGTTCGCCCACTTCCTGTGTGCGCAACTGCTCGTCATACGCCTTGCGCACGCCCGTCAGCCGTGCAATCACATCGCCCGCCAGCGGCGGCTGCTGAGATGCATCCAGAAACTGCCCCATGAGCCCGTCGCGCAGCACCGCCGCATACGTGGTGCCCACGATCTCCTTGCGTGTGAAATCGATGGCCACGTACTTTTCGTGGATCAGGATGCTGGACACATAGATCACCGCCGACAGGTCCAGCAGGTAGATGAGCATGAGCTTGCGCCCCACACTGAGGCGGCCCAGCCAGCCCGAAACGCGGTGCATGAATGCCATGGTGTCTGTGGCGGCAGGCCCACCCGGGCGGATGACCTGGGCAACCCACCGATGGTGGTAAGTGATTGTTACAACGTGAAGCAATTTCCACGCCATTGCGCGGCCCGAGGATGGACGAAGGCAATGCCTCCGGTGAGAACGACCTCAGTCCTTGTTCGGGCGCGGCCCACAGCAGTGCCACATGGCCCATGCCCAGGCAGGCCACCAGTGGCGGCGTCCCGCAGCGAGGGACGGGACGCAGGGAGCTGCACAGGGGTACTTCCCATCCGCGCCACAAAGGCTATAATCTCCGGCTTTGCTGGCAATGCCCCGTCGGCCAAATACTAGTTACAGACGGGGAAACCGCTTTGTACGGACTTGAGGCCCGATCTCCCCAAGCCCCTCTGCAGGCACCATTTGGAAAACCATTAGCTAATGACTACGATCCGCGTAAAAGAAAACGAACCCTTTGACGTTGCACTGCGCCGCTTCAAGCGCACCATTGAAAAGCTCGGCCTGCTGACCGACCTGCGCGCACGTGAGTTCTACGAAAAGCCCACCGCAGAGCGCAAGCGCAAGAAGGCAGCTGCCGTGAAGCGCCACTACAAGCGCGTTCGCAGCATGCAACTGCCCAAGAAGATGTACTGATCCATCTTCGGCCCCGAGCCTTTTGCTTGGGTCCCAGAACCCGCGCTAGGGACGCCAAGCGCGGGTTTTTGTTTTTCGGGTTTGCCAAAAGGCTTTCTGGCGTCGTTGCAACGCCTTGCCGTAGCAGCACTACTGTCTGCGGCGTTGACGCCTAGCCAGAAAGCCTTTTGGCAAACCCCTTTTCTTGTCTAAAACCAACCAAGGAAGCCGCCATGAGCCTCAAGGACCAGATCACCGAAGACATGAAAACCGCCATGCGCGCCAAGGACAGTGAGCGCCTGGGCACCATCCGCCTGCTGCAGGCTGCGATGAAGCAAAAGGAAGTGGATGAGCGCATCGAGCTGGACGACGTGGCCGTGGTCGCCATCGTGGACAAGCTCATCAAGCAGCGCAAGGATTCCATCACCGCTTTTGAAGGCGCTGGCCGCCAGGACCTGGCCGACAAGGAAAAGGCCGAGATGGCCGTGCTGCAGGCCTACCTGCCCGAGCGCATGTCGGCCGAAGAAACGCTGGCTGCCGTGAAGGCCATCGTGGCTGAGGTGGGCGCATCGGGCCCTGGCGACATGGGCAAGGTCATGGGCGTGGTCAAGACCCGCCTGGCGGGCAAGGCCGATATGGGCCAGGTGTCGGCTGCTGTGAAGGCTGCGCTGGCAGGCTGATCGCCCCCTCACCACCACCCAGTCAGTATTTTTTTGATAGCTGCTACCGCTTGTCAGACAGGCGGTAGCAGCTATTTTTGCTTCAAACCGGGGTGCTTCCCCCCGCGTCGGCATCCCGCGCCATCCACCCGGAGCGGAAATGCTCCTGCAGAAACTCCACACACACGCGCACCTTGGCCGACCGCTCCAGCCGCGTCGGGAACACGGCCCACACATTGGCCTCCTGCTGCCACTGCGGCAGCACCTGCACCAGGCGCCCTGCCTGCAGGTGCGTACCCACATCCCACAGCGAGCGCAGCACGATGCCGCGGCCATGGACCGCCCACTGCACGGCCATCTCGCCGTTGTTGGCCGACAGCGGGCCGCGCACCTTGACCGACTCTTCCTGCGCGCCGCTGCGCAGGCGCCACACGCCAAACGGGTGGTCGCGCTCCTTGATCACCAGGCAGTCATGCGCAGCCAAGTCCGCCACCGTGCGCGGAGCGCCCTTGTGCTGCAGGTAGGCGGCCGCTGCGCAGAGCACGCGATGGTTGTCGGCAAGGCGGCGCGCGATGAGGTGTGGCGCAATCTCATCGCCCACGCGCACATCCAGGTCAAAACCCTCGCCCGCCACATCCACCAGCCGGTCAAATACCTCCAGCCGCACCTGCAGCCCCGGGTGCTGCTCCACCAGACGCGACAGCGCAGGCGCCACGATCTGCCGCCCAAAGCCGAAGCTGCTGCTCACGCGGAGCAGCCCGCGCGGCTCGCTGCGTGTGATGGCCACCTCCTGCATGAGTTGATCCATGTCGTCCAGGATGCGCTGCGCCCAGTGGAAAACGCGCTCGCCTTCCTCCGTCACCGCCACCCGGCGGGTGGTGCGATGCAGCAGCTTGACCTGCAGGTCCTGCTCCAGCAGGCGGATGCGCTTGCTCACGTAGGCGGGCGACGTGCCGAGCTCGGCAGCAGCCGCGCCAAAGTTGGACTTGCGCACCACCGCCGTGAAAACGCGCAAATCGTCGGCAGCTGGGTTTTTATGCACGATGTGTGAATGATGGAGCCACAGTTGGCGGATTGTAGTTTTTGATGGCGCTCGGAATAATGCAGTGCACACACCGACCGCACCCACCTACGGCTTCCCTCTACCCTGCCCCCCTGCCCGCACCATGAACGCACCCACCACCAAGACCTACCGCATCGCCGTCCTGCCCGGAGACGGCATCGGCAAAGAAGTCATGCCCGAGGGCCTGCGCGCCATCCAGGCCGCCGCCGCCCGCTTTGGCTTTGAACTGCAGTTGCACGAATTCGAATGGGCCAGCTGCGACTACTACGCCGCCCACGGAAAAATGATGCCCGACGACTGGAAGGCGCAACTGTCGGGCATGGACGCCATCTTCTTCGGTGCCGTGGGCTGGCCCGCCACCGTGCCCGACCATGTGTCGCTGTGGGGATCGCTGCTCAAATTCCGCCGCGAGTTCGACCAGTACATCAACCTGCGCCCCGTGCGCCTGTTTGAAGGCGTGCCTTGCCCCCTGGCCGGCCGCAAGCCCGGTGACATCGACTACTACGTGGTGCGCGAGAACACCGAGGGTGAATACACGTCGCTCGGCGGCATCATGTATGAAGGCACCGACCGTGAAATCGTCATCCAGGAATCGGTCTACTCCCGGCACGGTGCCAACCGCCTCTTGAAGTTCGCCTTCGAGCTGGCCCAAAGCCGCCCTAAGAAGCACGTCACCCTGGCCACCAAAAGCAACGGCATTGCCATCAGCATGCCCTGGTGGGATCAGCGTGCCGACGACGTGGCCAAGGGCTACCCCGAGGTCACACTGGACAAGCAGCACATCGACATCCTCACCGCCCGCTTTGTGCTGCAGCCCGGCCGCTTTGACGTGGTGGCGGCCACCAACCTGTTTGGCGACATATTGAGCGACCTGGGCCCTGCCACCACCGGCACCATTGGCCTGGCGCCTTCGGCCAACCTGAACCCCGAGCGTAACTTCCCCAGCCTGTTCGAGCCCGTGCACGGCTCGGCACCCGACATCTATGGCAAGAACATCGCCAACCCGATTGCGATGATATGGTCGGGCGCGCTAATGCTGGACTTCCTCACCCAGGGCCAGGGCGCGGGGCGGCAGGCGCACGATGCCATCGTGGCGGCCATCGAAGAAGTCATCAAGAGCGGCCCGCGCACACCGGACCTGGGCGGCACGGCCAGCACCACGCGGGTGGGTGAGGCCATTGCGGCGCGGGTGGCTGGGCACTGAGCCACAGCTCTCGCCAAAACGCTCCTATTTCAATAGCTTAAAAGGTATACCCACCGCTCGGAAACAGCCCTTTTTACTTGAAACAGCGGCTATGTGGCAATGTCCTCGTGCAGACAGAGGTAGTTGCCCTCGGTGTCCTTGAACCACGCGGCCTTCTCGGCGCCCAGCACACACACGTGGTTCACGGTCTTGAGGCCCGGGAAGTCGTAGTCCTCGAAGACCACCTTCGCGCGTTTCAGCGCGTCGATGGTGGCCGCTATATCAGCCACCTGGAAACTGACGGCCGTGTGGTCGGCCTTGGTGCCTTCCGGCTTGGGGAACAGCGCCAGTGTGCTGCCCCCCACGGCATAGACAAACTTGCCATCGGGCCGGAAGCCGCCGGGTTTCAGGCCCAGGCAGCCCTCATAGAAAGCACGGGCGCGGTCCATGTCCATCACAGGCAGCATGGTGGTTACAGAAGCATCGGACAACATACCAGGTCCTTTCGCTCAATCCGGCCCCGGGCCTTGCAGCCCCTGGTGTGCTCCAGGCCCCGGTCCGGGCCGCATGACCGGTTGGTGCAGTCTAGGCCGATCTCCGCCGCCTGAACAGTGCACGCATTGCAGGCAGTGAGGAGGCCCGCTCCCATCACCCCCCATGGGGCGGCACCCTGAAGTTCTCGCTGATGCGCTTTTCCGCCCGCGCCGGGGCGGCGCCCAGCGCCCGCAGCCACCGCCCACCCAGGCGCCGCACCCGCCGGGGCCAGCGGCCCCCACGGCCCAAGTGCTGTGGCACAACCCCCAGCGGCTGGCAGACGTGGGAGTGGCGGGTCGTGCTTTCGGGGTCCAGACGGGTGGGATGCAACATGGCCCGGATGCTCGGGGTTGACGTACCATCTGTAAAGTTGAATTCAATGAAGACTCAATTCATAAAAACTGATGCGTAACTTCAACCTGGACCACTTGCAGACGCTGATCGCCATTGCCGACCTGGGCAACTTTGCAGCGGCCGCACAGGCGCTGCACCTGGCGCCGCCCACCGTCAGCCTGCACATCAAGGAGCTGGAATCGCGCCTGCAGGCCGACCTGGTGGTGCGGGGTCGGCGGCAGGCCGAGCTGACGCCCGCCGGCGAGGTGCTGGTGCAAGAGGGGCGCCAGCTGCTGCTTGCCTGCGACGACCTGATGGAGCGCGTGCGCCGCCGCGCCTCGGGGCGCGAGGGCATCGTGCGCGTGGGCGTGTCGGCGGGCGTGAGCACGCGCCTGCTGCCGCGCATGCTGGAAGCGCTGGCGGCGCGCTGCCCCGGTGTGGAGATCCGGCTGGAGGCGATCGGCTCAGCCGACTCGATGCAGCGGCTCAAGGCCGGCACGCTGGACATCGGCATCATCGCCAGCCCCCAACCTCCTTTGGCCGAGGTGCGCCAGACCCCCTGGCGCAACGACCCCATGGTGGCGCTGCTGCCTGCGGCCTGGGAGGCGCCCGCGTTCGCAACCCCTGACTGGCTGGCCACCCGCCGCTGGGCATCGTTTGCACCCGCCACACAAATGCACGGGCTGATTGCGAACTGGTTCGGCCAGGCGGGCCACCACCCGCGCCCCTTTCTGGCGCTGAGCTACCCCGGCGCGCTCAAGAGCCTGGCGGTGGCCAGCCAGTGCGCTGCGCTGCTGCCGATGGAGGAGGTGGAGGACCTGCAGGGCACGCCCGATGTGCAGATCCGCCCACTCCAGCCCCCACTCATGCGCCCCATGGCCGTGGCGCACCGCCACCAGCCACCGCCCTCGCCCGCCGTGGAGGGCGTGCTGCAACTGCTGGCCGAATTTGCGGACTTTGGGGAGTAACAGCTGGGCTTGCCGCCTGCCATCACACGGGTGGCAAGACCGGAGCGCCTGGGGCACGCCGCGCCGCAGGCCGCCGCAAATAGGGCTGTACAAACAGGTACAGCCCCGTCAACAGCAGCAGCGCCAGCGGCGGCAGGGGTGCATACGTCACCCAATCCGGCGGGTTGCCTGCACCCTGCGCACGGACCACAAAATTGCCAATGACAGTCAGCGTGAACGCCATCGACACCCAGCGGTGAAACCGCCGAATGCCCACACCGGCGCTCATTGCGCACCTCCGGCCGCGAGCTGGATCATCTTCCAGCCATTGCCCGCCGGGTCCCGAAAACCCGCATCCACATTGCCGTACCGGTCCACGGGCTCTTGCGTGAACTCCACACCCTGGTCGCGCAGCCGGGCATACGCAGCGCGGCAGTCCGCCACATGCAATACCAGCGGCGGCATCGCCCCCTTGGCCACCATGGCGCGCAACGTCTGCGCCGTGGCGGCATCGTGGATGGGCGGGCCGGGTGTGAACAGCCCCAGCTGAAAGTCCGGCTGGTCGGGATGCTGCACTGTCAGCCAGCGGTAGGGGCCGTTGCGCACGTCGGTGTGCACACGAAACCCCAGCTTGCCCACATAGAACGCCAGCGCTTCGTCCTGGTCGTCCACATACACACCCACCACACCAATGCCTTGGTTCTTCGTCATCAGATCTCCTTGGTTGCTAAGAGCCTGTTCAAGGTCTTTTTGGAGATCGCATTGGAGTGCAATCGGGAGGAGTGGATGCTTCGGATGCGCCGCATGGGCTCGTGCCCATGCAAGCAGCCGGGGCGTCCAATCGCCCGATTTCACTCCAACCCTTCGGGCAAGTGCCTTGCCGGGCGGTCTGCGGCGTTGCGGCGCTTGCCAATAGCCGAGCTATTGGCTGCCCACCGCGCCTTGCATCCCATCCCGGCAAGGTACTTGTGCGACTCCAAAAAGACCTTGAACAGGCTCTAGGACGGGTTTGTACCTTCCGCCAGGCGGCGGCGCTTCTCCAAAACTGCTGTGGTGAGGTCGGGACGTTGCGCGGCCTTCAAGACACAGGCGGGCACCCGGTCCAGTGGCGTGGCATTGGCCTGGGCCTCCCTGCGCACCGCACTGGGGCTCATCCCCGTGATGTCGCGAAAGATGCGCCCGAAGGTGCCCAGGCTCTCCCAGCCGGTGGCAAAAGCAATCTCGGTGATGGGCAGGTTCGTGTCGCGCAGCAGCGTGGTGGCCTGCTCGATGCGGCGGGTCAGCAGGTAGCGGTGGGGTGGAATGCCGAACGCCTGCCGGAACGAGCGGGCGAAGTGCGCCTCCGACACGCCGCTGACCTCGGCCAGCCGCTGCACGGGCCAGGCCTCGTGCGATGCGGCGTCCATGCGGTCCTTGGCGCGCAGCAGGCGACGCAACAGGGCCGGGTCCTGCGGCGCAATAGCCGCACCCGGCGCCTGTTCCGACGGCGCGGCGGGCTCGCTGGAGGGCAATGGGTGCGGGCGCTCAGAGGGCATGCGCGAAGCATATCGCCTTGGGTTCTGGCGACCCGCCCGACTTTCCCGGGCATGGATCGCGGCTGGCACCCGCACTCGGGGTCGCCATTCAGGCTACCTGCACATCGCCAAAGACTTCGAGCGCCTGGCCGTTCAGCGCCCGCAGCGTATCGGCAGGGTCCACCGCCTCGCCCAAGGCCAGCGCGCCGCTGCGCTGGTACGCCGGGGCCATCAGGCGCTGCGCGGCCTCCAGCACCAGGGGCGCCGTCACGGCATAGATGTCCTGGCCGCGCACACCGGCCGTCCGCACCACGCCGTTTTGCACCTGCCGCACCACCAGTTCGAAGCGCTGGGCCGACCGGCCGCTGCCATCCACGGCCGTGGGCGGCGGGGTGCTGGCATCGCGGATGTCGGCCAGGGCCGAGCGGTTGATGAGCGAGCGGATGGTGTTGGCCTGCAGGTGGTGGGCCAGGGTGATGGTCTCGCTGAACGGCAGCTCGACCATGGCATAGGTCGCCAGGGGCGCGGAAAAGGTCCAGTCAGGCACATCAGCCGCGGGCACCAGCGGCACCAGGCGCCCGCCCTGCACCACCTGGCGCGGCGCCTTGTTGCGCTCGCCTGTCAGGCGCGTGCCTTCGGTGGGCCACCAACGGTCCAGCCCCATGGCGACGGTGACCTCGTCGATGGGGCCGGGCGCGGCGAGCGCGCTGGCCAGCAGGTCAGCCAGGCCGCCATAAAAACCGGCGGCGGGCACCACCACACGCCCGGCGGCCACGGCGGGTGCATGCAAATCGGCAAAAGTGGCCTGGGCGCTGGGCTGCTCAGCGGTCACATCGATGTAGTGGGCGCCCGCCTGCAGCGCGGCCTGCGCCACTGGGGTGGCCGTGTCCATGAAGGGCCCCGCGCAGTGGATGACCACGCCACAACCGGCAAAGGCCTGCACCAACGCCGCCGGGTCGTCCAGCGCCGCCACGCGGCACTCCACCCCCGAGGGAAACAGCGCAGCCAGCCGGGTGGCATTGCGCCCCACGGCCACCACGCGCAGGCCACGGCGCAAGGCCTCCTGCACCACAAACTGGCCGGTATGGCCGCTGGCACCGTACACCGCGATGGAAGAAACAGAGGATGTCATGGAGAACCTTTCGGGAAAGAAGTGGAGGGAAAAATTGACGATACAGACCTGTCTGTTGTTTGAAGATTACAGACAGGTCTGTATCATGTCAAGCATGGCTGCACATTCTTTTTCCCATCCCCTCCCGGCAACCGCGCCAGGCGCCCGCCCCAAGCCTGCGTCACGGCGCGCTGCGACGGCCTCCAGCGAGCCCGTGCAGGACGTGCGCGAGCGCATCCTCGACACAGCATCGAGCCTGTTCTACCAACGCGGTGTGCGCGCCGTGGGGGTGGACCTGGTGGTGGCCGAAGCGGCCGTGGCCAAGACCAGCCTGTACCGCTACTTCCCCACCAAGGACGACCTCATCGTGGCGTTTCTGGAGCGTGAAGATGTGGACTTCTGGGGCCTGTGGGATGCGGTGGCGGCGCAGCATGCCGACGACCCAGCCGCCGAGCTGCAGGCCCACATGCAGTGGATCGGCGAGCGGCTCGGCCGCTCCAACTACCGGGGCTGCCCGCAGATCAACGTGGCGGCCGAATTTGCCGAGCAGGACCACCCTGCCCGCTTGGTGGCCCAGCAGCACATGGTGACGCTGCGCAGCCGCCTGCACGGCATTGCCCAGCGGCTGGGCGTGCCCCAGCCTGAGGCCCTGGCGGCCCAGCTGGCCGTGCTCATCAATGGGGCTTTCGTGAGCTCAGGCCTGCTCAGCGGCGAGGAGGCGACACCCGTGCTGCAGGCCGCGGTGCAGGCCTTGCTGGCGGGTGCGCGGGCAGGCAACAAGTAGCGCAACAGCTGCTCAAAAAACAAAAAGGCCCTCGCTTGTCGCGAGGGCCTTTTTTGCATCAGCGCGGCCCTTTGCGGCGGCTGCGCTACGGACCAGGCGTTAGCTCCCCGCCACCTTCATGCGGTTGACCAGGATGGAGCCCACGGTCTTGGCGCCGTAGTTGTAGGCATCCGCACCCACGGCCTCAATGCCCTTGAGCATGTCTTTGAGGTTGCCCGCGATGGTGATCTCGTGCACCGGGTAGGCGATCTTGCCGTTCTCCACCCAGAAGCCGCTCGCGCCGCGCGAATAGTCGCCGGTCACGTAGTTCACGCCCTGGCCCATCAGCTCCACCACAAAGAGGCCCGTGCCCAGCTTTTGCAGCATGGCGTCGAGGTTGTCGCTGGCTTGCGTGAGGCGCGAGGTCATCACCAGGTTGTGCGAGCCGCCCGCATTGCCCGTGGTCTTCATGCCCAGTTTGCGGGCCGAGTAGCTGGACAGGAAGTAGCCCTCGACGCGCCCTCCTTTGACCACCTTGCGCGGCGCCACGCGCACGCCTTCTTCGTCGAACGGCGAGCTGCCCTTGCCGCGCAGGATGAAGGGGTCTTCCAGGATGTCGATGTGCTTGGGGAAGACCATCTTGCCCAGCGAGTCGAGCAAGAAGCTGCTCTTGCGGTACAGCGAGCCGCCGCTGACGGCCTGCACAAAGCCGCCCAGCAGGCCGGCGGCCAGGGTGGATTCGAACAACACCGGGCATTGCGTGGTGGGGATCTTGCGGCTGCCCAGGCGGCTCAACGCGCGCTGCGCGGCGTAGCGGCCCACGGCCTCGGGCGATGCCAGTTCGGTGGCGTCGCGCATGGAGCTGTACCAGGCATCGCGCTGCATCTCGGCGTTGCGGCCGGGCAGCGAGGCGATGGGTGCGACGGAGAAGCTGTGGCGCGAACTGGCATAGCCGCCGCGAAAGCCGCGTGTGTGGGCGCTGAAGAAGTGGCTTTGCTGGGCCGACACGCCCGCGCCTTCGCTGTTGGTGATGCGGCGGTGCGTCTTGAGCGCGGCGGCCTCGCAGGCCTTGGCGATTTCAGCGGCCTCTTCGCTGGTGATGGCCCAGGGGTGGAACAGGTCCAGATCGCGGTGCGTGTCGGCCGGGGCGATGTCATCTGCGTCCGGCAGGCCTGCCATGGGATCTTCGGCCGTGAAACGGGCGATATCGTAGGCTGCCTGCACGGTCTGCTCGATGGCCTTGTTCGAGAAATCGGAAGTGCTGGCGTTGCCACGGCGTTTGCCAAGGTACACCGTCACGCCCAGGGATTTATCGCGGTTGCGCTCCACGTTCTCCAGCTCGCCCTTGCGCACGCTGACCGACAGGCCGCAGCCCTCGGACGCCTCGGCGCCTGCGTCGGTGGCGCCGAGCTTTTTGGCATGGGCCAGGGCGCGGTCCACCAGGTCTTCAAAGAACGCGCGGCTGTAGCTGAAGCCGTTGTCAGGGGTGCGGGAGGTGGCAGGCGCGGGCGCAGCGGCAGCCGCGCTTTGGGCGCGCGCGGCGCGGGTGGAGGGTTTATTCATAGCGGCAGCTATGATACTTGCCGCTGTGGCGCGCTCTGCGCCGCTTCTCTTTTTGCCCCCACCCATGTCACGCAAACCCAAAAAAGGCTACTTTGTGCGAGGCCAGTTCGTTGCCGAAGGCAGCGAAATGGACATTCAGCTCAAGGCCGAACTCAAAGGCACGCCCGATGCCAGCCGCACCGATCTCAAGCGCGAAAGCGACGAACTGCAGGAGCTGGGCAAAGAGCTTTTGAGCTTGCGCGCCGACCTGTTCGAGGCGGTGGGACTGCCCGACAAGCTGGTGGACGCGCTGGCCGAGGCCAAGCGCATCACCAACTTTGAAGGCAAGCGCCGCCAGATGCAGTACGTGGGCAAGATCATGCGCAAGCTCGAACCCGAGCTGGTGCAGGCCGCCCGCCAGGCGCTGGAAGAGCAGCACAAGGGCTCGGCCACCGAAAAGATGCAGTTGCACCTGGCCGAACACTGGCGCGACCGCCTGATTGCCGACGATGACGCGCTGGCCCCCTGGATGGCCGAGCACCCCACCACCGACACGCAGCAGTTGCGCGCCCTGATCCGCCAGGCCCGCAAGGACGCGCAGCCTGCGGGCAAGGAGGCCAATGTCCAGGTCTCGCAAGGCCTGGCCCCGCGCAAGGGCCGCGCCTACCGCGAGCTGTTCCAGCTGGTGCGCGAGCACCTGGGCGGCACGGATGCAGACGACGCCAGCGATATCGGTGAGGACCACGGCGATGAGTGAGCCTTCCGCCCTGCACGACCCGGTGAAGATCGGCATCGTCTCCATCAGCGACCGCGCCAGCAGCGGTGTCTATGAAGACAAGGGCCTGCCCGCGCTGCAGGACTGGCTCACGCGCGCACTGCACAACCCCATCACCTTCGAATCGCGCCTGATCCCCGACGAGCAGGAAGGCATCAGCGCGGCGCTGATCGAATTGGTCAACGCAGGCTGTTGCCTGGTGCTGACCACCGGCGGCACGGGCCCTGCCTTGCGTGACGTGACGCCCGAGGCCACGCTGGCCGTGGCGCACAAGGAGATGCCGGGCTTTGGCGAGCAGATGCGCCAGATCAGCCTGAAGTTCGTGCCCACCGCCATCCTCTCGCGCCAGGTGGCCGTGGTGCGGGACCAGAGCCTCATCATCAACCTGCCCGGCCAGCCCAAGGCGATTGCCGAGACGCTGGAAGGCTTGAAGGATGCGGATGGCAAGCAAATCGTGCCCGGCATCTTTGCGGCCGTACCCTACTGCGTGGACCTGATTGGCGGGCCGTATCTGGAAACGCGGGACGAGGTCTGCAAAGCGTTCCGCCCCAAGAGCGCTGTGCGGGCAACTCGCCCAGCTTGATACTTCAGAATCTGAAGCAAATAGAGCCGCTAGCGCTTACTCGATAAGCGCAAGCAGCTATATTTTTCATAGCAACAAAATAAAACAGGGCAGCGCAGGCACGCCGCTACTTGCCCACCAGTTCGTTCAGCTTGCCCGCCTCGAACTGCTCCTTGAGCGCAGCATCACACGGCACGCAGTCCTTGTTCTGTGGGTTGGTGGACAGCTTCTCGATGGCCTGCCACAGCAGCGCGATCTGGTGCTCCTGCGACGAGGCGTTGTCGATCAACCCGCGCATGGCCTGCGAGAGCGGATCGTCCTCCTGCGTGATGCCATAGGCCGTGAACTTGCGCGCCTGCTGCGGCTCGGTCACGTCCGCACTTTGGCCCTCTTTGGACGGAATGATCCGCGCCGGAATGCCCACCGCCGTGGCGCCCGCAGGCACCGGCTTGATGACCACGGCATTGCTGCCGATCTTCGCGCCGTCGCCCACTTCAAAGCCGCCGAGCACCTTGGCGCCCGCACTCACCACCACGTCCTTGCCCAACGTCGGATGGCGCTTGGCACCTTTGTACAGCGAGGTACCGCCCAGCGTGACGCCCTGGTAGATGGTGCAGCCGTCGCCGATCTCGGCCGTCTCGCCCACGACCACGCCCATCGCATGGTCGAAGAACACGCGCTCTCCAATCTTCGCGCCGGGGTGAATCTCGATGCCCGTGAACCAGCGCGCAAAATGCGAAATAAAGCGACCGAGCCATTTCAGGCCGTGGTGCCAGCACCAGTGCGCGGGGCGATGCAGCCAGATCGCGTGCAGGCCCGGATAACAGGTGATCACCTCCCACGTGCTGCGCGCGGCAGGATCGCGGTCGAGGATGCACTGGATATCGGAGCGCAGGCGGGCGAACATCGTGGCTCGTTTCTTTTGGTTATGTGTTTATGGGCTGCACAGTCTAGCGTTTCGCCTCTGTGGCCTCGATCATGGCTTTGGCGACACCTCTCAAGATGTGGATTTCTTCAGGGCTGAGCTGCGCGCGATTGAAAAGCTGGTTAAGGCGGGGCATGAGCTTCTTGGGTGCGGCGGGGTCCAGAAAGCCGATGCCGGTGAGCGCCTGCTCCCAGTGCTTCAGCATGCCCGCTACCTGCGCGGCGTCGGCCAGGGCGCGCTGTGGTGTGGCATCCAGCACCGGGAACCCGCCCAGCGCCATGCGCCATTCGTAGGCAATCACCTGGGTGGCGGCGCCCAGATTGAGGGACCCAAAGCCGGGATTGGTGGGAATCGACAGTGCCACATGGCAGCGGTACACATCCTCGTTGGTCATGCCAAAACGCTCGGAGCCAAACAGGAAGGCGACACCGGCCTGGCCGGCTGCCGCAGCCGATGGATCTTCTGGATTTGAGGTGTTTTTGGCCTCTAGCGCCTTTCCATCATGCGCTAGCAGCTCTTGTTTTAATAGCAATTCGAAATGGGCACGCGGCGCAGCCGTGGGCGGCCCGAAGTCGCGCGGAGTCATCGCCGTGGCGCACAGGTGGCTCATGCCGTCCAGCGCCTCATCGAGCGTTGCCACGATGCGGGCGTTCTCCAGCACATCGAGCGCGCCACTGGCACGCTGGATGGTTTCCTCGCGCCGCAGCACGTTGGCCCAGCGCGGGGCCACCAGCACCAGGTCATCAAAACCCATGGTTTTCATGGCGCGGGCGGCAGCGCCCACATTGCCGGCGTGGCTGGTGTTGATCAGGACAAAACGGGTCTTCATGGGCAGGTGCAGGACAAGGGAAAAGGCAAGCGGTTAGGCGAAAAAGAGGCTCTGCGGGTAAAATCCTGCCCTCATTGTCGCCGCCCGCATCGCCGGGTCGGATCGCACCGCTCCTGATTCGCAGGCTGCCTCGCTTCATTGTTGACGCACGGCGCCCTGCTCACCACCACAATTTATGTCGTCCAACCTGCACCCCATGCTTAACGTGGCCATCAAGGCCGCACGCGCCGCCGGCGCCATCATCAACCGCGCGGCCCTTGACGTGGAATCGGTGCGAATCTCGCAAAAGCAGATCAACGACTTTGTGACCGAAGTGGACCACGCGTCCGAAAAAATCATCATCGAGACGCTGCTGACGGCCTACCCCGGCCACGGCATCCTGGCCGAAGAGTCGGGCAGCGAATACGGCGCCAAGGATTCGGAATTTGTCTGGATCATCGACCCGCTGGACGGCACCACCAACTTCATCCACGGCTTTCCCGTGTACTGCATCAGCATCGCGCTGGCTGTGCGCGGCAAGGTCGAGCAGGCCGTCATCTATGACCCCTCGCGCAACGACCTGTTCACCGCCACCAAGGGCCGTGGCGCCTACCTGAACGAGCGGCGCATTCGTGTAAGCAAGCGCACCCAGCTCAAGGACTGCCTGATCTCCACCGGCTTCCCCTTCCGCCCGGGCGACAACTTCAAGAGCTACCTGAACATGATGGCCGACGTGATGCAGCGCACCGCCGGCCTGCGCCGCCCCGGCGCCGCCGCGCTGGACCTGGCCTATGTGGCTGCGGGCTTCACCGATGGTTTCTTTGAAACCGGCCTGTCGATCTGGGACGTGGCTGCGGGCTCGCTGCTGGTGACCGAGGCTGGTGGTCTGGTGGGCAATTTCACGGGCGAAGCGGACTTTCTGGAGCAGCGCGAGTGCCTGGCCGGCAGCCCCCGCATCTACGGCCAGCTGGTGCCTATTCTGGGCAAATACAGCAAGTTTGCGAGCGCTGGCGACAAGGCGGCTGTGCGCCAGGCGGCTGCGACAGATGCACCCGTCAGCGCTGAAGCCGAGGCTGCAGCCGAAGTGGAGTCCGACACCACGGGTGCCGCCCCACAGGCCGACGCCCCCAAGAGCGAAGACGCGCCGTTCTAAACCCATCCACCGCGCACGGCAGTTAGGCCAGCACACGATGACCAATGGTGAGATCTCCTAGCTGAACCGTGCAGCGGGCGAGACGCACACCAGTGCAGCCGTGCAAGGGCCGCCAAGCCGAATGTGCGGCGTTTCACTTGCGTGCACTGGCTGCGTCCCCCTTCCCGAATTGCGCAGCAATTCGAGAGAAGGGGGAAGCGACGAAGTCGCTCAGGGGGTTGTCCTTTATCCAGGGTCGGGGTATTTCTGGGCAATGCTGCGGAAGTCTTCCGCAATGTCCACAAACGCATCCACCATATCGGGGTCAAAGTGCGTGCCCTTGCCGCGAATGATGGTGTTGCAGGCTTGGTCGTGTGAAAACGCGGGCTTGTAGACGCGCTTGCTGATGAGTGCGTCGTACACATCGGCCACGGCCATGAGGCGCGCCGACACCGGGATGGCATCGCCCGCCAGGCCCTGCGGGTAGCCTGAGCCATCCCACTTCTCCTGGTGGCTGTAGGCGATCTCCTTGGACACGCTCAAGAACGCCACGCGCATGCCCAGGCGCCGCTCGGCTTCGTCGATGGCGTTGCGGCCCAGGGTGGTGTGGGTTTTCATGATCTCGAACTCTTCCACCGTGAGCTTGCCGGGTTTCAGCAAGATGCTGTCGGGGATGCCGATCTTGCCGATGTCGTGCAACGGGGCGGACTTGTAGAGCAGCTCGATCATGCGGTCGTTGAGAACCGGCTCGAAACGCGGGTGGTGGCGCAGCCGCTCGGCCAGCGTCTTCACGTACAGCTGGGTGCGGCGAATGTGGTTACCGGTTTCGTTGTCGCGGGTCTCGGCCAGCGATGTCATGGCCATGATGGTCACGTCCTGGATGGCCTGCACCTCAAGCGTGCGCATGGCCACTTCGCGCTCCAGGTAGGAGCTTTTGTCACGCAGGAAATCCGCCGTGGCCTTGAGCGCCAGGTGGGTGTTGACCCGCGCCAGCAGGATGGGCGGGCTAATAGGCTTGGTGATGTAGTCCACAGCCCCCAGGGCCAGGCCCGCGCGCTCGTCGTCGGTGTCGGAACGCGCCGTGAGAAAGATCACCGGGATGTCGCGCGTGGCCGCCGCAGCCTTCAGGCGCCGGCAGACCTCATAACCATCCATCTCGGGCATCATGATGTCGAGCAGGATCAGGTCGGGAGGGGTGTCGGACTGCGCGATCTTCAGGGCCTTCTCGCCGTGGTTGGCCACCTTCACCAGGAAATGCTCGCGCAGCAGGCTGCCCATAAGGGTGAGATTGTCCGGCGTGTCGTCCACCACCAGCACCGTGGCGATCGGCTTGTCAACAAGAGCGGCCTGTGGGGAGGCAAAGGGCGCGTTGTCCATGGAAGTTCCTGGGTATTGTGCCGCTCAAGGGGTGTGAACGGCAGGGTGTTCGGGGCCTGACACGGCGGCCATTGCCGACAGTGCTTGCTCAAAATCAAAATTCTGGGTGTGCATCTCGACCACCGTGAAGCTGCTCCCCAGCGCGGATCGGAGCACCTGGACATTGTGTTGGAAAAACTCGGGGGCTGCAGGGTCGTCCTGCTCCAGCAGCGTGCGCAGCTTTTGCAGGACCGCCGTGGCGCCCATGCCCTGCAGCGCGGCCCCAGCAGGGGTTTCCAGGACTTCCGGCCGCCCCGTTTGCTGCCCCTGCATCCACGCCTGCAATCCCGCCAGCAGGGGCTGCAACGCAGCGCCCAGGGTGGCCGTCAGTCCCGCGGACATTTCGGCATGCGCCCCACTGCGCAAGGCCTGCTCCAGCGCTTGAGCATGGGCCGACACCTCCTGCGCGCCAATGTTGGCCGCGACCGAGCGCAGGGTGTGGGCCAGCCGCTCGGCCAGCACCACATCTGCGCTGGCAATGGCCTGCTCCAGGTGCGCAATCACCGACGACTGGCCTTGCACAAATCGCCGCAGCATCTCGGCGTACAAGCCCGGCTTGCCCAAGGCGCGCTGCAGACCCAGGCGGGTGTCCAGCCCGGCAACTGCGGGAAAAGCCGCTGCCACCGCAGCGTCAGCCCCCTCCGGCGCCATCCCATCAGCCCCCCAACCCGAACTGGCACCAGCGCCTGCTGCGCGGGGCACCCCCTCCACAGGCGGTTTGCCCAGCCCCGGCCGGGGTCGAATCCAGCGGCTCAGGGCGGCCCACAAGGCCGCAGGCTCGATGGGTTTGGCCACATGGTCGTTCATGCCGGCCGCAAAACAGCGCTGGCGATCGGACTCCATCGCGTTGGCCGTCATGGCCACGATGGGCAGGTGGGCATGGCGCGGATTGCTGCGCAATTGCCGCGTGGCCGTTTCGCCGTCCATGCCAGGCATCTGCATGTCCATCAGCACCACGTCATAAGCATTGCGCTCGATGCGGTCGAGGGCGATCTGGCCGTTCTCGGCAACATCCACGGCAAAACCGGCTTCGAGCAAGAGTTCGACCGCCACCATCTGGTTGAGCTCGTTGTCCTCCACCAGCAGCACCGACGCTCCCCGGATCTCCAGCGGCAGCTCGTCAGCAGCGGGCGCGGGGGTGACCGCGCGGCGCGGGCTGTAGGTGGAGTGTTCCAGCGGCTGCATCAGCGTGTCAAACAGCAGCGAGGCGTTGACGGGTTTGATCAGCACCGTGTCGATGCCCTGAACGCGGGCGGCACGCATCACGTCCTCGCGGCCGTAGGCCGTGACCATGAGCATCTTGGGCACCTGCGCCATGCCCAGGCCCCGGATGTGGCCCGCCAGCTCCACGCCGTCCATGCCCGGCATGTGCCAGTCCAGCAGTAGCAGGCCAAACGGCTGGTGCCGTGCCATGGACTCGCGCAGCCGGTCGAGCGCCTCCAGGCCGGAGTGGGCCTGCTCCACCTCAAAACCCATGGCCAGCAGCATGTCGGACAGCACGGTGGCCGCTGTCTGGTTGTCGTCCACCACCAGCACACGGCGGCCCCGGAGGTCCGGGGGCGGCAGCAGCACGCGCGCGGGTGCACCGCGTTCGAGCGGCACGGTGACCCAGAACGTGGAGCCCTGGCCATAGGTGCTCTGCACCCCCACCTCGCCGCCCATCAGCTCCGCCAGGCTCTTGCAGATAGCCAGGCCCAGGCCCGTGCCGCCATAGCGGCGCGTGGTGGAAGTGTCCGCCTGCTGGAAGCTCTGAAACAGCCGTCCCATCTGTTCCGGCGTAAGTCCGATCCCGGTGTCACGCACTTCAAACCGCAGCATCACCCGGTTGCCCTCTGCCTCCAGCAGCCGCACGGCAATGCTGATCTCGCCCGTTTCAGTGAACTTGATGGCGTTGTTGGCAAAGTTGATGAGGATCTGGCCCAGGCGCAGCGAGTCACCCACCAGGTTGGGGGGCACGTCGGCCGCCACATCGCAAACCAGCTCCAGCCCCTTGGCACCGGCCTTGTAGCCCACCACGTCGGACACACTCTCCAGCATGCGGTCGAGCACAAAGGGCTGCTTCTCCACCATGAGCTTGCCTGCCTCGATCTTGGAAAAATCCAGGATGTCGTTGATCACGCCCAGCAGGTGCTGGCCGGCCTGCTGGATCTTGCTCACGTAGTCGTGCTGGCGTGCTGTCAGGCCCGACTTGAGCGCCAGGTGCGACATGCCGATGATCGCGTTCATCGGCGTGCGGATCTCGTGGCTCATGTTGGCCAGGAAGTTGGACTTGAGTGCGGTGGACTCCTCGGCCAGCTCCTTGGCGCGGCGCAGGTCCTGCTCGGCGCGCTGACGGTCGGTGATGTCGACAAAGGTCCCGATGGCCCCGCCCGGCGAGCCGTCGGGCCGCGAAAAGCCGTGCAGCCAGAACAGCGTGTGGTGCACCTTTCCGTCGGCATACGGCAGGTCCACCTCCTTGTGCACCGACTGGACCCCGTGCAAGGCCTCCTGCGCGTCCGCATCGAAGCGTTCGCGCTCGGTCTCGGGCAGGAACGCAAGGTCCCGCACGGTCTTGCCGATCAGTGCCTCGCGCTGTACCCCAAAGGCCTGCTCGTAGGCGCGGTTAAAGCCGATGTACCGGCCGTCCGCGCCCTTGTAGAACAGCGGCACGGGGATGGCGTCAATCAGTGCCTGCTGAAAATCCAGCTGCTCGGCCACCTGCTGTTCCAGCAGCTTTTGTTCGTGGATATCCACGTTGACGCCCACCACCCGCACCGCCCGCCCGTCGCCATCGCGAAATATGCGGGCCGCGGACAGGAACCATCGCACCTCACCGTCCGGCCGCACGATGCGCCAGGAATCGCGAAGGTGGGTCTCGCCGCCCGCCAGGGCACTCGAAAAGGCGGCCACCGCGCGGGCGCGATCATCGGGGTGCAGAACCGCCTGCCAGTCACGCTGGGAGCGCACCTCCGTGCCCGGCGCCAGGCCGAGCAACGCCAGCAGCTTCTCGCTCCACAGCACCTGGGAGGTGAGCAGGTCAATGTCGAACACACCGATCTTGCCGGCCTCCTGCGCCAGCTCCAGCCGGTCTTTGGCCTGCTGCATGGCGATCTCGGCCCGGCGCTGCTCGCTGACGTCCTCGATCACCCAGAGGGATGCGTTCTTGAACCCCTCCATTTGCACGCTGCGTCCTGCCATGCGTGCCTCAAAGCTGTGGCCATCCAGGCGAAACAGCGTCGACACCTGCCGCACGGCGCCCCCGGCGTTCAGCACGGGGCCTACCTGGCCGTAGAACTGCCTTGCGCGGTCTTCCCCACCCAGCAACACCCCGACGTCCAGCCCCAGCAGCTCGGACGCCGTGCTGCCCATCAGCTCCACAAACGCCGGGTTGAACTGCCGGAACTTCCCGTCCCCCACCAGCGCAATGGGGGGCGCGTTGTCAAAGATGGCGGTCTGCTGCTCCAGCAGCTCGTTGAGCAGACGCTCACGCCGCTCCAGCTCCTTCTGTGCCTGGATACGCCCCGAGGCGTCTTCATGCAGGCCAACGATGGCAATGCGCTTGCCACGCTCGTCAAACACGGGCGAGAGCGTAGCCTCGTCGTGGTAGAGGCTTCCGTCCTTGCGGCGGTTGACAAACTGCCCTTGCCACGAGCGGCCCGAAAGCAGCGTGGACCACATCTCTTGGTAGGTCTGCGCCGGGGTCTGGCCACTGGACACCACCGACGGCTTCTTGCCACGCACCTCTTGCAATGTGTAGCCGGAGTTGCGCTCGTACTGCGGATTGACCCAGTCGATGCGCCCGTCTCCATCGGTGATGACCACCGAGACCGGGCTGCTCCCCAGCGCAGCGCCCAATACCCTGAAGCGCTCCAGCGCAGCGCTCACCCGCGCCCGGCTGCGCAGCAGCTCCAGCAGCAGCAGCCCCAGCAGGCTCAGCAGCACGAAGGCAGCCCCTCCCACCTTCAGGCGCTCAGCCCCCGTCATCAGGGTGCTCACGTCATCCAGCATCGCCAGCTGCCACTGGCCGCCGGGGTCGCTCCAATCGACCTGGCGGCGCTCCACTGCGTAGTTCACCCCGTCGATGACAACCTCGCCCGCATCCGGCGCGAAGGGCAGTGAAGAAGCCAGGCCCTTGTCGAAGTGGTTGCCAAACTGGCGCGAAGCGCGGATCGAATCAATGCGCGCCTGCGTGAGCGGCGGCGCCACCGCAAACAGCCACTCGGGCCGCGTCGATGCGAACACCACGCCTTGCGGAGACAACAGCACCGTGGGCAACTGGGTGCTCTTGAGCACCTCGTCAAACAACTCGAACCCTACCTTGAACATCACCACACCGATGATGGAGCTGGAAGGCGTGTCGTTTTCATACAGCGGCGCGGCGTAATAGAGGCCCCGCTCCTGCGAGTTGCTGCCAATGGCGGCATACACGCTGATGGCGCCCTTGATGGCCTGCTGAAAATACGGACGAAACGCCAGGTTGATGCCGGTGGATCGGCCCCCCGGCGTCTCGTGGGCCACCACCGTGCCATCGGCCGCCATGACATACACGCCGTTGACCAGAAACCGCCCCCGGGCCACCCCCAGCCGCGCCAGGGCTTCAGGGTCGTCCGGTGCCAGCTGCCCCAGGGCCATCGCCTTGAGCAGCGGCTCGCTCAGGCCCAGCAACGACACCGCGCCCAGCATGCCGCCACCCGTGATCCGGGCCTGCAGCGTGTCCACGGTCTGCTGCAGCAGCTTGGCGCGCTCGTCAGCACGTTGGGCACCTTGCCAGTGCATGGCCCCCAGCACCACCAGCCAGGCCCCCACCAGTGCCGCAGCCACCACCAGCACCAGACCGCGCACGCCAGGGGCATTGCGGTCCAGCACCTTGTCCAGAAATCCGCCCACGCCCTCACCCACCCGCGTCACGCGGAACCTCCGTCCAAGCCCTGGCCAACCAGCGAGCGGCTCTTACCGAGCGGGATACAGCAAGGCATCAATATCCCCCACCGGCCCGGGCCGCCCAAACAGATACCCCTGAAACCCCTCACACCCATGCAGCCTCAGGAAACTCAGCTGCCCCGTCGTCTCCACCCCCTCGGCCACCACCTCCAGGTCCAGGCTCTTGGCCAGCGCCAGGATGGTCC
>NZ_CAKASI010000011.1:0-23414 GCF_916855635.1 Acidovorax sp. Leaf73
TTCTTCTTCTACCCTCTCGATATCAGCAGCAACAGGACCTAGACCCCATCACCACCCACATCTTCAGCGTCACCACATTTCTGCAGAACCGCCTCAGTAGCGAAGCCCTCGACTATAGCACTAATTTAGAGAGACTGGAAAGAGATGGGGACGAAAATTCGCAAGACTACTGGGCAGAGGACGTCAATGCAGCCTCCAGGGCATCGATGAACAGGAAAGCGACATCGCACCCCGTCTGGTCAAAGATCTCCTGGAAGCAGGTGGGACTCGTGACGTTGATCTCGGTAACGCAATCGCCGATCACATCCACTCCAGCCAGTAGCAGGCCCCGCGCCTGAAGCACAGGCCCCAAGGCGTTACCGATTTCCCAGTCCCGTGTCGACAACGGCTTGGCAACACCCTTGCCTCCGGCAGCTAGGTTGCCCCGGACTTCGCTGCCCTGCGGGATGCGCGCCAGGCAAAAAGGCACTGGTGCCCCCCCGATGATGAGGACACGTTTGTCGCCTTCGACGATCTCCGGCAAGAACTTCTGAACCATGACACTTTGCGCGCCGTGGCGGTTCAGGGTTTCGGTAATGCTTCCCAGGTTGAGCCCATCCGGGCCCACGCGGAAGATTCCCATGCCGCCCATACCATCAAGCGGCTTGAGAATGATGTCCCCGTGCTCTGCATGAAAACGCTGAATGTCTGCGGCATCCCGCGTCACCAGAGTGGGCCCGATGAATTCCGGAAACTCCATGATCGCCAGCTTCTCCGGGTGGTCGCGCAGTGCACGGGGCTTGTTGAACACACGGGCGCCGTCACGCTCAGCTTGCTCCAGCAGGTGTGTCGCATAGAAATACTCACTGTCGAAAGGCGGGTCCTTGCGCATCAGCACAGCGTCGAAGCTGGCCAAGGGTGCACTGCGCTCGGGCTGTGCGGCGTACCACTGCACCGGGTCTGCTGTCAGTTGGATGTCGCACACACGGGCCGTCACCTTGCTGCCACGCTGCCAGGTAATGTGCTGCGGCTCGCACACCGCCAAGGTGTGCCCGCGCCGCTGAGCCTCGCGCATCATGGCGAATGTCGTGTCCTTGTAGATCTTGAAGCTTTGCAGGGGATCGGCAATGAAGAGCAGTTTCATGGTGTCGGGTCAGAAAGGTGTGCAGGTGCTGCCAATGGCAGATCACTTGCAGGCAGATAAGAAGAACAGGGAGCGACGCATGCAGTGCGCCGTGTACCTCACGCTGGTAAACGCCTGTACTGTTGCACAAATAGCGCAAAGCTGCCCGCGAACACCACGCCGCTGAGCGTCACCAGAAACGTAGAGGGTGTTGCACTGTAGATTTGAGGCCGCCAAGCGCCAGGGCCTGAAAACACTCAAAAAACAATTAGCTCAAATCTCGATCTTGGATCCGAGTTCGACCACTGCGTTGTTCGGCAGGTGCAGGAAGTCTGCCGCGCCGCTGGCGTTGTGGTGCATCTGGGCAAACAGCTTTTCGCGCCAGGGGGCCATGCCGCCGCCCATGGTGGGGATGACCGTATCGCGCGAGAGGAAGTAGCTGGTCGTCATGGCCTCCAGCTCGCAGCCCCGGCCGCGCAGCAGCTCCAGCGCGCGGGGTACGTCGGGGTCGTTCTTGAAGCCGTAGTGGATCACCACCTGCCAGCAGTCGTGGCCCAGCGGTTCAACCTGCAGGCGCTTGTCCAGTCCGATCCATGGCGTCTCGTGGTTGTGCACCGTCACAAAGAGGTTCTGCTGATGCAGCACCTTGTTGTGCTTGAGATTGTGCAAAAGCGCATTGGGCACCGCGCCGGTTTCGGCAGTGAGGAACACTGCGGTGCCATCCACGCGCGTGGGCGGACTGACGAACACCGACTCCAGGAAGTCCTTGAGGTCGATTGCGTCGGCACGCAACTTGTCATTCAGCAGGCGGCGCCCTTCCTTCCACGTCATCATCAACGAGAACACGATGCCCCCAATCAGCAGCGGGAACCATCCGCCCTGGAACAGCTTGAGCAGGTTGGACGCAAAAAACGCCAGGTCCACCACAAAGAAACAGCCTGTGGCCGCAATACACAACGCCAGCGGGTAGCCCCAGCCATAGCGGATCACGAAGAAAGTCAGCGTGGTGGTGATCAGCATGTCCAGCGTCACGGCAATGCCGTAAGCCGCCGCCAGGTTGCTGGACGAGCGGAACATCACCACCGCAAGAACGATGGCGGCGAACAGCCCCCAGTTGACCAGCGGCATGTAAATCTGCCCCGTGTCGCGCACGCTGGTGTGCTGGATATTCAGTCGGGGCAGGTAGCCCAACT
The DNA here is from genome assembly GCF_916855635.1 of Acidovorax sp. Leaf73. Classification (NCBI taxonomy): domain Bacteria; kingdom Pseudomonadati; phylum Pseudomonadota; class Betaproteobacteria; order Burkholderiales; family Comamonadaceae; genus Acidovorax; species Acidovorax sp. Leaf73. The sequence goes on from NZ_CAKASI010000011.1 coordinate 2,296, forward strand.
GAATCACCTGCTTGGTCACGCTGAAGGCGCCAGTGATAAGGGCTTGCGACGCGATCACCGTGGCCATGGTGGCCAGCACCACCAGCGGGATCAGCGCCCAGTCGGGTGCCATCATGTAGAAGGGGTTCTTCACGGCTTCGGGCTCGGCCAGCAGCAGTGCGCCCTGGCCAAAGTAATTGAGCGTGAGCGCCGGCATGGCCACGCCAAACCAAGCCAGGCGAATGGGCCGCTTGCCAAAGTGGCCCAGATCGGCATACAGGGCCTCGGCGCCGGTCACGCACAACACCACCGCACCCAGGATGATGAAGCTGGTGCCCGGGTTGGCCCACATGAACCCGACTGCATGGTGCGGGCTCAACGCCCAGAGGATTTCGGGGTGGCCCACGATGTGAGAGACCCCCAGGAGGGCAATGCTGAAAAACCACACCAGCGTGATGGGCCCGAAGAACTTGCCGATCCCGCTGGTCCCGCGCTTTTGTACGGCAAACAGGCAAAACAGCACGACCAGTGTGATGGGAATCACGTACTGCTTGAAGTGGGGCGAGACCACCTCAAGCCCTTCCACCGCCGACAACACCGAAATGGCGGGGGTGATGACGCCGTCACCATAAAACAGCGAGGTGCCGAAGATGCCCACTGCCAGCAGCACGCCACGCAGCCGGGGTTTGTCCTTCACGGCCTGCGAAGCCAGGGCCAGCATCGCGATCAGCCCGCCTTCGCCATGGTTGTCGGCGCGCAGCACCAGCACCACGTATTTCAGCGAAACAATGACGGTCAGCGTCCAGAAGAAGATCGAAAGAATGCCGTAGATGTTGTCTTGCGTGAACGGCACATGGCCGGACCCGAACACTTCTTTGACGGCATACAGCACACTGGTGCCGATATCGCCATACACAACACCGATGGCGCCCAGCGTGAGCGCTGCGAGCGATGACTTGGAGCTTTGCACTGACCGCACCCGGCACACAAGGGTCGCCGGGTTCCGTTACTTTTGGGAACGCTATTGTGCGCTTGCGCCCGATCAAGCGCCTGGAGGCCACACCCTATGTTGCAACGCAGCAACTCACCCTTGGCAGTCGTGGGCCGACGTGGCAGGCAGCGTCCCCTGGCTGGCAGGAACGCGCCGTGGGCAATTCAGGGAGAACGCTAGTCGTACACCTCGGCGTCGGGGTTGGTGGCCTCCAGCTCATAGCTGGCTGCCAGCATCGCCAGGCGGCCCACCACGCCATACATATAGAAGCGGTTAGGCGCACTCACCCCCGGGCGCACGCCAGGCTGGGGCATGTGGGTGCTGTGCTCAAAGGCCAGCGGCACGAAGCTGGCGCCCGGTGCATTGAGGTTTTCGTCCACGCCGCGCTCGGCATGCATGCGGTAGAAACCGCCCACCACGTAGCGGTCCATCATGTAGACCACAGGCTCGGCCACGGCCTCGTGCACACGCTCTTGGGTCAACACGCCTTCCTGGATGATGAGGTCGTTGACCGGCTGGCCGTCCTTGATGACGGCCATCTTGTTCTTGGTCTTGCGGTTGACCGCATCCAGCTCCTTGGCATCGCGCACGGTCATGATGCCCATGCCGTAGGTGCCGTTGTTGGCCTTGACGATGACAAACGGCTTTTCGTTGATGCCGTATTCCTTGTACTTGCGGCGCACCTTGGTCAAAAGCGCATCCACCGTGGTCTGCAGCTTGTCCATGCCTTTGTCTTCGGCAAAGTCCACCTCGTCGCACTGGCTGTACATGGGGTTGATGAGCCAGGGGTCGATGCCCAGCATCTTGCCAAAACGCTTGGCCACCTCTTCGTAGTTCTTGAAGTGGGTACTCTTGCGGCGCACGCTCCAGCCCGCGTGCAGCGGCGGCAGCAGGTACTGCTCGTGGATGTCTTCCAGGATGCCGGGGGCGCCGGCCGAGAGATCGTTGTTGAGCAGGATGGTGCAGGGGTCAAAGTCCTTGAGGCCCAGGCGGCGCTTGGTGCGCACCACGGGCTCCAGCGTCACCGTGTCGCCGTTGGGCAATTCGATCAGCGTGGGCTTCTTGATTTCGGGGCTGATGGAGCCCACGCGCACGTTGAGCCCGGCCATGTTGAAGATGCGCTGCAGCTGCACCACGTTGGCCAGGTAGAAGGTGTTGCGTGTGTGGTTCTCCGGAATGATCAAGAGGTTGCGCGCCTCGGGGCAGATCTTCTCGATGGCAGCCATGGCGGCCTGCACGGCCAGGGGCAGCATCTCCTTGGTCAGGTTGTTCCAGCCGCCGGGGAACAGGTTGGTGTCCACGGGCGCGAGCTTGAAGCCGGCATTGCGGATGTCCACCGAGGTATAGAACGGCGGCGTATGCTCCATCCATTCCAGCCGGAACCAGCGTTCGATGGCGGGCATCGAGTCGAGAACGCGCTGTTCGAGTTCGTTGATCGGCCCGGTCAGGGCCGTGATGAGATGCGGAACCATGGGGAGCCCTCAGAGGAGACGGGAACGATTGCAATCCATTGTAGGGTTGGGGCGTGACCGGGCCTTCGCAAGCCCGCCGGGCGGATTTTTCGGGCAGCCCCGTTCAGCGCCGCCAAAACGCCGGGGTTAGCAAGGCCATAAAGCTCAGAATCTCCAGCCGCCCCAGCAGCATGGCCAGCGTGCACACCCACACCTGAAAGTCCGTCAATACGGCGTAGTTGGACGCTGGCCCCACACTGCCCAGCCCCGGCCCCATGCAATTGACGCTGGCGATCACGGCGGAGAACGCGGTCACCGGGTCCAGGTCAGTGAGCAGCAGGACCATGCTCAAGCCAATGATGGTGGCGCCATACACCAGCATGAAGGCGAGCACCGAGAAGATCACCCGGTTGTCCACCACCGCATCGCCCAGGCGCACCGGCTGCACGGCGCGGGGGTGCACCAGGCGGTTCATCTCGCGCCGCGCTTGCTTGAGCAGGATGAGCATGCGGACCATCTTGATGCCGCACCCGGTGGAGCCCGCGCTGGTCGCCACGCCCGACAGCAGCAGCATGAACACGGGCGCAAACACCGGCCAGCTCAGGTAGTCCACCGTGGCGTAGCCGGTGGTGGTGGCAATCGACACCAGGTTGAACATGCCGTAGCGCAGCGCATCGAGCGGCGCATACACGCCTTTCACCCACAGCAGCACCGACACCAGCAGCCCCCCGCCCACCAGCGTGAACAAGGTGGCGCGCAGTTCGGGGTCGCGCCAGAACCCCTGCCAGTGGCCTTTGCGAATAGCCACAAAATACAGCGCAAAGTTGCAACTGGCCACCAGCATGAAGCCCACGGCAATGGCTTCCAGCAAGGGCGACTGATAAAAACCGAAGCTGGTGTCGTGGGGCGACAGTCCCCCCAGGCTCACCGTGGAAAACATGTACATCAGCGCGTTCACCGGGTCCATGCCCCCCGCCCAGTACGCCAGCGCACACGCCGTGGAAAACAGCGCGTACACCCCCCACAGCCCTTTCGCGGTTTCGGTCATGCGCGGGGTGAGCTTGGCATCCTTCACCGGGCCCGCCGCCTCGGCCTTGAACAGCTGACTGCCGCCCACGCCCAGCAAGGGCAACACCGCCACGGCCAGGATCAGGATGCCCATGCCCCCCACCCACTGCAGGAAGGTGCGCCACACGTTCATGGACACGGGCAATGCGTCGAGCCCGGTGAGCACCGTGGACCCGGTGGTGGTCAGGCCCGACACCGCCTCGAAGTACGCATGGGTGAACGACATGGGCCGGCCGATTTCATGGGTGACCAGCATCAGCGGCAGCGCAGCAAACAGCGGCAGCAGCACCCAGACCAGCGTGACCAGCATCACGCCATGGCGCGGCTGCAGCTCGCGCCGGAACAGGCGCAGCTTCCACCACAGGCCGCAGCCTACGGCCAGGGTCGCAGCCATGGCCACTGGGTAGATGTGCCACACCCCATCGCGCAGGAACCACGACACCGACAACGGCAGCCCCATGGCCAGCGCAAAGATCATGATCAGGATGCCCAGCACCCGCAGCACGGGAAACATGTCCACCATGGCGTCGTTCTCGCAGGCCCTGCGTCAAAAGAAAGTGGCGCTCACGCGGAAGAGCTTTTCCACGTCACGCACCAGCCGCTTGTGCGGCAGGAAGAACACCACGTGGTCGTTGCTCTCGATGACGGTGGAGCTGCGCGGGATGATCACTTGGGGTTCGCGCAAATCATCAGGCGGCACGTCCGGCGAATCCGGCAGGCCGCGCACGATCAGGCCCATGTGCACCTCGTGCGGCAACTGCAGGTCGCTGACCTTGCGGCCGACCACGCGCGAGCTTTTGCGGTCGCCGCGCGCCACGATCTCCAGCGCTTCAGCCACGCCACGGCGCAGACTGTGCACGGCCTGCACATCGCCCTGGCGCACATAGGCCAGGAGCTCGCCCAGCATGGCCTGCGCAGGCGACAGCGCAATGTCGATCTGCGTGCCGTGCATCAGGTCGGCGTAGCTGCGCCGATTGATAAGGGCCAGCACCCGCTTGGCGCCCATGCGCTTGGCCAGCAGGGACGACATGATGTTGTCCTCGTCGTCATCGGTCAGCGCCAGGAAGAGGTCGATCTCTTCCACGCTCTCGCCGCCCAGCAGGTCTTCGTCCGTCGTATCGCCCTGCAGCACCAGCACATCGGACGGCAGACTGGACGCCAGCTCGATACAGCGATCAGGGTCGGACTCAATCATCTTGATGTGAAACCGCCCAGGCTCCTTGCTGAGCTGGCGCGCCAGCCGCAGCCCCACGCGGCCACCCCCGGCAATCATGATGCGCCGGACAGGCTGCCCCGGGCGGTCCCCGCGCCGGTGCAAGGCCGTGAGCACGTTGGCAATGTGGCCGCTGGCCGCCAGCACAAACACCTCATCGCCCGGCTCGATGCGCGTGTTGCCATCGCAGGCCACAAAGCGGTCCGGCTCGTCCTGAAACCGCCGGTAGATCGCCACCAGGCGCATGGCCACGTCGGGCAGGCTCTCGCGCAGCTCGCAGATGGTGCGGCTCACCATGGGCGCCCCGGCGCGCGCGCGCACCGACACCAGGCAGGCGCGGCCGCCCGCAAACTCGCGCACCTGCATGGCCTCGGGGTATTCGATCAGCTTGCCGATGTAGCGGGTCAGGGACTCTTCGGGGCAGATGATGCGGTCCACGCCAAAGCCCTCGGGGCCGGTCAGCCGCTCATCCAGCGTGAATCCGTTGGAACGCACCCGCGCGATGCGCTTGGGGATGTTGAACACCAGTTGCGCCACCTTGCAACACACCAGGTTGGTCTCGTCCTGTGCAGCGCAGGCGATCAGCAGATCGGTGTCCTCGGCGCCCGCCTCGGCCAACACGGCCGGTTCGATGCCATTGCCCACAACACCGCGCAGGTCAAAGCGCGACTCCAGGTCGCGCAGGCGGGCTGCATCGGTGTCGATGACTGTGATGTCGTTGCGCTCGGACACCAGGCTGTCTGCCACGCTCTGGCCCACACGGCCCGCGCCGAGGATGATGATTTTCATAAGAAATTGGGCCTTAGCGCTTTACAGGCAAGCGCTAGCAGCTATGAAATAAGGAGCAAATCAACCCCGCACCTCACCCTCGCCCAGCACCACGTACTTGAGTGAGGTCAGCCCTTCGATGCCCACCGGCCCACGCGCATGGAACTTGTCGGTGCTGATGCCGATTTCGGCGCCCAGGCCGTACTCAAAACCATCGGCAAACCGCGTGCTGGCGTTCACCATCACGCTGGCCGAATCCACCTCGCGCAGGAACTGCTGGGCGTGCATGTGGTCACGCGTCAGGATGGCATCGGTGTGGTGGCTCGAATAGTGGTTGATGTGGGCAATGGCCTCGTCCACACCGGCCACCACCTTCACGCTGATGATCGGGGCCAGGTATTCCTCGCTCCAGTCCTGCTCGGTGGCGGGGGTGAGGAGTGCGCCAGGCACGTCGGCCAGCAGCGCCAGCGACTCGGGGCAACCGCGCATCTCCACGCCCTTGGCGGCGTACACCACGCCGATCTGGGGCAAGAATTCGGCCGCCACGCCGCGCGCCACCAGCAGGCCTTCGCTCGCGTTGCAGGGGCTGTATTTGTTGGTCTTGGCGTTGTCAGCCACATTCACCGCCATGGCGATGTCGCAGGGGTCGTCCACATAGGTGTGGCAGTTGCCGTCCAGGTGCTTGATCACGGGCACCTTGGCATCGCGGCTGATGCGCTCGATCAGCCCCTTGCCGCCGCGCGGGATGATCACGTCCACAAACTGCGGCATGGCAATCAGCTGGCCCACGGCCTCGCGGTCCGTGGTCTGCACCAGCTGCACACCGTGCTCCGGCAGGCCCGCCTCCGCCAGTGCCTGCTGCACCAGCTTGGCCAGCGCCTTGTTCGAATCAATCGCCTCGGAGCCACCACGCAGGATGCAGGCGTTGCCGCTCTTGATAGACAGCGACGCGGCCTCGATGGTCACGTTGGGGCGGCTCTCGTAGATCATGCCGAACACGCCAATCGGCACGCGCATCTGGCCCACGCGGATGCCGCTGGGCTGCTGCTTCATGCCCAGGATCTCGCCAATGATGTCGGGCATGGCGGCGAGCTGCTCGCAGCCTTCGGCGCAGGTCTCCAGCACCTTGGGGCTGAGCTTGAGGCGGTCCACCATGGGCTCGGCCAGGCCGTTGGCCACAGCGCGCTCCAGGTCTTTGGCGTTGTCGATCTGCAGCGAAGCCACGTTCTCACACAGCAAGCGGGCCAGCGCCTTGAGCGCTTTGTTTTTGATAGCTGCTGGCGCTTTGGCCATCAGCGCAGAGGCCGTTTTGGCCTGGAGACCGAGAGAATGCGTGTATTCGGCGACGTTGAGAGCGTTCATCCAGCGATTTTGCCGCACTTGGCTTTACCCTTGCGGCCTTGCCCTACTCGCACATCCTTGGCCATGACCACCACCGCCCCCGCCCAGCTCGTCGCCCTGACCGAAGCCTTGCAGGCCTTTGAACGCGGCGACCACACCGCCGCCACCCTGAGCACCCTGGCCCGCCAGCAAACCACCCTGCTGGCCGCCCTGCCCCCACGCTACGGCGAGGTGCTGCTGAACCTGCTGGACCGGCTGGAGTCGAGCGCGCTGTTTTCGGAGGAAAGCTGCTCATTCAGCCAAAAGGATCTGGTGGCCAACCTGCGGATGTGGGCAGACAAAGCGCGCGGGGTGCTGGAGCAGCCCTGAAGCCCACGGGCAGACAAAGTCCGCCACTTCATCTTTGATAGCTACTTGCGCTTACTGGATAAGCGCCAGAGGCCAAAAACACTCAAATTTATCGGCCAACCTTACCGCGCGGCCTGGGTCAGCCTGCACACCTGCAACGCAAGCCTCTGCAGCGCCTGCCACCCGTCCGTGGGCCAATCGGGCTGCTTGAGCCCCTTGACGATGCCGTCCACGATATGCGCCGACTGCAGCAGGCGCGCCAGCGCCGCGTCGCTGGCCCTGGGCAGGATGCGTTCATACAGCTTTTCCTTGGCGCCCCACACCCGGTTTTCGCGCAGGGCCATGGGTAGAGGGCGGCCGGCGTTCATGGCGTCTTTCACGCGCTTCAAGGCACGGATGTCTTCGGCCAGCGCCCAGTGCACCAGCACTTCGGCCTCACCCTCGGCCTGCAGGCCGTCGAGCATGCGCTGCACGCGGGCGGTATGGCCTGAGAGCACGGATTCAGAGAGCTTGAACACGTCGTAGCGCGCCACGTTGAGCACAGCGGCTTCGACCTGGGCCTGTGTCAGCTCGCCGGGGGGGTGGAGCAATGCGAGCTTTTGGATCTCCTGGTGGGCGGCGAGCAGATTGCCCTCCACCCGGTCGGCAAAAAACTGCAGCGTGCGCTGGCCCTCCTCGCCCGCCACCACGCGCTGGCCCTGGGCGGCCAGACGCTGGGCGATCCACTGCGGCAGCATGCCGCGCTCGATGGGGTCGATCTGGATCGAGGTGCCGCTGGATTCCAGCGCCGCAAACCATGCGCCCGTGCGTGTGGCCTTGTCCAGGCGCGGCAGCATCACCAGCGTGAGCGTGCTGTCGTTGCCCTTGGCGGATTCAGCAATCTGCTGCAGCGCCACGCCGCCATCCTTGCCGGGCTTGCCCGAGGGGATGCGGATCTCGACGATCTGCTTGTCGGCAAACAGGCTCAAGCTGCCGCCAGCTGCCAGCACAGCGCTCCAGTCAAAGTGAGCGCCTGCTACCGTGTACGAGGTGCGTTCGGTATAGCCCTGAGCACGGGCCGTGGCGCGGATGGCGTCTGCCGCCTCCTGCTGCAGCAGGGGCTCGTCGCCATGCAACACGTAAAGCGGCGACAGGCCCCGTTGAAGATGCGGTGAGAGTTGGGCCAGGGCGACTTGCATGCGGCAAAGTTTATCGCCTGGGCAGGCCCGGCACTGTGCACATTGCCAGCAAATGCCCTCACAGTGCACAAGAGAGACCGCGAACTAGTCAGCTGCAGTGCTATTCACTGGCGCCCAAAGCCCCGAGAATTCCCCCGGGGCGCGTACACGCGCCCGTACCGACATCGACTGCCTTCCCAGAAAGCCCCCGCACCATGCCACCCAACGCCCTGCGCAGCGCCCAGCCCACCAGCCTGATCGGCGCCCCCACCGACATCGGCGCCGGGGCGCGCGGCGCCTCCATGGGGCCCGAGGCCCTGCGCGTGGCGGGCCTGCAGGCAGCGCTGGAGTCGCACGGACTGCAGGTGTTTGACCGGGGCAACTTGAGTGGCCCCGCCAACCCCTGGCAGCCGCCCGTGGACGGTTATCGACACCTGCCCGAGGTGGTGGAGTGGAACCAGCGGGTGTTTGACGCCGTGTATGCCGAACTGCAATTGGGCCACCTGCCCATCCTGCTGGGTGGCGACCACTGCCTGGGCTTGGGCAGCATCAGCGCCGTGGCCCGCCATTGCGCAGAAATGGGTAAGAAGCTGCGGGTGCTGTGGCTGGATGCCCATGCCGACTTCAACACCAGTGCACTCACGCCCAGCGGCAATGTGCATGGCATGCCCGTGGCCTGCCTGTGCGGGTTCGGCCCCGAGGCGCTGACCGGGCTGGCCCGCATGCCGGGCGGTGGCGCGGCGCTCCGCCCGTCGCAGATCCGACAAATCGGCATCCGCAGCGTGGACGCAGGCGAAAAGCGCTTTGTGCATGAGCAGGGCCTGGAGGTGTTCGACATGCGCTACATCGACGAGGTGGGCATGCGCCAGACCATGCAGCAGGCGCTGGCCGGACTGGATGCACACACCCACCTGCATGTGAGCTTTGATGTGGACTTTCTGGACCCCGACATCGCGCCCGGCGTTGGCACCACGGTGCCGGGAGGCCCCACCTACCGCGAGGCGCAGTTGTGCATGGAGATGATTGCCGACAGCGGGCGCCTGGCCTCGCTGGACATTGTGGAACTCAACCCCGCGCTCGATGTGCGCAACCGCACGGCGGTGCTGGCGGTGGACTTGGTGGAGTCGCTGTTTGGCAAAAGTACGCTCATGCGGACATCCCCCTGAGCACCTGCGCCTCGCCCATCACGAACGCCCGGCACGGCGCTGTCGCTGCCTGCTGCTCTGCGCTACCGCCAAGAGGCCACAGCCGCACGCCTGGGCTCAGCGCTTGGCCGCTGCCAGGCGGCGCATAAGCTGCTGCACCAGGTCGGTCCGCATGTTGCGGTAGAGCAGTGCTTCCTCAGCCTCCTTGGCCAGGGCGATGGTTTCGTTGTAGCTGATGTCGCGCTGCTGCAGCAGCTCGGTCTCGGGAATCAGTTCGGCACCTGCCGGGGTACGCAGCCGGAACCTGATGCGCAGGCGCAGCTGCAGTTCGCGCACCTGGCCGGAAGCATTGAGCCCCACCACCGCGCGCTCCTGCTGCTCCTGCAGCACATCCAGAATGGCATCGGCCGTGGGCATGGCCGCCGGGTCGCGCAGCAGCTGCAGCTTGCCGCCCGAACCCTCCAGCGTGCGCTGCAACTCCCGCGCGAGGGGCGAGCCTGCAGGTGCTGCGATGTAGAGCGAGTCAAACCCGAACTCGGGCACGCCCCGCAGCCGAAATCCGCAAGCGGACAGCAGGGCCACGGGCGCGAGGGAGAGCAGTGTGCGCTTGTTCATGGGGGCTATACCACCACGTTCACGAGGCGGCCAGGCACCACAATGACGCGCTTGGGCGCAGCGCCTGCAGCCTGGGCCACAAACGCCTCGCTGGCCAGGGCAATGCGTTCGATCTCGGCCTTGTCGGCCTGCGCGGGGACATGGATGGAGCCGCGCAGCTTGCCGTTGACCTGCAGCATGAGCTCGATCTCGTCCTGCACCAGCGCGTTCGCATCGACCTGGGGCCAGGGTGCATCCAGCAGGTCGCCCAGTTCGGCCGCGTAACCCAGGCCGCTCCAGAGGCTGTGCGCAATGTGGGGGGTGGCCGGGTACAGGCAGCGCAGCAGGATGCCAAAGCCTTCGATCAGCGCCACCTGAGCACCAGCCGAGTCGGTGGCCTTGAAGTCTTCGAGCGCGTTGATCATCTTCATCGCGCCGGAGACTACGGTGTTGTACTGCATGCGCTGGTAGTCGTAGTCCACCTGCTTGAGCACGGTGTGGATCTCCAGGCGCAGGGCCTTGGCTTCTTTGCCGAATTCCACATCTTTCAGGCTGCTGGCGCTTGCTACGCTTGCGCTTGCAGCTCCCATATCCATAGCAGACAGCTTGAGGCCGAAGTTCCACACCCGGCGCAGGAAGCGGTAGCTGCCTTCCACCGCCGCGTCGTTCCACTCCAGCGTGGCTTCGGGCGGGGCGGTGAACATGGTGTACAGGCGGGCGGTGTCGGCGCCGTACTTCTCGATCAGGTCCTGCGGGTCCACGCCGTTGTTCTTGGACTTGGACATGGTGCCCACGCCCTCGTAGTCGATGGGCGTGCCCACGGGCAACAGGCCGTCGCCGCTGGTGGCTTCGTTCTTCAGCTTGGCGCCGATGATCTTGCCGCCTTCGTCCAGCACGTGCTCCACGTCGTGCGGCCAGAAGTAGTCCTTGCCGCCCTTGGCGGTGCGGCGGCTGTAGATGTGGTTGAGCACCATGCCTTGCGTGAGCAGCTTGGTGAAGGGCTCGTCCACTTTCACCAAGCCCATGTCGCGCATGACCTTGGTCCAGAAGCGGGCGTACAGCAGGTGCAGGATGGCGTGTTCGATACCGCCGATGTACTGGTCCATCGGCATCCAGTAGTCGGCGCCACCGGCCACCATCGCATCGGCGTTCTTGGGGTCGCAATACCGCATGAAGTACCACGAGCTGTCCACGAAGGTGTCCATGGTGTCCGTCTCGCGGCGGGCGGCCTTGCCGCACACGGGGCAGGTCACGCCCGCGTGGAAGCCTTCGTGCTTGTGCAGCGGGTTGCCCGAGCCATCGGGGATGCAGTCTTGCGGCAGCACCACGGGCAGGTCTTTTTCGGGCACGGGCACGGCGCCGTGTTCATCGCAGTGGATGATGGGGATCGGCGTGCCCCAGTAGCGCTGGCGGCTCACGCCCCAGTCGCGCAGGCGCCAGGTGGTCTTCTTCTCGCCCAGGCCCTTCTGCTCCAGCGCATGGGCCACGGCGTTCACGGCTTCCTTGTACGACAGGCCGCTGAAGCTGTCGGAGTTGATGGTCACGCCACGTTGCTTGTCGGCGTACCAGTCGTTCCATTGGTGGTAGTCGAAGTGTTCGCCATCGACCAGCACGACCTGCTTGATCTCGATGCCGTACTTGAGGGCGAACGCGAAGTCGCGCTCGTCGTGCGCGGGCACGCCCATCACGGCGCCGTCGCCATAGCCCATGAGCACGTAGTTGCCGACCCAGACCTCGACCTTCTCTTCGGTCAGCGGGTGGGTGACGAACAGCCCCGTGGGCACGCCCTTCTTCTCTTGCGTGGCCAGCTCGGCCTCGGTCGTGCCGCCGCTCTTGCACTCTTCGATGAAGGCTTTCAGTGCAGGGTTGGTTTTGGCGGCATGGGTGGCCAGCGGGTGCTCGGGCGCCACGGCGCAGAAGGTCACGCCCATGATGGTGTCGGCGCGCGTGGTGAACACGTACATCTTGCCGTCGCCGATCAGTGCACCGTCGTCGCCCGCGATGTCGTGCGGGAAGGCGAAGCGCACGCCCTCTGACTTGCCGATCCAGTTTTCCTGCATCAGCTTCACGCGCTCGGGCCAGCCGGGCAGCTTGTCGCCGGTGACGAAGTCCAGCAGCTCTTCGGCGTAGTCGGTGATCTTGAGGTAGTAGCCGGGGATCTCGCGCTTTTCGACCACCGCACCCGTGCGCCAGCCCTTGCCGTCAATCACCTGCTCGTTGGCCAGCACGGTCTGGTCCACCGGGTCCCAGTTCACGACCTGGGTCTTGCGGTAGGCAATGCCCTTTTCCAGCATCTTGAGGAACAGCCACTGGTTCCACTTGTAATAGGTGGGGTCGCAGGTAGCCACCTCGCGGCTCCAGTCGATGGCCAGGCCCATGGCCTGCATCTGCTTTTTCATGTACGCGATGTTTTCGTACGTCCACTTGGCAGGGGGCACACCATTCTTCAGCGCCGCGTTCTCGGCGGGCAGGCCGAACGCGTCCCAGCCCATGGGCATCAGCACGTTGTGGCCGTTCATGCGCAGGTAGCGCGTGAGCATGTCGTTGATGGTGTAGTTGCGCACGTGGCCCATGTGCAGCTTGCCGCTGGGGTACGGCAGCATCGAGCAGGCGTAGAACTTCTTCTTGTTGGCGTCTTCCGTCACGCGGTAGGCATCGGTGGCGGTCCAGTGGCCGTGGGCGGCGCGCTCGACGTCTTGGGGAGAGTATTTGTCTTGCATGGGGGCTCAGGGGTGAGAGGGAGGTGCAGCCGCAGGGCCGCGCTGCGCAGATTTTAGGCTGTCAGGCCCCACCTTCCGCGCCTGGCGCCGCCAGCGGCCTGCGCAGAACGGCTGGCACGGCAGCGCACGGCGGTTTCAGGGGGCCTTGGCAGGGGCAGACGGCGCGCCTGCGGCCGGTGGCTCGGCCACAAAGCCGATGCGCTGCAGCCCGGCCAGATGCGCTGCGCCCATGACCTCAACCACGCGCCCGTAGGGCACTGCGGCGTCAGCGCGCAGCTGGATTTCGGTGTCGGGCCGTTCGGCGCCGATGCGGCGCAGGCGCTCAGCCAACGCGCTCTGCGACAGCGGCTGGTCGTCCAGAAAGGCTTGGCCCGACGCATCGACCACAAGGGTAACGAACTGCGGCGCACTACCGGGCGTGGCGCCCTCGGAGCGTGGCAGGTCGAGCCGGATGGAGCTGGCCAGCAGCGGTGCCGTGAGGATGAAGATGACCACCAGCACCAGCATCACATCGACCAGCGGCGTCATGTTGATGTCGCTCATGGGCTGTGGCCCGGTGGTGCGTTCGAGACGTCCGAAGGCCATGATGGATTCAACCTCCCTGGCGCTCAGGGCCGGGAATCGGCGGGGGCGACCGTGTCAATGACCAGTTCGCGCAGGTCGCGCGCAAACCCTTCCAGGTCCGCCTCGATGCGACCGATCAGCCGCCCAAACACGTTGTAGGCCAGCACGGCGGGGATGGCCACGGCCAGCCCGGCCGCCGTCATGACGAGGGCCTCGCCCACGGGGCCGGAGACGCGGTCGATGGTGATCTGGCCCGCGCCCGCCATGGCCGTTAGCGCATGGTAGATGCCCCACACGGTGCCCAGCAGCCCCACGAACGGCGCAGTGGAGCCCACCGTGGCCAGCAGCACCTGGCCAAACTGCAGGCGCCCCAGCACGCCATGCAGGGCATCGCGCAGCACCCGGGTCAACCGCTGGGACAGGCTGCCCGCGCTGGCTAATGAGGCCGGGGCATCGGGCAGAGAATGATTTGCTATTGAATTTGCAGCAACCACCAGAGGCAAGACCAGCGCAGCGCGGTCAAAAGACTGTAAACGTTGTGCTGCAACCTCCATGGATGGCGCCTGCCAGAACGCCGCAGTGCAGCGGGCCACATCGGCACTGGCCTGGCGCATGAGCCGCAGCTTCCAGACGATGACCACCCAGCTTGCCACCGACATGGCCAGGAGCACCAGTGCGGCACCCTGCGTGACGGCGTCGCCCTGGCGCCACCAGTGGAGAGCGTCCATCAATACCTCGTTATTTGGCGCATCGCCCGCAACTGGCGCGCCCGAAGCCAGTGCCACCGTGGAACTGGCTTCGCCAGGTCACGGGTGGCGTTCCCCTGCAGGGGGAAGATGCGAAGCATCTCAGGGGGTTTCTCATTGCAGACCGAGCACGTCGAACATGTCGAACATGCCCGTCTTGTGCCCAGCGAGGAACCGCACCGCCCGCAGGCTGCCCTGTGCGTAGGTGGAGCGGCTGGAAGACTTGTGCGTGATCTCGATGCGCTCGCCGATGCCCGCGAACAGCACGGTGTGATCGCCCACGATGTCACCACCCCGGATGGTGGCAAAACCGATGCTCGACGGATCGCGCTCACCAGTGACACCTTCGCGGGCGTACACGCCACATTCCTTGAGGTCGCGCCCCATGGCTTCGGCAATCACCTCGCCCATCTTGAGCGCGGTGCCCGAGGGCGCATCCACCTTGTGGCGATGGTGGGCTTCGATGATCTCGATGTCGTAGCCCGTGGCCATGGCCTTGGCCGCCATCTGCAGCAGCTTGAGGGTGACGTTCACGCCCACACTCATGTTGGGCGCCATGACGATGGCGGTGCGCTGGGCAAAGACGGCAATCTCGGCCTTCTGCGCATTGGTGAAGCCCGTGGTACCCACCACGGCTTTCACCCCGAGTTCGCAGCACACGGCGAGATGGGCCAGGGTGCCCTCAGGGCGTGTGAAATCAATCAGAACGTCGGCGTTTTTCAGGCCCGCAGCAATGTCGGCCGTGATGGCAACACCGCTGGCATGGCCCAGAAACGCGGTGGCATCCGAACCGATGCCGGGGCTGGACGGCACGTCCAGCGCGCCTGCCAGCACACAGTCGTCACTGGCGCGAAGGGCCTCGATCAGCATGCGGCCCATGCGACCGGATGCACCGGCAACGGCAACACGGAGGGGGCGCGAGGGCGTGGATGCGGGGGCAGGCGAAGGGGTCCCTGTCATGAGTGTCCTGTACGTTGTCGTTGGCTTTGAAGTGAGGCGGGCATCGATCTACCCGTTGCCCCACCGGCCAGATCGCGAAAATCAGCGTGCTGGCGCTTCCAGCGGCGGGTAACTGACAGAAGCAGGCTCCAGCGGGGGCGCTGTCGGGGAGGCAGATGGCCGTTGCGACGCAGGGTAGCGGGCCAGTTGCTCCGGTGTGGCCTCCAGCACGGGCACCTTGCTTTTGGAGCCACGCGAGCCCAGTGTGGCCACGAACTCGGTCTCTGTGGGCATGGGATCGCCTTCGGAGCGATCCAGCCCATCGCCCTTGAAATACACGGTCAGCTTGCGGGTCTGGGCTTCTTCACCAGGGCGCTTGAGCGTGAACACGTATTCCCAGCGGTCTGCATGGAACAGGCTGGTGACCAGCGGCGTACCGAGGATTTCACGCACCTGCTGGCGGCTCATGCCGGGCTGGAGCGCCTCGACCTGCTCGCGCGACACAAAATTGCCCTGCACCACATCGATTTTGTAGGGAGTGACAATGCTGGCAATGCGGGTACTGGCACCATCCAGGCTACTGCAACCGGCCAGGGCGGCCACGCTGGCACCGACCAAAAGGACCAGGCCCAGGCGGGCGCTGCAACGGGCTTTGACGGGCATGGGTAAAAGGGCTGAGGATATGATCGCCCCATTGTAGCGGCAGGCCTTCTGACCTTGAGGCCGAGGCCCGCATCCCGAAAGACCATGCCATGACTAACATCGACGAACTCAAAAGCACGGGACTCAAGGCCACGCTGCCCCGCCTGAAGATTCTGGAGATCTTCCAGAAAGGCGAGCAACGCCACATGACGGCCGAAGATGTGTTCCGCGTGCTCCTGGAAGAGCGTTCGGACATTGGCCTGGCCACGGTCTACCGCGTGCTCACGCAGTTCGAGCAGGCCAGCATCCTGATCCGCAGCAATTTCGAGAGCGGCAAGGCGGTGTACGAACTCAACGAAGGGCAGCACCACGACCACTTCATCTGCACGTCGTGCGGCAAGGTGGAGGAGTTCTACGACCCCGAGATTGAAAAACGCCAGCAGGCCGTGGCCAAGGCCAAGGGCTGGCTGGTACAGGACCACACCATGGCCCTGTATGGCCAGTGCGCAGCTTGCGCTAGCAAGTAAGCCCCCCTGAGTCGCCTTCGGCGCCTTCCCCCGAGGGGGACGCACCCAGTGGCCCGGCGAAGCCGGTTCCACGGGTGCACTGGTATTGGCGCGCGCCAGTTTCGCAGCATCTGAACCTAAATTGGCTGTAGCGCCTGCCTGTCAAGCGCCGGCAGCTATCAAATACGCAGCATACTAGCCGCCTGTATCGCGCTCCATGGCGCGGCGATGGCGCTCCACAAATTCCTGGTAGGTATCAATGCCGCGCAGTTGCAGGATGGTGTTGCGCACGGCGGCTTCGACCAGTACAGCGATGTTGCGGCCGGCCACCACCTGAATCACGACCTTGAGCACAGGCACGCCCAGCACGTCTTGCGTGAGTGGCTCATAGGGCAGGCGCTCGTAGTCGCGCTCCAGGGTCTCCTTGCGCACAAGGTGCACGATGAGTTTGAGGCGCATCTTGCGGCGCACAGCCGTCTCGCCAAAGATGGCTCGGATATCGAGCAGACCGATACCGCGCACTTCCAGCAGGTTCTGCAGCAGATCAGGGCACTTGCCCTCGATGGTGGTCTGGTTGATGCGGTAAAGATCCACCGCGTCGTCGGCCACCAGGCCGTTGCCGCGCGAAATCAGCTCCAGGCCCAGCTCGCTTTTCCCCAGGCCAGATTCGCCGGTGATCAGCACCCCCAGGCCGAGAATGTCCATGAACACGCCGTGCATGGTGGTGCGGTCGGCAAAGTGCTTGGACAGGTAGGCACGCAGCACGTCGATCACAAACGCCGAGGACTCGTGCGTGGAGAACATCGGGATCTGCGCGCGCTCGCACATCGAAACCAGTGCATCGGGGGCGGTCTGGTCGTCGGCCAGCACCAGCACGGGCGGCTCCAGCGTCACGATGCGGGCAATGCGACGCTTGCAATCGTCGGGAGACGCACTGCTCAGATAGGCAATCTCGCGCTCGCCCAGGATCTGGACGCGGTAGGGATGGATGTAATTGAGGTAGCCGACCAGATCGGCCCCGGAGCGCGCGGACCGCACGGCCACTTCGTCAAAGCGCCGCTCGGAAGCGCCCAGCCCGGCCACCCACTCCCACTTCAGGGGGCCGCGAAATTCCTCAAACAGAACATCGGCGCTGACAACATTGGGCTTCACGGCGAATCAGCGAAAGTGCGCAGCGCCAGACAGGCTCAAGCCGTTTGCGTGGACTGCCAGCCGGCAATCATGCCGTGCAGTTCGGCAGCATCGGTGCAGGCCTTGAGCCTTTCACGCAGGGCCGAATCGCTGAGCAGTTCGGCAATCTCGGAGAGGATTTCGAGGTGCTTCTGGGTGGCTGCTTCAGGCACCAGCAGAAAAATCAGCAGGCCCACGGGCAATTCGTCTGGCGCATCGAACCCGATGGGGTTCAACAGCTGGAACACAGCAGCCATCGGTGCCTTGAGGCCCTTGATGCGCCCGTGGGGAATGGCCACGCCATGGCCCAGACCGGTGGAGCCCAGGCGTTCACGCGCAAAGAGGCTGTCGGTGATCAACGCGCGCGAGAGACCGTGCTGGCTCTCGAACAGCAGACCCGCTTCTTCAAAAGCACGCTTCTTGCTGGTGGCGTCAACGCTCACAAGCACTTGAGCGGAGGGCAGGATGGAGGCGAGTCGGTTCATGGTCAAGGGTAACAATTATGCACATATTGGCGAAAACCCTGAGCGCGGAGCTGTGGGCAACAAAAAAACCGCCCAAAAGGGGCGGCTGCTGTGCCAGGCTCAGGGCTGGCGCATCAAGCGTGCAGTTCGCGCTTGGCGGCTTCGTGGTGGTGGTCCTGCAGGCGATCCTTGTGGCGCACCACCTGACGGTCCATCTTGTCGACCAGTTCGTCCACGGCAGCATACAGGTCGGCGTGGGAGCTTTCGGCAAACAGGTCGTTGCCCTTCACATGGATATTGCATTCCGCTCGCTGCCGCTTTTCCTTCTCCTTTTGCTTCTCTACCGTCAGCAGTACCTTGACGTCGACAACTTGGTCAAAATGGCGGGTGATCCGGTCCAGCTTGGTGGTGACGTAGTTGCGCAAGGCTGGGGTAACTTCGAGGTGGTGACCGCTGATCGTCAGGTTCATAAATAAGTCTCCTGTAACACTCTCTGTGGAAGAAGCGCCGCCCTGGATCAGAGGAGCGGCCCGGCGAACTTGGATGCATCCCGTTGACGTGAAGTCACTATGCCCCCGCCCTTCCTGAAAAGCAATCCCATTCCGCCCCGACCCGCTGGGTTATGCCCGCCAAGGTGCCAAGCCTCCAAAAAGCGCGCACAATGGCTGAGTTGCCAGGGAGCACACGCCCCGCCAGTCGGCGGTTGCTCAGCGTGCCGAAGGCGCTGCACCGTGCAGCGTCAACCGCCCTGCCACCACCATCGACAGCAGGCTCGCGGCAATACCCACCAGCGCCGCCATCCAGTAGTTCTGCACCAGTCCCTGCGCGTCGCGGCTGATCAGCATCCCGCCCACCAAAGACGCCGCCCCCATGGCCGCAGACTGCACCGATGCGTTCAAGGTCATGAAGGTACCGCGCAGCGGTGCCTGCGCCGCAGAGGCCACGATGGCCATGCCCGGAATCATCCGGCCGCTCACAAAGGCAAACATCAGGGTGGACACCGCCAGAACGCCCCACAGCGGCAGCCCCTGCACCAGCGTGATGCCCAACAGGCAGGGCGCCGCAGCCAGGGCCAGCCAGCGAAAGGTTCGCACCTTGCCGCGCAGGTCCGTCAACCGGCCAAACAGGCGCGCGGTGAACAGGGTCGCGACACCTCCACACAGGTAGGCCACCGGAATCTGGTCGGCCCGCACACCAGCATTGGTCTGCATGTAGATGGTGATGTAGGGAATCACCGTAAAACCTGTAAACATGAGCAACGCGGAGAACAGGAACGCCCAGCGATGGTTCGGGTCGACAAGCACTTGTCCGATGCCGCCCAGCGCCGTTCGTCCGCTGGCCGCCTGCACATGGGCCGTCATCGCCGGCATGGTGCGCGCCGCCAGCACGGCCAGCAGCCCCACCATCGCGGCAATCGCAATGAACGGCATGTTCCAGCCGCCCACCTCGGCAAGGATCAGCCCCAGCGGAACACCGGCCACGGTCGATACCGAGAATGAGGTCATCACGATGCCCATCGCACGGCCGCGCCGCTCGAACGGGATCACGTCAGCCACGATGGTTTGCGACAGGGCCGACAAGACACCCCCGAATGCCCCCGCCAAAACGCGCGCCACCATGAGCGTGCCGTAGGTGGGCGCCACGCCACAGGCCAGTGTGGCCAGCCCAAACAGGACGTAGAGAACCAGCAGCAGCCGCTTGCGCCCGAACCGGTCGATGTAGGTGGAGGCCAGCAACCCCGAAGCCCCAGCCGAAAGCGTGTAGGCCGACACCAGCAGCCCGAACTGCGCGTCGCTGATGGAAAACAGCTGCGTGAACCGGGGCCCCAGCGGCATCATGATCATGAAGTCAAGGATGTGGGTGAACTGAATGCCCGCCAGGGTGAGCAGCAGCCAAAGTTCGCGGCGGGGAGTGAGCGCAGAGGTGGAGGGCACAGGGGGCGCGGCCAAAGGTGGCGCTGTCAGATTCAGGGCCACACAGTGTGCCGCAAGCTCACCGAGCGCGCAGGTCCGCACTAGCGCCCTCATGCACGCCGGTACATGCCCCTGCCAAGCCCCCACCGAGCCCTTGCCGCAGACACGCGTCAGACCCGCGCGTAAAATCCAAAGGTTGCGCGCACGCACTTGAAGACTTCACCAGCTCCCGCGCTTCACTCCCCGTTTTGCGGCCTGCCTGCAGCGCACATCGATCGCCCACACCGACACCATGACCCAGCCCAGCTCCAACGCCCTGCACACCTCCGCCCTGACATCGCTGCCCCTGCTGGCACGCGGCAAGGTGCGCGACAACTACGCCGTGGGCGACGACCGCATCCTGATGGTGGCCAGCGACCGCCTGTCGGCCTTTGACGTGATCATGGGCGAGCCCATTCCGGGCAAGGGCGAGCTGCTCACGCAGATGGCGCTGTTCTGGTTCGACAAGCTCGGGGATATCTGCCCCAACCACCTGACGGGCGACGCGCCGGAAAGTGTGGTGTCTCCGGAAGAAGCCCCGCAGATCCGTGGCCGGTCCATGCTGGTGCAGCGGCTGCAGCCCATTCCAGTCGAAGCCGTGGTGCGCGGCTACCTGGCCGGCAGCGGCTGGAAGGAATACCAGGAATCACGCGCGGTGTGCGGGGTACCCCTGCCGGAAGGGCTGACCAATGCCGCCAAGCTGCCCGAGCCCATCTACACCCCGGCCGCCAAGGCCGCTGCGGGCGAGCACGATGAAAACATCACGTTCGAGCGCACGGTGGAGATGATTGGCCTGGACCTGGCCACCCGCATCCGCGACCTGAGCATTGCGATCTACAAGGCTGCTGCCGACATCGCGCTCGCCAAAGGCATGATCATTGCCGACACGAAATTCGAGTTTGGCCTGGCGCCCGATGGCACGCTGGTGCTGATGGACGAAGTGCTCACGCCCGACAGCTCGCGCTACTGGCCCGTGGAAGGCTACGAGGCCGCCCTGGCCGCTGGCCAGAACCCACCGAGCTACGACAAACAATTTGTGCGCGACTGGCTGGAGCAAGCCCAGGTGAACGGCAAGCCCTGGGACAAGACCGCGCCCGCGCCCCGCCTGCCGCGCGAAGTGATCGAAAAGACCGCCGCCAAGTACCGTGAAGCGCTGGAGCGGCTGACGGCCTGACGCCTCCGTCAGCCCCCACCAAAAAGAAAAGGCCCTTCCCGGGCCTTTTCTTTTTGGTGGTGACCCGTCCTGAATGAGGTTGACACCTTTCTGTTCATCAGGAAGGAAAGTCAAGTGGATCAATGGGTTAAGAGAACGCAGAAGGACTACACACTGGCCTTTAAGCTGGCGGTGGTGGATCAGGTAG
>NZ_CAKASI010000012.1:2500-5778 GCF_916855635.1 Acidovorax sp. Leaf73
TTGATTGCGTCAAAACGAATATTCAAACCTAGTTTGAAATTCTTAAGTAATACGATGACAACTCGAAAGAGTTGAAGTTGTTTACGGCATAACGCGTCAGGTGAAAGACCTGGCAAGTCCTTGAAAGATTAGATGGCGATGTTTCGAAAGAAACGTCAAAGTTATAGGGTCAAGTGACTAAGAGCATGTGGTGGATGCCTTGGCGATTACAGGCGACGAAAGACGTGATAGCCTGCGATAAGCTTCGGGGAGCTGGCAAATAAGCTTTGATCCGGAGATTTCTGAATGGGGAAACCCACCTCGCAAGAGGTATCGCATACTGAATACATAGGTATGCGAGGCGAACCGGGTGAACTGAAACATCTCAGTAGCTCGAGGAAAAGACATCAACCGAGATTCCGAAAGTAGTGGCGAGCGAAATCGGAAGAGCCTTCTAGTGATAGCACGACTGTTAGCAAAACGGAATGGAAAGTCCGGCCATAGCAGGTGATAGCCCTGTATGCGAAAACAGACGTGTGGTACTAAGCTAGAGAAAAGTAGGGCGGGACACGAGAAATCCTGTCTGAATATGGGGGGACCATCCTCCAAGGCTAAATACTCGTAATCGACCGATAGTGAACCAGTACCGTGAGGGAAAGGCGAAAAGAACCCCGGGAGGGGAGTGAAATAGATCCTGAAACCGCATGCTTACAAAAAGTAGGAGCCCGCAAGGGTGACTGCGTACCTTTTGTATAATGGGTCAGCGACTTACATTCAGTGGCAAGGTTAACCGAATAGGGAAGCCGTAGAGAAATCGAGTCCGAATAGGGCGAATCAGTCGCTGGGTGTAGACCCGAAACCAAGTGATCTATCCATGGCCAGGATGAAGGTGCCGTAACAGGTACTGGAGGTCCGAACCGACTAGTGTTGCAAAACTAGCGGATGAGCTGTGGATAGGGGTGAAAGGCTAAACAAACTTGGAAATAGCTGGTTCTCTCCGAAAACTATTTAGGTAGTGCCTCAAGTATTACCGTCGGGGGTAGAGCACTGTTTAGGCTAGGGGGTCATGGCGACTTACCAAACCTATGCAAACTCCGAATACCGACGAGTACAGCTTGGGAGACAGAGCACCGGGTGCTAACGTCCGGACTCAAGAGGGAAACAACCCAGACCGCCAGCTAAGGTCCCTAAAATTGGCTAAGTGGGAAACGAAGTGGGAAGGCTAAAACAGTCAGGATGTTGGCTTAGAAGCAGCCATCATTTAAAGAAAGCGTAATAGCTCACTGATCGAGTCGTCCTGCGCGGAAGATGTAACGGGGCTAAGCCAGTTACCGAAGCTGCGGATGTGCAATTTATTGCACGTGGTAGGAGAGCGTTCTGTAGGCCTGTGAAGGTGTCTGGTAACGGATGCTGGAGGTATCAGAAGTGCGAATGCTGACATGAGTAGCGTTAAAGGGGGTGAAAAGCCCCCTCGCCGTAAGCGCAAGGTTTTCTACGCAACGTTCATCGGCGTAGAGTGAGTCGGCCCCTAAGGCGAGGCAGAGATGCGTAGCTGATGGGAAACAGGTCAATATTCCTGTACCGATCAATAGTGCGATGTGGGGACGGAGAAGGTTAGCTCAGCCAACTGTTGGATATGTTGGTTCAAGCCTGTAGTCGTGCCTGGTAGGCAAATCCGCCGGGCTTAGATGAGGGGTGATAACGAGTCTGCTTGCAGACGAAGTGAGTGATACCCTGCTTCCAGGAAAAGCCACTAAGCTTCAGCTATTGACGACCGTACCGCAAACCGACACTGGTGCGCGAGATGAGTATTCTAAGGCGCTTGAGAGAACTCAGGAGAAGGAACTCGGCAAATTGATACCGTAACTTCGGGAGAAGGTATGCCCCAAGTAGGTGAACCTGTACAAGGCGAGCCCAACGGGGTTGCAAAAAATCGGTGGCTGCGACTGTTTAATAAAAACACAGCACTCTGCAAACACGAAAGTGGACGTATAGGGTGTGACGCCTGCCCGGTGCTGGAAGATTAAATGATGGGGTGCAAGCTCTTGATTGAAGTCCCAGTAAACGGCGGCCGTAACTATAACGGTCCTAAGGTAGCGAAATTCCTTGTCGGGTAAGTTCCGACCTGCACGAATGGCGTAACGATGGCCACACTGTCTCCTCCTGAGACTCAGCGAAGTTGAAATGTTTGTGATGATGCAATCTCCCCGCGGAAAGACGGAAAGACCCCATGAACCTTTACTGTAGCTTTGTATTGGACTTTGAACAGATCTGTGTAGGATAGGTGGGAGGCTTTGAAGTGATGTCGCTAGATGTCATGGAGCCAACGTTGAAATACCACCCTGGTGTGTTTGAGGTTCTAACCTAGGTCCATTATCTGGATCGGGGACAGTGCATGGTAGGCAGTTTGACTGGGGCGGTCTCCTCCCAAAGCGTAACGGAGGAGTTCGAAGGTACGCTAGTTACGGTCGGACATCGTGACGATAGTGCAATGGCATAAGCGTGCTTAACTGCGAGACTGACAAGTCGAGCAGATGCGAAAGCAGGACATAGTGATCCGGTGGTTCTGTATGGAAGGGCCATCGCTCAACGGATAAAAGGTACTCTGGGGATAACAGGCTGATACCGCCCAAGAGTTCATATCGACGGCGGTGTTTGGCACCTCGATGTCGGCTCATCTCATCCTGGGGCTGTAGCCGGTCCCAAGGGTATGGCTGTTCGCCATTTAAAGAGGTACGTGAGCTGGGTTTAAAACGTCGTGAGACAGTTTGGTCCCTATCTTCCGTGGGCGCTGCAGATTTGAGGAAGCCTGCTCCTAGTACGAGAGGACCGGAGTGGACACACCTCTGGTGTATCGGTTGTCACGCCAGTGGCATTGCCGAGTAGCTAAGTGTGGAAGAGATAACCGCTGAAAGCATCTAAGCGGGAAACTCGTTTCAAGATGAGATCTGCCGGGGCCTTGAGCCCCCTAAAGAGTCGTTCAAGACCAGGACGTTGATAGGTCAGGTGTGGAAGCGCAGTAATGCGTTAAGCTAACTGATACTAATTGCTCGTGCGGCTTGACCCTATAACTTTGATAGCCAATATGCAAACCGCAAGGAATGTGTGAAAAGCTCAAAGATTGTTATGCCAAGTTGACGCAGTCAAAAGACACAAAAATCTGATTCCAAACTCTATGAATTCGCCGAGCTGTTCCTCGAACAGCCCAGCACCAAGTTATGCCTGATGACCATAGCAAGTTGGTACCACTCCTTCCCATCCCGAACAGGACAGTGAAACGACTTTGCGCCGATGATAGT
>NZ_CAKASI010000013.1:0-1576 GCF_916855635.1 Acidovorax sp. Leaf73
TGTTAGTGCCAGTGCAAACGTGATCAGCAGTGCCAGTCGAACATTGACCAGGGGCTAGAGCTGGTTCCATTTGAAGCCAACTGTGGATAACTATAGGGTGGATGCTTCGGTAGGTCCTCCTTTTTTTGAACTCGTGGTTGGTATTGCCGAGCCGTCAGGCGAGGCCCCTTCCTCCGCGGTCTCGCTAACCTGGGCCGCTGCTGCCTTCCTGGTCTGCTCACGGGTCTTGATGCGCCCCTTGGCTTCGTGCGTGCTGTGGCGGAAGCGGTAGGACTCGTTGCCCGTCTCGATGATGTGGCAGTGATGGGTCAAGCGATCCAGCAACGCAGTGGTCATCTTGGCATCGCCGAACACCGTGGACCACTCCGCAAACGTCAGGTTGGTGGTGATCATCACGCTGGTGTGCTCGTACAGCTTGGACAGCAGGTGGAACAACAAGGCGCCACCGGCCTGGCTGAAGGGCAGGTAGCCCAACTCGTCGAGCACGACCAGGTCCATGCGCACCAGACTCATGGCGATGCGTCCGGCACGGCCCTGGCTCTTCTCATGCTCCAGGGCATTGACCAGATCGACCGTGGAGTAGAACCGCACTCGCTTGGCGTGCCGGGTGAGCCCAGCAATTCCCAGCGCCGTGGCCAGGTGGGTTTTGCCGGTGCCTGGGCCGCCGACTAGCACCACGTTCTGCGCATCCTGCGTGAACGAGAGGTCCGCCAGTTTCTGGATCAACGCGCGGTCGACCGGCGCGACGGTGAAGTCGAACCCAGCCAGGTCGCGGTGCATCGGGAAGCGTGCCGCCTTCATCTGGTGGGCGATGGAACGCATCGCCCGATCAGCATCTTCAGCCTGCAGCAGGTGCTCCACCAGCCAGCGTGATGCGGCCAGGGTCGTATCGCCGCCTTGCTCCGTCAGATCGGCCCAGGCCGTGGCCATGCCGTTGAGCCGCAGCGCCTTCAGTTGGGCCTGTACATCGATGGAGGTCTCACGCATGGCCCACCTCCTGCCCGTCTAGATGATCCTGGTGGGTGGGGCGCAGCCGGTCATAACGCGCGGTGTCGGCCTTGGGCGCCTGGGTGAGTTGCAAGGACGTCTGCGCCTGTGCCGGCGTGGCAGGGTTGTTCAAGCGGGCCAGCACGTTGCGCACGTGCTCCACGCTGATGCTGCCACTGGGGGCCCTGCCTTCGAGTACCAGCTCGATGGCCACCAGCACCGCTTCCAGCCCGGCCTGCGGCACCACGGCCAGCACCTGTGCCATGACCCGGTCTCCTCCAGGATGCCTGAGCAGCGACTGGCGCAAACGCAGCAACGGCGCCGGAAGGTCCAGGAACGGCGTGCCATTGCGCAATGCGCCCGGTTTGCGCTGCACCAGGTCGATGTAGTGCTGCCAGTCGTAGCTGGTCTGGCCGCTGCCCGGCAGCCGGGCATGGCTGGCTACGACGGCATCTGCGGCCGCCACATCGATTCGTTCGGGATAGACGCGGGTGCTGACGATGTGGCCGGCCCACTCGCACGGCACGGAGTAACGGTTGCGCGCGGCGGCCACCAGGCAGGTGCTGCTGACCCGGGCCAGCCGCTCGAC
>NZ_CAKASI010000014.1:0-1339 GCF_916855635.1 Acidovorax sp. Leaf73
TGACCCGTCCTGGAATAGGTTGACACCTATGCGGGATTGAATCCCAGCCGCAATTGGCTTGCAAGAGACGCCCGGTGCATCGCATCGGGCGTTTTGTATTCTAGGGACAGGTGGGGCCGCTGCTCGTTGTATAGACGCACTGACTCGCTCTCCATGGTCTTGGCCTGCTCAAGGTTTGCCGGGCGGTGCAGCAGGAATTCCATCTTCAGGATGCCGTTAACCCGTTCTGCCAAGGCATTCTGGTAGCAGTCGTAGCCATCGGTCATCGAGCAGGTGATCTCATGGCGGTCATGGATGCGTTGGTACTCCGCCGAACAGTATTGGATGCCCCGATCAGAGTGGTGCACCAGCTTCTGGCTGGTCTGCCTGTTGCGCAGAGCCATTTTCAGCGCCTGGCTGACCTGAGCAGTCTCCAGCCCTTCATGTACATGCCAGCCCACGATCTTGCGGGAATAGGCATCCGTTACCAGGCTCAGGTAAGCCGGTTTTTCTTTGGTGGGCAGGTAGGTAATGTCTGCCACCCACAGCTGTTCGCAGCCGCTAGGTACCACCTTGGCTGCTGTGTCTTTAAGTAGGTTGGGATGGCGCCGGAAGCGATGGTGGCTGTTGGTGGTCTTGTGGTACGCCCGCTTGGGCAAGACCAGCATCCGTTCATGACGCAGGATGTCGAACAAGGCATCGCGGCCGAGCTTGATGCCCGCGTGCTGCAGCGGCTCCTTCAGAATGAAGTGCAGCTTGCGTGTGCCGATGCGCGGCTGGTGTCGCCGCTTCTCATCGACCATAGCCACTACGCTGGCCTGTTGTTCATCGCGCAGCCGTTGGCAGGCCAGGGCCTTGTAGTGCGCCTGCCGACTGATGCCCATGTACTGGCAAGCCCTCACAACGCTCAGCCCTTGGACGAGCTTTTCTTGGAGGACTTGCCAGCAGGCTTTTTTGTGATGGTTACCCCATGTTCGCGCTTGAGCACATGGATCACCGCCTCAAAGAACTGCGCTTTCTCCTGCGCCTGCTTCAGTTGCACCTCCAGCTCCTTGATGCGCTGCTCGGGTGTCAGCGGCTTGGATGGCTCTTGCATGGGTGTGGGTCCTTTGAAGCCCGATGATGCGGCCTTCCAGTCCTGGCGGCCATGCTTGCGCAGCCAGACCAGCACGGTCGAGGCACCCTGGATGCCATAGCGCTCCTGGGCTTGCCCGTACGTCAGCTCGCCTCTTTCTACCTGATCCACCACCGCCAGCTTAAAGGCCAGTGTGTAGTCCTTCTGCGTTCTCTTAACCCATTGATCCACTTGACTTTCCTTCCTGATGAACAGAAAGGTGTCAACCTCATTCAGGACGGGTCA
>NZ_CAKASI010000015.1:0-1295 GCF_916855635.1 Acidovorax sp. Leaf73
CGCCCAAACAGATACCCCTGAAACCCCTCACACCCATGCAGCCTCAGGAAACTCAGCTGCCCCGTCGTCTCCACCCCCTCGGCCACCACCTCCAGGTCCAGGCTCTTGGCCAGCGCCAGGATGGTCCGCACAATCGCCGCGTCGTTGGGGTCCGTCAGCACGTCCCGCACAAAGCTCTGGTCGATCTTGACCTGGTCCAGGGGCAGTCGCTTGAGGTAGGAGAGCGATGAGTAGCCGGTGCCAAAGTCATCCAGCGCAAAGCCCACGCCTTCGCTCTTGAGCTGCACCATGCGTGCGATGGTGTCTTCGATGTCTCCCAGCAGCAGGCTTTCGGTGAGTTCGAGCTTGAGTTTGCGGGGGTCTGCGTGGTGGTTCTTGAGGGTCTGCAGCACTTCGGCCACGAAGCCCGGTTGCCTGAACTGCCGGGCGCTGACGTTGACCGAGATGGACAGGTGGGCGGTGGCTTCGTGCTGGCCCCAGCGCTGCAGTTGTTCGCAGGCGGTTTGCAGCACGTATTGGCCTAAAGGGAGGATCAGGCCGGTCTGTTCGGCCAGGGGGATGAAGTCGCCGGGGCTGATCATTCCGCGCTGGGGGTGGCGCCAGCGCACCAGGGCTTCTGCGCCCATGAGCTGGGATTGGTGGTCCACGACGGGCTGGTAGTGCACCAGCAGTTCGCCCCGGGCCAGGCCCTGGCGCAGGTCGGCTTCCAGGTTGGAGCGGGCGTTGACGGCCGCTTGCATGTCGGGGTCGAAGAAGCGCTGGGTGTTGCGCCCTGCGGCCTTGGCCTGGTACATGGCCAGGTCGGCGCGTTTGAGGAGTTCGTCCACCGTGAGGCGTTCGTCGCCAAAGAGGGTGATGCCGATGCTGGGGGTGCTGTAGTGCTGAGCGCCGTCGAGTTCGAAGGGCTGGTTCAGGCTGGCCAGGAGTTTCTCGGCCACGGTTTCTGCCTGGGTGGCGGCGTCTTGCAGGTCGGGGGCCAGGGCTTCGAGCATGACGACGAATTCGTCGCCGCCAAAGCGGGCCACGGTGTCGGCTTCGCGCACGCTGCCCACCAGGCGGGTGGCGACCTGGGACAGGAGCTGGTCGCCCATGTCGTGGCCCAGGGTGTCGTTGAGGTCTTTGAAGTTATCGAGGTCGATGAACAGCAGGGCGCCGAGGTTCTTGGTGCGCTGGCAGGCGGCGATGGAGCGCTGCAGGCGGTCCAGCAGCAGGCGGCGGTTGGGCAGGCCTGTGAGGGCGTCGAAGAAGGCCAGGCGCTCGATTTCTTGTTCTGCGCGCTTGCGGTCTGTGATGTC
>NZ_CAKASI010000016.1:0-1163 GCF_916855635.1 Acidovorax sp. Leaf73
TCCTGCGGCGTGGCCCAGTGCCAGGAAACCCTGCGCACTGCCATGGCCATCGGTGCAGACCGCGCCATCCTGGTGGAAACCGACGTCGAGCTGCAGCCCCTGGCCGTTGCCAAGATCCTCAAGGCCCTGGTGGACAAAGAGCAGCCCGGTCTCATCATCCTGGGCAAACAAGCCATCGACGACGACGCCAACCAGACCGGCCAGATGCTCGCGGCCCTGGCCGACCTGCCCCAGGCCACGTTCGCCAACAAGGTTGAACTGTCGGCCGACAAGGTCAGCGTGACGCGTGAAGTGGACGGCGGCCTGGAAACCCTGCAGCTGTCGCTGCCAGCGGTCATCACCACCGACCTGCGCCTGAACGAGCCCCGCTACGTCACCTTGCCCAACATCATGAAGGCCAAGAAAAAGCAGCTCGATACCGTCAAGCCCGAAGACCTCGGCGTGGACGTGGCTCCGCGCCTGAAGACCCTCAAGGTGACCGAGCCCGCCAAGCGCGGTGCTGGCATCAAGGTGGCCGACGTGGCCGCTCTGGTCGAGAAACTCAAGAACGAAGCGAAGGTGATCTAAATGTCGGTACTCGTTATTGCTGAACACAACAACGCGTCCATCAAGGGCGCCACGCTGAACACCGTGACGGCCGCTGTGGCCTGCGGCGGCGATGTGCACGTGCTGGTGGCCGGCCACAACGCCGGTGCAGCCGCCGCCGCAGCCGCCCAGATCGCCGGTGTCGCCAAGGTCATCCACGCCGACGCCCCTGGCCTGGAACACGGCCTGGCCGAGAACGTGGCCGCGCAAGTGCTCGCCATCGCAGGCAACTACAGCCACATCCTGTTCCCCGCCACCGCCAGCGGCCGCAACGTGGCCCCCCGCGTGGCCGCCAAGCTGGACGTGGCGCAGGTCAGCGACATCACCAAGGTGATTTCAGCCGGCACCTTCGAGCGCCCCATCTACGCAGGCAACGCCATTGCCACCGTGCAAAGCGCCGACAGCGTCAAGGTCATCACCGTGCGCGCCACGGGCTTTGACGCCGCAGCCGCCACGGGCGGTTCCGCAGCCGTTGAAACCGCCGCAGCCACCGCAGACGCTGGCAAGAGCAGCTTCATGGGCAGCGAAATCGCCAAGAGCGACCGCCCCGAACTCACGGCCGCCAAGATCATCGTCTC